>JABWBB010000053.1 GCA_013360675.1 Phycisphaerales bacterium | reverse complement strand
GGGGCAGGCCCCCAAGCCCGCCGAGCCGCGCAAGGCGCCGGCGCCGGGCGCGGAGGGCGACGGCATGGGGCGCCTGCTCAAGGCCAAGAAGAAGGCCCGCGAGGGGATGGACGAGGAGTAGGCGAGACGAAAGCCAGGTTGATGAAAGGCGAGTGACGGTTTTACCAGGAGTTGAACATGGGCGTGGCACAGCGCGAGATGGTGATGGAAACGCCGGCGGAAGTGCGCGAGCAGTGCGAGAAGTTCCGCGCGACGTTCGGGCGGCTCAAGGGCGAGATCGGGAAGGTGGTGGTGGGGCACACCGAGGTGGTGGACTCGGTGCTGATGGCGCTCTTTGCGGGGGGCAACGTGTTGCTCGAGGGCGTGCCGGGGCTGGGCAAGACGCTGCTGGTGCGCACGCTGGCGCAGGCGCTGAGCCTGCCCTTCAGCCGCATCCAGTTCACGCCCGACCTGATGCCCGCGGACGTGATCGGGACGAACGTGGTGATGGAGGACCCGCAGACGGGTCGACGCAAGTTCGAGTTTCAGCGCGGGCCGATCTTCGCGCAGATCGTGCTGGCCGACGAGATCAACCGCGCCACGCCCAAGACGCAGAGCGCGCTGCTCGAGGCGATGCAAGAACGCAGCGTGACGGTGGGCGGAGTGACGTACAAGCTCGACCAGCCCTTCTTGGTGCTGGCGACGCAGAACCCCATCGAGCAGGAGGGGACCTATCCGCTGCCCGAGGCGCAGTTGGACCGGTTCATCTTCAAGGTGGTGGTGGGCTACAGCCAACTCGACGACCTGATGACAATCCTCGATCGCACGACGGGGCAGGCGACGGCGGAGGTGAAGCCCGTGCTGGATGGGCCGACGATCCTCGCGCTGCAGGCGCTGGTGCGCGGGGTGATCGTGGCGCCGCACGTGAAGGAATACGCGGCGCGGCTGGTGCTGGCGACGCACCCCGAGGGGCAGTTCGCCGCGGGCGGGGCCACGGGCCCGACGAACAAGTATGTGCGCTGGGGGGCGAGCCCGCGCGCGGCCCAGGCGCTGATGCTCGCGGGCAAGGTGCGGGCGCTGGTCGAGGGGCGCTACCACGTGAGTTTCGCGGATATCCGTGCGGCGGCGGCGATGTGCCTGCGCCACCGCGTGCTGCTGAACTTCGAGGCCGAGGCCGACCGGATCGATCCGGACGCGATCGTGAAGCAGATCGTGGACCTGACGCAAACCGAGCCGGTGAAGGCCGGGGTGTAACAGGACACGCATGCAACGCACGACGGACATCACGAGGCCCAAGACGCTGGAGGAGTTACTCCCGTCGACGTTGATGGCGCGCCTGGACCCGCTGGACCTGGCCAGCCGCAAGGTCTTCTACGGCAAACTCAAGGGTGAACGCCGCAGCAAGAAGCGCGGGCAGAGCGTCGAGTTCGCCGACCACCGGTCGTACGTGAGCGGCGATGACATCCGCCACATCGACTGGAACATCTTCGCGCGCCTCGACACCCTCTTCCTCAAGTTGTTCCTCGAGGAGGAAGACCTGGCCCTGCACGTGGTGATCGACGCCAGCGCCTCGTCGGACTGCGGGATCCCCTCCAAGTTCGCCTTCATGCAGCGGGCCGCCATGGCGATGGGCTATGTCGGGCTGGTCAACCTCAACCGCGTGGCGGCGACGGCGATGGGCGAGGGGGCGGTGCAGTCGAGCGTGCGCGACCTGCGCGGCAAGCGGCGCGTGCACGACCTGGCCCGCTGGATGTGCTCGGTCGAGCCGGGCGGCTCGTTCTCGTTCCGCGAGGCCGCCGAGCGGATCGCCCTGTCGCGCCGGGGCAAGGGGATCATGCTGGTCTTCTCGGATTTCTTCTTCAAGGAGGGGTTCGAGACGGGGCTGAAACTGCTCAAGGGGCGCGGGTACGACGTCTTCTGCATCCAGGTGCTCAGCCCGCAAGAGGTCGAGCCGGACCTCGTGGGCGACCTGCGCCTGCGCGACGTCGAAGACATGGACATGGCGGAGATCACCGTCTCGGCGCCGCTGCTCAAGCGCTACAAGGCGAACCTGGCGGCGTATTGCGAGAGCCTGCGCGAGTTCTGCGCGCGGCGCGAGATGCAGTTGCTCACCATCCGCAGCGACACGCCCATCGAGTCGTTCATCCTGGATTCGCTGCGCAAGCGGGGGGTGGTCAAGTGACGTGGCTGACCCCGGGGATCGGGCTGATCGCGGCGGCCATCGCCGTGCCCTCGCTGCTGATCCTCTATTTCCTCAAACTGCGCCGGCGCGATGTCGAGATCTCGACCACGCTGCTGTGGCGCAAGGCCATCCAGGACCTGCAGGCCAACGCGCCCTTCCAGCGCCTGCGCCGGAACCTGCTGTTGTTTTTGCAGTTGCTGGTGCTTGGCGCGGCCCTGGTCGCGGTCGCGCAGCCCCAGAGCGTGACGCAGCGGTTTGAGACGCAGCGGCACATCATCCTGATCGATCGCTCGGCGAGCATGAGCACGACCGACGTGCCCGACGATCGGGGCGGGACGATCTCGCGCCTCGAGCAGGCCCGCCGGGCGGCCAAGGCGATGGTGGACGAACTGCGCGAGGGGGGCGTCTTTTCGAAGGACGAGGCCGACGAGGCGATGGTGATCGCCTTTGACGCCGGGCCGCAGATCGTGCAGCAGTTCACGGGCGACAAGGCGCGGCTGCGGGCGGCGATCGATTCGATCACGGGAGCGCAGACGCCCACGTCGATCGAGGCGACCATGGCCGCGGCGATCGCGCACCTGCCCAAGCGCCTGGTCGAGGGGCAGGCGATCGAGGGGCTGACGGCGGGGCAGCCCGTGACGATGCACGTCTTCAGCGATGGGCGCATCCCCGACGCGACACGGGCCAAGCCCGGCCCGGAGAACCGCGTCGAGTATCACATGATCGGCACGAAGGCGGCGGGGAACGTGGGGATCACCTCGCTGCGGGCCGAGCGGAGTTTCGACAACCCGGCGCAGTTGACGGTCTACGCGGGAATCGAGAATAACGAGGCGATGGACCGGCGCGTCGACGCCGAGATCATGGTGAACGGGCGTGTGGCGGGCATCAAGAGCGTGACGGTGCCCGGGGTGAAGGAGGACGGCCCCGCGCCCGAGGGGACGGCCGCCCCGGAAGCACTGGCGAAGATGCCCGAGACATGGGCGCGACCGGGCGTGGCGGGGGTGGCCTTCTCGATGGAGGAGGCCGGGGCCGCGTCGATCCGCGTGCGGCTGCTCTCGCCAGGTTCGGGCACGATGCTCGAGCAGGACACCTTCGCGCTGGACAACGAGGGGTTCCTCGCGGTGCCGGCGGCCAAGCGGCTATCGGTGGCGGTGGTGTCGAGCGCGGGCAATCCGTTCCTGGAGGCGGCGTTGTCGGGCCTGCCCTTGTCGCGGCTGTCGCAGTTCACGCCGGGCACCTGGGAAGAGACGCTGCGGCGCGGCAAGGCGGGCGAGTTTGACGTGGTGGTGCTGGACGGTTGGGTGCCCGAGGCGGACGCGGCGGGGAATCCGCTGTCGCCGGGGCGGTACCTGGTGCTGGGCGAACTGCCGCGGGGCGCGTCGGGGATCGTGCGCAAAGGGGACGGGGGCGTGGGGGTGATCATCGACTGGACGCGCGACCACCCGGCGATGAAGAACCTGATGCTTGATGATGTGCAGGCGGGGGCGATGCCGGTGCTCGAGGTCTCGCGCGAGTTGGGGGCGACGGTCCTGGCCAAGGGGGACCGCGGGCCAGCGGTGGTGGAGATGCAGACGCCCGCGGTGCGCGCGATCGTGGTGGGCTTTGACGTGATGAAGAGCACGTGGCCCCTGCGGGTGAGTTACGTCGTCTTCCTGGCGCAGGCGGTGCAATACCTGGGCGACGAGGGCTCGGTGCAGGAGACGGGGCGGCAGAGCCAGCCCGGGCGCGAGATCCGCGACCGTTTGCCCGCGGGTGCGCAGGATGTTGATGTGCGCAAGATGCCTGACGGGGAGCGCACGCCGCTGATCGCTGGCGCGGATGGTTCGGTCATCATCGGCCCGCTGGGCACGACGGGGCTGTACGAGGTGTCGTGGAAGGGGGCGGCGGGCCCGACGGACCAGATCGTGAGCGGGCGCGCGGTGCGGCTCTACGCGGTGAATCTGAATGACTCGGGCGAGTCGGACGTGCGGGCGGCCACGCGATTGCCGCTGGCCTCGGACGTGGCGACGGCGAGCCTCAAGACGCGGACCGAGGGTGTGCGCCGGCTGTGGCCCTGGCTGCTGCTGGGCGCGCTGCTGGTGCTGATGGTCGAGTGGTGGGTCTACAACCGGAAGGTGTACGTGTGACACGCCGGGTGCTGATTTTCTGGGCGATTGCCGTTGCACTGCTGGCAACGCGGATGGTGTGGGGGCAGGCGAAGGAGGATAATGGCCCCTTTATCGAGCGCGTGCAGTGGGGCTTTACGAACTCGATGCCCATCGAACGATTCGCCCCCGTGACGGTGTGGATCAACGGCGGGCGCTCGGGTTTCACCGGAACGGTCAGCCTCTCCTATCGCCAGGACGCCACGCAGAAAACACGGATCGTGACCGCGGCGAGCGCGACGCCCGGGCGCACCACACCCGTCGAACTGGTCTGTGCGCTGCCCAACGGCTGCGATGATGTCGAGGTACTGCTGACGGACGATCGATCGAGCCGCGGGGTGAGGTTCACTCGGCAAGGGTCGGACAGCACGCTGGCCTTGCCTCTTTCGGATGATCTGTTTGAGATCCTGATGATCGGTGAGACGGGTGTGGGTGCGGCATCCAAGGTGACGCAGAACCAGGCCGCCCCGCGTCCGGCCAGCAGCACCGATGCGATGACGATCGAGCAACGGGCCGCGGCGTTCTGGGGTCGCGTCTTCCCGACCGCGCTGGGCCAGGAGTTGCCGCTGAACTGGATCGCGTATGACTCGATCGACATGGTGGTCGTGCGGGCCGACGCGCTGGTGGGGGTGGATCCGCGCCGGGTAGAGGCGTTGGCGGCGTGGATCGGGGCCGGCGGTCGCTGCGTGATCGTGGTGGACCAGGGCTTGGCGTGGCGACGATTGCTGGGTGAGGATGAATCGGGGGATCTTGTGTCGCTGGGTGATGTGACGTGGCTGACGCCCGACGAGGGGGCGTATGCACCGATGAATCATCGCATCGGGCCGCGCGTGCGAGGGCGGCTCGTCACCCTGACCGCGCTTGGCGAGCGCGACGGGTGGCGGCTGATCGTGCCGGCGCGCGGAGTGGATGATGCGCCCGGGGCGTTGATCGCCGTGGGCCCGGTGGGCATGGGCATGGTCTGTGTCCTGGCGAGCGATCCCAAGGACTGGGTGACGGACCCGGGGTCGGAGGCGAGCGGGATCATGTGGCGCCCGGTGGTGGAGGGGATGGCCCCTTCGAAGGCCACCGTCACGGATGAGTATCGGTGGTACTGGTACTGGGGCGGATCGCTGGGCGGGATGTACGAGACGGTCGCGCTGCGGGCGAGCGTGGATCGCGTGGCGAAGATCCCGCCGCTGGGAGTGACGTCGCTGCTGCTGATCGGCGGGGCGATCCTGCTGCTGGGCGTGCTGCTGGGTCCGGTGGACCTGCTGGTGCTCAAGCGGCTGGGGTGGCGGCATCGCTCATGGCTGGTGGCGCTGGGGTGGATCGCGCTGGCGAGCGTGCTGGCAACGGTGACCCCGTGGATGATCCGCAGCGGGGAGACCGAAGTCTTTCAGCATGAATCGGTGGACGTGCTGCCGCGGGGCGAGTTGGTCGAGCGCTGGCGCACGGGAGTGACGGCGTTCTTCAGCGGGAGGCCCGGGCGGTACGAGTTGCGGGCGATGGAATCGGGCGGGGTTTGGCGGGGCGTGTCGGTGCTCAACGGGGGCGTCGATTCCGCGCCGCTGGCGTTTGGCGAGTTGCCGATCGTGCAGCGCCAGGCCGATTCGGGCGGCCGGGAGGCGATGCCGGGACCCATGGGCATGGGCCAGTGGATGCTGCGGACGATCATGGAGCAGGCGCCCGGGCGCGTGGTGCGATCGGGCGAGGTCAGCGCGAGTGTGCGCGTGAGCGACGGAGTGCCCGCGGTCGTGGTTGACGGCCTCGCGCCCGGGGTGAGCCTCGAGGGGGCACGCCTGCGGACGAGCCAGGGGTGGAGCGACCTGGCGCTGACGCGCGACGCGCATGGTGTGTGGCGCGGCACGACGACGGGGCCCTTCACACCCGAGCAGGAATGGCGTTGGACGCAGGCGAAGGAGATGGCGTCGTCGTGGTATGGGCAGCAGGTTTCGATGGATGAACGGGTGGAGCGGTTCTCCGCCGTGAATTCGCTGCCAATGGCCATCGATCGCGAAGCGGCGGTGGCGGCGCGGGTAGCGGGGGGGCGGTGGGCGTGCGTGTATCTGGATGTGGCGGGCGTTGCGGGGGGTGTGACGTTCGAGGAAGGTGTGGTCGCGCGCCGGGTGAGTCTGCGGCTGATGGCGCCGCTGGCAACGGGGGATGAGTGGCCGCGGGCGGAGCGTCGCTGGCCGGGCATGAGCCTGACGGAGAACATGAAGTGATCGAGACCAATGGGCTGACCAAGCGGTACGGCGCGTTGACGGCGCTGGATGACCTGACGCTCTCGATCGGGGCGGGGGAGGTCTTCGGGTTCATCGGGCCTAACGGCGCGGGCAAGACGACGACGATGAAGGTGCTCTCGTGCCTGCTGCGGGCCGACGCGGGTTCGGCGAGCGTCTGCGGGCTTGATGTGCGCACCTCGGGCGACGAGATCCGCCGCCTGATCGGGTACATGCCCGATTTCCTGGGTTTGTACGACGATCTGACCGTGGATGAGTATCTGCAGTTCTTCGCCAGCGCGTACCGGATTCCGCGGGCCAGGCGACGGGGCGTGATCGAACAGGCGATGGAACTGACCGACCTGCGCGACAAGCGCGACGCGATGGTGGACAGCCTGTCGCGCGGGATGACCCAGCGCCTGGGCGTGGCGCGGGTGCTGATCCACGACCCCAAGGTGCTGCTGCTCGACGAGCCCGCCAGCGGGCTCGACCCGCGGGCCCGCATCGAGATGCGCAGCCTGCTGCTCGAGCTGGCGCGGATGGGCAAGACGCTCATGGTCAGCAGCCACATCCTGAGCGAACTTTCGGAGATGTGCACGATGATCGGGATCATCGAGCGCGGGAAGCTGCTCTACTGCGGCTCGATCAAGGACGCCTACGCGCGGACACGCTCGCTCGCCGGGGCCGAACGCGTCGCGGTGCGGCTGGAGGCGGAGGGGCCGGGCCCGGCGGCGGTGCGGACCGCCCTCGAAACGGACGCGCGGGTGGTGCGGGTGGTGGCGGATGAAGAGACGCGCACGCTGGTGGTCGAGATCGCCGCGGGCGTGCACGGGCATCACTTCCTGATCGAGGGATTGATCAAGTCGGGCGCGCGGATCGCGAGTTTCCAGCCCGAGGACGTGAACCTCGAGGACGCGTTCCTCAAGCTCACCACGGGGGCGATCCAGTGAGCGCCGAGACGGCACGGCCCCGCACGCCCCTCTGGGCGCGGATCCCCGGGCCATTTTTCTTTCGCGAGGTGCGGGCGTCGGGGCGTCGGTCGTCGACGTATTGGACGCGGTGCGCCTACGCGGCGATGATGCTCGGCTTTGTCGTGCTCTTCTACCTGGTCGCGATGGCGGAACGGACCGAGGGGGTCGCGTCGCAGGCCCAGCAGATGCAGACCTTCGCCCCCACGCTGACCATGGCGCTCGCCTGGGTGCAGTTCGCCCTTCTGTGGCTGATCGCAGCCTCGATGACGGCGCCGACCATCTGCGACGAGGTGCGTGCGGGCACGCTGACCACGCTGCTGACCACGCCCCTCAAGGCGTGGGAGATCGTGCTGGGCAAGCTGCTGGGTTCGTTGGTGCAACTGGCCATCCTGACGCTGATGGGCACGCCGCTGCTGCTGGCCATCCGCGTCTTTGGCGGGGTGATTCCCGAGATGGTCGTGGCGCTGACGGCGATCGCCCTGTCGACGGCGGTCATGTCCGCCTCGCTCGGGCTGCTCTGCTCGGTCTACGCCCGCAGGCCCGCGGTGGCGATCTCGTCGGCGGTCTTCCTGGGCCTGGGCGTGTGGGCGCTGCCCATGCTCACGATGCTGGTCATGAATCACTACTCGCTCTCGCTCACCGCCCCGCTCTGGAGCGGCACGGTCTTTGGCATCGGGGTGACCATCCCCTCGTGGTTCGAGATCAGCGCGGTGATGTGCGCGCCCTTTGCGCTGGGCATCGTGACGTTCGAGTTGGGCGGCGCGATGCAGCTGAGGTCGATGTTCAACGTCTCGGGCACGTGGATCGGGGCTTCGCTCTATGCCATGACGGTGGGGGGCGTGGCGTTGACGTGGGCGTCGCTCGCGCTGCGTCGTCGGATGGCGATGCTGGGGCGGGGGCATGAGGCTTCACGGACGCTGCCCCGGGGCGATGCGACGCAGAGCCGCTCGCGCCTGGTGGGCGAGGAGCCGGTGTTGTGGCGGGAGCTGCGCGCGTCGGGCAGCGCGCGATGGGTCCAGATCTCCGGCCTGGTGCTGGCGCTGGGTCTGCTTGTGCTGGCCTTCTGGCTGGGCGGGGTGGATGAGTGGGAAGTGCACATGGTGATCGGGCTGGTGGGGACGGTCGCGGCCATGGCCCTGGCCGCCGTGCACAGCGCGGGGGGGATCACCGGCGAGCGCGAGGCCCGCACGTGGGAGGTGCTGCTGACCTCGCCGCTCTCGGCGCGACAGATCATCATGGCCAAGTTTGTGGGGGCGGTGCGTCGGCAGTGGCTGCTCCCGGGCACGGTGCTGCTCGCGATGCTGGTGATGGGAGTCGGCCTGGGCGTGCTGCGCCCCGTCGTCCTGCTGCACTATGGGCTGACGATCGGGCCGGCGATCATGGCGATCTGCGCGATGGGCGTGTTTCTGAGCCTGACCCGCAAGAAGACCGCGGCGGCGGCGTCGCTCAACGTCGGCGTGTGGCTGGGGGTCTGGATCCTGCTGCCGATGGTGTGCGGGATCGTGCTGATCCCGCTGGTGAGCCAGAACTCGCAGCTCGAGGATCTGGGCGAGCGGGTGCTGCTGGGGGTGCTGACCTTCAACCCCGCCTTTCAGACCGGGGTCCTGATCGAGGGTTCGGCCGTCTCGTCGTATTCGTCGGGATATGAGACGTACGACTATGGCCCCCGACACATGGGGGTGGTGGGGTACACGGGAGCGTGCCTGGTCGGGTCGGCGGCGTGGGTGATCGCGACGGGGATGATCCTCGAGTTGGCCCGTCGATCGCTGGCGCGGCGCTCGCAGCGTCGGTGGTAACCCCGGCTGGGGGAGACGGGCCGCGCGGGCCGATAGAACCCAAGGCATGAGCGAGTCGGGCCAATCCCGGATGGGTGGATGGGGACTTCGCGCCCTGGCGGCGGGACTGGTCATGTCGTTGGTGCATCCCGCGCTGGGGCAAGCGCCCAAGGCCCCCACGGAACCGGTGGAGCGGCCGATCTCGGCGGGGCGTGTCACCCGCGTCTTTGATTTTGAGGAATACAGCGAGAACCCCAGCCCCGTGCCGCGGTTCTGGGTGCGGGCGCAGGATGAACCCGGCACGCCAGGCACGGGCTTCCCGGCGTGGAACCGGGCCGAGCTCTCGTATAAGGAAGAAGGGGGCGTGTCGTTCGAGGGGCTCGGGTCGGTGCGCCTGCCCACGAGCGGCGGGAGCACGCGCCTGAGGCTCGAACCGGGAGTGATCCCGATCTTCGCCGGGGCCGACTACCTGATCTCCGGGCGGGTGATGACGCGGGGGCTGACCCATGCGCGGGCGCGGATGCGGGTGCGCCTGCTCGATGCCACCGGACGTGTCCTGCCCGAGAGCGAGTGGACGTCTCCCACGGTGATCTCCGAAGGTGTCTGGACCGGGCTGTCGGTGGAAGCGCCGGTCGACAACGCGGCGGCGGCTTACCTGCAGATCGACCTCGAGCTGCTCCAGCCCGACCAGTACGCCGAGCCGGTGCTGGGCAAGCACCAGATCGTGCGGCAGGACGTGAGCGGGGCGGCGTGGTTCGACAACGTGGCCACCGTGCTGTTGCCTCGTGTTGAGCTGACAACCCAATCACGGGTGAACGTGATCTGTGCGCCGGAACTGCCACTGCTCAAGGCGGTGGTTCGCGACCTGACGGGCGAGACGCTGCGGGCGCGCATCGACGTGCTGGATGTCGATGGCGTGATCGTGGCGCGTCACGAGGTGGCGCTGGGCACGGGGATCACCGAGGCTTCGTGGGTGCCCGCGCTCACCAGGCTGGGGTGGTACCGGGCGGTGATGGACCTGATCAGCGATGCGGGGCGAGTCGGCTCGACGCACCTGGATTTCCTGTGGCTCCCGGCGGTGCCAATCAAGGCCACGGCGGCGGAGACGGCGAAGGACCGAAGCGAACGCGAGCGATTCGGACTGGTGCTGCGCCGATTGCCCGCCTCGATGGCGGGTGAGACGCCCGAGCTTGTGACGCGGGTGGGCGCGGGTGCGATCGTGATCCCGGTGTGGGAGGCGTCGATGACGCCCGAGGCCGCCGAGACGCGCACACGGGCGTTGATGCCCACGGTCGATCTGCTGCTGAAGGATTGGCGCCGGGTCACGCTGTCGCTGCCCGAGACGCCCGCGTCGCTGTGCAAGGCCGCGGGCCTGCCGTCGGGGGCCACGCCGCTCGAGGCGCTGGTGGCGGATCAGAGCGTGTGGATGCCCTACCTCGGGCTGCTGCTGGACAAGTACGGCCAGCGCGTGCGTCATTGGCAGATCGGGGCGGTAAGCGACGACGCGATGATCTGGCGTCCGACGCTGCGTGAAGACCTGCGGACGGCGACCGGTGCGCTGGCCACGCTGGTGAGCGGGCCGATCCCGGTGTTTCCGATGCCGGTGACTCGGGCCTGGCCCGGCGCGGTGGGCACCAGCGCGGAGGTGGTGGCTCGCGTGCCCGAATGGGCGCTGCCCGATTCGACGCGGGTTGCGGTCGCGCTGTGGCGCGAGCGTCGCCAGTTCGGCGAGGTGGCCGGTCTGTCGCTCGCGTTCGAGCCGCTCGATCTGGATACCTATGGAAGTGCCACGGGCGTGCCACGCCTGGCGCGGCATGTGATCGAGGCCTGGGTGGCGGGCGGGGCGGAGGCGATCCCCGGGTTGTGGTTGCGCGAGCCGTGGGCCTGGCCCCAGGGTCGCCGGGCCCGCATCAACCCCACGCCCGAACTGGCGGGGTGGCGGAACCTGGCCGATCGGCTGGTGGGTCGTCGCGTCGTCGGGCAGTTCCCCGCAGGGGACGGGATTGTGTGTCACATCCTCGCGCCCAAGGACGGCGGCCCGGATGGGGCCTTCGTGCTCTGGCGGGAGAGCCCTGCGGGGGCGAGCTCATTCGATGCGTACCTGGGCGAGGGCGAACTGCGGATCGTAGATCTCTACGGCAATGAGCGCCCGCCCGAGCGGCTGGCGCCTGAATCGAGCGGCAAGCGGGCGCTGGTGCGCATCCCGGTGACGACCGAGCCGGTCTTTGTCGAGGGCGTGGACGTGCAGCTGGCGAGGTTTTTCTCGTCGGTGCGTGTGGAATCCGAGTTCATCGAGACGGGCAATGAACGCCACGAGCGCGACATCGTGATCGAGAATCCATGGTCGGTGGCGATCAGCGGGACGGTCACCATCACCGAGCCGGGCGGGTTTGAATCCGACCGAGCGCAGCGGGACCGGAGCTGGAAGATCTCGCCGCGCGTGCTGACGTTCTCGGTGGGCCCGCGCGCGACGGAGCGTCTGCCCTTCACCATCGCCTTCAGCACGGTGGAGGAGGCCGGCCGCAAGCCCTTCGTGATGCGCGTCGACCTGGCCTCGGAGCGGGCGTACGGCACGCTGGAGATCCAGCGGTCGATCGAGATCGGGCGTCGCGACGTGCGAGTCGAACTCTCGTATCGGCGAGCGGGCGAAGGCGGGAAGGACTTGATCGTCGAGGCGCTGGTGGCCAACGCGACCCCGCAGACGCTGAACATCGACATGACAGCCTTTGCGCCGGGCCTGCCGCGGAGCAAGGCGAGCATCCTCAACCTCGACCCCGGTCACCAGACAGTGAAGCGCTTCACGTATGTGGGCGGGGGCAACACGCTGCGGGGGCAGCGCATCGTGGTGAGCGTGGTGGACGCGGACTCGGATCTGGCGATCAACGATTCGATCCGGATCGAGTAGCCCCCGGGGCGAGCACCCAGACGCCATAGCCGGGTTCGACGATGGTGTGATCGCGTGCGTCCTGGTCGAGCGTGGCGAGGACGCGCCACCCCGCACGCTTCAGCAGCGAATCCCACTGGCGCCGGTTGTAACAACGAAGGGTGTACGCGGAATCCTGGTGCGTGGTGCTCTCGCCGCGCTGGATGGCGAGGTGGCTGTAGACCCGCTCGGTGCGTGGGGCGGGTGAGCCGGGCTCGGGGGGGATGAACTGAACGAGTTGCGACACGCTCAGCCCGCCGCGTCGCCCGCGCCACGCGTCTTCGCTGGGCCATTCGAGCCCATAGGCCGAGAGGCTCAGGCCCACGGCGTAGACCCCGCGCGGGTGCATGGCGCGCTTCATGCAGGCGAAGTGATCGAGCATGGCGCGATCGCCGCCCAGGTGACGCAAGGTGTTGATGAGGTTGAAGGCAAGCGACACGCGGGGTGAGCCGCGGGGAAGGGTGAAGGCGCGCATGTCGCCGACGAAGGCATGCGGGCAGCCCCGGGCGCGGGCATAGTCGATCATCGGCTCGCTCAGATCAAAGCCGATGGCGTGAATCCCTCGCCTGGCGGCAAGGCGCAGGTGCCGCCCCGACCCGCAGGCGGGCTCGAGCCAGACTCGGGGGAGATCCCGCGGCACGAAGCGGCGCTCGATGCGTTCGAGCGCGCGGACGTCGCCAGCGGTCCCGGGGGTGTGGAGGACGTCGTAAACCAGGGCGTCGGTGTAGAACTCATTGGGGGCGGGCATGGGCTAGTGTCAGGGTATGAACAGAGGACACACCATCGCCGAAGGCGTCATGAACAGTTCAACCCTGCTCAAGCGGTTCATCCCCGGATTTACCGACGACAACCACACGCGCCAGGCCCCCGGCCTGCCCAACCACGTGGCGTGGAACCTGGGGCACCTGGCCCTCACGATGCACCGCGTGGCGGACAAAATTGATGGCAAGGGAATCCCCGCCGCCGATTTCATCGAGGGGGCAGACAAGGGAGACGCCCAGCGGTTCGGGACGGAGTCGGTCTCCTTCAAATCGGTCCCGACCGACGACAAGGCCCGGTATCCGGGCATGACGCGATGTGTGGCGATCTTTGATGCGGCGTGCGAGCGGCTTGCGGCGGGGTTCCGCAACGCCGACGAAGCTACGCTCGAGAAGACCGCGCCGTGGGGCGCCGTGCAGGTGCCGATGTGGGGGCTTGGGCTGCGCATGGCATTCCACAACGGGGTGCATTGCGGGCAGATCACGGACATCCGGCGTGCGATCGGCCTGCCGGGCGTGCTGGGCTGAGCCTCAGCCCGAGCCGGGCAGGTGCTTGTCGATCCAGTCGTCCTGGCGAAGAACGCCCGCGCGGTTGATGCGGTCGCGGTTCTGGCTCTTGCGCTGCGCGTGGCGGAAGACCCATTCGACCAGACGCGAGGCGGGGAGTTCGCTCACGGGATAGCGGGCGGCGAGCATTGTGCCCAGGCGCGGCGCGTGCTTGCGGATCAACTCATCCTGCAGCGAGGCGAACATCTGCGACGAGCCGGGATCGCCCTGTCGACCGGAACGCCCGAAGAACTGGCGGTCGATGCGCTCGGCCCCGTGCATCTCGGTCAGGATCACGTGCAGCCCGCCGGCGTTGCGTGCGTGCAGGTCGAGCAGGATGTCGGTGCCGCGACCGGCCATGTTGGTGGCGACCGTGATGGCGGCGGCGGTGGGGCCGTTGCCCGCGGGGGCGCCGTGCCCGGCCCCGGCGATGAGCGAGGCCTCTTCCTTGTCGTGGTGGGCGTTGAGCACCTTGTGAGCCAGGCCGCGCTGGGTGAGCAGCGCGCTGAGCATCTCGCTGCGGGCGATCGAACGCGTGCCCACAAGCACGGGGCGGCCCTGGGCGTTGATGGCGGCGATCGAATCGACCAGCGCGATCCACTTGTCGCGGTCGCGCGCAAAGACCCGCATGGGCCAACGCTCGCGGATGATCGGGCGGTTGGTCGGGATGATCGTCACCGGGCGCGAATAGACCTTCTCGATCTCGGGCGTGGCGTCGGCGGCGGTGCCGGTCATGCCCGCCAGGAAGGGGTAACTGCGGAAGAACCGCTGGAAACTCATGCGGGCCAGTGTCTCGCGGTCGGCGGTGATCTCGAGCCCCTCTTTGGCCTCGACCGACTGGTGCAGGCCGTGCTCCCACGAACGGTCGGCGAGGAATCGCCCGGTGTATTCGTCGACGATGACGACCTTGCCCTCGACGATCTGGTAGTGCTGGCCGTGGATGTAGCAACGCGAGGCGACGAGCGCCTGGCGGATGAGTTCTTCGCCGCGGCGCGTGGCCTTCCACATGGGCGAGCCGCCCGTCGCGAGTTTCTCGGCGAAGAGCAGCGCGCAACGGTGCTTGCCGCGGGGCGTCAGGTCGACCCGCCGCGCGACGGGGTCGACGCGATAGTCGGGCCCTTCGTCGAGGCGGGCGGCGATCGCGGCGGCCTCGCGGTAAACCCCGGCCATCTGGTCCTC
>JABWBB010000052.1 GCA_013360675.1 Phycisphaerales bacterium | reverse complement strand
GGCCCACGCCCGGCAGGCGGCGGCGACGATCGCGTCGCGCGTGGGCGAGCCCATCCCCTTAGGCAGCGTGCCCGCGTCGTCGGGGTGCACGCTCCAGCGGAGGACCCGCGTCGGTTCGTACGCGCGCACGAAGCGGGCGATGTCCTCGGTGCTCTGGCGCGTGCCGTCGTCGATGAGCACGGGGAAGCGCTGCACGGGCGACCAGCGTGAGACCGCCGCGATGTACGACGCGCTGTCACGCACGATCACCACGCTCGACAGGGCGATGGCGGAGCGTCGCGTCACGTCCACCCGCTGCCCCAGCCGGACCTGCGCGGGCGTCTCCTGCGGGGTTGCCTCGCGCACCGGGGCGTTGGGCGGGGGTGCTTCCCCTTGCGGCTGCGCCGTAAAGATTGAAGCGAGGGCAACGAGCGTGGCGAGGTTCACGCGCAAGTGTAAACGCCGTCACCCCGACGCGCGTGGGGTACACTCGACGCGAGCATGTCCTCCCTCACGCGCGAACAGTTCGTGACCCTGGCCCGCGAGGCCGCCGCACAGACGCCCGGCGTGGCGATCGCGATCCCCGTATCGATCCGGCTGCTCTCGGACCAACTCACGCCGGTGGTGGCCTATCGGCGCCTGGTCGCGCCCGACGAGCGCACCGCGCCGTCGTTCCTGCTCGAATCGGTCGAGGGGGGCGATCGCCAGGGACGCTACTCGATCATGGGCGTGGCCCCCGTGCGTGAACTCTCGGCCCGCGGCCCGCACGTCGAAGTTCGCGAGGGCTCGCGCGCCGAGCGGTTCGATGGTCGCGACCCGATGGGCGTGCTGCGCGAGGCCTGTTCACGCGTGCGGCTGGTGCGTCCCGCGAAGACGGGCCCGGGCGTGGCGCTGCCCGAGTGCACCCTGGGCGGGTGGTTCGGCTACGCGGCGTACGACGCGGTGCGCTACGCCGAGCCCAACCGCCTGGGCTTTGACCGCGCCCCGCGCGATGACCGCGAACTCGCCGACGTGCACTTCGCCTTCCACGACGGCGTGGTGGTGATCGACCACGCCGACCGCTTGGTGCACGTCGTGCAACTGGCGATCGTCGAGCCCAAAGGTGATGCCGGCGCGGCGTACGACGCGGCCTTGCACACCGCCGAGACGCGCGTGGCGGCGCTCGAACGCCAGACCAATCCGCCCGCGTCGGGCCGGTACGAGGCGGCGGGCAAGCCTTTGCCGCTCGCCTCGAACATGACCCAGGACCAGCACGCTCAGATGGTGGCGCGGGCCAAGGACTACATCCGCGCGGGCGATGTGTTTCAGGTGGTGCTGGGGCAGCGCTTCGAGCGCACCAGCCGCGCGGATCCGTTCGACGTGTACCGCGCGCTGCGGGCGGTGAACCCCAGCCCGTACATGGTCTACATGCAGACGCCCGGGTGCATCCTGGTGGCGAGCAGCCCCGAGATCCTTTGCCGCGTGCGGCGCGAGGGCGACGATCTGTGCGTGACCAACCGACCGCTCGCGGGCACGCGCCGGCGCGGGGCGACCCCGGCCCAGGACGAGGCCCACGCCCAGGAACTCCTCGCCGACCCCAAGGAGCGGGCCGAGCACATCATGCTGGTCGATCTGGGGCGCAACGACGTGGGGCAGGTGGCCCAGCCCGGGTCGGTGCGGCTGAGCGCGCTCATGGAAATCGAACGCTACAGCCACGTCATGCACATCAGTTCGACGGTGCAGGGGCGGCTGCGCGAGGGGCTCGATGCCTTTGACGCGCTGCGGGCGGCCCTGCCCGTGGGCACCATCTCGGGCGCGCCCAAGGTGCGGGCCATGGAGATCATCGACGAACTCGAGCCCATCCGGCGCGGGCCCTACGGCGGGGGGATGGGCTACATCGGCCTCGACGGGCAGATGGACATCGCCCTCACCCTGCGCACGATGGTGGTGCCCCTTGCGCTCCGGTCGCGCGATGCGTGGACCTACCACCTCCAGGCCTCGGGGGGCATCGTCGCCGATTCAGACCCCGACGCGGAGTTTCAAGAGACGGTGAACAAGGCGGCGGGCCTGGCGACGGCGATCGACGTGGCCGAGCGGGCCTTTGGCGGTGTCTAGGCTCGTGCGCGGCGTAGAATCGAGACCGTTATTTCGGAGACCCGCATGCCGCACATCATCGCCGAGCCCTGCCTGGGGACAAAGGACACCTCGTGCGTCGAGGTCTGCCCTGTCGACTGCATCCACCCGACCAAGAACGAGGCCGATTTCGCCTCGTGCGACCAGATCTACATCGACCCCGACACCTGCATCGATTGCGGCCTGTGCGTGGATGAATGTCCGGTAAAAGCGATCTTCCCTCAGGAAGACCTGCCCGCCGAGTGGCAGAAGTACATCCAGATCAACCTGGACTATTACCAGAAGAAGGCCTGACAGGCGGTCCTTCCGCCCCCCTGCACCCCCGGGTGGTGAGTGAAACACCCCTTGTCGTGGAGGGGTGATGCGGTACACTGCAGCGAATCAGCGCCCTGCCAGGCGCGGTGTGTGTCGCGGGGAGGGTTGATCCATGAAGTTGCTGTGTCATTGCGCCATGGTGCTGCTGGGCGGCGGGCTGGTGGTCGCCACGTCGGCCCGGGCGCAGGCCCAGGAGTTGTACGGGCAGAATCTGGTGGTCAACGGTAATGCCGAAGCCGCGCTCGCCGCGCCGAATCCGGACGTCCTCGCAACGATCCCCGCGTGGGTGCGCACGGGCACCTTCAACGTGTTGGCCTACGGCACGCCGGGCGGCTTTCCGTCCGCGTCGAGCCCCGGCCCGGCGAATCGAGGCAGCAACTTCTTCTTCGGCGGAGCCGCGGCGATCGCGTTTGGTTCACAGACCATTGATGT
The DNA here is from genome assembly GCA_013360675.1 of Phycisphaerales bacterium. Lineage (GTDB taxonomy): Bacteria > Planctomycetota > Phycisphaerae > Phycisphaerales > UBA1924 > JABWBB01. The sequence goes on along the minus strand of JABWBB010000052.1, from coordinate 12,207 downwards.
GAGTTCGGGCGCGACGGACATCGACGCCGGGCTGGTCAGCTACAACTTCGAGGCCTACCTCGGAGGGAAGGGAAACGAGGAAGACAACGCCGTGCTCTCGCTGGTGTTCAATGACCAGAATGGCCAGAGCGTGGGCACGGCGAGCCTCAACGGGCCCAGCGCGGCCCAGCGCGGCGGGGTCACCGGCCTGCTGCTGCGCTCCCGTTCGGGCCTGGTCCCCGGCGGAACCCGAACGATCCAGCTCGGGCTGCTCTTCTCGCGGGCCACGGGGCCGTACAACGACGGCTCGGCGGACAACATCTCCGTGGTCTTTACCCGCGCCTGCCCCCCCTGTGTCGCCGACTTCAACGCCTCGGGCGGCACGCCCGACGACGCCGACGTCGACGCCTTCTTCACCGCCTGGAACCGGGGTGAAGACTGCGCGGATGCGAATCAGTCCGGCGGCACTCCCGACGACGCCGACGTGCAGCTCTTCTTCGACCTCTGGAACCAGGGCGGCTGCTGATTCCCAGTTCGAGTGGCATGATCTCGCTCGCCACCCGCGGGCGTGGCATTGCATGCGCCCAGGTGGTGAATGGCGTAAAACAAGTGGTTTTTCGCAGACTGTTCAGGGGTCCATGGGGGGCAAAACCTGATAGTCTTTCCCCAATTCCGTGGGTGTTCTCGGTCGCAGGACGCGCCCTGATCCTTCGGTGATGGGAGAGAGACGATCGATCAGCAACTCGTGCAGTCATGCGTGGCCGGCGCGGCCCGGCTTGCGGTGATCCTCGCGATCAGCGGGGGCACCCCCGCGCTCGCGCAGGACGATCCGCCGGTCGACGACGAGCCGGGCGCGATCGACGTGCCGACGATCCCGTCGCGCGTCATCAACGTCGACCAGGCATTGGCCGGTGTGTCAAAGGGCGCGCGGACACAGTGTCACGTCACCGACGCCGCCGAAGTGCGCGTTCCCGGGGCCGCGTGGTTGCGACTTGAGTTCAGCGACGTTGTGTTGGCGGGCGATCCGGCGGGCGATGGCGCGGTCGTGCGGATCACGTCGCTGCGCGACCACCACAGCCAGCACCTCAACGCCGCATCGATGCGCCAGTGGGCGAACACGTCGGCGTATTTCAACGGCGATGCCGTGCTGGTCGAACTGCTCTGCCGCGGGGGTGCGCCCGCCAGCACGCTGCGCATCAAGCGCGCCACCGCGGGCGAATACCTGGGCTTTGCCGGGCGCACGATCTGCGGCATCATCGACGACCGCGTGCCCGCGACCGAGCGCGGCAGCGGGCGCCTTCTCCCCGTGGGCTGCACCGCGTGGCTCTTTGACGATCTCAATCGCACGTTTCTGACGGCGGGCCATTGCGGCGTGGGGCCCGGCGCGGTGGTGCAGTTCGATGTGCCCCCCAGCTGGAATGACGGCACCATCCAGCACCCCCCGCCCGCGAGCCAGTTCGCGGTCGATCCGGGCAGTGCGCAGGTGCTCAACCAGGGCCTGGGGCACGACTTTGCCTACTTCGCCACCTCGCCCAACTCCGAGACATCCCGCACTCCCTTCCAGCACGAGGGGGTGACGTACGAACTCGCCGCCGCCCCGCCGATGCTTGATGGGCAGCGGATCCGCATCTCCGGGTATGGCACGGTGGGCGAGGGCATGCCGCCCGAGTTCAACCAGACCCTGATGACGCACGTCGGGGCGTATACCTCGGTGCAGGGGACGGTCGTGCGTTACACGGCGGATACCACGGGCGGCAACTCGGGGTCGCCCGTCTTCATCGGCGACACGAAGCTGGCCATCGGCATTCACACCAACGGCGGGTGCACGCCCACGGGCGGCGCGAACCAGGGAATGTCGATCGCGCACCCGTCACTGCAGGCGGCGCTGCGTGCACCCCGCGGGCTGTGCGCCAGCGGGCTGAGCGATTCGCTCACGGGCAGCGTGTTCGTCGCGGGCGACTTGAACAACAACTTTGGCGTGATCGACACCGCCTCGCGGCGCTTTGCGATGATGTCGCGCGTCGCCCCGGCGATGCGCGGGCTGGCCTACGACCCGCGCAGCGACGAGTTCTACGGCGCCGATGGCGCGGGCATGCTCTGGCGCATCAACGCCGCCACCGGCGTCAGCGTCTGCGAGGGCGAGATCCGCGGCGTCGCGGCGCTGGTCGAGGGCCTGGGATTCGACCCGGCCCAGCGTCGCCTCTTCGGCGTGGTGCAGCTCACGGGGCAGATCGTGCGGATTGACTTGGCGTCGCGCGTCGCCGCTCCGCTGGGTGCGCCCCTGGGGGGCAACATCGGAGCGCTCGACTTCGTGCCGACCACCGGTCAGCTCTACGCCCTGGACGACACGCTGACGGGCACGGTGCTGCTGCGCATCGATCCTTCCACCGGCGTCAAGGTGGTAGTGGGAGCCCTGGGCCAGGGCCTGACGGACTGCAATGCGCTGGCGTTCGACCCCGAGGTCGGCACGCTGGTCACGATCGACACCCCGACCGGACGACTCTTCCGCGTGAACATGCTGACCGGGGCCGCGACGCTCGTGGGGCCCACGGGCGGCGTCTTCGGGGCATCGTTGGGCATGGCGGGCCGGCCGCTGACGCGACCCTGCCCCGCCGATTTCAATGCCTCGGGTGGTGTGCCCGACGATGCCGACGTGGCGGCGTTCTTCCTGGCCTGGAACGAGGGCGAGACGCGCGCCGACTTCAACAACTCGGGTGGTGTCCCCGACGACGCCGATGTGGCCGAGTACTTCGCCGCCTTCGCGGGCGGCTGCTGAGAAACAGGGTTTTCGGACCGCGGATTGTCGTGGGCCAAAGCCCGTATGCGCAGTAGGATAGAGCGGAGGCGACGGGGCCCATCGGGTCGCGCGCCCCCACAGGTTCATGGTGGGGTGGTGGAGCGATCATGGCACGACGCGGTGGTATTGCGCTCATGGCGGTGGCGGCGTTGGCGGGTGCGGCTCAGGCCCAGCTCCGCGTCGTCGCGTGGAACCTCTCCAACTACAACGGCTCGGACCGCCAGAGCGCGATCCAGACCGCGGTCTATGGGTCATTCGAGGGGCGCCGCATGGCTCCGGACATCATGCTCATGCAGGAGTTCAGCAGCGCCGCGGCCCTGTCCACGTTCCTGAATGTGGTCAACACCGCCCCCGGCTCGCCGGGCGACTGGGCGGCAGCTCCCTACCTGAGCAGCCCCGACAGCACCAGCGTCATGATCTACCGAACGAGCAAGGTGACTCTCCTGGGCGTCACGCGCATCGCGCAGGCCGACGCGGGCACCACCGGCCAGCCCCGCGACACCTTCCGCTTCGACATCCGCCCCGTGGGCTACAGCGCGGCGTCGACCTGCCTGGGCATGTACAACGTGCATCTCAAGGCCGGTTCGACCTCGACCGACAACACGCGCCGCCTGGTCGAGACCGAACGCATCCGACTCAACGCCCAGGGCCAGGACACCAACCCCAGCGAGTTCCCCAACGACGGGCTCCCCGCCGGGTGGAACTTCATGGTCGCGGGCGACTTCAACATGCAGTCCTCGAGCCAGACCTCGTATCAGCAGCTCGTGGCCTCGCAGGCCAACAACACCGGGCGCTGCTTCGATCCCATCAACACCCCCGGCACCTGGAACAACAGCAGCACATTCCGCATGATCCACACGCAGGATCCGGTCGGCGCGGGCGGCATGGATGACCGGCACGATCAGATCCTGGTCTCGGGCAGCCTGCTCGATGCCGACGGGCTCGATTACATCGGCTTGCTCGCCGGGCTTCAGAACCCCGTCGCCTGGAACCTCTCACGCTGGGACGACCCCAACCATTCGTACCGGTGCTACGGGAATGACGGAACGAGTTTCGACCAGCAACTCACCGTCGCCGGCAACGCCGCCGTGGGACCCACCATCGCCCAGGCCCTGCGAGACTGCGCGACAACGTCGGGCGGGCATCTGCCCGTGCTGGTCGATCTGCGCGTCCCGGCCAAGGTCACCGCGACCACCATCGTCGACTTTGGCCAGGTGGTACAGAATGCCGCCGCACAGATGACCTTCAGCGTCGGCAACAACGGGAATGTCACGCTCTGGACGACCAACGGCATTCAGCCGCTGCGATACTCGATGTCCGCCTCCTCGGGCTTCAGCGTCCCCACCGGACAGTTCATCGACGCGCCCGGCGGCGGCATGAACAACCACACCGTGACCATGAGCACCTCCTCCCCGGGGCTCCGCAACGGCACCATCCAGATCCTCTCCAACGACCCCGACCAGCCCACCCGCTTCATCACGCTGATGGGCGAGGTGGTTGTCCCTTCAACCTGCCCCCCCTGCGCGGCGGACTACAACGACTCGGGGGGGACCCCTGACGATGCCGACGTGGCCGAGTTCTTCGCCGCCTGGAACGCCGGGGACGACTGCGCCGACGTCAACCAGAGCGGGGGCACCCCCGACGATGGGGACGTCACGCTCTTCTTTGAGTTGTGGAATGCGGGTGGGTGCTGATTTTTCGCGTGACCCGGGAGCCTGGTTTTCCGTTATTAGGGTTGACAGGCGGTCCCGTATCGGGCAGCATGAGTAACGATCCTCACCGCCGTGGGTCGCCTGCCTTGGCTGCTGATTCTGAAGGAGGTATCGAGATGCTGAACCGAATCACGCTGTTCCTGGTTGCGGCGATCGCCGCGCTGGCCCTCTCGACGGGCCAGGCCAACGCCCAGTTTGATCTCTCGTGGTACACGATCGACGGCGGTGGCGGCACCTCATCGGGCGGCTCCTTTGCCCTCTCGGGCACCATCGGCCAGCACGACGCGGGTCAGGTGATGTCGGGCGGTTCCTTCACCCTGCAGGGCGGTTTCTGGGTCGGCGGCGGCCCCACCGGCCCCACCTGTGCACCGTGCCCGGCGGACTTCAACAACTCCGGCGGCACGCCTGACGACGCCGACGTCGATGCGTTCTTCACCGCCTGGAACATGGGCGATCCGTGCGCCGACGCCAACAACTCGGGCGGCACCCCCGACGACGCCGACGTGGACACGTTCTTCACCCTGTGGAACGCCGGCGGCTGCTGATCGCCACCGTCTGAATCAAACCCACCACCGACTCAAACCCGGGCACCGCCCGGGTTTTTTCATAGGTGGGATGGAGGCGCTCCGTGGGTTAACACACCCTGGGAATTCAATCCCATGGCTTTTATGGGGTTGAAAACTAGGGGTCTTTCCCACAAGGGCTTCCGCGCTCGAAGTGTTTTCCGGAGAATGACTGTATTCACCTTGCGGTAGGTGGAAATCCCCGTATTCTGAATGGTGGAAATGACCGCTTGGGAGTTGAGCCCAGTCCATGGGCCTCACCACCAGTTTCGGCTTGTAATGCCGAATCGCGAATCGGCACGAGTGGACGCGTGCCGCATCGCGAATCGAGGTGTTGAGGCAACCGGGCAGCCCAGGCGGGGAACTCAGAGGAAGGAAGATTGAAATGAAGAAGTCTCACTGTCTGCTCGGTTTTAGTGCGGCCCTGGCGCTCGCCACGGCGGCGTTTGCCCAGGCCGACGACTGCGCTTCGGCGACAGCCATCGGCGAAGGGTCGTTCCCCTATGACACCACCGGTGCCACCCCGCTGGCCACGGGCGGCTGCTTCGACGGCAGCAACGACATGTGGTTCATGTACACCCCCACCGGCTCGGGCGCGGCCACACTGAGCCTCTGCGGGTCGTTCTATGACACCGCCCTCTCCTACTGGAGCGCCTGCCCCGCCAACGGCGGCGTGCAGATCGGTTGCAACGACGACTTCTGCGGCCTGCAGAGCGAGATCGGCGGCGTCAGCGTCACCGCGGGCACGCCCATCTGGATCCGCGTGCACGGCTTCAGCACGTCATTCGGCGCCGGCACCCTGACCATCACCGGCAACTTCGGCGGCCCGCCCGCCAACGACACCTGCGCCGCGGGCACACCCGTCGGCGAGGGCTCGTTCGCCTTCGATACCACGCTGTCCACGGATGAAGGCCCCGCCGCCTCGTGCGGCTTCGGTGGCGATCCGGGCTCGCGCGACGTCTTCTTCACCTACACCCCCACCTTCACCGGCACCGCTCGCATCGGCACTTGTGGTACGGCCTTTGACACCATCGTCCAGGCCCTCTCGGGCTGCGGCGGCGGCGAGCTCGCCTGCAACGACGACGCGTGCGGCCTGCAGAGCCAGTTCACGGTCGCCACGACCTCGGGCGTGCCCATGAGCATCCGCATCTCGGGCTACCAGGGCGCGGTCGGTCAGGGCACCCTGCTGATCGAACAGGTCACCTGCGGCGTGGGCAACGATTGCTGCCTTACCCCCACGGTCCAGAACGGGCCCGGCTCGCTCCCCTTTGATACGACCGCGGCCACCAATGACGGCACCGCCACCTGCGGCGCCTCGGGCACCTCGCCCGACATCTGGTTCTCCTACGTCCCCGCGCTGACGGGCAACGTCATCATCGAGACCTGCGGGTCGTTCTATGACACCGTCCTCTCGGCCCACACCGGCTGCGGCGGCGCTCAGATCGCCTGCAACGATGACGCCTGCGGCCTGCAGAGCCGCATCAACGTCCCCGGCACCGCCGGCGTTCCCATGCTGATCCGTCTGGCCGGCTTCGCGGGCCAGGTGGGCACGGGCACCATCACCTTCATCGAGCCCCTCCCCCCGGCCAATGACGCCTGCGCCAACGCCATGGCTGTCGGCGAAGGCTCCTACCCCATCGACACGCTCGCCGCGACCGAGGAAGGCCCCGCGGCCTCGTGCGGCTTCGGCGGCGACCCGGGCACCAACGACGTCTTCTACATGTACACCCCCTCCTTCACCGGCACGGCCCGCTTCAGCACCTGCGGTTCGGGCTATGACACCATCCTCCAGGTTCTCTCGTCCTGCGGCGGGTCCGAACTCGCTTGCAACGACGACGCCTGCGGCCTGCAGAGCCAGACCAACGCCGACGTCACCGCCAACGTGCCCGTCTGGGTCCGCGTCTCGGGCTACTTCGGCGCCCGCGGCACCGGCACCCTCACCATCGACCAGGTCTCGTGCGGCGTCGGCAACGACTGCTGCGCCACCGCCGACGTCATCGGTGTGGGCTCCACCGCGTTTGACACCTTCAACGCCACCAACGACGGCTCCGGCACCTGCGGCGCCTCGGGCACCTCGCCCGACATCTGGTACTCCTTCACCGCGCCCAGCGGCGGCACCTACACCATCGACACCTGCGGGTCGAGCTACGACACCGTGCTCAGCGCCATGAGCGCCTGCTACGGCGCCGAGCTCGCCTGCAACGATGACTCCTGCGGCCTCCAGAGCAGCATCACGCTCGCCCTGGCCCAGGGTCAGACCATCCTCCTGCGCGTCGCCGGCTTCGCCGGCCAGGTCGGCAGCGGCGTACTCAACATCGGCTCGTGCGACGGCATCACCGTCCCCGGCGGCGCGGTCCTCGAGAACGAGGTCTGCGGCGGCGACAACAACGGTGGCTGCAACATGGGCGTCCCCACCTTCGAGCCCATCACCCCGGGCGTCCCGGTCCACGGCACCGCCTGGGCCAGCGCCGGCACGCGTGATACCGACTGGTACTCCGCCTCCTTCAACGCCGGTGACAACATCACCATCTGCGGCCAGGCCGAGTTCCCCCTCCGCCTCTTCATCCTCGACAACCTCTGCCCCCCGGCGATCCTCGCCACGATCGCGGTCGGTCCCTGCACCGAAACCTCGCTCTCCTTCATCGCCCCCAACGACGGGACCTACCACTTCTTCGCCGGCACCAGCGGCTTTGACGGCACGCCCTGCAACGCGGGCGATGTCGGCAACAACTACTGGATCTCGGTCAGCGCCGACGGCTCCTGCCCCGAGGCCGGCAGCTGTGCACCCTGCGTGGCCGACTTCAACAACTCGGGCGGCACGCCTGACGATGCCGACGTCGCCGCGTTCTTCGACGCGTGGAACGCCGGCGATGCGTGCGCCGATGCCAACGGCTCGGGCGGCACGCCTGACGATGCCGACGTGGCGACCTTCTTCGAACTGTGGAACGCCGGCGGCTGCTAAGCCTCTGGTCTGATCCATCCTGGTCTACGCAAGCCCCGGGCCCTTGCCCGGGGCTTTTCTTTTTGCATGCGGCGGCGAACACACGCGGCGCTGGCCGCGGCCGGGATGGCCACGCATGAATCGTGGCGAACGTCAGGTCGCCAGCAGCACCCGCACCATCGCGTGCGTGTGCGCATGCCCCGACCGTGTCGCGAGGACATCCGCCTGGAGCGGTCGCCCCAGCAGGGCCAGGTCGCCGATCAGGTCGAGCAGCTTGTGCCGGGCGGGCTCATCGGGGAAGCGAAGCGCGTTGTCGACGGGCGTGCCGTCGGGGGCGATCACCAGCATCTCGCGCGGGCTCACATGGGTGAAGAGCCCCGCCGCCCGGAGCGCGTGCGCCTCTTTGGCCAGGCAGAATGTGCGTGCGGGCGCGACCTCGCGCACGAAGGCCTCGGGCGTGCCGTCCCAGCGGGCGGCCTGCGAACCAAGCCCCGATCCGGGCGGGTACTGAAGTCGATATTCGATGCTGCAGCCCGGCGCGGCCCGCGGCGTGGCGAGGATCGTTGCCTCGCCGTCGCGCACCATCACCTCCCTCGCCAGCGTTAACGGCTCGATGGTGTTGGTGGCGTCCTGCGCCAGCGGGGCCAGAGCCTCGACATAGGCCAAGGCCGAGCCGTCGAGGATGGGCAGTTCCGGGGCGTCGATCTCGATGATCGCATCGGTGATGCCCAGCCCCGCGAGGGCGGACATGGCGTGCTCGATGGTGCGTGCAACGAGGGTGGATCCCGTCACGAGCGTGGTGTTGCGCGGGGGAATGCCCGGGGGCAAGCCGCAGCACGCGCTGTCGCTGGTGACGTGGTCGACGGTGGCGGGGAGGGGATCGATCGTGGGCAGATCGGTGCGTCGGATGCGCACGCCGGTTCCCGGCGGAGCGGGGAGAAAGCGAACCGACGCGGGCGAAGCGCTGAAAAGACCAACGCCGCGGAGGACGGGCGACTCACGTGCGAGGGTTCGTCGTCGCATGGCCCAAGCGTACGTCGCCCCCGGGGCCTCTACACTGCCCACGAGATGACGAGCGTGGTCATGTATTTCCAGGTGCACCAGCCGTGGCGGCTGCGGCGCTACAGCGTCTTCGATACCGGCGTCGATTATTTTGACGACGCGGCCAACGCCGAGATCCTGCGCAAGGTCGCCGACAAGTGCTATCGCCCTGCCACGCGTCTGCTGCTCGAGATGGTGCGCCGGCACGCGGGCGCGTTCCGCGTGAGTTTCTCGGTCTCGGGCGTCGCGCTCGAGCAGCTCGAGCGCTGGGCCCCGGACGTGGTGGGCACGCTGCGCGACCTGTGCGCCACGGGCTGCTGCGAGATGCTTGGCGAGACCTACCACCACTCGCTGGCCAGCCTCGACGAGAGCGACGAGTTCGAGGCCCAGGTGCTTCTGCACGCCGCCCGTATCGAGCAGCTCGTCGGGGCCGCGCCCCGCGTCTTTCGCAACACCGAACTGATCTACAGCGATGCCATCGCCCGGCGTGTGGCGGCGATCGAGGGGCCCGGGGGCGAGCCGCGATACCGCGGCATGCTCTGCGAGGGCGTCGATCGGCTGCTGGGCGGACGCTCGAGCGGGTTTGTCTATCAGCCCATGGGCAAGCCGCGGGGCGGGGCGTTCTCGCTGCTGCTGCGCAACGCGCGGCTCTCCGACGACATCGCCTTCCGCTTCTCCGATCGCACCTGGCGCGAGCACCCGCTCTCGCCCGAGACCTACGCCCGCTGGCTCGACAAGGCCGGCCAGGGCGCGCCCCTGGTCAACCTCTTCATGGACTTTGAAACCTTCGGCGAGCACCAGTGGGCCGACACGGGCATCTTCGAGTTTCTCTCACGCTTCCCCGAAAAGCTCCTGGCGATGGGCGATCACCGGTTTCTCACCGCGTCGCAGGCGTTCGACGAGTTCGCCCCTGTCGCGACGTACGCCGCCCCCGAGCCCACCAGCTGGGCCGATCTGCACCGCGATGTGTCGACCTGGTGCGGCAACGCCATGCAGGTCGACGCGATCCGGGCCCACGCCGCGCTGGCCCCGCTGCTTCACGCGCACCTGGCGCGTGGCGACAACCCCGACCTCGCCCGCGCCCTGCTCGACGACTGGCGCCGCCTCGCCACCAGCGATCATGTCTATTACATGAGCACCAAGGGGGCGTCGGACGGCGACGTGCACCGCTACTTCTCCCCCTTCGATTCTCCCTACGACGCGTACATCACCTACCTGAATGTCCTGAGCAACCTCCGGGCTCGCCTGCAGAGCGAGTAACGCGCCGGCACGCCGGGTCGTAGGAACTTCAGGGGGTTCGCCCAACAGGGATTGTCGCCCACCCGGAGCAGGGCCATGCGTCGCACGATTCTCAGCATCGCGGTGTTCTCGGGCCTGGCGCCGATGGCCCAGGGCCAGGAGTGCGGCGTCGCCGGGCCCGACGCCGTCACCGGCCAGATCGGCGCCGTCGCCAACTACGCGCCCGTGGGTGATTTCGAGGCCCTGGGTCTCGGGTTGACACTCTGCAATCGTGGCAACGCCGGGCTGGTGGTCAACGTCAACAACGCCCAGCACCCCATCGCCATCGCCAATCTTTACAAGATCACGCTGGGTCCCGGCCCCACCCGCATCGAGCAGATCGGGATGAGCTGGGCGTTTCATGAGTTCGCGGTGCTGCAGACCGCCGTCTGCTGCGCGTGCACGCCCGGCACGTCGTCGCTGCTGGGCCCCGGGTGCTCGAGCGCGAACAGCGCGTCGATCATGTCGACGCAGTCGCAGCTTGGCCCGCGCTGGCAGGTCAACGCTGCGTCGGGCGTGTCGGTCTTTCCCCGCGCCAACCCGCCCATCGCCGATGCCACGATGCGTCGGGTGCGGGTGCCGCTGAGCGAGCTCGAATCAGGCGCCCAGATTCGATACATCACGGAGGGGATGTACCTCGCCCCCGATGATGCCGCCGCGGGCCACGCCGCGAATGGCGTCTCGTGGCGCGAAGTCACCGCCACCACCATCGCGGGCAACTGGAGCTTTGTTCTGACCGGGTCCACCGTGGTCGCCAGCCCCGCCATCGAGGCCTGGGCCGCGCGCGACGCGGGCGTTCGCGTGCGCATCGTCGATATCCCCGGCGATGGCCGCGTGGTCGTCGCCTCGCGCGCCACCGACCTGGGCAATGGCCAGTGGCACTACGAATATGCCCTGCAGAACCTCACCAGCCATCGCGCCGTCGGCGGCGTGCGCGTCCCCGTCCACGCGTGGTCCAGCGTGACCAGCCCCGGCTTCCACGACGCGGCGTATCACGGGGGCGACGGCATCCCCGCCGACCCCGCCAACCCCAACACCACCGCGCGCGATTTCGATGCGACCGACTGGGCCTTCGCACGCTCCGCGCAGGCGGCTCGCTGGAGCACCACGCCATTCACCGAGAATGACAACGCCAACGCCCTGCGCTGGGGCACGCTCTACAACGTGCGATTCGTGGCGAATGCCCCGCCGACGACGGGCACGCTCGCGCTCGAACTCTTCCGCCCGGGCACGCCGGGCGAGGCGCACGCCGAAGGGCTCGATGTGCCCGCCCCTCCGTGTGTGGGTGATTACAACCAGTCCGGGGGCACGCCCGACGATGCCGACGTGGCGGCGTTTTTCACCGACTGGAACGACGGCGCCCCCCGCGCCGACGTCAACTTCTCGGGCGGCACACCCGACGACGCCGACGTGAGCCACTTCTTTGATCTGTGGAACGAAGGCTGCTGAAGCACATCAACAACGTGTGATCGGCGGCGATCACCCCGCCGCGCGCGCAACAGCGCGGCCCTCGCCCGCTCGACGCTTGCTCATGCCCGCCCCGCCCCCCATGCTCGACCGTGCGGGAAGGGTTGTGGGGTTCATGACGCGCGGAACGGCCGCCCGTCGTGAAACGCCCACGCCCCGCCTCTCGTACCAAGGGGGTTGACATGATGGGTCACACGCGGGGATGGAGTGGTCGTATCGGACGGATCGTGGCGGGGGTTGCCGTGGGGGTCGTCATGGTGGCGGTCGTGGCGGCGGGCGGGTGCGCGGATCTTGGGGAGGTTGTCGCCGCCCGCGATGCCGCCTCGTCGGTCTCGCACACGCTGCACCAGAACGCCCTGGGGCACGAGCAGGCCGCCGGGGCGTTGCCCGAAGGAGACCCGCGTGCGGCGCATCTCCTTCAACAGGCCG
>JABWBB010000051.1 GCA_013360675.1 Phycisphaerales bacterium | reverse complement strand
GACGACGCGGTGCGGCAGGTCAACCTGGTCCTCGACGAGGCCCAGGTCCCGACCAGCCCCATCTCGGCGGCGACGTCGGCGGCGGCTCCTTTTCTCCCGCCCCCGGTCGGGGCGGGCCTGCTGCTGGGCGGGGCCCTCGCCGCCACCCTGCTGCGGGCGGGCAAACTCAAGGCCGCCCTCGAATCGGTGGTGAGGGGGATCGAGACGGCGAAGAAAGACGACGCGGAGTTCCGCACGCGTTTCCAGGAGCACGCCAACACCTTCCGGACCATCCAAACCCCCGCCGCACGGCGCGTGGTTGATGAAATCACCCACGATGGTTTCATGGTCCGATGGCCGATCTAAGATTCCGCAAGGGGACCCAGGGCATGCGCACGGGGCAACACACCACGAACGGCACGGGGCGCAGCGGCGGCCGTGTTGGTGTGCGCCCGGTCGGCTTCACGCTGATCGAGCTCCTGGTCGTCATCTCGATCATCGTGCTGCTCATCTCGATCCTGATGCCCGCGCTGGGGCGCGCCCGCGAGACGGCCCGGCGGGTCAAGTGCCTGAGCAACCTCAAGGGCATCGGGGTCGGGCTCGAGATCTACATGAAGGACGAGAGCCGCGGGCTGCTGCCCAAGGTCCGTCCGCTCACCCAGGGCAGCAACGAGAACGACCCCAGCCTGCTCGATGTGATGTCGAAGTATGTCGACGCGGCCATCCCCTTCCAGGAGGCGGGGTCGACCGACTGGACCGTGAGCGATCCGTGGCGCTGCCCCTCCGACACCGGCACCGACGACGCCGAGACGGGCTTCAAGCCCATGTGGCAGACCAACGGCGTGAGCTTCGAATACTTCCCCGGGCAGCTCATGCTCGCCGCGGAACTCTTCACCGTGCGCAACCCGCAGTTCGGCGTGTCGAAGGCCTACGAGAGCAACGCGGTGATTGGCCTGCCCGTGATGTGGGACGCCGACGACTGGCACGGCCCGCGCTATCGCACGCCCGGCTTCCGTGATATGGACGAGCAGACCCGCTTCAACCGCAACCAGCTCTACTACGGCGACGGTCGGGCCGACAAGGCCCGCAACATCACCCGCCCCGAGCAGGAAAAACTCTTCGAAGACATCGTCCGCTTCGGGGGCGGGCTGGGCGGCTGAACAGGGAGAATCGTCATGACCAATCCGATGCCCGGCATTCTTGATTCGATCCCCGAGGTTCCCGCCAAGGCGCCCGCCGCCCCGCGGGCACGTCTGGGCATTCCCAAGGCCTGGAAGCAGCGGTGGGAATCGTGGATGCAGGACCCCAAGGCCCGCACGAGGCTGCGCTGGGCGGGCGGGGCCGCGATCGTGGCCATGGGGATCGGGCTCTACTTCATCGTGCGCCCCATCCCCCAGCCCGACTATCTCTACGCCCCGATGGACGACGTGCTCGGGTTCACCATGCTGACCGACGAGTTCAACCGCCTGCCCGCCGAGGAGCGGCTCAAGCTGATGGGCGATCTGGTGAAGCGACTGCGGAACATGTCGTCGCAGGATTCGCTGTTGATGGCCGGGTTCGCCGCGGGCATCGCCGGCAAGGCGCGCGAGCAGATCGAATCGAACCTTTCGCGTTTGGCCGTCGACACCTGGGACATCTACGCCAAGGACTATGACAAGGTGCCCGAGGATGAACGCGAGGCCTACCTTGAGCGCACGTTCGTCGAGTTCAGCAAGCTCATGGAGACCGTGGGGGGCGAGGCACGCGACGTTTCGGACGAGCGACGTCTTGAAGAGGTCCGCGGACAGGCCGCCCGCGACCGCCAGGCCCTGGCCGAGAACCCCGAGCGTGCGCCCGGGGGCGAGATGCTCGGCTCGGCCTTCCACCTGCTCACCAACAACATGGGCTCGCGGGCCACGCCCCAGCAACGCGCCCGCGGCGGGCAGATGATGCGCGACATGACCCGGCACTTCCGCGGCCAGGACATCAACACCGGCAAGCCGAAGTAAACCCCCCTGTCGAGAGGGGTGTCGCGCGACGAGTGGGGCGGTCGCCTCGTGTCGCACTAGGCGAAAATGCGCGTTTCGCGCGTAGCGCAAAAAAAAAGACAGCAGCCCCCTCTCTCCCGGTCGGCTGCTGTCCCCTTGCCCTTCCGACGATTGCTCGTCGCGGCGTTGTCCTGTCTCTCAAGATCGCGGGCGGAAACGACTTGCCCACTGTACCGGCAAGAGATGCGCGGCACAAGACCAAAAACAGTATTCAATGGCGAGTACTTTGAAACCGTTCATATTCTGGTTATGTACGGTACCCGTCCCATCACGCGTTCGGCAATAGTACGTGCGTAGTTGAACCCGCTGACTTCAGCGCGTTGGCACGCGGGCCACCACGAACGTGAAGTTGTGGATGCGGCCCTGAAACAGCACTGCCGATTCGGGGGAGAACCCCGCTCGGGCGAAGGTTTCGATCTCGGGCTCGAGGTCGTCGCGGATGGTCAGTGAGTCCGTCCGGATCGCCAACAGGGCCCCTGCGGGGGGAAGCGTGGGGGCGCTTTGGTCCTGGGGGACCCATTGGACCCGGAGCGTTGTGCCGCGAGAGGCGGCCTCGCGCTGGGCGTAGAGGAAAAACTCGGGGCGGGCCTCGATCAGTTTGTCGGCCCAGAGGAGGGTTTCGCCGGGAGGGAGGGCGACGGCGAAGCGGAGGGCCTCGGCCTTGCCGCTGATCCGGGTGCGGCGGGATTCTGAGTACCCCACGTACACCCCCGCGAGAACGAGCAGAATCGCCGCGGGGATCAGGGGGTGATCCAGGAGCAGGGCCTTGCCCAGGCGTTGAAGGCTCGCATCGGGGCTGGAGCGGGCAGTGGACCACCACGCCGCGGCGTAGCCGGCCAGCGCCGGCAGCAGCACGAGCGCGGGCATGGCGTAGCGCGTATTCGAGATGCCGATCAGCATGTAGAACGCGAGCGACAGGATTACGGCTCGTGCGAGCGTCGACGCGTGGGTGTGGCCGGGGGTGACGGCCCGGGGCAGGAGCGCGGGGATGAGAAAAAGGCAGACGGGCATCGCGGAGACGAGCGCGGCGGGGATGAGGATCGCGATGCCCCCGAGCCGATCGACTGCCCACAGGAACGTTGAGGGGGACTGGACCACCGGGGGCACATCGAGGGCGGCGACGCGCGTGGCCAGGAACACGAGGTAGACCGCTGTTGCCAGCACTGGGAGGCACAGGCCAAGGCCGAGCCATGGACGCAGCAGCGTGCGCCACGACGAGCGCAGGGCGCAGGCGATCGCGACGCCCGCGATGCAGGGCAAGCCGGCGGGCCCCTTGGCGGCGAGCATGGCGGTGACGCCCATGCCAAAGAGCAGGGCGCGTATCCACGACGCCCGCTCACGCGGGGACAGCAAGACGTCCAGCAACAGCAGGAGTGTGGCCTGGGTGGCGAGGTTGTGGAGAGATTCGATCTCCGCGCTGCGGGCGGGGTACCAGAAGAGGGGCGTGAGCGCGTGGGCGAGACCGGCGGGGAGCGCGGCTGTGTGCCCCCACCAACGCCGAGCAATGACGAGCGAGAGGAGACAAGAGAGGACGAAGGCGAGGGCCGAGATGCTCCGGGCGGCGAACTCGGTCTGGCCCATGAGCCACGAGGCGGCGGCGATCGACCAGACCAGACCCGGGGGCTTGCGGAGATAGGGCTGGTCGTAGAGGTGGGTGACAAGCGCGTCGCCGCGGGCGAGCATGTCCCACGCGGGCAGCACGCGGTGGGCCTCGGACATGGCCAGGGGCGAGGACCCCAGGAGCGTGAAGGCGATGGCGCCGGCGACGAGCGCGACGAGGGCGGCGGGCTTCCAGAGCGCGGGGTTGCGTGGTTCGCTGTGCATGCGTGAGGGCGCGGGGTGGGCGTGGGCAAGCGTATGTGGGCGTAGGATCGCGCATGAGCGAGCGAGCGGGCAGGGCCCCAGGCAAGCGCGGACCGGCGTACCCCCGCGCGGTGGATGCGCTCATCAGTGAGTTGGCCCACCTGCCGGGTATCGGGCGGCGGAGCGCCGAGCGCCTGGCCTTTCACCTGCTGCGGAGTTCGACCGACGAGGCGATGGGGCTGGCCCGCGCGATCGAGGACGTGAAGAAGTCGGTGCGGCATTGCGGGGTCTGCTGGAACCTGGCCGACTCGGACGTGTGCGACGTGTGCGCGGATGACTCGCGCGATCGGGCGACGGTGCTCGTGGTCGAGCAGCCCAAGGACCTGATCGCGCTCGAGCAGACGGGGATGTTCCGCGGGGTGTACCACGTGCTGATGGGGCGGCTAAGCCCGCTTGACGGCGTGGGGCCGGGTGAGCTGACGCTGGCGCCGCTCTTCGAGCGGGTGGATGATCCCGCCAAGAACGTGGCGGGGGTGCGTGTGGCGGAGGTGATCCTGGGGCTGAACCCCACGGTGGAGGGGGACGGGACGGCGCTGTACCTTGGTGAACAACTGGCCGGGCGGGTCGGGGTGCGCGTGACGCGGCTGGCGCGGGGGCTGCCCACGGGCTCGCAGCTTGAGTACGCGAACAAGGCGGTGCTGGCCGACGCGATCGAGTGTCGCCAGCGGGTGTAGACGCGGAGAATGCACGGGCGGGGCGCCACGCGGGCCCAAGAGGGAGAAGGGGTAGGGGCAGGCGGGCCGCCTGCCCCACGAGAAGGTGAAGTAAGAGCCGGAAGAACGAGGCGAAGCGAATGCACAGGCGGGACGCCTGTGCCACCCGGACCAAGGTGACGAGAGGAGTCGAGAAGAGACGATCTGCGTTGCGAAGAGTCAAGCCGCGTGGCGACGAGTTGAGCCGGGTCGAGTAAAGAAGCGAAGAGAAAAATGTCGGATCGGGCCTGAAACGCATGGCGTCGCTGGGCGGTTGAGAGGAAGATGGCTGCGGGCGCTCACGGGTGGGTAGCCCTGTTGATCGGAAGGATCCGTCGATGCGCTTTGAAGCCTCGCAGCACATGAAGCTCGGCCAGCACATGAAGCTGGCCCCGCGGATGATTCAGTCGATGGAGATCCTCCAGATGCCCCTGGCCGAACTGGAGGAACGCATCGAGCAGGAGCTCGAGAGCAACCCCACGCTCGAGGTGGTGGAGACCGACGACCCGGCGGCCCGCCAGGAGATCGACGAGGCCCGGCGCGACGACCAGGAGCTGGAGCGGCCTCTGACGGTGGACGGCGAATCGGGGGCGGCGGACTTCGCACGGCTGGATTCGTTCGAGGCGGACAACCCCGAGCTGCGCGAGAATGAGTACGACGGCTATCAGCGCCCGCGCGAGCGTGAAGGGGCCGAGGCGACGTACTCGGCGTCGCGCCAGGGGGGCGAGCGGGACGCGAAGATGGACGCCTTCGCCGCGGCCCCGGCGCGGACGATCGCGCTGTCCGACCAGTTAAAGGCGCAGTGGTCGCTGGCGGACGTGGAAGATTCGATCCGTCCGGTGGGCGAGCTGGTGATCGCGCACCTGGACGAGGACGGGTATCTGCGCACGCCGCTGGAGACGCTGGCGGAGAAATCGCGGGCGTCGGGGGCGGGGTATTCGGTGGAGGAGATCGAGCGGGCGGTGCTGGCGGTGCAGTTGTTTCTCGAGCCGGCGGGGGTGGGGGCGCGCACGCCCGGGGAATGCCTGCTGCTGCAACTGGATGATCTTCAGGCCGAGGGGGAGAGCCTGGGGTGGCCGTCGCGGACGTTCGAGAGCGCGCGTCGGCTGGTGGGCGAGCACCTGGACGACGTGCTGCAGAATCGCCTGCCGCGGATCGCCGAGAAGACGGGCCTGTCGCTCGACGAGATCAAGGACGCGTTGACGCTGCTGCGTCGGCTGAGCCTTTCGCCCGCGCGGCGGCTGGTGGAGGAAGAGACGCGTCCGATCGTGCCCGACGCGATCGTGGAGTACGACACGGACGAGGACCGGTACGTGGCGTATCTGAACGAGCCGCGTTCGCAGAACCTGCGGCTGAACCGCGAGTACGCCCTCTTGTCGAAGGACAAGGAGGTGGAGAAGCGCGACCGCGAGTTCCTCAAAACGAACCTGAGCAACGCGCAGTGGCTGATCGAGGCGGTGGCGCAGCGCAAGCACACGCTGCTGCGGGTGATCCGGGCGGTGGTGGAGGCGCAGCGCGATTATTTTGATTTCGGGGCGCAGGCGCTCAAGCCATTGCCGATGACGCTGGTGGCCGAGCAGCTGGGGATCCATGTGGCGACGGTGAGCCGCGCGGTGGCGGAGAAATATCTGCTGACGCCGCGGGGCGTCGTGCCGCTGCGGCGGTTCTTCTCGGGCGGATTGCACGCCGAGGGAGAGGACCTGGCGTGGGACGCGGTGAAGGCGGCGTTGAAGGAGATCATCGACGCCGAGGACAAGGCCAAGCCTCTCTCCGACGAGGCGCTCGTGGATGAACTCAAGAAGCGGGGGATCGAGATCGCCCGTCGGACGGTGGCGAAGTATCGCGATCAGTTGAGCATCCCCACGGCGCGCCTGCGCAAGACCTTTTAAGAATCCGAGTGGGGCGTGACGACCGGACGCGGGCGTGTGGATCACCCACCACGATCGATCGCGTGGATCGGCGGCTGGCGTCGAGTCGCTGAAACAACCCCGATGGGTGCGTGTACGCAGTCAAAACTGACGGGTCGCGCACGAGGATCCCCGGGCGGTTGCCCTGGTGGCGTATCCGAAGAAGGCGACGTGAGCTTCTGCACGGACTTCATGGCGAGACGTCGAGGCATGGAGTTCTTTTTTGATACAGGATCAATGGCACCGGAGTGATTTTTCAGCGACGCGCTCGAAGGCCTTTCATCGCGAACCCGGAGGTGGTACTCTCGCGATGGCTGCACGGTTGGTGGGGGGCCGGGCATGATCGACTCTGACGCCGTGACGGATGACGCCAGTTGCGGGGTGCGTCCGCATCTGGGTTCCTCGTGGATTGAGCGAACCGTGCGTTGTCGCGGACACGGGCGAGCAGACTCAAGAGAGGTGCCGGCATGACGATGAATAAATGGCTGTTGGCGCTGATGGTTCTGGTTGTGCTCTGTCTTTCGACGCGGCACGCTCTCGCGCAACATCAGCCCACGGGATGGGACCCCGAGGACGCCACCAACAAGACGCAGACGCGTCAGTACCTTTCGTTGATCTGGCAGGCCCAGATGAACGGGCAGCCCGTGGACATGAGCCAGTTTGTGTTCACGAACGCGCTGCCGGAAGTCATGAGCCTGCTGGTCGGCCCCCAGCGCGAGGTCTTCGAGAGTCTGTACGTGCACCGGCTCGATCCGCACGGCCTGGCGGGGGCTCCCTACGGGCTCAATGACCTGCTCCGCGACGATGCGGGCGTGCGCGCCCAGTTCCGCGAGTTCGTGCTCACCGACAAGATCACGCTGGGCCCCGACGCCGATCCCGAGGCGGCGGCGAAGCACCTGCTGATGATCATGGACGGCATCTTCGCGCAGTCCGAATACCGGGTCGAATCGTTTCAGATCAACGGGGAAGAGGTCGAGAGCACCAACCTTGAACTGGTGAAGTACCCGGGCGAGTTGGACCCGCTGTCTACGCCGCTCCCGGATCCCTCGCAGTTTGAGTGTGATCTGCGGTGGTGGGTGGAGCGTTCGTTCTTTGAGTGCATGGCCAACGGGGTGCCGCGGCTGTTCATCCCGGAGATCAATCTTGATCCGGAAGACCCCAACGGGCACAGGAAGTTCCGACCCGTGCCGCGATTCGACGGCGATGACATCACCGACGCGATGATCCAGTGGTTGCTGCGTCGGCTCGAGGCGCTGTATGGGCCCGGTTCGTTCGGCGTCGAGCACCTGGTGTTCACGTGGCAGTGCCCGGACTACTCGACCACGCCTCCGGGCTGGAGGGCGCCCGTGGGGCACTCGCTGCCGCTGATCGAGCGCGGGGGCAAGTACTACCTGATCGATCCGAGCACGGGCGAGGTCTATGGCCCGTTCAACACGCGGGAAGAGGCGTATCGCAAGGCGTTGGCGCTGTTCATGACGTGCCCGGGCGGGCGGGCGCTGGGCAACCCCGAGTATTGGCCGCCCGGGTTTCGCCCCGAGTATGAGCCCTCTCCGTGGTGGACCGACTGGGAGATGCAGCGGCACTTTTGCCAGCGTCTGGCGGCGTGCTGCGGGACACCGATCCCAACGCCCCCGACGTGCCCGCCTTCGACGATCCCGGGCGGGCTGCTGCCGAGCATGCTGACGCCGTGCAACTTCAGGGATTACATGCCGCGCGGGACATACGTGGACCCGCGGGCGGAATGCAACTAAGGGGCGTCACGCTCGTGGGGTGCGATGATGGGCTCGCGTCTTAGCGTGTTGGTTTCGTTGGCGATCGGGGTGGTCGCGCTCGCGGATGATCCGCCGGCGTTGCTGCCGCTGAGTTTCGAGGGGCACGCGGTCGTCACGCCGGGGCTCGTGGATGCCGACCTGGCGTCGCGGCAGTTCGTGGTGGACGAGCGGTATCGCGTGCCGGTTTCTTCGGAGACCTTCGCGAGCATGGTCCCCGAGATCAGGAGCATCGCGGCGGTCGCGCGGGCGCTGGATCTTCGGTGGTCTTTTCAGCGCGAGGTGTACGAGCGGGGGACAACCGAGAACGCGCTGACCTTGCCGCCCGTCGTGGTGCGGACCGAGCCTGTCCCGATCGTGATCCTCCCCGAACCCCGGCGCGTCGTCGATGCGATGATGGGCGCGAAGCCTTCGGCCAAGGGCGGCGTGTTCGTGGTGCCCGAGTCCGTCCGGCCGACCATCGGCGGCGGGTACACCGGCATCACGGTCTATGTGCCCCGGGTCGCGGGCGAGCAGGTGTCCGATGCGATGACGCCGCGGATGCAGGGGGTCGCCCCGTCCGGTGTGCCCCGCACGTCGTCGCATGCCGACTCGTTCGTGCGGCTAGGTCGCGTGGTGTCGCGTCAGGGCCTCATGGGCGCCGACCGGCTGGGGATCTATGACGATGTCATCGCGCAGGCGAGCACGGCGATGATTACCCATTGCATCTGGTATTACCGGCTGGAGATCGCCAACCCGCACAAGGGCAAGCGCCGCGGCGGGAAGATGGGCGTGCTGGATGACGCGACGATCCTGTACGACTGGTGCTTCCCCATCATGGATGCGAACGGACAGGCCCGCCCCGCCGGGGATGCCCGGAGCGCGGAACGAGCCTCGCCCTATGAAAACCTGGTGACGACACGCCTGATCGAGTTTCCGCTGAAGTCGCAACAGGCGCCGATCGTCCTGCCCACGGCGTGGGACATGTCGGACGAGATCAACGGCGCGTCGTATTCGGCGCGGAAAGAGGCCTACGAGGGGACCGAGACGATCGTTCTGCCCCAGCGGCTGATCGACGCCGCGGGCGGGATCGTGATCGTCCGCAAGGCCCCGTCGTGGCGGCCGCTCGCCCCGGACATCGTGATCGACGCGGACACGAAGAACCACACGGGCATCCTCGGGGTGTATCTGTCGCAGGTGGTGACCGATGAGCGGCTGATCGATGCCTTGGCCGAGTTGTGCGGCAAGGCGCCGCCGGTGGGGGCAGCGCGCGACGCCGTGCTCGAGGCCGTGGGCGCGGCGCGTGGGCAGCGCTAGGCGGTGATGCCGGGCGGCGACGCGAGACGGGGTGAGAGATTGAGAGACCCGGTGGAGGCGCGAGGGGTGGTGCCGCGCTTGTGCGCGGTCGGCATTGATGTGGATGGTTGAAGGGGGCGGGCGGTGGCTCTATCCTGTCGGCTCGCCCGGGGGCGTTTCGCAGCCCGGGGAAAGACCTAGCCGGGACACGCCTCGTTGGACACAATCCTTCATCCGGTGTTGCTGTATGGGTCGGTCGCCCTTGGCGGGGTTGGGGTGTGGCTTGCGCTGCCCCGGGGTAAACGCACGCCGCAGGTGCTGGGGGCGTTGCTCGCTGGCGCGGCCGGGGGCATGGCGCTGCTGGGCCTGGGGCTGGCGGGGGGCCTGGCCAATCTTTACTTCTATGTGTTTGCGCTGATGGGGCTGGGGGCCGCGCTCAAGGTCATCACGCACCCGCGCCCGGTCTACGCCGCGCTGTACTTTATTCTGACGGTGCTGGCGGCGGCGGGGTTGTTCCTGATCCTGTCGGCCGAGTTCATGGCCTTTGCGCTCATCATTGTGTATGCGGGCGCGATCCTGATCACCTATCTGTTCGTGATCATGCTGGCGACGCAGGCTCCCGAGGAGGGGCAGGAAGAGGCGGCCCAGGCGCCGTACGACACGAACGCACGCGAGCCCTTCATCGCCTGCGCGGCGTCGTTCCTGCTGCTGGGCGTGCTGACCACGATGATGTTCCGCGGCGCGGGGCAACTCGAGAAGGCGGCCCCGCTCAACCCCGACGCGTTGCTGGTGCAGATGCCCCGCAAGGTCGAGAACGTGCTGCGGGCCCACGGCATGATCGAAGCGGGGGACAAGGTCGCCCACGACGAGCGGACCGGTCGCCCCGCGATCGACGCCGAGGCGGGCACCATCACGGTGAACCGCAAGAGCGGGGGCACGCGGGTCTTCACGAAGGACCAGTGGCCCGCGGACATGCACGTGAAGAACATCGAGGGGCTGGGCTTTGACCTGCTCCGCGAGCATCCGGGGACGATCGAGATCGCGGGTGTGATCCTGCTGATGGCGATGCTGGGGGCGGTGGTGCTCAGCCGCAAGCAGGTGCAGATCGACGAGGACGAGAAGCAGAAGCAGGCGCTGGGCGACGGGGGTGGGCGATGATGACGCTGGCCCAGAGTGGGTTCCCCGAGGTGATGTCGCAGGTGACGCTGGCGCACTATCTGTTTGTGTCGGGCGCGATGTTCACGATCGGGCTGGTGGGGTTCCTGACGCGCCGGAACCTGATCATCATGTTCCTGTGCACGGAGTTGATGTTCCAGGCCGCGGGCATCGCCCTGGTGGCCTTTGGTCGGTTCCACCTGGATTTCACGGGGCAGACGTTCGTGATCTTCGTGCTGACGGTGGCGGCGGCTGAGGCGGCGATGGCGCTGGCCCTGGTGGTGCTGCTCTTCCGCCGGCGCGAGAGCCTCGACGCCGAAGCATGGCGCGAGATGCGGGGCTAAGAACGAAAGAGGGCACGCGTGCAGACGGTTCTGGCGGGCATCCTGGCGGCGACGATTGGTTCTCCGCCCGAGGGCGGGGGCGATGGCGTGGCCCACGGGGCGACGGCGATGCTGCTCGTGCCCGCGCTGACGCTGCTGGGCGTGGTGCTCACGGGGCTGTGCGCGGCCTTTCGGGTCAAGAACAAACTGCCCGCGTGGATCAGCGTGGGCCTGCTCGCCGCCTCGTTCGTCATCGTGCTCAAGACCTATCTCGAGCAGTCCACGGGCGTGCGGATCGCGCACGGGTTTGAGTGGATCACCTTCAGCCTGGGGCAGCACAACGGCGGGCCGATCCCGTTCGTGGCGAACTTCTCGCTGTATGTCGATTCGCTGACGCTGCTGTGGATGCTCTTTGTCACGGGGCTGGGGGCGCTGATCGCGCTGTACGCCAGCGAGTACATGAGCCACGACGTGGGGGCGGGGTATTGCCGCTTCTTCGCCGCGTTCAACCTGTTCGTCTTCTCGATGTCGTGCCTGGTCATGGCCGACAACCTGCTCCTGCTCTTCCTGGGGTGGGAGGGCGTGGGCCTCTGCTCGTACCTGCTGATCGGCTACTTCTACAAGAAGCCGGCGGCGGTGGCGGCGGCGAAGAAGGCCTTCATCATGAACCGCATCGGCGACCTTGGCCTGGTGCTGGGCATGATGGGCACGTTCGTCGCCTTCGGCACGATCCAGATGGTCCCGCTCTTCGACATGATCTCGCGCGGGGTCGACGGCGCGGGCCAGCCCATCGGCGGGACGTGGGTCGAGTGGGTCCTGCCCATGCTCTTCACGGTGGGGGCCTTTGGCAAGAGCGCCCAGTTGTTCTTCTACGTGTGGCTCCCCGACGCGATGGAAGGCCCCACGCCCGTGTCGGCGCTGATCCACGCGGCGACGATGGTGACCGCCGGCGTCTTCCTCATCGCGCGGATGATGCCGCTCTACACGCTCGACGAGAGCCATTTCATCCTGTCGGCGGTGGCGTGGAGCGGGGCGATCACGGCGTTCTGGGCCGCGACCATCGGCATGGCCCACTTCGACATCAAGCGGATCATGGGTTACTCCACGGTCTCGCAGCTGGGGTTCATGTTCGCCGGGCTGGGCGTGATGACCAGCACCGGGGCGGCGTTCCACGTCTTCACCCATGCCTTCTTCAAGGCCACGCTCTTCCTGGCGTGCGGCGCGGTGATGCACGGCTTTGCCGGGCAACTCGACCTGCGGAAACTCTCGGGCCTGCGCAAGATGCCCGGGTGGCGGATCGTCGCGCTGGCCATGCTGGTGGGGGCGCTCAACCTCGCCGGGTTCCCGCTGCTGGCGGGCTACTGGTCCAAGGACATCATTCTCGCCGAGGCCTTCGTCATGAACGGGCCGGTGGGGTGGATCCTGCTGCTGACGGCGGGGCTGACGGCGTATTACACCTTCCGCGCGTACTTCCGCGTCTTCGAAGGGCCCGTCGAGTATCACGCGGGCGACGACCACCACGGCGCGGACGACCACGCACATGATAGGCACGGGCATGACGGACACGACGGGCACGATGCCCATGACGCGCACGCCAAGGCCGAGCACGGGCATGAGGGGCATGGCGGGCATGGCGGGCATGGGGGCGAGTTCCACCCGCACGCCCCCGGCTGGGCGATCAACCTGGTGCTGACGGTCTTGTCGGTCGGGTGCTTCGCGATCATCCCGCTGACTTTCATGGGCGATCACGGCGGGTGGGTCGGCACGATGGTGCACCATTCGACGGCTCACATCGAGCACGCGGGCGATCCCGCCCTCGCGCCCCACGGCACATTCCTGGGCATGGACCCGCACAAGGTCATGTACTACGTCTCGGGCATCGTCGGCTTCGTGGGCATCGCGGTGGCCTGGTGGCTGCATCTGGCCGGGCGGACGAGCGCGGCGACGTCGCGGGCCGATGCCCTGGCGGCGAAGTTGGGGCCGATCGTGCGCGGGGCGCGCGGGCGCTGGTATGTGGATGAGATCTACGACTTCCTGATCTGCCGCCCCTTGTGGGTGCTGGCGCATGTCTTCCACCAGGTGGATCAGTGGATCGTGGACGGGCTGGTGAACCTGACGGGCGGCCTGCCGCGGTTCGTGGGCGCGACGGTGCGTCCGAGCCAGAGCGGCGAGTTGCACGGGTACGCGGTGGGGATGGCGGGTGGGGTGGCGGTGCTGCTGATCGTGGTGCTGCTGGCCGTGACGTGAGAAGGAGCGTGGACTGGTGATTCTGCTGGTAACGATCCTCATCCCGCTGCTGGCCGCGTTGGCGGTGGCGCTGGCGCCCGAGACCCGGGCCAAGTCCATCGCGATGCTGGGCACGTGTGTGGCGCTGGTGCTGGGCGGCTATCTCGCGCTGCAGTTCCCGTGGGACCACGCGGGCGAGTTCCACCTCGGGGGCGAGAAGGCGATCGAGTGGCTGCCGAGCCTGGGCATCTCCCTCTCGCTGGGGGTTGACGGCGTCGCGCTGCTGCTGATCCTGCTGACGCTGCTGCTGGGGCCCATCTGCGTGGCCGCGTCGTCGACGGCGATCACCTCGCGCCGTCGGTCGTATTACGCCTGGCTGCTGGTGCTGCAGGCGGCGATGACGGGCGTCTTTGCCGCCCGCGACATCGTCGTCTTCTATGTCTGCTTCGAGTTCACGCTCGTCCCCATGTTCGTGCTGATCAGCCTGTGGGGCTCGACCAACCGCAAGAGGGCGGCGGTCAAGTTCTTCCTGTACACGTTCACGGGCTCGGTGCTGGCGCTGGCGGCGATCGTCTATGTCGCCGCGGTCAACGCCGCGATCGACCCGGCCTCGCTCACCTCGCTCGAACGCGGGCTGCACCCCGAAGCTGGGCGCTGGTCCTTCTCGATCGACGCCCTGACCTTCGCCGCTGGGCACCTGAGCAGCGCCGAGCAGGCGCTGGTGATGGCGGGGCTGATGCTGGGCTTCGCCGTCAAAGTGCCGCTCTTCCCGTTCCACACGTGGCTGCCGCTGGCGCACACCGAAGCGCCGACGGCGGGCAGCGTGATCCTGGCGGGCGTGCTGCTCAAGCTGGGGACCTACGGCATCTACCGGTTCGTCTTCGCCTTCGCGCCCATGGCGGTGGTCGAGTATGCCCCGCTGGTGGCGCTGGTCTGCATCGTGGGCATCCTCTACGGCGGGCTGATCTGCTGGGTGCAGACCGATGTGAAGAAGCTGGTGGCCTATTCGTCGGTGGCGCACCTTGGTTTCTGCGTGCTGGGTATGTTCGCCCTCAACGGCGCGGGGCTCACGGGTTCGATCTTCTACATGATCAACCACGGGCTCTCGACGGGCGCGCTCTTCCTCCTGATCGGCATGATCTACGAGCGGTACCACACCCGCTCGATGAAGGAGCTGGGCGGGCTGGCGGCGAAGATGCCCATCTGGTCGACGTTCATGGTCTTCTTCACGATGGCCTCGGTCGGGCTGCCCGGGCTCAACGGCTTTGTCAGCGAGTTCCTCTGCCTGCTGGGCGCCTTCCAGGCCAGCAGCGCATGGGGCTCGGGGCTGTGGGGCTCGGCGGGTGCGATGAAGGGGGCCACGCTGGGCGAACTGGGGCCCTGGTATGCCCTGATCGCGGGTGTGGGCATGGTCATCGGCGCGATCTATCTGCTCTACATGGTGGGGCGGATCGTGTGGGGCAAGCTGGTCGAGCCGCACGCGCACCACGACGGGCATGATGCACACGCCCCGGTTCTTCCCAAGGATTTGTGCACCCGCGAGATCGCGCTGCTGCTGCCGCTGGCGGCGCTGTGCATCGGCCTTGGCGTGTATCCCAAGCCCGTGCTGCAGGCGCTCGAAGAGCCGGTGCGGTTCTCGCTGCGGGGGATCGATGACGTCCGTGCGGCAAGGCCGGTGGCCGCCACGCCCATCGAGGCCGCGCGGGTGGAGGTGACGCCATGATCGAGCGTCTTGCGTTCCTCTGGCCCGAGATCGCGTTGTTCGTCACGACCTGCGTGGTGATGGTGGTCGGGCTCTCGCGTGACTATCGCACCCGCAAGGGCACGGGGCGTGCTCAGCATCACGACGACGCCCGCATGGGGCGAGTTCACCTTCGACGCCGGGCAGGCCCTGCTCCCGGGAATGGTGGGGTATGCCAAGGTCATGATCGCGGCGGTGGGGCTGCTGCTGCTCATGCTCATGGCGGGCACGGTCGACCGGACGGATGAAGAGCGCATCGCCGCGGGGCGGGCGTCGTTCGATCCGCTGCGCAGCAACCGGGCCGAGTTCTATGCCTTCTTCCTCTTCTCGCTGACGGGGCTGATGCTCGTGGCGGGGGCCGACACGCTGCTGTGGATGTTCCTGGCGCTCGAACTGACGAGCCTGCCCACGTACATCATGGTGGCGATCTCGACGCAGCGCAACCGCTCGCGCGAGGCCGCGGTCAAATACTTCTTCCTGGGTGCCCTCGGCGCCGCGGTCTTCCTCTATGGCTTCACGCTGATCTACGGCGGGTGCGGGACGGCCCGGCTCAATGAGATCCACGACCACATCGCGCTGCACGGCATCAACACGCTGACGATGGCGGGCATCATGCTCTCGCTGCTGGGGCTGGGCTTCAAGATCGCCGCCGTCCCCATGCACTTCTACACGCCCGACGTCTACGAGGGCGCGGCCCCGCAGGTGTCGGCCTTCCTGGCCTTCGTGCCCAAGACGGCGGGGTTCATGGCGATCCTGCTGCTCGCCGCCACCATCGGCTGGACCTACGACCCGGGGGCGGTGAAGGGCGTGATTCGCGCGAGCGAGCACGGCACGCAGTTGCCCGAGGCGGTGCGCGTGCTGCTGTGGGTGATGGCCGCGATGACCATGACGGTGGGGAACATCCTCGCCGTGCTGCAGAGTTCGGTGAAGCGGATCCTGGCCTATTCGTCGATCGCGCACTCGGGCTACATGCTCGTGGGCGTGATCGCCGGGCCGGGGGACGGCAGTTTCACGGGCAGCGGCGTGGGCGCGGTGCTCTTCTACCTCATGGCCTATGGCGTGATGAACGTCGGGGCCTTCGCGGTGCTCGCCGCCCTCGAGCGCGGGCGTCGGGATGATGGCGACGCGATCGAGATCGAGACGGTCGACGACCTGCGCGGGCTCTGGTCGAGCCACCCGCGCATGGCGCTGGTGATGCTCGTGTGCAACCTGAGCCTGCTGGGCATGCCCCCGCTGCTGGGGTTCTTCGGCAAGCTGCCGCTGTTCACGTCGGCGATCGGCGCGGGCGAGGTGCCGCTGGTGATCGTGCTGGGCGTGAACTCGGCGATCGCGGCGTACTACTACCTCCGCCTGGCCTTCGTGCCGATGCTCGAGAACGCCGACCGGGGCGCGGGGGCGCCCCGCGCGGCACCGTTCCGCTCGCGCGAGATCGCCGGGCTGCTGTCGGCGGCGGGCGTGATCGCCCTGGCCGTCTTCGGCGCGTCGATCATGAAGCGGGTCGAGGCGGCGGCGAAGGTGAGCCCGACGATCGCCGAGATTCAGGCGACGGCGACGCCCTGAGATGAGCGCTTGTGATTGGTTGTGACGGCCTTCAGCCCGGCGTTACGCCGCGGGCTTGGGGGCATCGCGTCCGCTCAACTGGATGGTCACGCCCACGAGGGCGACGACGAGCCAGAGGGCGAGCCACGCGCCGGGGCCAAGATCGAAGAACTGGCGTCCGGGGACGTTGAGGGTCGAGGCGAGGAAGGCGAACGAGGCGAGCCAGACGACCGCGCCCAGCCAGGCCGAGACGATCGCCGCCGCCCGGCGCGGGGCAAGTGCGCCGATCCCGACACCCAGCAGGCCGCCCACGAGCGTGGCGCCGATGAGGGCGACGCGCGAGGGCTCTGGAAGCGTGCGCCACAAGCCGCTTCC
>JABWBB010000050.1 GCA_013360675.1 Phycisphaerales bacterium | reverse complement strand
CCGCGCCCGTGGCGGGCAAGGCGAGCGCGATGGCGCGCCATAGCGAGGCCGACGCCCTCGCCGCCCAGCATCACCCCACGCACATGCCCCCGGGTGACTGGCCCGCGCTGGCGAGCGTGCCCGTGTCGATCCTCGTGCCCGTGAAGAACGAGCAGCGGAACATCGTGCACTGCCTGCGCCGCGTGCAGTGGGCCACCGAGCTGGTGGTCGTCGACAGCCAGAGCACCGACCAGACCATCGCCCTCTCGCAGGCCATGGGCGCGGACGTCTACCAGTTCCATTACTCGAAGCAGGGGTGGCCCAAGAAGAAGAACTGGGCCCTCGAGAATGTCCCCTGGAAGAACGACTGGGTCATGATCCTCGACGCCGACGAATACATGACCCCAGAACTCGCCGAGGAGATCCGCCAGGTCGTCAGCGGCACATGGAAGCCCACCGGCGGGCAGTCCAAGCCCGGCTGCGGCGATGGGTACTGGGTCAACCGGCGCTTCATGTTCTTCGGGCGCTGGCTGCGCGGGTGCGGCTATTACCCCTCGTACAACGTCCGCCTCTTCAAGCACAGCGTCGGGCGTTACGAACGCATCGGCTCCCTGGGCGACACGGGCAGCGGCGACAACGAGGTTCACGAGCACGTCGTGCTCGACACGGGCGAGGCCGGCTACCTCCGCCACGAGTTCCTCCACTACGCCTACCCCGATCTCTCGGCGTGGATCGAGAAGCACAACCGCTACACCACGTGGGAGGCCCACGCGATGGAGGCCAAGGACGCCGGGGGCGTGCGCCCCTCGATGTTCGGCGGGCCCATCGAGCGCCGGCGCTGGCTCAAGCGATTCGCGCGTCGCCTGCCCCTGCGCCCCACGCTTCGTTTCATCTATTCCTACTTCTTCCAGATGGGCTTCCGCGACGGGTACCCGGGCTATGTCATGTGCCGCCTGCTGGGGTGGTACGAGTTCGTCTCGATCGCCAAGTACCGCGAACGCCGGGCGCTCGAGTCCGAACGCGCCCGCGAAGAGGCCAAACTCACGAGCGGACGGTCGCTGTAGCGCGTCAGGCTTTTCGCATCGTGCGCGGCTTGATCGGCTTGCAGGGGTTGCCCGCGCAGATCATCCACGCCGGCACGTCGCGCGACACCACCGCGCCCGCCCCCACCACCGCCCCGTCACCGATCGTCACCCCCGGCAGAATCAGCGCCTTGGCCCCGATGAAGGCCTCTTCGCCGATCACGATGTCGCCCACCTGCAGCGGGAGCATCGGGTCTTCGAGGTCGTGCGTCCCGCCGCAGAGATAGGTGTACTGCGCCACCACGCAGCGCGGGCCCAGGGTGACATGCCCGAGGTTGTAGACCTCGGCGTGCGGGGCGAGGGCGGCCTTGTCCATCATGGTGAACTGCCACGGGATCTTGATGATCGCCGCCGGGTGCACGAAGGGGTTCCCCTCGATCCGCGCGCCAAAGCGCCGCAGCAGCCACAGCCGCCAGCGGTTGAGGGGCTTGGGCGTGAACCGAAAGAGCGTGTGCTGGACCACCAGCCACAGACCCATGCCGATCTTCTCGCGCAGCGACCAGGGCGAGACCGTCCGCCCCGCCTGGTTGGGGTTCTTGATCCGCACCCGCGCGGGGCGTGGCGCAGGCCGGGGCGGGGGGCTGGCGGCGGGCGCGTTCTCCGGTGAATCACTCATCGAGGGTCCTTCTGGGCTCGTCCGCCCGGGGCGCACACGCCGCATGGATGCTATCGGCAGTTCGCCCCGCCCTCGCGCACCCCCCGAGGCGCTCCTTGCGCCCCGGCCCGGTTACGCTTGCCCCGCCCATGCGTATCGCCCTCTACAACGACAGCCTCCGCACCGCCCTGGGCGGGCCCACGGCGTTTGTCGTCAGCCTGAGCGAGATGCTCGCCCGCGCCGGGCATGAAGTGAGCGTCCTCACCGCCGACACGACCGATGCCCCCGCCGCATGGAACCAAGCCTCGAACCCGCGCCTGATCAACATCGGCCCGCTGCGGCGTTTCGGCCTGCTCACGAGCGACGGGGCTGTCAGGGCACGCGATGCGCTGGCCGGGGTTGATGCGGCCCATCTGAGCGGGCTGTGGGTGCCCTCCGCCGCCCAACTGGCGGCGATGTGCCGGCGAGCGCGGGTGCCCTACGTGCTGTCGCTGCACGGCACGCTCAACGACTGGCCCATGGCCCAGAGCCGCTGGCACAAGCGGTTATACCTGGCCACGCTGGCCCGCCCGTTCCTGCGGGGCGCGCGGTTCATTCACTGCACGAGCCTGGGCGAGCAGGCGCAGGCCACGCCGCGTCTGCCCTGGGGCTGCCGCACGAAGGTGATCTTTCCGCCGATCCCGCTGTCCGATGCTTCCTCCCGCATGCCCGCCGCGGGCGGAAGAGTTGGCCCCACGCTGCTCTTTGTTGGTCGCATTCACCCGGTAAAGGGCCTCGAGCATTTGATCGAGGCCATGGCGTTGGTGCGCACGAGCGGGGCGAGGCTCACCATCGCGGGTACGGGCGACGAGGCGTATGTCGCGCAGCTCCGCGCACTCGCCACGGCGAAGGGCGTCGCCGATTCGATCCAGTGGGCAGGCTTTGTCGAGGGGGCGGCGAAGGAGGCGTTGTACGCCTCGGCGGCGGCGTTCGTGCTGCCCAGCAGCCAGGAAAACTTCGGGCTGGTCTTGTTCGAGGCCCTCGCCGCCGGGACCCCGGTGATCACCACCCGCCACGTAGACACCTGGCGCGAGCTCCAATCGCAGGGCAACGCGACGATCGTGGACCAGGATGCGGCGTCGATCGCGGCGGGGATCGACCAGGTGCTGGCCCATCCCAGCCCTCGCCAAGGTGCCATGGCCGGGCGGGACTGGGCCCGGGGAGTGTTGGCCCCCGAAAACCTGCTCCCCAGTTACCTTGCGATGTATGGGCCCGATAACCATCGTCCCCTTTCCCCCGGGTAGATGTCCGCGATTTGTGTCTGACTACCTACTGACACACCTCAAACAGGTGGCTCGCTGTCGAGGTTGGTGTTAGCCTCTGGGTGCGCGGGCGACGGGCGCGGGCGGATCCGCCGGGATTCGATCCGGTGCACGCGGCAGATGCGGTCGTTCGTGAGGAGCGGCGGTTCATCCGCGATGTGATGCAGACCCCCAAGGCCAAACTCCGGCGCACCTTCGGGATGCCCAACGGGATCGTCGCCGATCTCAAGCCAAGCCCGCTGCATGTGCTGCACGTCGTGGCCTCGCTCGAGTCGGTGTCGGGTGGGCCGCCGATGGTGGTGTCTCGTCTGGCGGCGGCCCAGGCGGCGCTGGATGTCGAAGTCACGATTTTGAGCAGCGTGCCCAGGCCCGGGCAGGACACGGTGATCCCCGGGCTGCGGCGACTGCCCGGGGGCGAGAAGGTCACCCTCGAGCTCGTGCCCGGGGACGGACTGATCGAGGATCTGACGGCGCGTCGGGCGGGGCGCGTTGCGCGGCGTCTGGTTGAGCGGGCCGACATCGTGCACCTGGCGGGCGTGTGGGACCCGATCCTGCTCGCCGCGGCGCGCGAAGCACGGCGTGCGGACATTCCGTACTGCGTGGCCCCGCACGGGATGCTGGATCCGTACGCGCTGACCCAGTCGCGCCTCAAGAAGCGGCTCGCGCTGATGGCGGGCGTGCGCGCCATGCTTAATAAAGCCTCGTTCCTGCAGACGCTCAATCGCGCCGAGCGCGTGCGCATGACGCCGCTGGCGTTGATTCCACAGCCCGAGATCATCCCCAACGGGATCTCGTTCGAGGAGTTCGCCGAACTCCCCCCCAGCGACGAGTTTCATCGATCGCACCCGGAACTGCGGGGCGAGCCCTACATCCTGTTCATGGGGCGGCTTCACCTGATCAAAGGGCTGGATTATCTCGCCGACGCCTTTGCGATCGTGGCCCGCCAGATCGCGCCGCTGCGCCTGGTCATGGCGGGCCCGGACGCGGGATACAAGGATGAGTTCGCCCGCCGGATCACCGAGCTGGGGGTGGCCGACCGCGTGCACTTCGTGGGGCCGCCCTACGAGCGCCCCAAGCTGGCGGCGTTGGCGGGGGCGAGCCTCTTCTGCCAGCCCAGCCGTCAGGAAGGATTCTCGATCGCGATCACCGAGGCCTTGGCCGCGGGCGTGCCGTGCGTGGTGACGGAGGAGTGCCGCTTTCCCGAGATCGCAGAACTGGACATCGGCGCGGTCACCCCGCTGGATTCAGAGGCGATCGCCGCAGGATTGATCGACGTGCTGCGTCGCAACGACCGGGAGCGGATCGGGGCGCGCGGGCGTGAACTGGTGAAGAGCGCGTACACCTGGCCGCTAGTGGCACGCCGATCGATCGAGATCTATACGAACTATCTGCCCGCGCTCGAGGGGTAGGGCACGCGTCGAGGCGCGAGCCTCAGATGCCCCGCTGGGGTCTGGCCTCGAGGATGGGGGGCGCGAAGCGGCCGATGATCGTCGGGCCGTTGAGCATGCGGTCGTGGATCTCGCGCTGCTCGGGGGTGAAGCGGTCGGCGAGTTTGCGGGCGGGGACCCCGCCGTGAATCTCGTAGGGGGGCACATCCTTGGTGACGATCGCGCCCGCGGCGACGACGGCCCCTCGCCCGACGCGGACCCCGGCCATGACGATTGCGCCGTACCCGATCCACACGTCGTCCTCGATGACGGTGCGTGGAACTTCCTCGCGCCCCGAGAAGATCATGGGCACGCCCGGGTCGTGGACCCGGTGATCACCGCCGACGATGGCCACGAGTGGGGCGAGCATCACGTATCGCCCCAGCTCGACGTTGACCCCCACGGTGCAGCCGTAGTTGACGAAGGCGAACTCGTGGGCGATGGTGCCCTTGTGCACATCGGTGCGGTCGTGGATGTACGCCGTCTCGTGGACGTGCGCCAGCCCCTTACGCCAGTTGCGATAGCGCTGGCGCCATCGGCGCAGCACGCGATAGATCTTCTCGTGACGCCGGATGGCCAGACGCAGCGATGTCAGCATGTCTGGCACTCTCCGGCACCGCACGCGCGGCCGCCCATGACCAGCAGATCGTCGGCCGGCTTGCCCGACAGGGCATGCTCGATGGCGGCGACCTGCGCCGACGGACAATACACGCGCTCGCAGACCCGCACGCACGCCCGGGCCACCGCCGCCCGATCGATTGCGGCCCCGGGGGAAGGATGGGTCCATGCGGCGATGTGGGAGGCGAGGCTGGATTCATCCCCCGCCCGGTAGAGCCCGCCGGTCTGCCCGGGGATGATCGATTCGAACTCGGGCATCTGGCTCTCCCAGTCGTCGTGCGTCACCACGGGTGTTCCATACGCCAGCGCGTGCATCGCCGTTAGCCCGACATTGCCGGGCGACACGCACACAGAGGCCGAACGGAAACAGCGCCCGAGCATTGCCTCGTCATAGCACGAACCCGCGAAGACCACCCGGATGTTCAGTTCTCGGGCCAGAGCCTCGAGGCGCGAGCGCTCGGGCCCGTCGCCCACCAGCAGGACATTGGCCGGCATTCCCGCGGCGGCGTTGGCGGCGGCCGCCCGCAGGAGCATGTCCAACCGCTTGTTGGCCATCAGACGCGCCACGCAGACCACCACCGGCGTGTCGGGGTCGTTGAACATCTCGACCCGCAGGCGACGGCACTGCTCGGGGGTGATCGCCTCGCGCACCTTCGCGTGCGCCTCGTAATCCAAACTGTTGTAGATCACGTGCAGGCGGGCGGGGTCGAAGCCCTGGGCGATCCCCTCCATCTTCGCCATGTGCCCGTAGAGGAGCAGCCCGTGCGCCAGGCGATAGAACGTGCGTCGGATATAGCGGGCCAAGCCCCGGTCGCGACGGGTCCAGCCGTGTGTCCAGAAATAGACGCGCTTGCCCATCAGGCGTCCCACGGCGGCGGCGATCCAGGTGCAGGGCCAGGCGGCGTTGCCCAGCAGGATCAGCGAGTCATACGGGCCCAGGGCGGCCTTGATGATGCCCGGCTGGAGCATGAGGCGGTTGGCGATGAACCAGCAGCGGGCTTTTCGGAAGGTGAGGCCCGGGCCCATCTCCATCGTCTTGATCGAAGATTCCGAGGGCGTGCGTGGGCGGTCGTCGCCGATGAGCGTGAGATCGAGCCCGGGCGAAGCGGCCAGCGCACGGATCACCGCTTCGCGGTAGTGCGCGAAGAAGTGGTAGATCAGCGCCACACGATGCCGTTCGGGCACGCCGCCCTCCGTTGATCACCCCCCGATGCGCGCGCACCGGGGTCCTGCCGTTGATCGACCCTAGCCCGGTCAACATACAGTCGCCCCGCGTGTCTCCGGGCCAAACGCCAGACTCGACCCCTTCCAAACCCGCCCAGGCGGCGCGGGTGATCTATCAGCAGCCGGCCTGTCCGAAATATCGCCTGCCCGTGTACGACGAGTTGGCGCAACGTCCGGGAATCGCGCTGACCGTGGTCTACGCCGAGGAGCCCGACCTCGAGAACGCGGCATCGGGCCGGCCCTGGTCGCTCACCTGGCCCAAGAAGGATCTCACGCTTCTGGGGCAGCGCCTGACGTGGCACGGGGCGCAGTGGCACTTTGCCTCGCGCACCCACGCCGACGTGCTGCTGATGACGTGGAACACGCGCTACCTGAGCCTGGTGCCCTCGCTGATCAAGGCGCGACTCACGGGTGTGCCGACGATCCTGTGGGGGCATGGCTACTCGAAGGCCGAGGGGCGGCTGCGTCGGCTGGCCCGGGTGCTGGTGGCGCGCCTGGCCACGTGCGTGCAGGTCTACAACCACACGACCGCGCAGCGCCTGGTGCGCGAGGGGCTCGCCGCCGAGAAGGTGCACGTCGCGCTCAACGCGCTGGATCAGCGGCCGATGCAGGAGGCGGCGCGGGCGTGGCGCGGCGAGCCGGGGCGGCTCGAGTCCTTCGCGCACGAAAAGGGGCTTGGCGCCGGGCCGGTGGTGCTGTTCGTGTCACGCCTGATGGACGACAACAAGGTGGACCTGCTGATCGACGCCGTCGCCGCCCTGCGCTCGAGCGGGCGCTTGCCCACGCTGACGGCGGCGATCGTGGGAAAGGGGCCCGACGAAGATCGTTTGCGGGCGCACGCCAAGGCGAAAGGCGTCGAGCACGCGGTGCACTTCGCGGGTGCGATCTACGACGAACAGAATCTGGCGCCGTATTTCCTGTGCGCGGATGTCTTCTGCTACCCCGTGAACATCGGGCTGAGCATTTTGCACGCGTTCGGGTATGGGCTGCCGGTCGTGACGGCGGATTCGATCGAAGCCCAGAACCCCGAGATCGAGGCGCTGCGCCCGGGCGAGAACGGGTTGCTCTATCGGGCGGGTGACACCGACGCGCTGGCCGATGCGCTGGCGCGGATCATCGAGGATCGCCCGCTGCGCGAGCGGATGAGCGCGAAAGCGCTGGCAACGGTGACCCAGCGCTTCACGCTGAAGAACATGGTGGACGGGATGGTCGGCGCGATCGAGTATTGCCGTCGCGGGCGATAAGACCTGGCGTCGTACGAACGAAGACACCACGCGCCGCGAAGACGCGGCGAGTGGTGGCACCCGGATTCAAAACAATCGCGATGCTGAGCATGCAGCCCGAGCGTGAGCGAGGGCTTACTTGATGACGAACACAAGAGTGGAAAGCTCTCCCTGACGGTCGGGCTGCATGCACACTGGTTGTCGTGCTAGAGCGTGACAAGCGGGTCGCGGTCGACGCCGCTGACGATGACCTCGAGGGCGGGGAGTTGCTGGCGGATCATGCCGCGCAGGCGCGGAAGAAAGCCGCGCTCGGTGTTGGTGTGCCCGCCGAGGATGACCGACATGCCCGCGTGCAGGGTGGCCAGCACGTCGTGGTGGTTCATCTCGCCCGTGACATACACCTGGCAGGCCTCGCGCCCGGCGATCGGGGCGAGGCTGGCCCCCGAGCCGGGGCAGATGCCCACGTGCGTCACGGGCGTGTCGTCGCCCACCAGCGCCATGCGGACGCTCTCGGCGCCGACGAAGGATTTGAGGCGTGCGGCCAGTTCACCCACGGTCGTCGGGCGGTCGAGCACCAGGCGACGCCCGGGGCCGATGTTGCGCTGAGGCTGGTCCTCGAGCGGGTAGACGTCGATCGCGGGTTCTTCGTACGGGTGGAACCGGCGCATGGTTTCGAGCGCGAGCGGCAGCGCGGCCCGCGAGCAGACCATCTCAAGGCGAAGTTCGTCCACCTGCTCGATCTCGCCGGCACGCCCGACCGACGGGCATGTTCCCTCGCCCCCGAGGAATGTGCCCTGGCCCGGGGCCGCGAAGGAGCAGAGCTGGTAGTTGCCGATCAACCCCGCGCCCGCGCTGGCCAGGGCGTTGCGCACCGCGTCGGCCTTCTCGCGCGGGACGAAGGTCACCACCTTGACCTCCTGCGTGACTTTGTGATCGCCCATGGGGGTGAGGGCGCGGCAGTCGCCCTGGATCTTGGCGGGGGTCGGGCTGCCGCTCAGGCCTTCGGCCAGCCAGTCGGCCACGCCCCCGGGGACGGCGTCGAGCGCGGTGTGGGGCGAGTAGATCGCCATGCCCGCCTCGACCGCGCCCAGCACGATGCGCTGGCGGGGGGTGTCGGTGGTGATGCGGCGCAGCGGGTCCCAGATCGGCGGGTGATAGGCGATGATCGCGCCGGCGCGCCGGGCGATCGCGTCTTCGAGCACGCTCTCGGTGAGGTCGATGGTGAGGACCACCGGGCCGCGGAGCTCGCGCCCGCGCGCGCCCGTGAGCAGCCCGACTTTGTCCCACTCGGCGGCGTAGCGGACGGGGGCGATGCGGTCCATCACGTCGACGAGGTCTTGCACCTTCATGGCACAAGCCTATCCATCGCGCGCGCTCAGACGCCGACGTCGGCCAGGCGCGCGGGCGATGCGGCGCCGCTTGCAAGCGTTCCAAGGTCCGCCGGTGAAAGCCCGCCCTTGAGGTCGGCCTCGAGGCTGAGATCGGCCCGGTCGCGGATGACGCGCGAGGCCAGCGTGGGGTACCAGATCGCGGGCATCCCGCCGATGAACTGCGACCAGGCGCTGAAACTCGAGCCCGACGTGGGGATGAGAACTTTGCAGCGGGCCATCATGTAGATATCCACCAGCGCGGGGTTGGGCGGGGCCAGGCTCACCCCCGGATGCGCCAAGATCTTGGCGATCTGCCCGGGCTTGGCGTCGCTGAAGACCTTGACCCGCGCTTCCTTGCCCAGGACCGAACGGGCCTGCTCGATCGCCTCGATGAACCACTCGTCGGCGACGGCGTAGTTGGGCGAGTCGGTCGGGTACGACTGGCCGTAGGCCAGCGTGGGCTTGTCGCCCCGGCGCACGTGCACGGCGATCTCGAAGTCCGTGGGCGTCTGGGCCAGCACTCGCTTGATGCGCGGGGCGGTGATGGTCCACAGGCGCCGGCAGACGTGCTCGCGCTCGTGATCGACGCCCTTGAACCAATCCTCGTAGCGCCAGAAGCGCACGACGTAGGGGCGGGAGGACTTGGCCGCCTCGCCCGAGGCCATGAAGGCCTCGGCGTCGTACCAGTCGATGACCGTGGCGCGCGCCAGGATGATGTACTTGCGCAGCCCCGCGATGTAGGCGTCGTTGCGGAACATGCGGACATAGATCCGCTTGTCGGTCTCGCGGCGCAGGAAGGTGCCCAGGCGGGGCTGGACCCACTGGGGAACCAGCATGGGCACGCCGTGACGCTTGCGAAAGGCCTCGGCCCGCGCCCAGGGGAAGAGCAGATTGCCCAGCCCGGCACGACCGACATCGGGGAATGCGTAGACCCGTCCTGGCACGCCCTGCTCTTTCTGCCGATGATGGCGAAGTGGGGCCCATGCTAGCCGAACCCGCGCGGGTCGGCCAACGGCGCGGGGTCTATCCTTCGCGCCACAGCGTTTCGATCGCGGAGAGAATCATGCCCATGGAATGGAAGTCACGTCGCGTCGTCGTCACCGGGGGGGCCGGGTTTCTCGGGCGCCAGGTCTGCCGCATCCTGCGTGAGCGGGGCGTGCCCGAGGCGAACATCTTCGTACCGCGCCGCGCCGGGTTCGATCTGACGGGCGAGCGTGACTGCGGGCGGCTGTATCGCGACGCCTTTCCCGGGGCCAAGGTCGACGTGGTCTTCCACCTCGCCGCCGAGGTGGGCGGGATCGGCGCCAACCGCGCCAACCCGGGGCGTTATTTCTTCGCCAACATGGCCATGGCCCTGCACCTCATCGAGCAGGCGCGGCTGGACACCATGAGCGAGCGCGGCGGAAAGTTCATCCAGGTGGGCACCATCTGCGCCTACCCCAAGTTCACCCCCGTCCCCTTCCAGGAGGACGAGTTGTGGAACGGGTACCCCGAGGAGACCAACGCGCCCTACGGCGTGGCGAAGAAGGCCGCGTGGCAGATGCTCGATGCGTACAAGCTGCAGTACGGGTTCAAGAGCAGTTTCGTGCTGCCGGTGAACCTCTACGGCCCGTACGACAACTTCGACCTCAACTCCTCGCACGTCATCCCCGCGCTGATCCGCAAGTGCGTCGAAGCCAAGCAGCGCGGCGATAAGGAGATCGTCTGCTGGGGCACGGGCTCGGCCAGCCGCGAGTTCCTTTACGTGGACGACGCGGCGGAGGGGATCGTGCGCGCCGCCGAGAAGATGGACGACCCCACGCCGATCAACCTGGGCGCGAGTTTCGAGATCACGATCAAGGACCTGGTGGAACTGGTGGTAAAACTGACAGGATTCAAGGGTGCGATCACCTGGGACGCGACCAAGCCCGACGGGCAGCCCCGGCGCTGCCTGGACACCAGCCGCGCCAAGAAACTGCTGGACTGGAAGGCGCAGGTGGGGCTCGAGGAGGGCCTGAATCGGACGATCGCCTGGTACGAGCAGTCGCTGCGCTGAGCCGCGTTTGGAAGACTGACGTAACCCGGGGCCCGCCAGGGCGTACTACCCCGGGGGCCGTGACGCCTCCGGGAGGCGATCATGCGTATTTCATATGTTGTGGCGGCGGCCGTTCTGGCCGGGTGGGGGGCGTGCACGAGCTTGGCCCAGCCCTTCCTCTCGCAGGGAATCGAGCTGCTCTCGCAGCGCACGCCGCAGCAACTGGGAAGCACCACGGGCAATGACTGCTGGGGGCATGTCTCGCCCAGCGGGCGCGA
Source organism: Phycisphaerales bacterium (assembly GCA_013360675.1). GTDB lineage: Bacteria > Planctomycetota > Phycisphaerae > Phycisphaerales > UBA1924 > JABWBB01. Next base: position 4,256 of record JABWBB010000050.1, on the reverse strand, counting down.
GTACGCCCTGATGGGCCTACGCGACCGGCTGGCGGTGGTCGAGATCACCAACCCGGCGTCACCCGTTCACGTGGGTTCGATCACGCACCCGGCGAGCCTGTGGGGCGATGTCAAGTCCTCCGCGGGGTTCTGCTACGTCGTGAACGAGACGGGCGGCGGGATGCAGGTCATCGACCTGCGCAACGTCGACGCCGGGCAGGTCACGCTGGTGCAGTCGGTCACGGGCAACGGGCTGACGCACAGCCACAACGTGGCGCTCAATCCCGACTCGGGGTTCGTCTATCTCTGCGGGTCAGATGTTTCGGGGTCTGGCGGCGGGCTGGTCGCCTATTCACTGGCCGACCCGGCCAACCCCGTTCTGGCGGGCATGTGGACCACGCGGTACGTGCACGACGCCCAGATCGTGACCTACACCAGCGGGCCCTACGCCGGGCGCGAGATCGCCTTCTGCGCGTGCGAAGAGTTCGGCGTGTACATCGTCGACGTGACCAACAAGGCCAACATGGTGACGCTGGGCACGCTGGCCTATCCGGGGGTCACCTACTGCCACCAGGTCTGGCTCAGCGAGGACAAGCAGCACCTCTATGTCAACGACGAGCTCGACGGGCCGGCGCAGGGGTTCCCCCGCACCTTCACCCGCGTCGTCGACGTGACGAACCTGAACGCCCCAACGCTCGTGGGCGGTTTCACCAGCGGCGTACCGGGCGCGATCGACCACAACCTCTACGTTCACCAGGGCCGCGTCTTTGAGGCGAACTACACCAGCGGCCTGCGCGTCTTTGACGCCACCAATCCCACCAGCCCCGTCGAGGTCGCCTGGATCGACACGCACCCCGACGACAACGACGCGACGTACGACGGCGCCTGGAGCACCTACCCCTACTTCCCCAGCGGCTCGATCATCATCAGCGACATCAACCGCGGGCTCTTTGTCGTCCGTCTCAATCTCAACTATCTCACGTTCGCGTTTCCCGACGGCCTGCCGCAGCGCCTTGATCCGTTCGTGCCCAATGCGCTGCGTGTGACCATCGGCGGGCTGGGCGACGGCGTCGATACGGCGAGCGTGCAACTCTGGTCGCGGATCGGGGGCGGGGCCTTCACCCCCGCGCCGATGACGCTCGAATCCGGTGCGACGTACCTGGGGTACTTCCCCGTTGCGCCGTGCCTCTCGACGATGGAGTTTTACGTGACGGCGCGGAACACCTCGGGGACGCCCTTCGCCGCCCCGCTGGGCGCACCCGGGTGGGGTGTGCATTCGGCGCCCGTCAACGGCGGCACGCAGACGCTGCTCTTCTACGACATGGAGACCGCGGCGGGCTGGACCGGGGGAGCGCCCGGCGACACCGCCACCGCGGGCTTGTGGGAGCGTGGCGACCCGCAGGGCACCATCGCCCAGCCCGAGGACGACCACACGCCAGCCCCGGGCGTCAACTGCTGGGTGACCGGACGCCTCGCGGGCTCCAGCGCGGGCGCGCACGACGTCGACGGCGGCTACACCACGCTCATGTCACCGGTGATGAACCTGGGCACGGCGGGCAGCGAGACGCGCATCGGCTACTGGCGCTGGTACTCGAACAGCGCGGGGTCGACGCCCAACACAGACATCTTCCGCGTGGATCTCTCCAATGACGCGGGTACGAACTGGGCGAGCGTCGAGGTGGTCGGGCCATCGGGCCCCGGGACGAGCGGCGGGTGGCTCTATCACGAGTTCCGCGTGGCGGACATCCTGCCGCTGACGTCGCAGATGCGCCTGCGGTTCATCGCCGAGGACGCGGGGGCGGGCTCGCTGGTCGAGGCGGCGCTGGATGACCTGAGCGTCTTTGGGATCACATGCCCGACCTGCCCGTCAGATTTCAATGGCTCGGGGGGCACACCCGACGACGCCGACGTCGCCGCGTTCTTCGAGGCGTGGAACAACGGCGACGAGAGCGCGGACCTGAACCAATCGGGCGGCACGCCCGACGACGCCGACGTCGCGGCGTTCTTCGAGTTCTGGAACGCGGGGTGTTAACGACGCCGCGGCTTCGTCATGCGGCACAAACTCCACGTCGGCTGGGGCGATAACCACGCGTCCACGCCGGATCTTGCACCACGGCGCCCGCAAAAACCGCGTCCTTCGACGCCTCTGCGTCCTTCTTTCTTGTGCCGAGCGAGGGTCCGATTACACTCTTTTTTCTTCGTCGCGGCCATGGCGCGGCGAGCGAGAAGGAGAGTGCAATGACTACGTCACACGCGTGGTGCCGATTCATCGGCGCGGGCCTGTTCTGTCTCGCCACGACATCGCTCTGGGCCGGGCCCGATCCATGCTCGCCCACGTGGTACACCCTGGGCGGGGGCGTCAACACGGGCGGCGACGTTCGCGCCCTGACGACCTGGGACCCCGACGGCCCCGGGCCGCTGCCGGCGGTTCTCGTCGCGGGCGGGTTCTTTACGTCGATCGGCGGCGTCGCCGCGAACAACATCGCCTACTGGAACGGCGATGCATGGCAGCCCTTGGGGCTCGGCGTCAACGGCGCGGTGCGGACGCTGGGCACCTGGGACCCCGACGGCGGCGGACCTCTCCCGGCCTCGCTCATCGCGGGGGGCACCTTCGTGACCGCCGGCGGCGCGAGCGCCCTGCGGATCGCGCGCTGGGATGGCCAGCGCTGGGAGGCGATGGGCCTAGGCATGAACTTCGATGTCTGGTCGATCACCTCATGGGACCCGGACGGGCCGGGGGGCGGGTTCTCGCCGCAGGTCGTCGCCGTCGGCGATTTCACCCAGGCGGGCGGGACCAGCGTGAACTACGTCGCACGATGGGATGGCGGCGCGTGGTATCCCTTCGCGAGCGGAGTGATCTCGCCCCTGACCGCGGCGATGTCGTGGGACCCGGATGGCTCGGGCCCGCACATTCCGCGGGTGCTCGTCGCGGGCGCCACGCCGCTCACACAGTGGGTGATCTCGCTCTGGCAGTCGTTCAATCCGCAAGTGGGCGGCATCATCGGCATGACCACCTTTGACCCCGACGCGGACGGGCCGCTCGAGCCGCAACTGACGATCTGCGGCACGTTCTCCTTTCTCTCGGGCGTCACGCAGAACCGCGTGTCGCGGTGGAACGGCTCGTCGTGGGTGCCTTTCGGCACCGGGCTGGGCGGGGTTATGGTCCGCTCGCTGACGACGTGGGATATCGACGGGGCGGGCCCCGTGACGCCGAGCCTGGTCGCCGGGGGCAGTTTCACCACCACGGGATCCGGCGCCGCGGCTAACAAAGTGGCCCGGTGGGATGGGACGCAGTGGCTCCCGCTCGGCACGGGGCTCGGCGGCGGAACGGTCGTGTGGGCGGTCCACGGATGGGATCCCGACGGCGCGGGCCCGCTGCCGCCCATGATGGTCGCGGCGGGCGACTTCACCAGCGCGGGGAGCCAGAGCGTGCGCGGGATCGCCTGGTGGGGCTGTCGCGAAATCGCGGCCTGCCCGGGCGACTTTAACGGCTCGGGCGGCACGCCCGACGACGCCGACGTCGCCGCGTTCTTCGAGGCGTGGGGCAACGGCGATCCGCGCGCGGACCTCAACGGCTCGGGCGGCACGCCCGACGACGCCGACGTGGACGCCTTCTTCGGGTTCTGGAACGCGGGGTGCTGACACGCGGGGCGTGAACCTACGGTCCCTTCGCGATGGGACGACGCGGCTCGACACTTCCCGGGTGGGCGCAGTGGGCGTTGGCCTCGGGCATCCGGGGCGCGATGACGCCCGCGCTGGCGATCGGACCCGGGGCCGCACTCGCCGCGGCCCGGGGGCTGGCCGCGCTCTACCCGCGTTTCTCGCCCAAGCGATTTCAGCGCGCGGTCGACAATCTCGCCCACGCTTTTCCTGACCAATCCGACCAAGCCCACCGGGCCCTGGCCCTGGCGTCGTACCAGCACGTCTTTCAACTGGGCGTCGAGTTCGCCTACGCCCCGCGTTTGATCTCGCAGGAGGCCTTCGCCCGGCACCTGGTCTTCACCGAGATCGGCCAGGGGCTGCGCCACATGCTGGGCGACAAGCCGGTGCTGCTCATCAGCGGGCACGTGGGCAACTGGGAACTGCTGGGCTATTCGGTCTCGATGCTGGGCTTTCCCATGCACGCGGTCTATCGCCCGCTCGACCTGCGCCCGCTCGATGACTGGGTGCGCCACGCCCGCGGGCGGCGGGGGCTCACGCTCGTGTCGAAGTTCGGCGCGGTGCGCGCGCTCCCGCCGGTGCTCCGCCGCGGCGAGCCGGTGGGCCTGGTCGCCGAC
>JABWBB010000049.1 GCA_013360675.1 Phycisphaerales bacterium | reverse complement strand
CGGCGGGCAAGGCGATCGAGTGCGGCACGCTCGAGCGGGCGGTGGCGGCGGCGGCATCGCGTGCCCGGCCCGGCGATGTGGTCGTGCTCAGCCCGGGGTGCGCCTCGTGGGACCAGTTCACCAACTATGAAGAGCGCGGGGCGCGGTTTATTGCGCTCGCGCTGGGAGCAACCCAATGACACGCTGCCTGCCGATCGCCGCGGGGTTGATGATGCTCATTGGCTGCAGCGCCCCGCCGGAAACGGCTCGTGTCGCTACCGAGCACACGACGCCCATGGCCGGGCCGTCTACGTCCGCTGTTGCTCCTCCTGCTCCTGCACCGATCACCACCGAGCCCGCGCCCGACACGCCATCGCCCAGCAGCGGCCTTCGCGACGTCTTCCCGCACGTGCGCGTGGATGTGAGCGCGGGGATTGTCGAGTTCGACGCGAGCGTGCCGATTGATGCGCATGACGAGCGCACGCCGCTGGTCTATCTCGAGGTCGTGGCCTGTCCGCCTGACACAAAAGAGCACGAATCGCTGGTGGTGACCCTCGCCCGCGGGCGTGACATCCACGCGGCCCTGCTCATGATCGGCCTGCAGAGCGGCGCCCCGGCCCGCTGGGACTGGACCGGCCCCGCGCTCGTCGCCTACCCGCCCTCGGGTGATGCGGTCGAGATCATCGCGGCGTGGGGCGAGGGAGCAAGCGCCCGCGAGGACCGCATCACCACATGGATCATTTCGAAACGCGATCAGGCCACGCTCGACGCCGACGGCGGACGGTTCGTCTTCGCTGGGTCGCGCATGGTGAGTCGCGGCGGTGTGGAACGCTACGAGGCCGAGGGCGCCGGGACGCTCATCGGACTGACGACATTTGGCAGCGAGATGATCGCCTGGTCGAACCTCTATCACCATGACAGCAGCATCGCCGACCCGCAGTGGATCGCCAATGCCGCGACCATGCCCCCGCGTGGCACGCGCGTGGTGGTGCGGATCCGTCGTGCGGCTCCATCATGAGAGACAGCACCCGACGTTTAGCGCCCGACGCTGAGCGTGAGTGACTTGACCTGGCCGGTGTCGTCCTCGACGCCCAGAGTGACGCTCTCGCCCCGCAACAGGCCCTTCTGAGTCAACGTCTGGATCATCGCCTCGAGCGTGGCGACCTCACTCCCCTCGGCGCTGACGATGCGCTGCCCCTCGACAAACCCGGCGCCGGCGGCGGGCGAATCGGGGTCGACGCCCGTCACGAACAGACCCCGACGCAGTTCATTAATCGCCAGCCCGGTGCGTTCGTAGATCAACGCCGCCGTGCGCTCGGCCTGGACCGAGAGGGGCGCCTCGGCGAGGGTGACCTCGAGCGTGAGGACCTGGGCGGGTTCCTGGTCGCCGCGCCGGAAGACGCGGAGCATGACCTTCTCGCCCGGGGCCTTGGCCGAGATGAGCGAGCGTAGAACCGCGCCGTCGCCCGGGGCTTCGTCGTCGATGGCGACGATGATGTCGCCGACCTGAAGCCCGGCCTTCTCGGCGGGGGAATCGGGCACGACCGAGCCGACCGTCACGCCCGTGCCGCGGAATGCCGGATCGTCGATGAAGCGGGATGAATCGCGGAACGAGACGCCCAGAAAGCCCGGGACAAAGCCGCCCGCGAGGATCTGCGGCACGCGCGTCTCGATCGTCGTGAGCGGGATGGCGAATGAGATGCCCGAGGACTGCGCGTCGGCGGCACGCGTGTCGTGCGAGGTGGCGATGGCGACGTTCATGCCCACGAGCCGCCCGCGGATGTCGACCAGCGGCCCGCCCGAGTTGCCCGGGTTGATGGCGGCGTCGGTCTGGATGTAGTTGGTGGTCGAGGCGAAGCCCGCCGGCCCGCGCGCGTTGCGCCCCAGCCCCGAGACGATCCCCTCGGACATCGAGAACTTGAACCCGAAGGGCGAGCCAAACGCAAAGACCCGCTCGCCCTGGCGCACCCGCAGGCCCGTAGCCCGGCGCATCGGGTGCAGGTGCGAACCGGGCTCGACGCGAAGCACGGCGATGTCGGCGAAGGGATCGGCCCCCACCAATTCGGCACGCACGCGGGCGCCGTCGAAGAACTGTACGAAGATGTCACGGGCCCCCGCCACCACGTGCGCGTTGGTCACGACATGCCCGGCGTCATCAAAGACCCACCCCGAGCCCGTCGATCCCGTCATCAGGCGCGATGCGCGGTCGCGCACCTCGATATGCACCACCGACGGCTCGACCGCGAGGGCCACGTTGCGCACGGCCTGGTCGAGGCGATCGAGCAACTCATCCTGGTCGAGAGCCTGCTGCGCGAGGGTGAGGCGCGCGTGCGTGTGGGCCGAAGTGATCCGGCGGACCGCCGCGGGGATGATGATGAGCATCGACGCCGCCGTGAGCAGCACGACAAACGCCGGCCCGTACGCCACAAACCTTCGCATCCGCGGCCTCCTGGCGACACTCTACGGGCGCGGGGCCGGGTCAGGAGCACGCGGGCTTGGCTCGACGACGCGCGGCTCGGGGGCGGTTGACGTGCGCTGCGCCACTCGCGACACCCAACGGGCCGCGGTTTCCTCAATCACCCGGCCCAGCTGCGCCATGGGCGTGGCAAAGACGGGCGGCGTGTCAGTCATACCCATGAGATCCTGGAGGACCAACACCTGCCCGTGGGTCGATTCGCCCGCACCGATGCCGATCACCGGCACCTTCGACGCCGCCACCAGGCGCTGGGCCAGCGGCGCGGGGACGGCTTCGACCAGCAGCATCACAGCGCCCGCCTGCTCGAGCGTGTGCGCGTCGTGCAGGATCTGAGCCGCGGCTTCGTCGGTGCGCCCCGCACCGGTATACCCGCCCGTCACGCCCGCCTGCTGGGGCTTGCTGCCGACGTGGGCGCACACGGGAACTCCCGCGCGGGTCATCTTCGCCACCAGCGGGGCAAACGACGCGTCGGCCTCGATCTTGACGACATCGGCCAGCCCCTGGGTCATGAAGCGCCCGGCGTTGCGGATCGCTTCGGCCTCATCGGCCTGGTAACTCATGAAGGGCATGTCGGCCATGACCAGCGTGTTCGGCGCGCCGCGCTTCACCGCCGCCGTGAGCGAGATGGCGATCTCGAGGGGCATGTCGATGGTGCGCTTGAACCCGAGGATCACCTCGGCGGCGGTATCGCCCACCAGCAGCACGTGCACGCCGGCCCGTTCGAGCCAGCGTGCGGTCGTCGCGTCATAGCAGGTGAGGCAGGCGAAGGGCTCGCCGCGGGCGGCCATGCGCCGGATCACCTTGATCGTCACGGGGTCGCGTTCGGTTCGCGTCATGGCGGGGCAATGGTAGGTCGGGGGCGCCAGCCCTATAGGATGCCGCGTGGAGCGAACCCTCACCCCCGAGATCATGGACGACCCCCGCGCCTCGCGCGATGACCTCTTGACGTTTGTCCGCTGGCTGGGCGTGCACAACCGGCTGCTGGGGGTCAACAGGACGCTACTGCGGCACCTTGGCCACTGGTCGGCCCGTTGGCCCAAGGGCGCGACGATCAAGGTGCTGGACGTGGGCACGGGGGGCGGCGATATTCCGCTCGCCGTGGCCCGCTGGGGGCGCGAGCGCGGGCTGGATGTGCGCGTGACGGGGATCGACATGCACCCCACCACCGCCGCGATCGCGCGCGAACGCTGCGCCGCCGACAATCGGGTGACGATCGTCGAGGGAGATGCGCTCACGATCCGCGACCTGTTTGGCGTGTCATCGTTCGACTATGTGCACGCCTCGCTCTTTCTTCACCACCTGAGCGAGATCCGGTGCCTGACGCTGCTGGCGGCGATGGAGCAGGTCGCCGCCCGGGGCGTGGTGTGGACCGATCTGGTCAGGTCGCGGGCGATGCAGGTCTTGGTTGGACTGGGGGCGAGTGTGGCCCCGGCGATCGTGCGAGACGATGCGATCGTGAGCGTCGCCGCCGGGTTTACGCGGCGTGAAGCGCTGGACCTCGCCTCCCGCGTGGACATGGGGTTTCTGCGGTACCGCCGGTCGGGTTTGCTGTACCGGTTCACGCTGGCGGGGGAGAGGCCTGGGATTATGGGTTGAGGTCCGGCTTTGGATGAGGAACAGGGAATGGCCCCCGTCCACTCGTCTGCCGGGCTTGGAATCCGCCGACTCGCACATACACTTGGCCTTGCCCATCCTGACCTGCACCAACGTCGCCCACCGCTACGGCGAGGACATCATCCTCGACGGGGTCTCCCTCTCCATCGAGCCGGGCGAGCGCGTCGGCGTCGTCGGGCGCAACGGCACGGGCAAATCCACCCTGCTCAAGATCCTCGGCGGCGTGCTCAAGCACGACCAGGGGATCGTCAGCCTCCAAAGGGGCATGAAGGCGGGGTATCTCCAGCAGGACCCTGTCTTTGACCCCAACGAGACCCTGCGCGACGCGGCGGAGGCCGCCTTCGAACGCCTCCACGCCCTGCACCTCGAACTCAACAACGTCTTCGAGGACATGGCCCACGCCCAGGGGACAGACCTCGATCGCCTGCTCGAGAAGCAGGTGAAACTCGAGACCGAGATCACCGCCGCCGGCGGGTACGCGGTGGACCACAAGATCGACGAGGTGCTTCACGGGGTGGGGTTCACCGACGCGCAGCTCGGGCAGAAGGTGGGGTCATTGTCGGGTGGGCAGCGCGGCAAACTCGCCCTGGCCAAACTGCTGCTCGAGAGCCCCGACGTGCTGCTGCTCGACGAACCGACCAACCACCTCGACATCGAGGCCCGCCAGTGGCTCGAGTCGTTCCTGGTGAACGAGTTCCGCGGCGCGGTGCTGCTCATCAGCCACGACCGCTATCTGCTCGACAACGTGGTGAACCGGATCATCGAGACCGAGCAGGGACGCCTGATCGACTATCCGGGCAACTACGAGAAGTTCCGCGAGCTGCGGGTCGAACGCCGCACCGTGATGATGCGGGCGTTTGAGGCGCAGCAGGACCGCTTCCGCAAGGAAGAGGCGTACATCCGGCGTTACAAGGCCGGGCAGCGCGCCCGCCAGGCCAAGGGGCGAGAGACTCGCCTCGAGCGCGAGAAGACCGCCAAGACGCTCGAGCGTCCCATGGAACTCGACGTCTTTGCCCTGCGCCTGCCCGAATCGCCCCGCTGCAGCGACAGCGTCGTCTCGGGGCGCGGCCTGAGCAAGGCCTACAAGGCCAGCGACGGCTCCTCCAAGGTGCTCTTCCGCGACCTGGACATCAGCATCACCCGAGGCGAGCGCGTGGGCATCATCGGCCCCAACGGCGCGGGCAAGACCACCCTCGTGCGCTGTCTGCTGGGCGAGTTGCCCGTCGATTCGGGCATGATCCGCCTGGGGTCCAACGTCATCCCCGGCTACTACCGCCAGACCCACGTCGGGCTCGACATGTCCCTGCCCGTGTGGCGTTACTTGCAGGGAGTCATCCTGAAGGAAGTACCCGGCAAGGCCTGGAGCGAGCAACAGGCCCGCGACCTGGCCGGGGCGTTTTTGTTCTCGGGGAGCGAGCAGGAGAAGGAACTGGGCGTGCTGTCCGGGGGCGAGCGTTCGCGGGCTGTGCTCGCGGGGCTGCTGGCCAGCGCCAAGAACCTGCTTGTGCTCGACGAGCCGACCAACCATCTCGACATCGACAGCGCCGAACGCCTCGAAGACGCCCTCTCGCTCGAGGGGGGTTACGACGGAACGCTGATCCTCATCAGCCACGATCGCGCGCTCATCGACGCGGTCTGCGACCAGATGATCATCCTCGACGGGCACGGCGGGGCCGAGGTCTTCCCGGGCGGGTTCACGCTGTGGCACGAGAAAGACGTGAAACGCAAGCGCGAGCAGGCCAATGCCGCCGCTCAGGAAAAGGCCCGCGCCGACGAGGCCGCCAAGCGCAAGGCCGCCGCGGCGGTGCAGACGCCGACCAAGAGCCGCCCGCCCTCGAACCCCGCGAACAAACTCGAACGTCTGACCACGCAGGAACTCGAACAGCGGATTGAGAAGATCGAGACGCGTTTGCGCGAGGTTGATCGCCTGCTCGCCGAGCCCGACACCTGGCGCGACCACGCCAAGATGAACCAACTCGGCAGCGAGCGCACCAAGTTGATCAACGACAAGGAACCCCTCGAGTTCGAGTGGTCGCGCCGGGCCGATCAGTTCTGAACGAACTCGCGGCTAGCGCCTTGGCTTGCCGCGCACCCTGCGGCTGGTGGCCTTGGGTCGCCCGGTCGATGCTCGTCGCGCCGACTTCACACCCAGCCGCCCCTTGGCGGGGGTGAAGGGCGGGTCCGAATCCTTTGTGCGGGTCGACTTGCGGGCCTTGGCCTTTGAGGCGGGCTTCGCAGCGGCGGCCGACGTGGGCAGTTCGCCCCGGCGCAGCGCCCGTACGGCATCGACCACCTCGGCCACGTGCCCGGGCACGCTGACGCGGTCCCAACGACGAAAGACCTTGCCCTCGGGGTCGATGAGATACGTGGTGCGTCCCACGCCCATGAAGGAACGCCCGTAGAGCGTCTTACGCCCCCACACGCCGTAGGCCTTGCAGGCTTTAAGGTCGGGATCGGCCAAGAGCGTGAGGCCCAGTGCGTGCTTGTCGTCGAAGTTTTTGTGCGAGGCTTCGTCGTCGGGCGAGACGCCCAGCACGACGGCCTTGACCTTGCGGAAATCGGCCAGGCGGTCGCGGAACTGGCAGGCCTGGTCGGTGCAGCCGGGGGTGTCGTCCTTGGGATAGAAGTAGAGCACAACGACACGGCCGGCATAGTCGCCCAGCGTGTGCGTCTTGCCGTGCTGGTCCTTGAGCGCGAACTTGGGCGCAGGCTTACGGACGCTGATACGCGGCATCGTGTGCCTCCTTCCGGCGGTACCCGGGGAAACACTATGCGTCTATCCGGTTTCAGAATGCGCGTGGCGAGGCTCAACGAACAAGGGATGTGAGCACCCAGAAAGCCAACGCCCCCAGCAAACCCGCGGCGAGAAGCATCAGGCCCAGCCGGGCTTTTTCACGACTGGCCGCTCGCACCAGCGTAAGGCGATGATCCATCGCGGGATCGACGGCGTCGGTGCGGGCGGCATCCTGGACGATTGCGATGACAAGGTTGGAATCAAACGGACGCAGACCCATGCGCACGCCCGCGGCGACAAGCTCTCGACGCCGATCGGGACGGAGCATCGCCGCCTTACCTCCCTCGATCGCGTCGGCAACCCGGGCGGCGAGGATGATGCGGGCGTCTTCGGGCGAGAGCTCAGAAGCCAGGCGGTTTTCACGGGCGGCGTCGCGCCGTGCCCGATCGACCTGGGCCCCGGGGGGAGCCGAGTCGGGTCCTGGACGGACCAGCCGCAGAGACGACGGGAAGCGGCTTTGGGTCGGTTGCAGGTCCATCCACATTGAAGGTACGGGTGCGGCGTGCCGGGGCAAGAGAAACGACAGGATGATCAGATACGCGGGTGGGCCTGTGCGGGTAAAGTGTCGATGAGTAGTAACGCCCTCATCACCTCCACCTCTATGTCCGTACCCGAACATTCCCCACTCCCCACGATTGAGTGTCACCACGCGGCCCAGGTCGCGCAGGAGAAGGTGCGCGAACTGGCCCTGCGCGGGAAGATGCCCGGCTTTGTTTTGGGCAAGGGGGAAGACCTATTTGAGGCACAGGCCTTCGGGCACCATTTGGATTATCGGATGCTGGCGTCGCACGAGCCGGGGAAACTCCGGTTCGAGTTACGCATGGCGCGTCGGGTGCCCGCGGTTCTGCTGGTGGTGCTGGCGGTCACGATCTGGCCGGGGGTTTGGCTGACCGACTCGATGCTCAAGACGTACTTTGATTGGTACACCATCCCCACGTGGATCTGGTACATCCCGTTGACGGTCATCCCCGTGCCCTTCATGTGGAGGCGGATGGTGCGGCAGTCGCGTGCGGCGGCGGAAGAATCCGCGCGTGAACTCATCGAGCGGATCCGAGTCGCCCTGAGCGCCGGGTCCGGGGTGTAGCGTGCCTTGGAGCCATGACGAGATCGCGGGCATTGCCTTTGAGACGCTCTGCGAGCATGAACACCTGCTGAACCTTGAGCATGCGGTCGCGGGCCTCGATGCGCTGAACGAGATCGAGTTTCACCCGATGCTGGCGCACGGCTTTGCCGGGGCGGGGTTCGGCGTGTGGCGTGAGTGGCCTTACCCGGGCGACGTCCAAAGAAGAGCCCGACGAACGGCACGGGAACGATGCGACCTGGTGCTGACGCCGACGCCCGACGAAGAGCCGCGCGATCCGGTCGCCCAGCTTCGCGAACAGGATTCCGGCGCCGGGACGCTCTTCGCCGCCCATCCCGCGCCTGAACCACCGGGCGTGCCCCCGGAGGAGGCGTACTGGCTGGAGATCAAATGCGTGGGGCAGCACACATATACCGACGGCGTGCCGGGGCCCAACGCCGGGTACGCGAGCGAACTGACGGGCGGTCTGGCGACTGATCTGCGCAAGCTCTCGCGCGAGTCGCGGATTGTGCATGGGGGGCTTCTTCTGATTTTATTTGGCGAGGACGAAAGCACTGGGATGCATGACGTTGCGCAGGCGCTGCTCCGTTGCCTGGACAAGGGGACGGACCTGCGCTCACCCATCCGCCACACCACACCGATCTGCGACCGAATCGGGAACCAGGTCCTGAGCGTGGCGTTGATCCCGCGGGGGTAGCCGACGCGGGGGCTCGACAGTTGGGGGGGAGCCTACTAACCTCGGGATTCCCCTTTGGGGACCCGGAGACGACGCATGGTCGACCCGCACGACGAGGTCATACCGATCCTCGATTTTGGCTCGCAGACGACACAGTTGATCGCCCGGCGCGTGCGCGACGCGGGCGTCTTCTCGGTGCTGGTCAGCCCCTCGATCAGTGTCGAGGAACTGCGCGCAATGCGACCGATCGGGATCATCCTTTCGGGGGGACCGTCGAGCGTGTATGACAAGGGCGCGCCGACGTGCGACAAGCGGATCTTCGACCTTGGCGTGCCGGTGCTGGGGATCTGCTACGGGATGCAACTGGCCGCCCACCTGATGGGCGGCAGGGTCGACAAGGCCGAGCACCGCGAGTTTGGGCGGGCGAGTCTGGCCATCGACGACCACCGCGACCTGCTGCTGGGCGTGGCCGACAAGACCATCGCGTGGATGTCGCACGGCGACCAGGTGCAGTCGCTGGGCCCCGAGTTTGAGGTTTTGGCCTCGACGCCCACCTGCGTCAACGCCGCGGTGCGCAGCCTCGCGGGCGGGCGTCGGTTCTTTGGCGTGCAGTTCCACCCGGAGGTCACGCACACGCCCTTTGGCACGGATCTCATCCGCAACTTTGTTTATGAGATCTGCAAGGCCCGGGGCGCGTGGCGCATGGCGGACTTTGCCGAGGATGCGACCAACCGCCTGCGTGAGAAGATCGGCGATGCGGACGTGGTCTGCGGGCTGTCGGGCGGGGTCGATTCCGCCGTCGCCGCTGCCATGCTGCACAAAGCCATCGGCAAACAACTGCACTGCGTGTTTGTCGACACGGGGCTGCTGCGCAGCGGCGAACGCACGCTGGTCGAGACCACCTTCCGCGATCACTTCAAGATCGACCTGCGCGTGGTGGACGCCGCGGACCAGTTCTTGGGCGATCTTGCCGGCGTCAGCGACCCGCAGGAAAAACGACGGAGGATCGGGCACCGCTTCATCGATGTCTTCAAGGAGGCGGCCAAGGGGATCCGCAACGCAGAGTTCCTGGCGCAGGGCACGCTCTACCCCGACGTGATCGAATCGGGGCACGGGCACAGCGGGCAAGCCGCGGGGATCAAGCTCCACCACAACGTGGGCGGGCTGCCCGCGGACCTTGGCTTCAAACTCGTCGAGCCGCTGCGTGAGCTCTTCAAGGACGAGGTGCGTCGCCTGGGCGAAGTTTTGGGCCTGCCCGAGCAGTTGATCTGGCGGCATCCCTTCCCAGGGCCGGGGCTCGCGGTGCGCGTGCTGGGCGAGGTGACGCGCCCGAAACTCGACCTGCTCCGCGCGTGCGACGAGATCCTGCTCGAGGAGATCGTGGCGGCGAATCTCTACCGCGCCACCAGCCAGGTCTTCACCGTGCTGCTGCCCGTGCAGAGCGTGGGCGTGATGGGCGACGGGCGGACGTATGAGCACTGCATCGCCGTTCGCGCGGTCGAAACGCAGGACTTCATGACCGCCGACTGGTCGCGACTGCCCTACGACCTGCTCGCCCGTGTCTCGTCGCGGATCATCAACGAGGTGCGCGGCGTCAACCGCGTGGTCTACGACATCTCGAGCAAGCCTCCCGCCACCATCGAATGGGAGTAACCCCGTGCCCCGCCCACGACGACATGACCCGCAGCGCCACGCGGTTCGCGTCGTGCTGCGGGCGCCCGTGGCGGCGGATCGCGACGAGTACCTCGCGCTGCGCGACGCCAGCCGCGAGCATCTGCGCGAATGGGAGGCGACGCCCCCCGACGGGATGGACGTCTTCGGGCCGCAGGTCTTTGATCGTTTCCTGACCAGCGCGGCGACCGAGACCTCGCACCGCTACCTCGTCTGTCTCGTGAGCGACGGACGCATCGCGGGCCAAGTCAGCCTGAGCAACCTCACACGCTGGCCCTTCCTGTCCTGCACGCTGGGCTACTGGATCGGGGCGGCCTTCGCCCGCCAGGGGCTGATGCGCGAGGCGCTGATCCTGGCCATCGGAAAGGCCTTTGGCGAGTTTGGCCTGCACCGGGTCGAGGCGAACATCGTACCCGAGAACGCCGCCTCGAAGGCGCTAGTCAAATCGCTTGGGTTCCGCTTCGAGGGGCTGGCCGAGCGTTACCTGCACATCAACGGAAAGTGGCGCGACCACGAACGATGGAGCCTGACGGCGGAGGAGATTCCGGTGCTGAAAGTATGACCACGAAAGCGTGAGGTTGAGGTGTCCATTCATGATCAATGGGCGATATCTGATGTACACCAAGCTGATGACCGTTGATCGTTGATTACGTTGAGCATTGGTTCAAACTGCCATGGCCAGCCCCCCGACCGCCGCCGCGATGAGGGCGTAGGCGGCCATTGGCCCCGCCGTCAGCCGCAGGATCGCCGCGACACCACCCGGGTCTGGGGAATCACCATCGATCGTCGGCACGGCACTCAGGGCGGTCGCATCCCTGAGCCCCAGCACCGCCGCCACCGCAACGATATTGTGGATGCAGACCATATTGCCCATTGCCCCGCCGACGGTCTGGAGGGCGAGCAGGCCGGTGAGATTCAGCGAGAGCGAATCCGCCGCGGCGGCCTGTACCGGAGCAAAGGTCAGGTTTGATACAGTGTTTGACCCCGAGAAGAACGACCCCAACGCACCCAGCAGGGGCGCGACCAGCGCCCACGACGAGCCCGAGGCCTGGGCCATCGCTTGTCCGATGAGCATCGCAGGGGCGTGGTCATTGCCGAGCATGAACATCTTCACCAGGACAAGGGCCCCGACGAGCGCGGCCGCCGGGCGCGCCAGTCGATCGATGGTTTCACGCCAAACCCCCGCGACTTTTGCCCGATCCATGCGCAGGATCGGGATCGCCGCCAGCGAGACTACGACAAACGGCAGGATAAACGGGACATAGAGCAGCGGCATCTTCCACGCGAAACCGGTGCCGAGAATGTCTCGCAGGCCGATCACGAGCGATGGGCTGATCCACGCCTCTCCCAGCGCGCCCAGCGAGGCACGAGCCGCGGGGTGATCCGATGTCAGCAGTCCTTTGATTCCCACCTGCCCGATGCGCGTCGCCGCCAGGATGACCAAGACGCCCAGCAGTGGGAGCACGGCCAGGCAGAGTCTCGGCTGGGTTTGGGAGTTGGGTTTCGTCTCGGGGCTGTGCGCGTCGTGGGTGGGCAGACCCAGCCCCAAGCGAGCCGCGGCTGAACCGATGAGCAGCCCCGCCACGCCGCCGATGATGGACGGGAATTCGACACTCCACAGTGCCGTGATGGCAAATGGCGTCACCGTCGCGAGGATGACCAGGTACACAAATCTCAGACGCGGCCGGATGACGCTCCAAGGCAGGACGACACGCAGGGCCAGGAGCGGGATCAGCAAGGCGGCCGCCGCGTTGATCGCGGCCGATTTGAAGCCGATACTGAGCAACTGCTCAGGCGAGAGATCTAACTCGCCCAGGCCGAACCAGACGGGCGTTCCCACTGCCCCGAAGGGCACGGGCACGCTGTTCATGATGAGGCACATCGCCGCCACGCGAACGGGCGGGAAGCCCAGCCCGACAAGCACCGGCGCGGCAAGGGCGGCTGGGGTTCCAAAGCCGCTCAGGCCCTCGATGAGAAACGAAAAGGCCCAGCCCACGAGCACGAGTTGCGCCACCGGGTCGGGGCTTAGCACCCGCAGGCGAGCCGTCAGAACCCCCATCGCCCCCGATATCTCCAGCGTCTTGAAGAGCAGAACCGCCCCGAAGACGATGGCCAGGGGCGTCAACGCGGTCAGCACTCCGTCGATGACCGCGGCGTGAATCATGCGGCTGGACGCCTCACCCGCATTACCCGCCTGTATGAAAACCACTTGAATGCCATACGCCAGGAGCGCGGCCAAGAGAAGCGCCCCATGCGCCGGCATCGGCAGCCACCGACGCGGCCACGGGCTCATGATCAGCACGAGCAGCACAACAATCGGCAATGCGGCCAGCACCAGAGCCATGCGCCATGAGGCTACGTCGCTCATCGCGGTGTCATGGTGCGATCTGGCTGGAATCCGAGCGGCACCACGCTTGGCCATGGAGACCTGCTGTTTTTACAAAGTTAACGAATCCCGCGGTCATAGTCGGATACTCGCCCTCGACCCTGCGATGATTGCCCATGGGCACGATCGATGTGTACACGCTGGTGACGGACGTTCTCGATGAGGTCGCCCAGGGGCCGCGCGCCAAGGCCAGAGACCTGGCCCGGTCGCTCGTGGGCCTATGCCAGGGTGAGGGCAACGAGGAGCACGCCGGCTTGGTCGAGGTCCACCGGCGGCTGGCGGCCTGTGCGACGCCCGAAATCCTTGAACTCATCCGCTATCTCACCGCTCGCTTTCACCTGCTCAACAACGCCGAGAAGTCGACCATCGCCCGCATCAATCACGAGCGCGAGCAGACCGAGACGATCGAGAAGCCCCGGGCCGAGTCGATCGGCGAGGGGCTGCACAGCGTGACCCGCACGGGGCTGTCGGGGGCGCAGGCGCTGCGGCTTCTTTCACGCCTCGATATTCAGCCCACGCTGACGGCCCACCCCACCGAAACCCGACGCCGAAGCCTCCAGATCAAACTCCGCGAGGTGTCCGAACTGCTCGGCATGCTGCAGGAAGTCGGCGTTACCCCCGCGGCGGAGCAACGCCTCCGCTCGCGCCTGCGCCAGGTCGTGCTCATGCTCACCGTCACCGACGATGTGCGGGCCAAGCGGCTGGGCGTGCTCGACGAGGTCCAGAATGGCCTGCACTTCCTCACCACCACGATCTGGGATTCGGTGCCGCTGCTCGCCCACGACCTGGTGCGCGGGCTGCGGGGCCATTATCCGGGCGAGGCCGACGCGTTCGTGCTCGCCGACCTGCCCGCGGTGCTTCGCTATCGCACGTGGATGGGGGGCGATCGCGACGGCAACCCCCGCGTCACGAGTGAAGTCACGCGCGAAACGCTCGCCATGCTCGCCGCCGCCGCTCGCGAAAAAATCGGCGAATCGCTCGAGCAACTCCGGCAGGAACTGAGCCTCTCGGATCGCCGCATCGATGTGCCGCAACGCCTGCTCGATTCGATCAATCAGCACGCGGCATTCAATCCCGCCGACCCGGAGGTCCTGGCCCATGCCAGGCACGAACCCTTCCGTGTACGCATCATGCAGATGGCCAACCGCGCCAGAGCCGACGCGACGTATGGGGCATCGTCGCTGCTGGCCGACCTGGAAGCGATCCGCGGCTGCCTGCGCGAGATCGGCCTGAAGGCCACTGCTGATGAGGGCCCGCTGGCGGAGCTGATGTTGCGTGTGCGCGTCTTTGGCCTGC
The DNA here is from genome assembly GCA_013360675.1 of Phycisphaerales bacterium. GTDB lineage: Bacteria > Planctomycetota > Phycisphaerae > Phycisphaerales > UBA1924 > JABWBB01. Next base: position 1,728 of record JABWBB010000049.1, on the reverse strand, counting down.
ACCTGGCGAGCCTCGATATTCGCCAGCATTCGGCGGTGCACGAGCGTGCTGTGGGCGAGTTGATCCGCGTCGGCGGCGTGCACGCCGACTACGCCGCCCTCGACGAGCCCGCACGCCTGGAACTGCTGCGCCGTGAACTCACAAGCCCACGTCCGTTGCTCCCGACCGGGGCAACGCTCAGCGACGAAACCGCCGAGGTCCTGGGCGTGCTTCGCGTCATCGCCGAGGCGCAGCAGCGCGAGCCCGACGCGGTGCGGGCGTATGTCGTCTCGATGACGCACTCGGCGAGCGACTTGCTCGAGGTGTTGCTGCTCATGAAGGAGGCGGGGCTGTACCGCTTCGACGCCGACGCCGCCACGAGCACGCTCGACGTGGTCCCCCTGCTCGAAACCGTAGCGGATCTGCAGCACGGGCCCGATCTCATCAACGCGCTCGCCGCCGAGCCGGTGTACATGGCGCACCTGCGGGCCCGCGGGCGCGCCGAGGCCGCCGACGGCGCTCCCTTCCAGGAACTCATGCTCGGCTATTCCGATTCAAACAAAGACGGCGGCTATCTCATGGCCAACGTCGCCCTCCGCCACGCACAAGAACGTCTCTGCGAAGCCTGCCGCTCGCACGCCATCGAGTTTCGCCTCTTCCACGGGCGTGGCGGGACGGTGGGTCGCGGCGGCGGACGCGCAAACCGGGCCATCCTCTCGATGCCCATCGCCGCCCAGAACGGGCGGATCCGCTTCACCGAGCAGGGCGAGGTCATCTCGTTCCGTTATGGCGTGCGGGCGCTGGCGCGGCGTCACCTCGAACAGATCGTCAGCGCGATGATCGTCTCGACGCACGCGGGGGCCACGCCCGCGCCCACGCGCCTCGGCGACGCGTCCTCGCCGCTGGAACGCCTGGCCGAGCGATCGATGCGCGTCTATCGAGACCTGATCGAGCACGCGGACTTCTGGCCCTGGTTCCTGGCGGTCAGCCCCGTGGGGCACATCGGCGGGTTGCCCATCGCCTCGCGCCCGGTCGCCCGCGCCGGCGGCGGGCTCACCTTCGATTCCCTCCGCGCCATCCCCTGGGTCTTCTCATGGATCCAGATGCGCTACCTCGCCCCCTCGTGGTATGGCCTGGGGGCGGCGATGGCCGAACTGCGCCCCGATGAACTGCGCTGGTGCGCCGACGCCTATCAGCACTCGATGTTCTTCCGCACCGTCATCAACAACGCCAAGCGCGAGATGGCCCGCGCACGACTGCCCGCCGCCCGCTTCTACGCCCTTCAGCACGAGCACGGCGAGCCGATGCACGATCGGCTCGCGGCGGATTTCAACGCCGCCCGCGGCGCGATCCGGGCCATCACGGGGCTTGACGGGCTGCTCGACGACGAGCCGGTGATCGCACGGTCGATCGTCGCCCGCAATCCCTACACCGACCTGCTCAACCTGTCGCAGGTTGTGCTGCTGGGGCGAGCCCGCGAGGAGACCGGCCCGGAGAACGACCCGCGACTGCAGCAGGCGATCTTCGCCAGCATCAACGCGATCGCCGCGGCGATGCAATCGACCGGGTAAGGAACGTTGAACGCACGCCGCTCCCGGCGGGACATCGGGTGCCCTTCCCCACCCACCAAGCCCCGCGGCGTGGTGGACAAAGACCTCCTTGGGGTCGGCGTCCTCGTCGCGGAAGGTCGCGACGATCCGCCACTGGTCGTCGTAGGCGAACCAGTACCAGGGGTCGTCGCCGTCCACG
>JABWBB010000048.1 GCA_013360675.1 Phycisphaerales bacterium | reverse complement strand
TGGTGGCGCTGCCCGGCGGTCGTGGGCAGGGCGGCCATCGCCGCGTGCAGGCGATCGGCGCTGCGTGAGAGCAGCACGCAGGACGCGCCCAGGGCGGCGAGTTCGGCGGCGCAGGCCATGCCGATGCCCGATGAGGCGCCGCAGACCAAAGCCGTGCGTCCGTTGAGCGACATCTCCATAGCCCGAGCGTAGCAGGCGTGATTCGAACTCGTGCGCTTGGGGCGGCGCGGATCGTGGGCTAGATCAAGCCGTTCTTTCGCAGGGCCGCTTCCATCTGGTCCCAGCGCTGCTCGAGCGTGCCGGTGATCCCCAGCGACATGCGCACGAGGCCCGGGCTGATTCCCGCGGCGGCTAGGTCCGCGGCTCCCATCTCGCTCGATGTGCTCGCCGCCGAACAGGACATGAGCGTGTCGAAATAGCCCAGGCTGACAGCCATGTATCCGAAGTGCTGCTCGTTCTGCAGCGTCTCCATGAGCCGCTCGGCGCGGGCCTGGGTGCCCAGGTCGATGGTGAGCAGCCCGCCCAGGCCAAACCCGTCGTTGGCCAGGCGCTTGAGCAGCGCGTGGTCGGGATGTTCCGTCAGCCCCGGATAGCCGACGCTGAGGCCCAGATCGTTCAGTCGCGAGGCGAATGCTGCGGCGCGACGGCTGTGCTCGGTCATGCGCAGGCCAAGGTGAGGCAGGCGCATGCTCACCTCGAAAGCGATGCGCGGGTCCATCGTGGGGCCCAGCAGCATGAGCGAACCCGTGTGCAGGTCCATCATGCTCGAGATGAAATCGGCCGTGCCCACGACCGCGCCGCCGATGATGTCGCTCGCGCCGTTCATGAACTTGGTGAGCGAGTGGCAGACGATGTCGGCGCCCATCTGGATGGGGCTGATGATCATGGGGGTGAAGGTGTTGTCGACGATGAGCGACACGCCGCGGGCCTTGGCGATGCGGGCGAGCGCGGGGATGTCGGCGACGCGGAGCGTGGGGTTGCTGACGGTCTCGACATAGATCGCGCGGGTGCGTGGCGTGATCGCCGCCTCGACGCTGGCGAGGTCGTGCGCGGGGACGAACGTGGTGGTGATGCCCGCCTTGAGGGGCAGGTACTCGCGCAGCAGCGCGAAGGTGCCCCCGTAGATGGTGTTGCCCGCGACGACGTGATCGCCGGTGTTGCAGACCTGGAGGAGGGTGGCGGAGATCGCCCCCAGCCCGCTGGCGGCGGCGTAGCCGGCCTGGGCCCCTTCGAGGGCGGCGATCTGACGCCCGAGCACGTAGACGGTGGGGTTGAAGTGCCGCCCATAGAGGAAGCACCCGCCCTGCTCGGGCCCGCGCTGCCCGCGGAAGATCTCGGGCATGGTGCCGGCCTGGAGCACGGTGAAGGTGGTGCTGGCCTCAATGGACATGTTGACCCCGCCGTGTTCGCCAAACTCATGGCGCAGAGCGGCGAAGGCGGCCTGAGGGTCGAAGGAAGTCTGGCCGTTGGCGGTGGGGGGCTGTTCGCTCATGGGGGATTGTTGCCCCTTGGCGCAAGCAAAAACCCCTGCAGAAGCAGGGGTTTTCAAGTGGAGCGGAGGAGGGTCGAACTCCCGACCTCGTCATTGCGAACGACGCGCTCTACCAACTGAGCTACCGCCCCGGTGTGGGGCCAAAGTGTAGCCCCTGATGAGGCGTCTTTCCGCCGATGCGGGGGCGGCATAAGACTGGCTATAGTCTTATTGAGGATGCATTCTCAACAAGCATCCGCCGGGCGGGCCGCGTGCGGGCCAACACGGCGGGGGGTGTGCGGGCCCGCGTGCCGGGCCGGAGGGTTCGACGATGGTCACCTCGTTCATCGGGCTGGCGAACGTGCGGTTGGATGGGCTGCGGCGTGCCATGGCCGCTGTGATGCACCGGGTGCATGCCCGCGCGACGGCGGGGATGGTGGCCGTAGCAATCGCGGCGGTGGGGCTGACCAGCACTGCGGCCTTCGCGCAGACCTCCCCCTCAACCACACCGGCGATCAAGGCGGCGTCGATTCGCGCGGTGGTGACCGTGCCGGCGCTCAAGTCGATCGTCGAGCCCTTGCTCCCCCCGGGGAGCGAGTTGCGGGTGCTGATGCAGCCCGGGCGGAGCGAGCACGGGTACGAGTTCACGCCATCGGACCTGGCGGCGGTGGCGGGCGCGGACCTGGTGGTGTACGTGGGGCTGAATCTCGAGCCGCGGGTGGAACAGGCCGTGGCCAAGCCGATCGAGGGTCGGACGGTGATCTGCTTTGCGAAGGTGGCGGGGCTGCAGCGCACCGGGCAGCCGATCCCCAACACACCCGAGGCGCTCGGGCACGATCATCATCACGAGCATGATGCCTCGTGCGACCACGAGCACGATGAGAAGTGGATCGACCAGCACCTGTGGCTTGACCCGATGCTGATGGCCAAGCTGGTCGGGCCGGTGCGCGGCGCGATCGAAGAGACCCTGCAGGCTAAGAGCCAACTGACCACCGAGGAACAGCAGCGCCAGGGGGCGGCACAGGCCGCATTGCTCGCGCGGATCCAGGGCGTCGACGACCAGTGGAAGGCGAGCGTCAAGGGTTTCAAGCACACGACGATCGTGACGCATCACGCGGCGTTCTCACGCCTGGCCGATCGCTACGGCCTGACGATCGCCAGCGTCATCCGCACGATCGAGGGGAGCGAGCCCACGCCCGGCGACCTGGCCAAGGTGCTCGAGGCGATCGAGAAGCACAAGGTGCGGGCGATCTTTGTCGAGCCGCAGTTCAACCCCAGGGCCGCCGAACGCCTGGCGCGCCAGGCGAAGATCGGCGTGGGGCAACTCGACCCGATCGGCGATGGCGATTGGTTCGCGCTGATGCAGCGCAACCTCGATTCGCTGACCACGCATCTCAAGGGCGAGTAAGCGTTTGCGACGACGGTCTGTCTGCGTGTGAGCAAGCCTTTGGCCAACACCATGCCCCCGGCACTCGAATACGACCACGTGACCTTCGGCTACCCCGGGCAGCGCGACGAGGCCGGGCGGCCGCGCCTCGCGCTCGACGGCGTGACGCTCAGCGTGAAACAGGGCGAGCGACTGGGCATCCTCGGGCCCAACGGCGGGGGGAAGTCGACGCTGCTCAAACTCACGCTGGGCCTGCTTCGCGAGCAGAAGGGATCGATCCGCGTCTTTGGGCAATCGCCCGTCGGGGCACGCCGCGCGGGGTTGATTGGCTATGTGCCCCAGCGGCTCGAGGCGGAGTTGGCTTTTCCCATCACGGCGAGGCAAGCCGTGGCGATGCCCGCCGCCCTGCGAGTGGCGCCCTGGCGCGGGATGAGCGCCGAGCAGAGCCACGCGGTGGAAGAGGCGATCGCGCTGGTGGGGGCCGAATCGTTCGCGGGCGCACGCGTGGGCGAGTTGTCGGGCGGGCAGTTGCAGCGCGTGATGATCGCGCGGGCGCTGGCCTCGAGGCCGCGCCTCTTGCTGCTCGATGAGCCGACGGTGGGGATCGACCCCGCGGGGCAGCAGCAGTTCTCGCGCCTGCTCGCCCGGCTGCACGAGACGCTGGGCCTGACGGTGGTGGTGGTGAGCCACGACATCCGCACGGTGGCGCTCGCCTCGGACACCATCGCGTGTTTGTCGCGGACGCTGCACAGCCATGGGGCGCCCGAGGGGCTCACGCCGCAGTTGCTGGCCGATGTCTTCCGTCACGATGTGGCGGCGATCTTTGGCGACGTGCACGTCGATGCGCACGATGCCAAGGCGTGCAAGGGGCACACGCACGCCCCGCCCAAGGAGCCCCGGGCGTGAACACGATCCGGTACCTCTCCGACCCCACCCTCGCGCCGCTGCTCTGGCCCGCGATCGTTACGGGCCTGGCCATCGCGGCGTTGTGCTCGCTGCTGAGCGTGCTCGTGGCGATCAAGCGGCTGGCCTTCATCGGGCAGGGGATCAGCCACGCGGCGTTCGGCGGCGTGGGCGTCGCCGCCTATGGCGCATCGCTGGGCGCGGCGTTTCTCGCCTCGCCCCTGGCCCAGTTCGGCGTGGTGTTTCTCTTCTGCCTGGGGGCGGCGGTGGTGATCGGCATGCTGACTTCGCGCGGCAAGACCGAGGCGGACACGGCGATTGGCATCGTACTCGTCTTGGCCATGGGCGTGGGGGCGATCCTGCTGCGCCTGGCCCGATCGGGCGTCGCCGTCGAGAGTTTTCTCTTTGGCGATATCTTCATGGTCGACTGGACCGACGCGATCACCGCGTGGGTGGTGGCGCTGCTGGTGCTGGGGGTGCTCTGGTGGGTGCGACGCCCGCTCATGTTCTGGGCGTTTGATGAGCCCGCCGCGGGCGCGTGGGGTGTGCACCGGCGCGGCATGCAGTTGCTGCTGCTCTGCCTGCTCGCCCTGGCGACGGTGACCGCGATGAAACTCGCGGGCGTGATCCTGACCACGGCGATGCTCGTGCTGCCCGGGGCTAGCGCGCTGCGCGCGGGGCGACGCCTGGGCGGCGTGCTCGTCCTCGCCTGCGTGGTCGCCCTGGCGGGCGTGCTCGGCGGGCTGGTGCTGAGTTTCGAACTCGACTGGGCCAGCGGCCCGTCGATCGTCGTCGTGCTCAGCGCGGCGTTTGCGCTGGCACGCCTGATCGAGTTGGTGCGGGCACGTCGGCGCAACTTCGCGTAAGTATTCTCGGATGTACCCCGCTTGGGGGTGTTCGCATTTCGCTCGTATCCGCTACGGAGAATCGACATGAAAGCCGAGACGATCCTCGCCGAAATCAATCGCCTGCGCAAGGAAGTGGGGGAGGACCCGTCAGACCTGGAATGGCTGGCCCTGCACCACGTTTTCTGCTTCATCAGTTACAAGACCGGTGAACTGCAAAAGTACCTCGACGAACAGGCCGCCAAGGGGGCCTTTAAGGACTATCGCCCCTGAGTGAGATGATCCCGCGCGAAAAGCCCCGACACGACCGGAAATTTTTCTGTTGCATCGGCGTATCCAGATGCGATAGTCTGTGTGGATCGTCGGCCTCGCGCCGGCGATCACCCGGGGGCGATTGTCACCGATCCCCGGTTAACGGTCCGCGGGCGACGGCTCGCGGGAAAGAGGGCGGCGGTGGGTTGTACAGACCCGCGACGGCAGCCCGGGTTGACACGCCCAAACGAAAGGGCGTTGTGCCGGAAGGAGGTGATCCAGTGACGAACTGTGACTGTACGAAGGGGCTGCGCACTTGAGCGCTGGCTCGACGGAGCTGCGTCGCGCAGCCCAATGACGTATTGAAAACGTCCGACCGGTCGCCCCACAAAGGCGACCGGTTGTCTTTTTGTGCTTGAACCCACGTGAGCGGCGGCCCCGCGCGTGTCAAGCGCTGGTCACGCGCTGGTCACGCGCTGGTCACGCGCTGGTCACGCGCGATCTACAACTGCCAGAGGCTGCTGCCCCACGTCAGCCCCGCGCCGAAGGCGACGAACATCACGCGCTGCCCGTCTTTGATCTTGCCCGCCGTGCGAAGTTCGTGCAGGCACAGCGGGACCGAGGCGCTGACGGTGTTCCCCACGCGATCGATGTTGATGTAGAGCTTGTCCTCGGGCAGGCCGAATCGCTCGCGGGCGGCCTTGAGGATGCGCGCGTTGGACTGGTGGCAGACATACATGTCCACCTCGTCGGCGCGGAGGCCGGCCTTTTCGAGCGTCTCGGCGATGAGATCGGGGAATGTCGAGACGGCGAACTTGAAGACCGCCGCCCCGTTCATGTGGACCTTGCCGATCTGCGAGTCGGGGATCTCGAGTTCGCTAGGGATGTCGCGCCGCTGCCAGGGGATGAAGATGTCGGTCCATCGCTCGCCGTTGGAGTGCATGGACTGGGCGATGATGCCCTTGCTCGGGTCGTCGGTGGCTTTGATGACCGCCGCCCCCGCGCCGTCGCCAAAGAGGATCGCGGTGGATCGCCCCTCGGTGCTGTAGAGCACGTGCTTGCTCAGGCGGTCGACGCCCACCACGCCCACGGTGTTGTACGCGCCGGTTTTGACGAGGGCGGCGGCGGTGTTCAGCGCGTAGACCCATGAGCAGCACGCCGCCGACAGATCCATCGCCCCGCATCGCCCCGCGTTCAATCGCTGCGAGATCATGCAGGCCACGGGCGGGCAGTTGTTCTCGCCCGTCATCGTGGCGCAGAGGATGAGATCAAGATCATTGGGGCTCAAATGCGAGGCGACCAGGGCATCGCGCAGGGCGTTGGCGCCGAGATCGTGCGTGGTTTCGCCTGCATCGGGGTCCGAGATGTGCCGCGTGCTGATGCCCGTCCGCTGGACGATCCACTCGTCGGTGGTGTCCATCATCGTCATGAGGTCGGTGTTGGCTAAGCGGCGCCGGGGAAGACACGCGCCCGTCCCCAGCAGGCGAACCCCGCGCACGTGGCCAGGGCCGGGTCTGCTCATGCCCCCGCCCCTTCGACCGCGGGCTGACGAGCCGCCGCCAATCGACGAACGATGGCCTCGTTTACCCGGGCCCGCACGAACGTGCGGCAGTTCTTGATCGCGGCCCGCATCGTCCGCGCCTCGCTCGATCCGTGGGCGATGAAGCAGGCGCCGTTGACGCCCAGCAGGGGGGCGGCCCCGTGCTCGTGATAGTCGTTCTTCGCGTAGATCGCCTTCACCACCGGCTCAAACTTGAGCGCCAGCGTCGGATCTACGTTCATGATCTCGGCCCCGATGGCCTTGAACAGGCTCTTGGCCATGCCCTCGGCGGCCTTGAGCAGCGTGTTGCCCACCAGCCCGTCGGTCACGACCACGTCCGCCACACCCTCGAAGAAGTCGCGACCCTCGACGTAGCCGATGTAGTTGATCCCCGGCACATCGCGGAGCATCGTCGCCGTCTCTTTGATGATGCCCGTGCCCTTGGATTCTTCCGAGCCGATGTTCATGACGGCGACGCGCGGCTTCTCGATCCGCAGCACGTCCCGCGCAAACTCATCGGCCATGATGCCGTACTGGCACAGATGCTCGGCCTTGGGCTCGGGGTTCGCCCCCGCGTCGATCAGCACCATGGGCCCGTGGAAGGCCGGCACGGTGACGCAGATGCCCGGGCGGATCACGCCCGGCAGGCGGCGCATGGCCAGGGTCGCGGCAGCCACGCAGGCCCCCGTGTTTCCCGCCGACACCACCACGTCGCAGCGCCGCGGGTGCTTCTCGGCGCCGAACTCGTGCATCTTGACGATCGAGGCGTCGGGCTTGCTCCGCACGCCCTTGGCGGCGGACTCGCCCATCGCGATGATCTGCGTGCAATGCACGATCTCGATGCGCGGATCGTCGGCCTTGACGCCGCGCTCGATCAGCAGTTCGCGGATGGTGGGCTCGTCGCCGAAGAGGACGTACACATCGCCCGGGGACATGTCCTCGAGGGCGAGGACGCAGCCCTTGACGATGGCGTCGGGCGCGTGGTCGCCGCCCATCGCATCAATCCCGATCCGGATGGGCTTGAGGGCAGGCGAGGCGCCGTGGTTGTGGTGCATCGGTCCAACCGGGCCCGTTGACGGCCCGTCTCGAGCCGGCGCGTCACTGGCCCTTCTCCGCGTCCTCGCCGGCGCCTGTTCGGAGTTCCGGGTTCAAGGCCCCGGTCGGGCGGTGCGGAAACTCAGGACTTCGTCACGCCGATGCCCAGCTTGGGCACCTTGATGCGCAAACCCGCCCGGACGTACCCGGACTCCTTGCACACCCGATGCGTCAGCTTCGGCATGCCCGTCAGAGGGCAAACCGAAACCTGGATCGGCGTAATCGCGTGATGCGCACGGCGGCGGCGCGACCGCCCGTAACTCTGCCTCATTGGGGGAAGCATCTTCCAAACCCTTTCCCACGCGCCGTTTCAGCCGGCGTATGTCCTGGCCTGTCCATAGAACGACCCAAACCAAGGGGCGTCCGCGAATGGTGAGGGTAGGGGGGCCCCCTCGGGGGGTCAACGCCGGGGCCTTCCTCTCCTTCCCCGACACCCCGCCAAGCCTCCGCCTGATGACCATTTCCTGAGCCCTTCGTCCCCAAGGGCCGTAACCGCTGCCTTGGACGTCGCCCGTAATTGTCCGGGGCGCAGGGAACTCACGGGGGAGTCGGGCGTCTTGAGTTGACCCCGTGCCCGCTTGATCTACACTTGCGCCTCTGGGATCGTCCCGGCCCGCGTCATGCCCTGCGTGCCGCACGGGGCGGTTTCCGGACGTCTGGCCTCCCTAGCTCAGTTGGTAGAGCAGCTGACTCTTAATCAGCGGGTCGAAGGTTCGAGTCCTTCGGGGGGCACTTGGCCGCGGGTCGTGGGATCCGCGGCGATCACGAGGTATGACATGCTCCGGATTCTCACGACATCCCGAGATCCACGCGGCTTTGCGAATCGCAAGGCCCACCGTCGCCTCGCGGCCTGATTCAACGGGCCCGATTTTCCAACCCCATCACGTGATTGATTTTTTGAGTTGAGCCCGCCGTGTGCCTCTGCGCACCCAACGGGGGCCTGTGTGAGAACTGCCATGTACATTGAAACGAACACGTCGCTCCCGCTGCGGGTCCAGGCGGCCATGAACTACCTGCAGTACTGCAGCGCGACGACGCATCAGTGCGATCCGACGGCGCCCGAGAAGAAGCTGACCAACGCCGAGAACGCGGTCAAGAACTCGGCGCTGACGGTCCTGCGTCTCTACCTCGAGTGCGAGATGGACTACGTCGACCCCAAGCCCGCGGAGAAGGCCGAGCCCAAGGGCGAAGAGTCGCCCATGGGGAAGGACGCCCCCGAGGCCGCGGATACAGACGAGTCCGCCGACTGACCACCCCCCGCCGCGGAAACGCGCCGGGCGGGCCTTGTCCAGTCCATGAAAGGCGAGCAACGCGGGCGTGTCGTGCGCGTGGGCCGACGCGGTCGTCGCACCGCGTCGCGAAAGCCGCGGCGATCGCCCTTGCTTGACCGAGCGGGGTCCGGCCTCAATACTTGCATTATGACGCAAGTACGCAAGCGACGTCGCCCGGCGACGCCCCGACATGCCGCCGCCTGCTGCGGGCCGCTGGACGAGCGGCTCGATCCTTTGCTGTTCCGGGCGTTGGCCGACCCCACTCGGGTGATTTTGGTCGCGTGCATCGCCAAGTGTGGGCGGGCGTGTTCCGTGGGCGAGGTAGCCGAGTGCTGCGAGGTAGATCTCTCCGTCGTGTCGCGGCACCTGGCGTTGCTGGCCCGCGCGGGCGTGCTCGAGGCGACCAAGCACGGGCGGGCCATGCGTTACCGCGTCTGCTACGCCCACCTCGTGCGATCGTTCCGGTCGCTCGCGGCGGCGCTGGACGAATGCCGCCCGGCGAAGGGAGAGTCGTGCGATGCCGTGTGCTGCTGAGCGACTCCGCGTGCTGTTCCTCTGCACGGGCAACTCGTGCCGGAGCCAGATGGCCGAGGGGTGGGCGCGGGCGCTCCGCGCCGATTCCATCGAGCCCTATTCCGCCGGGACGTGCCCCGCGGGCATCAACCCGCTCGCGGTGCGTGCGATGGCCGAGGCGGGCGTGGACATCGCGGCCCAGACATCCAAGGCGGTCGGTGCGCTGGCGAGGATTCCCATTGATTTCGTGGTGACGCTGTGCGATGCGGCGGGCGGGGTGTGCCCCCAGCCGCCCGGCGCCGCGCGAGTGGTTAATGTCGGGTTCGATGACCCGCCCGCGCTGGCGAAGGATGCAACGACGGAAGACGAGGCGATGCCGCACTACCGGCGTGTGTGCGATGAGATTCGTCGGTTTGTTGAGACACTGCCCCAATCCCTCAACGGAGGCTCCACCATGACCGAGCGCTCGTGCGATGATGCGTGCCGCCCGCCCACCCCCCAGGACGCCGACGACGTGCGGGGCAAGGTCCGCGAGGGGTATGCGAAGATCGCCCAAGGCGGGTGCTGCGGGCCAAGCGGGGGCGGGTGCTGCGGCGCGACCGCGTTTACCCCCGAGGGGCTCGCCCGGGCCATCGGGTACACGGGCGACGAACTCGCCGCCGCCCCCGACGGAGCGAACATGGGCCTGTCGTGCGGCAATCCGACCGCGCTCGCGTCGCTCCGCCCGGGCGAGGTCGTGCTCGACCTGGGCGCGGGTGGGGGGTTCGATTGCTTCGTCGCCGGGCCGAAGGTCGGCTCATCGGGGCGGGTGATCGGCGTCGACATGACGCCCGACATGCTGACCAAGGCGCGTCGCAACGCGGCGTCGTATCGCGCACAGACCGGGCTCGACAATGTCGAGTTCCGCCTGGGCGAGATCGAGGCGCTCCCCGTCGCCGACGCCAGCGTCGACGTGGTCATCTCCAACTGCGTGCTGAATCTCTCGCCCGACAAGGCCCGGGTGTGGCGGGAGATCGCCCGTGTGCTCAAGCCGGGCGGGCGTGTGGCCGTGTCAGACCTGGCCCTTGTGCGTCCGCTGCCCGAGGCGGTGCGGGCCGACATCGAGGCCCTGGTCGGGTGCGTGGCCGGGGCGGTGCTGGTGGAGGAGACGCGGGCCATGGCGGTCGCGGCGGGCCTGACCGAGATCTCGCTCACGCGCAAGCCGCAGTACATCGACGCGATGATCAACTGGGCGGATCCTTTGTACGCGAAGATCGCCGGCGCGCTCCCTGCGGGTCTGAAGCCGAGCGACTACATCACGAGCCTTGACGTCGTCGCGGTGAAGCGTTGATCGAGCCAGCGTGAGGAACACCCATCACCACCCGCCACGGCTTGATCCACGTGCACGCCCCCAGCCCCATCATCAGCGACGCCGCGGCTTGGGACAGCGTCACCACCAGCGCCACCAGCGCGATGGTGTTCGCGTCGCTGCCGATCAGCACGGCGACCCCTGCCGTCCCCATCTCGGCAAAGCCCAGCGTCCCCGCGGGGGCCAGGGCCGTCAGCAGGAAGTAACTCGTCCCCAGCAGCACCGCCCGCGAGGGCTCCATGACGATGCCCGCCACGCCCGCGGCGGCGTAGAACCGGGCCGAGTGCACGCCCAGGTCGATCATCCGCAGCAGCACCTGCGCGCCCACCACCCGCGCGTCGCGCACCACCCGCCACGAGCCCAGGCTCAGGCGCGCCAGCCACGCGCGGCGCATCGCCAGGCGGCCCAGCAAAACGCCCAAGGCGCCGCACGCGGGCGGCCCGGTCAGCACGATCAGCACCCAGACGAGATCGACATCGCGCCGCCAGAGGCTCGCCAACCCCACGGGGAGGATGACGGCCATGCCGACCGCCCCCACGCCGGCGAACCAGTAGAAGAGTTCGCGGACGCGCACGCCGTCGCGCCGCACGTGGATGAACGCCCGCAGCAGGAAGCCGAGTTTGAGCGGGAGGATCGAGAGGAAGGTGGCGATGGCGTTGACGCCGATCACGTCGATCGCCCGCAGGCGGCGAATCGGCAGCAGGGCGATCCAGAAGACCACGCCATTGAGCAGGATGCTGACCACCGACGTGCCCAAAAGCATCGCGACCAACCCGGGCGAGGGGGCGCGGAGTTTGGCCAGATGCTCGCGGTTGTCCTCCGACAGCGCGATCGAGACGGCCCAGGCCAGCAGGGCGAGCCCCGCCGTCACGCCGATGATCTGCAGGACAACGCCGCGGGTGGTGAAGGTGCGCTTGCGTAGTTCGGCGGCTTGGTCGCCCGTGTCGGGTGATTCGGGCGCCTCGGGCATCTCCCCATCAGGGGGTGACGGGGGCTCGGGTTGGTCGGTGCGGCTCACGCAGCGGGTTATCGGCGTTCGAAGCGGCTCACCGCGAGAGGAACGCGGGGCGCGGGCGGGCTTGCGGCCCGATCCTGGGGTACGCTCTGCACGCATGAAGATCAGCGTGGTGATGCCGGTCTATAACGAGGCGGCGACGGTCGAGCAGGCCGTCGGGCGCGTGCTGGCGTGCGAGGCGATCGCCGGCGCCCCCGAGGCGGAGATCATCCTGATCGACGACGGCTCGACCGATGGCACAGGCGAGCGACTGGCCGCGCTGGCCTTGCTCCCGCGCGTGGTCGTGCTGCGCCACGAGAAGAACAAGGGCAAGGGAGCGGCGTTGCGCACGGGCTTTGCGCGTGCCGCGGGCGACATCGTCATCATCCAGGACGCGGACCTCGAGTATGACCCGGCGGACTATCCCCGCCTGCTCGAGCCCATCCGCGAGGGGCGGGCTGACGTGGTGTTTGGCTCGCGCTTCATCGGCGGCGATTCGCACCGCGTGCTCTATTTCTGGCATTCGGTCATCAACCGCATCCTCACGCTCTATTCGAACATGCTGACCAATCTCAACCTCACCGATATGACGACCTGCTACAAGGTCTTTACGAAGCAGGCCCTCGCGGGGCTGCGCATCGAGGAGGACCGCTTCGGCATCGAGCCCGAGATCACCGCCAAGGTGGCCCATGCCCGCTGCCGCGTCTATGAGGTGGGCGTCTCGTACGCGGGTCGCACCTACGACGAGGGGAAGAAGATCGGCTGGAAGGACGGCTTCCGGATGCTGTGGGCGACGACGAAGTACAACATCTTGCGCTGAGCACCGCAGGCGCGGCCGGGCGTTCAGGCGAGTGAGGCCAGGTGATCGCGGATCGCCCCGATGCACAGCGCGATGTGCGCGTCCTCGTCCAGCCCGGTCTGGGTGGCGAGTTCCGCATGGCCCTGCGTGATGTCCTCGCGCGAGACGGCGGCGGCGAAGGCCTTGTCCTTGAGTTTCTTGCGGACCGATCGGGCTTCGAGCGACGCCAGCCCATCCGAGCGAACCTTGCCGCAGGCCACGATGAACCCGGCCAGTTCGTCGCACGCGAAGAGGGCCTTGGCCATAGGCGTGACGCGGGCGACGCCCGTGCGCTCCGCCGCATGCCCCAGGATCGCGTCGAGAATCTCGCGTTCGACGCCCAGCGAGTCGAGGTGACGCACGCCCACCACCGGGTGCTCTTCGGCGGTGGGGTGGCGCTCGTAATCAAAGTCGTGCAGAAGCCCGGCGACATGCCACGCGGTTTCGCGCGAGGGCTCAAGCCGCTGCGCATACGCCCGCATGCACGCGCCCACGCTCTCCATGTGCGTGCGCAGCGACGGGGAGATCACCCATTCGTGCATCAGGGCTCGTGCGGCGTCGAGGTTCATGGCGTCCACAGCGTCCCCAGGTCGCAGGCCACGATCCGGCGTGCATCCTTGCCCGCGGCGGCGCGAAGACGCAACAGCGGCTCTTCGCGCGGCTCGTCGCTGAGTTCAAATGTGGAATGGTGCATCGGCAGCAGGTGCTGTGCATCGGCGGCGGTCGCCATCGCCCACACCTGCTCGGGGTTGGCGTGCTTGGCAATCCACGGGTCGTAGGCGCCGATGCCGAACACGGCCAGGTCCACCCCCGCGACGCGATCGAACGCGTCGCAATACGCGGTATCGCCCGCGAAGAGCACCCGCTTGTGTGGCGTTTCGATCAGGTAACTGTTGTACCCGCGATGACGATCCCAGATGGCGCGCGCGCCCCAGTGCTCGGGGCGCAGGGCGCGGATCACGATCTCACCCAGGTCGATGTGCTCGCCCCAGCCCAGTTCGGTCACCTTCTCGAACCCGCCAGGGATCAGGTCGCTCGTGCTCGCCGCCGTCAGCACCTTGGTTGTGGGCGAGGCCAGTCGACGCAGCGACGGGCGGTCGAGGTGGTCGAAGTGCGCGTGTGAGATGAGCACCAGGTCGATGGGAGGCAGGGTCGCGGGGTCGACCGCGGGCAGTTGGCGCTCCATACCCACCGTCACAGGGCCCAGTTTGATCCCGATCCTTCGCGAGAAGACCGGGTCGGTCAGGATCCAGCGCTCGCCGATGCGCAGCAGGATCGTCGCGTGCCCGAGCCAGACGGCGCTGAAGGTCGAGTCCTTGGCCCTGCGGGCGGCGATGCGGAAGACCTCGCGGACATCGCCGTTGCCCCCGCGCAGGGTGGTGAAAAAATGGCGCGGGTAGCGCCGAGCGCCCGAGCGCGTGACGTCCGTCGCGGTCTGGAGGCGTTGTCGCGCCGAGGGGCGTCGCTTGCGCGGGGTCATGAGAGCAATTGAAGGCGCGCCGGGGGGCAGGGGCCATGATCGCGCCGCCACCCGCCCGAGTGCAAGGTTTCGCCCCTGTCACGCCTCTGTAACGCCCGTGCGGCCAGTTGGAACGCAAACACCCGCGCAGCGTCCGACCCGGTAGCATCATTCACGCACCCCAACCCGGAGCCGAACCATGAACCATCGCACGCCCCGCATCCTCGCCGCCTGCTGCGGCGTCGCCCTGTCCGCCATCGCCCTGGGCGACAAGACCAGCCTCACGATCTACAGCACGGCGGCCCCGGGAGCAATTCCCGCCGAGATGTACCGTCCCCTGCCCGCCTCGCGCAGCGCGCACGGCCATGGGTATCGCCCGTTTCTGCAGGCACCCGGTTACGCCGTCGTGCGCCAGGATCGCTCGATGACGCTGACGCAGGGGCGCTCGAGCGTGAGTTTCACCGACGTAGCCTCGATGATCGACCCGACGACAGTCTCGTTCGCCTCGCTGACCGACCCGTCGGGCACGCGCGTCATCGAGCAGTCGTACCAGTTCGACCTTGTCAGCCCCGACAAGCTCCTCGAGCGTTTCGTGGATCAGACCATCGGCGTCACGATCTATCACGGCGACACGACCCAGTCCCTTTCGGGACGCCTGCTCAGCAGTGCGCCCGGGCAACTGGTCCTCTCAACCGATGCGGGCATTCGCGTGGTCACCGGCTATTCGGGCCTCACCCTGCCCACACTCCCCGAAGGCTTGATCACGCGCCCCACGCTGAAGTGGGACGTGAATGCTCAGCGGGCGGGCGCCCACGACGTGCGCGTCAGTTACCAAACTCAGGGCGTCACCTGGTGGGCGGATTACAACCTGATCTTCGCTCCGGGCGATGACGAGAACACCGGCACGCTCGATGTGGGCGCATGGGTGTCGATCCTGAACCAATCGGGCGCATCCTACGAGAACGCCACGCTCAAACTCGTCGCGGGCGATGTGCACCGTGCACCAACGCCCAGCCATGGCATGCAGGAACGGTGGGCGGCGGCCGTCCCCGCCACCGTCAGTGGTGATGCGGGATTCGAGGAAAAATCATTCTTCGAGTATCACCTCTACACGCTGGGGCGGCGCACATCGATCGCCGACAACTCGACCCGCCAGATCGAGTTGTTCGACAGCGCCCGCAGGGTGCCCTGCGAGAAGATCCTGGTGTATGACGGCGCGGGCGAGATGTACTGGGGCAGCGCGGGCCCGGCGCTCGACCAGGGCTTCGGCGTGCAGACCAAGCCTGATGTCGACGTCTACCTCCGCTTCCAGAACACGAAGGAGGCGGGTCTGGGCATCCCGCTGCCGGCCGGACGCATCCGTGTGAGCAAACTCGACAAGGCCGACGACACGCTCGAGTTCATCGGCGAGGACGTGATCCGCCACACGCCGCGCGAAGAGCCCGTGCTTGTGCGCATGGGCAAGGCCTTCGACGTGGTGGGCGAGCGCCGCCAGGTTGATTTCCGCGTCGATCGCTCGCGCCGCGAGATCGTCGAAACAGTCGAGGTCAAGGTCCGCAATCGCAAGAACGAACGTGTCCGCGTGGTCGTGCAGGAGCGCATGAGCCGCTGGGGCACGTGGGAGATCCAGAAATCCAGCGTGGCAGGGAAGAAGCTCGACTCCACGCTGATGCACTTCCCGCTCGTGCTCAACCCAGATGAAGAAGGCGTGGTCAACTACACCGTCCGCTACACCTGGTAAGTCGTCACGCATCAAAAAAAGCCGAGTGTGCTCCCTACCATCAGGTCATGCTGAAATGGATCGTTCTCGTCGCGGCCGCCTCGGTCGCTGCGGCCCAGCCCCCCGGAGGTATTCCCCCCGCCCCGGTGCGCCTCGACGCCGCGCGGGTCGAATCAGTCGACCAGTGGCGCGAGGTCACGGGCGAACTGCTGGCCCTGCGTCGTGCCACCCTGGCCTCGCGCCAGGAGGGCATCGTCCTGGTCATGGGTGTGGAAGACGGCCAGCGCGTGGCCAAGGGCCAGGTGATCGCCCGTCTTGACGACGCCCACGCCTCACTCGCCGCCCAGGCCGACGCCGCCGCGGTCGAGGCGCTGCGCGGCGTGGTCGCGCTCCGGCGT
>JABWBB010000047.1 GCA_013360675.1 Phycisphaerales bacterium | reverse complement strand
AATTGAGCCCACACCCAGCGCGGCTTGCGAGTCTGCGACTCGCGGTAACGAGGAGAGCCGGCGCCGGTGATCGGGATCGCCGCGCCCGCTGCCGCATCTGTCATGCCCGATTATCCCACGCTCCGGCACGCCCGCGGTCCGCCCGCGACCTGCGGGCGCGGATCGAGGCGGCCTGTGCCGGGTGACACCCCCACGCGCGACCGCGGCGCGGAGTGGTTCGCGCACGTCGACCCCGTCACGGGCGAGGCGGGCTTGCGCTTCTCGTGCACGATGTGCGGCCACTGCTGCACCGGGCCCGAGGGGTACGTGCTTGTCTCGCCCGAAGAAATCGATGCGCTGGCCACGCGCATGGGGCTCTCGCGCGAGGCCTTCACCGAGCGCTACACGCACATGACGCTCAAGGGACGTTCGCTGATCGAGAATCAGACGGGCGAGGGGATGGACTGTGTGTTTCTCGATCGCGTGAAGGTGCCCGGCAAGGCGGTGTGCGGCGTCTACGAGGATCGGCCCGCGCAGTGCCGCTCGTGGCCCTTCTGGCCCAGCGTGGTGCGCACGCGCGACGCGTGGGAGCGCACCGGCCGCGGGTGCCCGGGCATGGGCAAGGGCACGCACTACAGCGTCACGCAGATCCGCGTGCTGCGCGATTCATTCGAAATCTAGCGATGAACGACACGCACGACACGGCCCGACAATGGATCGCTCACGCCCGCGACGCGGGCGTGTCGGCGCGGCTCGAGGCGATCTACGCCGGCGTGGCGCGCGAGATCGAGGCGCGTGCCCCGGCCTGCTGGGCCTCGGGGCGGTGCTGCAACTTCGACAAGGCTGGGCACCTGCTCTATGTCACGGGGCTCGAGGCGGCGTACACGCTCGTGCGTCATGCGAAGGGCGGCGTGGAAGCAGCGCGATCGGGCGTGGTGACCCTGACACAGGCGAAGCGGGCCGATTGTCCGTTTCTCATCGGGAATACGTGCGGCGTGCACACGATCAAGCCGCTGGGCTGCCGTGTGTATTTCTGCGATCGCTCCGCGCGCGTGTGGCAGGAGGATTTGACCGAGCGGGCGATGCGAGAGATCCGCGGCCTGCACGACGAGGCGGGGATCGAATACGCCTATGCCGAGTGGCGCACGCTGCTGGCGATGGTCGCCGCCGCGCTCTGAGAGGCGGTGGCGAGGCGCCGCGGCGAGAGGCGCAGCTTGATGAGACGCTCAAAGGCCGAGCCGTCGGGATTCACGCCGGGGGGCAGCGGCGGCGTCGAGCTGAACAGGCCGTCGATCATGCCGCGGGCGACGGCGGCGAGGCGCGTGGGGTGAAACCCCGCCAGGTGCAGCGCCCACGAAAAGCCGACGAACAACCCCGCCAGCGCCCACACGCCCCGCCCGTGGCGGCGTGTCATCCACGCCCAGTTGCGCGTCGCGATGCGCAGCCAGCGCAGGGGCTTCCTGTCGGCGGCGATGCTGTCGTGCCAGACCACCCACGCGGGCTCGAAGCGCACGTCATACCCCGCGGCGAGGAGTTTGAGCGACAGATCGGTGTCGTTGCGATAGAGAAAAAAGGACTCTTCATACCCGTGCACGCGCTTCCAGGCCTCGGCCCGCACCACCAGCCCGCAGCCCATGAAGGGCCAGCGATCCTGGGCGGTGGTGGCGTGGGGCCACTCGGCCTTGCCGCTGGCGGGGTGGCGAGGGAGGAGTGAGACGGCGCCGATGTCTTCGTCGCGGGCGAGCAGGGCGGTGGCGCCGCGCACGGCCGAGGCGGTGGGCCAGGCGTCGTCATCGAGGATGAGCAGCGTGTCGCCCCGGGCCTTCTCGGCGCCCCGGTTGAACCCGGCGACGCCCACGTTCTCGGTCAGCGCGATGAGTTTGACGCGGGGGAACTGGGCGCGGATGGCCGCTGGCGTGCCGTCGGTCGAGGCGTTGTCGACGACGATGATCTCGCCACCGCCAGCCCCTCCGCCCGCCACATGAAGGAGGGTTTCGAGTTCGCGCAGGGTGCGCGCGAGCGCATCCTTGCGGTTGAAACTGAGGACTACGACCGAGAGCACGCGCTGGCCCCGGCGCCGGCCACCGTGCGCCCCGCCCCGGTCGGCGCCGGAGGGCAGGGTCGTGCGCCCGGGTCGCGCAGCGCCAGACGCAGCGCGACCTTGTGTCCGCGCAGCCAGACGCCGATCGAGCGGCGGATCGCGGTCCACGGCTTGACGTTGCGGATCAGGAATCCTTCCGAGGTGATCTCGATGAGCGTGGGGGCACGGAACCACGCCGTGGGCCACCCCGTGGGCACCACCGCGACGTGCGCGTCATACCCCAGCAGCAGCCGCGATAGAGCCTGCTTCGCGTCGTGGATGAGGTAGCCACCCAGCCCGCGGTGTCGCCACTGGCGGCGGTCGGCGGGCCACTTCACGTTGAGCCGGGGCAGTTGCTCACGGAAACCCTCCAGCCCGGCGATCGTGCTCTTAAGGATCGGGTGCACATAGAGGCGGGCGTTCGGGCCGGCCTTGGCCAGTTCCTGCGCCACGGCCTGGGGCAGGTCCTTGTAGGGCTTGAAGCCCAGCGGCTTGAGCAGGTGGCGCGGCTCGATCGCGTCGACCTTGCCTGAGGCGGCGTCCTCGAGCCCGCGCAGGTGCAACTCGGCCAGATCATCGAGCCCCATCATGGTCTGCGCGATGGCGCGATTGATCTCGAGGCGGGCGCGCCGGAACCGCTGCATCGCACCCAGGCCCAGCGTCGTCATGTGGCTGAAGCCGTTGCGCGCGATGTAGTAGCGACCCCACGCGGCGTAGCGACGATCGCCCGGGGGATGGAACGCGCGAGAGCGCGGCACGCCGCGGACCTGCAACCCCGTCTTGGCCCGCATCTGGATGCACCAGTCCACGTCGTCGTAATAGATGAAGACGTCGGGGAAGAGCCCCGTGCGCCGGATGGCATCGGGGCGGACCAGCGCCGAGCAGGCGGCGAGGTAGTCGGCCTTGACCAGGAAGCGGTGATCGACATCGCCCGCGCGGGCGGGGAAGACATAGCCGTTGTGGCGGTTGATGCCCCCGCCGCATTCCCAGATGCGCCCGGTGGCGGTGTCGCAGAGGGCCGAGCCGACGGCGCCCAGGTCGTCGCGCTTGGCGAGCACGCGGACGAGGTGATAGAGGCACGAGCGTGCGACGCGGGCGTCGGAGTCGAGCCACCAGATGAAGTCGGCCGGTCCGAGCGTGCCGGTGAGCCCCTCGCCCGCGAGGACGCGCGAGGTGCCGGCGTTGAACCCGCCCGAGCCTCCGGTGTTCTTCTCGCTGCGGAGGAACTCGACCCGCAGGCCGGGCGGAACGCTGACGCTGGAGAGTGGATCGGTTGAGGCGTTGTCCACCACGACGCACCAGAGTTCGATGTTGGGCAGTCGCTGGCGGGCCAGGTCCTTGAGAAGGATCGCCAGATCGTCCTTGCGGTTGAAGCAGGGGATGACGGCGGCGACGCGCCAGGGGCGGGGCCGGCCCTGCCCGGGCTCGGGCGTGAGGGCTTCAAGGCCGACGATGGGATTGCCGCGCATGGTCGTGACGCTCATCGGGTTCGAGTATAGGTGCCGCCGGGGGCGGTCCTTGGCGTCGGGCGTGGGGCCGCAAGGGTCGCTACGATGGGATCCGCGTCCCGGGCCCCCGCGAAGATGTCGTTGGGGCGTGGGAGGCATCGTTCCCGACGGCGTCGGGAACGAGCGAGTGGTCGCAGGGTGCGATCACGCACGAACAAGACTTCGGAGTTGTGGACGATGCCCATTTCCAGCGGGAAGGCGACGCGTATCGGCGGCACCAGGCAGCGTGTGCGTGAGTGGATCTCGGACATCCTGGGCATGCGGAGCGGGTTGCGCCCCGAGGCCTTCGAGGGGCTCGAGGGGCGTTGCCTGCTGGGCAGCACCCCGCTCCCCGCGATCGGTGATCTCGAAACGCCCACGAACCCGGTGGTTCGCCTGGAAACGAACTTTGGCGATGTGGATATCGAGTTGTTCATCGGGGCGGCCCCCATCACGGTGAACAACTTCCTGACGTACGTGACGAGCCAGCGGTTCGACGGGACGTTCTTCCACCGCAACGCCGTCAGCCCGCAGGTTTTCGTGCTGCAGGGCGGCGGATTCTCGTTCGACAACGACACGGGCCTGTCGGCGATGGACACCGATCCGCCGATCGTCCGTGAAACGACCGGGCGCTCGAACCTGGCCCGCACGGTGGCGATGGCCCGCACGAGCCAGATCGACTCGGCCACGAGCCAGTTCTTCATCAACTACGTGGACAACACATTCCTCGACCCCACGGGCCCGAGCAACGGCTACGCCGTCTTCGGGCGCATCGTGCAGGGCTGGGACAACGTGCTGGCGATCCAGGCGATCGGTGCGCAGAACCTGTCGGGCGATTCGCGCCTCACGGGGCATCCCAGCGCCGGGGCGATGAACGAGGTGCCGGTGCGTTCGTCCTACTCCTCCGCCGCGGGGCTGATGGAGCAGGACTTGGTGACGATCATCAACGCCGAGGTGGTGAAGACCGCCGGGAACACCGGGTTCTTCTCTCACAAGGTGATGTACCCCGACGGCTTCCGCTCGAATCGCACGACTGAGACGCTCGAACTGGTGAACCCCAACTCGACGACCGCGACGTACCAGGTCATCGCGCGCTACGAGACTGGTGACCGCGACCAGATCATTTCGGCGGGCACCATCAACGCCAACTCCACCCTGACCATCCGCCTCTCGGACGCGGAGGATTCGGGCTTGACGATCATGCGTCTCAACACGCCCTACTCGCTCGTGGTCGAATCGGGCCTGCCCCCGAGCGAATCGAACCCCCAGCCGGTCGCCGCAACGATCAACCGCCATGACTTCAACGCGACGATCGGCGAGTCGTTCTTCAACCCCGCCGGCCACCCCACCAGCGAGCTGCAGACGTGGGACTTCGCCCGCATCGAACGCGGGGATCTCTCGCAGGAGGTCCTCGTCTGGCAGAACCTCACCGACCAGACCGCGACCCTGACCATCTCGTTCTTCACCTCGCAGGGGCAGATCGACCTGATCGAAACGGTGGAGCCCTACCGGCGTGGCGGGCTTGAGTTGTGGAACCTGGGCCTGCCGCTGGGCGTGATGTCCGCACGTATTTCCTCCACCCAGCCCATCGTCGCGGCCCTCTCGGACTGGGACATCCCCAGCGGGACGGCCAACCCGGGCGACGCCTCCTACTACACCCCCGCCTTTGGCGTGCTGGGTGTGAAGGGCGGCGGCGCCACGCAGGGCGGGCTGGGCGACCTGACGATCACCTCGGGCTTCACCAGCACCATCTCGATCTTCAACCCCAACGGTGCGGGCGTCGTGGTGACGCTGCGATTCTGGCTCGACACCCGCGGGCCCACCGAAGACCCGGTGACCCGCTCGCTGGTCCTGTCGGCCAGCTCACGCCTGGACTACGTGCTCGATACCACGCTGCTGGGGATCTCGGCGGGCGAACGGTTCGCCGTGACGTATTCCAGCGGCTCTGCGCCCGTCACCCTGCAGTACACCAGCGTGGACGACGCGGATCGCTATCTGGCCACGGGCAAGCGGGCCGACGGCGTGGGCACGTCGTTCCAGTCGCGGATGGCGCCGCAGGTTCACTTCGTCGACGGCCGCTGGGACCCCGCCCGCGACACCACCACGCAGAGCGAATTCATCGGGATCTTCAACCCCTTCTCGCGCGCGTCGGTCACGCTGGACTACATCGTGCGATACACGTTCGTCGACGGCACGACCATCGACGCCGCCACCGGCACGCTGGGCGCCAACGCCCGCGTGACCCTGCGGACCTCGTCGTTCACGGGCGTGATGTCCAAGGTCGGCGCGGGCGCACAGTTCCAGCGCTACACCATCAGCGTGATCGGCACGGCGACGGATTCAAGCCCAATCCTGGGCGGAACGAGTTCCTGGTCCACCGCGGGCCTGGTGAACTTCACGCGGCTTGACACAGCGCTGGGCGAATCGGTGACGTCGTCGGGCATGGCCTCGGGCTTTGGTCTTGCGTTCACGAGCCCGGACCTGCTGCCCGGGGGCTGATCGGCGTCGACGCCCGCGATCGCCAGACCGGCGGCTGGCCGCGGAGGTTCCGTTCGCCGGCGTAGGAACCCCAGCGGCTCATGTCGGCGTTCTGGACATTCGCCAGGCGCATGCTGCGCTACCGCCTTCTCCTGGGCGGGAGCGCGGTCATGGTGCTGGGCGCGTCGGCCAGCCTGGGCGTGGGAATCCTCGGCGCCAGCCCCGTGCTGCGCATCATGCTCAGCGATCCGCGAGGGCTTGACGCTCTCGTGCCCGAGTGGTGGGCCTTCGCTCGCGGCCTGATCCCGTCACTCCCCGGGCTCGATCCCGCATTGGTGCAACGACTTCCCTCGGATCCGCGCCACACGCTGGCGTGGATCCTGGGCGCGTTGGCGACGCTGACCATCCTGGGCTCGATCGCCACGTTTCTGCACGCCTATTTCGCCCAGACCGTCGTCAACCGCACGGTGACGCGGGTGCGCCGCGAGGCCTTCGGACGCGTGCTTCGCGCGCCGCTGCGCGATGTGCTCGCCGCCGGCCCGACCGACGCCATCAGCCGCATCGTCAACGACTCGACGCAGCTCGCCAACGGGCTGTCGATGGTGCTCTCGAAGGCGGTACTCCAGATTTTCAAGGGTGTCGCGGGCCTGGCCGCCGCTCTGGCCCTCGACGCGGGGCTCACGCTGGGCGCGCTGCTGGTGGCCCCGCTGCTCTACCTCGTCATCCGCAAGCTGGGCAAGCGGATCCGGCGCGCGTCGCGGGCGGCCCTGGCCTCGCAGGCGGGCCTCTACGCCACCGCGGCCGAGGCCCTTCAGGCTCTGCGCGTGGTCAAGGTCCACACCACCGAGAACTACGAGAGCGGCAGGTTCCACCGCGTCAACAAGGAGATGCTCCGCGAACTCAACCGCGTGCGCACCAGCCGCGCCCTGGCCAGCCCCCTCACCGAGGCCATGACGATCTTCGTGCTGTGCGGGCTGGTGCTGGTGGCGGGCCATCTCATCCTTCAGGCAAAGGTGAACCCCGACGATTTCATCATGGTGCTCGCGGCCCTCGCCGTCGCCGGCGCTTCGCTCAAGCCATTAACGGGCATCATCAACGACATTCAGGCCAGCGCGCCCGCGGCGGATCGGCTCATGGCCCTGCTCAACGAGCCCGAAGAGCCCGGGCACGAGCGCGGTCTGCCCCGCCTGTCGCGCCACGCCGGCTCGATCGAGCTGCGCGACATCCGCTTTTCGTACCCCGCCTCGGGACGCGCGGTGCTCGACGGGATCTCGCTCACTATCAAGCACGGCATGCGCGTGGCGATCGTGGGAGCGAACGGCTCGGGCAAGACAACCCTGCTGGCGCTGATCCCACGCCTGTTCGACCCCGATGCGGGTCAGGTGCTGATCGACGGCCACGACATCAAGAACGTGGCCGTGCGCAGCCTCCGTGCCCAGATCGGCATGGTGACGCAGGAGGTTGTCCTCTTCCGCGGGACCATCGCCTCCAACATCGCCTACGGCACGAGCGCCGATCACGACGCGATCGTGGGGGCGGCCAAGCGAGCCCGCGCCCACGATTTCATCAGCGCCATGCCCCTGGGCTACGACACGCCCGTCGCCGAGCAGGGCACGAGCCTTTCGGGCGGGCAGCGTCAGCGCATCGCCATCGCGCGGGCGATCCTGCGCGACCCGGCGATCCTGATCCTCGACGAGGCGACGAGCATGGTCGACGCCGAGAGCGAGGCCGAGATCGCCGCCGCGATCCGCGAGTTTGTCAACGGCCGCACCTGCCTGATCGTCGCCCACCGCCTGAGCACCGTTATGAACGCCGACGAGATCGTCGTGCTCGACGCCGGACGCGTGATCGATCGCGGCACCCACGCCGACCTGATGGCCCGCTGCGAACTCTACCAGGCGCTGGCCAAGACGCAGTTCTTCGGCGAGGCTTGAGCGAACCTACCGGAAAGACCTAGACAAACTCGTGGGGCAGGCGGCCCGCCTGCCCCGCCCCATTCTCCCGGGTGATTCTGTCGTGCGTGAACATGCTCCCTACGCTGGCCTATGCACCGTCCGGGCATGAACGAAGAGAACGCCACGCCGCAGGATTTCCTGTGCGATTTCTGCGAGGCCTGCTGGGGCGAGGACCGCCCGATGGTCGAGGGCCACCGCGGCAGCCTGATCTGCGGGCGCTGCCTCACCCTCGCCTTCGACGCGCTGTGGAACCGCGGGCAGGGCGTGCCCCGCCCCGAGACCGAGGTCTGCATCATGTGCCTCTCGCCCAACGACGACCCGGTGTGGATCAGCCCCGCGCGCGACACCGCCCGCATCTGCAAGCGCTGCGCCAAGCAGAGCGCGGTCATGCTCGAACGCGACAAGGACTGCGGGTGGAAGCGCCCGATGCTGTAGACAAGACGGTCCGCGATTCAATTAAATCATTAGATTGATTGTCAGCGAGATTGCTGTGCGGCATTATTTTCGATACGACGCAGTATGCCTTGCTCTTGCAGGTCAAGATCGTGTTGCTCCCTTGGTGTAGTACGGTAGCGGCGCATTCTCGTAATAGCATCGAGTGCGAGATCAGGACGGCCGTAGGCGTCAGCCGATGTCATAGAACCGAGTACAGAGACCATCCTCTGTTCAAGTTGTGTGCGGGTCATCGCGGCCAAGCCATGTCGGCTTGAGTCTTGCAGTTCTGACCATCGTGATTCATAATAATTAGCAATGTCACGATAAACCGAAACGGCCTCTGCGCCCCGTCCGGCCGCATGAAGTGATCTGGCCAACTCAAGCCCTGCAGAATCAACTTGGGGCCAATCAGTCAGATTTGGATCGCTCCAAATGGATAACAAGTCGAGAATGTAGTCTTCAGACCGACGAGTGGTATCGCGAAACTCGGCGCGTCGCATACGCAGGTTGACACTGCTTGAATGTCGATCGTAGTATCTTGGTAATCGTGAAAACAGTTCGTCGAGCGATGACGCAGCCTCTTCGTGGCGGCCAAGGTGATTCAAATAATTGGCCCGACGTGTAAAAATCGTACTCGCGAATTCTCCTGGCATGCTTGATACAAATGGGATTAAGCGATCGTTCACGGCAAGTGCATCCTCCCACATGCCTTTCTGCTCTAATAGATGGGATAGCAGATTGACCGAGGTCCAGTGCGGCACAACACCAGCGAACTCGGGGTTTGTGTCATAGAAATGCAATGCGCTGACGAGCGATTCCTGTGCTTCGTCATGCCGCTGCAATTTCCACAGATAGTTCCCGCGCCGTTCATGAGCATGCGCAAGATCCTGTTGAGGGGCACCGGCACTTATCAGACCATCTACAAGCGTGATTGCACCCTCGTAGTCACCGGCCTTGGCAAGGGCGTTTGCCGATTTGCCGACGTAATACATGGGCCCGGGCTTCTCTTTCCAATGCACCCCATCCACAATCCAACCCCCATCAGGTGAGGGTGTGGGCTCGTCGGGTGGCTGAGTGGGCGAGGGAGTACCCGATATACGCACAGTCCCGCCGGGACTTGCAGCGCCCAACCAAGAGTATGACGCCGATATGATGAGCACCACAAGTAAGACCAATATAACAACTAAATAAGTGATAACACGTCGCACAGTGGGGGATCCTTCGAGCATGCTGACTTGTGACGATATTTACGCTGGTGCCCAACAGGCACAGCAGGGTTGTTGGCCCGGCTCGACTACATCACAAGGAGGTAGCGGGAAGCAGCAGGGTATTGATCGCATCCCGTCGTATGGATCGGGAGTCAGTGTGGCTCCGCCACAACGTTCTGGATATGGAGCATATTGTAAATAGCGTCCAGTGGTTCTCGTTACATGAGCATCGGCAGCAACAGCAAGACCACAGTAGTGATGGCGTTGTTCGCTGCCATTCTTCATCGTTGTGATGGATTCGGCCTGAAGAAGTCTTCCGGTCGCTAGCGAGTCAGTCCACGTGGGTCGTGCGAAATTGGCAAAGCAGTCGGATACGGGTACCCGGTAAGAGTACGACTCGCTCCATGTATGACAATGCGTAAACTGCGCATTGATGGTAACGGAAACACTTAGCTCGACAAAAATCGCGCCGAGCAAGCCAGCCTTGCCCTCGGCTGTTGCTGATCCTCCAACGCTCCAGCAAATCTGATCAGCGACCCCGAAGGTGCGCTCGGGGGAATCGCATGTGCGTCGCAAGTTGCAAGGAATGTAAGCACAGTTGCATGGATCTTGGCCGTCCCACCCACCTTTTCGCAGTTCATGCGTGACCTGTACATTGTCGACCCATTCGACGTCGGTAACAAAGCCAGTGACAGTCCAAGGTGATCCTGCGGGAGGGCAAAAAGGGATGGAGCAATCACGACCGCCGGTGGTTGAACTTTGTGCGTGTGCCCAATCAAATACTGAAAAACACATCGTAATTAGCAAAGCACTTGTAAGTCCCAAAGAACGCCAGTACTTCGATTTCTTCATCGCAATGCCCCGAATACTAAATGGGATGTATTAGAACATAAAGAGTAAATTACTCCCCTGTCTCCGCCCTGTCAAGTGAAATGGTGCCGCGTGCAGCAAGTGCGTAGAAATGCCTACAATCGGCTCGCTGCCAGGCTGGCCAGTTCGCTGCGTTCGCTGCGGGCCAGCGTGACGTGTCCGAAGAGGCGCACGCCCTTCATCTTCTCGATGGCATACGCCAGCCCGTTGCTGCTCTGGTCGAGGTAGGGGTTGTCGATCTGCTGGATGTCGCCCGTGAGGACGAGTTTCGTCCCCTCGCCCACGCGGCTGGCGATCGTCTTGATCTCGTGGGGCGTCAGGTTCTGCGCCTCGTCCACGATCATGAACTGGTGGGGGATGCTCCGCCCGCGGATGTAGGTCAGCGGCTCGAGCACCAGTTTGCCGTCGGCCATGAGTTTGTTGATGCGCTGCTCGCCCGTGTGGCTGTCGGCCTGCTGCCCGTGGCTGCCCTTGGTCGAGATCAAGTACGACAGGTTGTCGAAGATCGGCTGCATCCAGGCGGTGAGTTTCTCGTCCTTGTCGCCGGGCAGATACCCGATGTCGCGCCCCAGCGGCATGATCGGTCGCGCCACGAGCAGTTTTTCGTAGCGTTCCTCGGTGAAGACCTTCTGCATGCCGGCGGCGATGGCCAAGAGCGTCTTGCCCGTGCCCGCCGAGCCCAGCAGCGTCACCATGCGGATCTCGTCGTCGAGTAGCAGGTCGAGGGCCATGGTCTGCTGCACGTTGCGCGCGAGGATGCCAAAGACCGGCTTGCGCGGGCCCGTGACGGGGATCACGTGGTCGGTGTCGGCCAGGCGACGCCCCAGCCCCGTGTGGTTCTCGTCCTCGGCGTCACGCATCACCACGAACTGGTTGGGCTCGAGGTGCGCGGGGTCGAGGGTCTCGGGCGAATCGCCCGCCTCTGCCGCTGCCTTGGCCCGGTGCGCGTCGAGCACATCGAGCACGCGCGGCAGCGCGAGCAGTCGGTCGCGGTAGAGCTCGTCGATCACGCCCCCCTCGCAGGCGACCGACTCGTAGCCCACATAGAGCCGATCCGTGTCGACCTTCTGATTGGCGAAGTCTTCGGTGCGGATGCCCAGCGCATCGGCCTTGATGCGGCAGGCCAGGTCCTTCGAGACAAAGGTCGCCTCGCACCCCTGCTGCTTGAGGTGCCACGCGACAGCGATGATGCGGTTGTCGGGCGAATCCTCGGCGATCGACGCGGGTCGCTCGTAATCATCGACCGCGACGCGCACGGTGCCCGTCTTCCCGCCCGGGCCCAGGGCCGCCCCGCCGCGGTTCACGATCGTGCCCCAGTCCACGCCGTTGGCCAGCGGACCGGCGGCGCGGAGGCGATCGAGATGGCGGATGCACGCGCGGGCGTTGCGGCCCAGGTCGTCGTTGCCCCGCTTCATCTTGTCGAGTTCTTCGATGACGGTGAAGGGGATCACGACGTGGTGTTCTTTGAAGACGAACACCGCGTCGGGGTTGTGCAGCAGCACGTTGGTGTCGAGCACGAAATGCCGTACGGCTTCCTGCTTGGCGACCTTCTCGCGTGTCCCCGCACGCGTCGATGCGTCGTGTCCTGCCTGGGCATGCGCCGACCTGGGCTCCGCCTGGGTCGGCACGACCTTTGTGCCTTGGACCATGTCACCCCGCTTCTTACTCAACGCGGTTGCATCCTCTCCGGGGCCTTGCCGCTCCTTCGGCGTGTACATCGGCCCGGGACGAATCGTCCCCCAGCATACTTACGACATGGCCCACGCGTCGGGTGCGTGGTTTCTCCACCACCAGGGGCGATGCACGGGTTTGTACGCAAAGAGTCAGGGCCCTAGAACCACGCCAGGGCCACCGCCAGCGGGAGCAGGATCGCCAACGCCGCTGCCATGCCCGTCTTGAGCACCACGGCGATGAAGCGACCCACCGCCGCTCCGCCACCCGCCTTGGCCGAATCACGCCACGTGCGCCCGCCGATGCCTCGTTCGGCCACGAGCGCACCCAGCCCCGCGCCGACCGCCGCGCCCAGGATCGAGCCGATGGGGAAGAGCAGCGGCGCCCCCGCGAGCGCGCCGATGATCGATCCGATCACCGCGCCGATTGCCCCTTTGCGCGTGGCCCCGCCCCTGGCCGCCCCGAGCGCCGAAGCCGCGAGTTCAACGCCCTCGGCGATGAGCGTGATCACGAGCGACGCGCCCGCGGCCCACCACGAAACGAGTTCCGGTCGCCAGAGCGCAAGCCCCGCTGCGACCAGCGTGATGAGCCAGCACCCGGGCAGCGTGATCGCAGTCAACGCGATCCCCACCAGCCCGGTGAGCACCGCGCCGATCAGCACCAGCCAATCGATCCAACTGGTCCAGTCCATGTGTCTGCATTCTTTGGAAAACGTGCCCGGTCCGTTCGAGGCTTCAGATCGCCTTGGAATCCTCGGTCGTCGCGGTTTCTTCGTTCGCGGCCTTGGCGCGGTCGGGGAAGGCGCTGGCCTCCATCGCGAGCACCCATTCCTCGAGCGGTTCGTAGCGCATCAGGTCGAGCTTGACCTTCTTGCCGCCCAGGGCCGTGTGCTCGGGCTTGATCTCGAGCACGACATAGAACCGATGCCACAGGCTCTTGTCCACCTCGGCCAGGTCGGCGGGGGTGAGGGTCTGACCCGTGTTGAGCGTGAGCGTGAGCGAGGCGGGGTCGAAGCGGAAGGTGCGAGAACGCACCTTGAGCATGAGCAGCAGCAGCCACGCGCCGATGCCCCAGCACGCCGCGAGGATGACCCACTGGCTGGGAATGTCGAACGCGCTCAGGGGCTTGGGGGCCTGGATCTTGACATCGGCCTTGAGGGCCTCGAGGCGCGTGCGTGCATCGGGGATCTCGGTCCCCGTGCGGAAATCGGTGCGTGGGATCGTCGTGTGCGCCGGGGTGGCGTGCGAGATCAGCGCGAGCGCATCGAGCCAGCGGAGCAGGGCCTGATCGGTGGCGCCCAGGTTCTGCGGCTCGACGGCGCGGAGTCGGGCGAGTTGGCCCGCCGGATCGTCAATGCCCCCCATGGGCCGACCGTCCTGGTTCAGTCGCTCGAGGTACTGCATCTCGTAGTACGCTGCGGCGTTGGCCCCGCGCGCGGGATACGCCCACAGCGCGTCGTATAACGCCCAGAACCCAAAGGCCAGGAAGATCAGCGTGATCACCGCCTGCTTGAAGAGCCAGCGCTTGTTCACGCGTGTCTTGATCAATCCGTCGGACATCCGTGACTCCTGAAAAAACCCGGCGGGCATCGCCCGCCATCAACTATCGGTCCATGGCTCGACCCGCTGCAGCGCATACGCCCACCAGCGTGCGGCAAGTTCCGCGCCATTGGCACGGGCCCGCAGCGCATCAAAGCCCCCCTCGTCCTCGCGTCGACGCGGGATCCGCGGGTAGTCCCGGGATTCACCCAGCGCCCGCGTCAGAAAGGCCGAGTGCAGACGCCGGGCTCGCTCGCCCGGGTCTTCGATGCGCCCCTGGTCCGTGTGCCGCCGTTCCATGCGGAGGGGAGTGTAACCCCCACGCCCCGGGCTCACCAGATGAACCGCATGCGCCCAAAGTCGGGCACGGGGATCTTTCCGTTGCGGTACATCGCCGGGAAGTAGACGAAGAACGCCTTGCCGATCAGCAGATCGCGGTGCACCGTGCCGATCGTCGGGTCGTTGAGCGCGACCCACGGCTCGGGCACGTCCCACAGGCGGGCGTCGAGGCTCTCGGGCGAGTTGTCGCCGCAGACGAAGAACTGATCCGGCCCCAGCGAAGGGGTGCTCGTGGGGTGCGTGCAGCGAGCGGGCCGCCCCGCCAGCGTATGACGCGGGTGATACACGTCCGCCCGGTAGTGAAGATCCCGCGCCAGCGCGGTGCGACAGAGTTCGAATGAACCGCCGTCGAACTCGATCCACACCCGCGGCTGCGTGCCGTTCTCTTCGCGCGTCAGCAGGTCCGCAGGCCCCGCCATCACTTGATCCAGCGTCAGCCCCAGCGCGTTCTCGAGGCGTTGTGCCGGCGTCCAGTCATACTCAGCATGCAGCACGCGCGTGCCGTTGACATGCAGCGACAGCGACTGATCGACATGCCAGAAGTCCACGTCGGTCACCGTGCCGGTATCCAACGCGGAAACGTTGTCGGCGCTGGCGAGCGTGGTCCATTCTCCCGGCTCGGCCCCGGCCTTGCGCATCGTGATGGCGAGCGTGCGACGCCCCTCGCCCGTGGGTAAAAACTCGGCCCGGAACTCGTGCTTGTGCGACACGATCACCAGCGACACGCCCAGCCCCGCCGCATCGGGGCGGATGCCCGTGCTCACCCGCACGTCGCCGACCGGGAACTGCGAGCTGAGCATGCCACGCGGCGGGATCTGGTTGTACGCGTACGAATCCGTGATCGGCCGACGCTGGTTGTTCCACTCCAGTCGCGTCGCGCCAGCCCCGGTGTAGCGATAGTTCTTGCGCCCCTGGATCTGCCACGCGCTGCCCGTCTCGCCCTGGCCCACGCCCACCCACGGCGAGACAAAGAACGTGCGTCCGTCGCGCTCCTCGCTCAGGGGCGAATACTCGCTGTCGAACAACGGCTGCCACGTCGCGAGCTGGGCCCGCTCGGGCTTGCGTGCCACGCGCCATCCGTCCAGCGCCCAGGGGTTGGCGACGCTCTCTTCGCCGGGCTTCCAGTCACGCCGGAAGATGTCGCCGTCAATCAGTGCGATTTGTTCATTGGGCAGACCCAGCAGGCGCTTGATGTAGTTCTGGGCGGGATCGTTGGGGTTCTTGAAGACCACCACGTCGTACCGCTTGGGGTCGTAGACGCTGGTGAGGTACTTCATGACGAAGATGCGATCGCCCCCGCGTGTCCGCACGCCGTACTGCGAGATCGTGTACCCCGTCATCGGGTCGACGGCGTCGACGGGGCTGCCGGGGGAGCCCTGAAAAGGGCGCGGGTCGGCGGGGCCGCCCTGCCCATACTCGCGCGGCGAGACGGCCCAGTCCACGCCCGAGGCTGGGCTGACAAACCGCATGTGCTGGCCCAGCAGCGTTGGGGCCATCGAGCCGGTGGGGATGAGGAACGCCTCGACCACGAAGCCGCGGAAGACGAAGGCCAACGCAAAGGCGATGGCGATCGAGGTCAGCGTCTCCTTGATCGACGTCTTCTGATCGACGGGATCATGGGGAGAGGTGCCGGCCTGGCCCGTGGCGTTGCTCATAGGGAATGACAATATCGTCGTGCGCGGGGGCGCGTTGCTGTGAAATCAGGAACCGCCGCTGCTCCCTCCACCGCCTCCGCTGCCTCCACCGCTGTTGCCGCCCCCTCGACGGCGCCGGCGACGACGCTTGCGGCCCTGCCCCGGTTCGCCCGAGGGCTTCGAGGGAGGCGCATCGCCGTAATCCGTCTCGATGTCATCGAGGTCGATCACCTCGTCCTTGGGTGGCGCGGGCGGGCGTGGAGAGTCGTTCGACTGGCGCGGCGGTCGAGATGGACGCGGGCCCTCGGGCGCAGGCCGCGCTCCCGAGGGGCGATCGCCCTGAGCCGGCCGTTCGCCCTGAGACGGACGTTCGCCCTGGGCCGGACGCTCGCGCGCGGGCGGTCGCTCGTTGGCTCGTGGCGTGCCGGGCGTGCCCGTCCCGGTGCGATCGGGGGT
>JABWBB010000012.1 GCA_013360675.1 Phycisphaerales bacterium | reverse complement strand
GTTCCGGCTTTGTGGCCGAGGGGGCTTCCTGCTTCGCAGCCGGAGCAGCGGAGGCCGGCACCTTGCCGGTCGTGCTGCGCGAGGCGAGGGCAGGGCCAAGGGACCCGCCGCCGCCCGTTATGACGAGATGACCGCGAAGATGCTCGAGCAATACGGCGTGCGCTGCCGCAAGTGGCGGTCGTCCATGTCGGGCATCGCCTGGCAGGTTCAATACCGCGACGGGTCGGTCGCCCGCCTCATCGAGGCCCCCCGCCCCCGCGGCCCCATGTCGGCGGCGGTCTTCCTGCACGAGATCGGGCACCACGCCATCGGGTTTAACACGTACTCGCCCCGCTGTCTCGAGGAATACCACGCCTGGCGCTTCGCGATGCAGGAGATGGACCGCTGGGGCCTGGCCGTCACCGACCGCGTGAAGACGCGGATGACGCGCTCGCTGCAATACGCGGTGGCGAAGGCCAAGCGACGCGGCATCAAGCGATTGCCGCCGGAGTTGGAGGGGTATGGCGGGTGAGGGGGGCAATGTCTTACTAAAACATCACATGATCTAGGCGAAGTCAATACGCGCTTCATTCAGCCAATATACCCGTAATTCCGAAGCATGCTGCGTATCGTCTTACGCTCATTATCGTTGTCATCACCGCGTTCTATCAAAATGCCCAGGTCGTCAATAAGTGGCCACCAGTGTTTAAAACCTTTCCATATTAATTCCTGCGCCATGCCTTTATGTATTTTATTATCAGAGTTAACTTGGTCGCCCATACTCACTGAATATACATCTATCCTCAGTTTAATAGGCCTAGGCATCTCAACCAATATCGATGCCTCTTTCAATCCGCCATCATATTGAAATTCAATGAGGCCGCTCTCGCTCGTGTCGAAATGCGTTTCCGTAAGTCTTGGATTAACGCCAGATTGATTGTCGTGATTCCCGTGTTTCTTCATATTAATAAGATCTGCACAGATCAGCAATTCTTGCGACTTCCTTGCGTGCGAATTGATGTCCATATTTGCACTTGCTATTCGAGCCAATTGGTTGAGATGGTCTCTCAAATGCCATACAGCGCGTGCAAAATCTAATACTTTATCTTCGTATCTTTCTTCTGGAAATGTTAAGGTACTTATTCTTATCAGCAAGCCTTCTCCCGACCACGGGCGGAGAGCATTATCAATAACAACTTGGTACTTCGGCCGATGCTCCGGGCGACCGGGAAGTTCGTGGAATACTTTGAGTGGCGTATTCAGCTCGTTCCACTTGCGCAAAATGCGTCGCATTTCACTTCGTAGTGCGTACTCAAGATCTTCAATACTTGGTTTTGCACGAGAGCGGCGCCGTCTCATGGACATACAATAGCGTAACTGTGGTTATACGAAAATCACCCAGTAGCACGGCATTGGTCGTTCTCACAGGCTGCCGCCTGCATCGCTATCCGTACTCCACATTTTGCCAATCCAAACGTCCCCGGCTGGACTCGAACCAGCAACCACCCATTTAGAAGACGGGAGCGCTATCCAGTTGCGCCACGGGGACAGGCGGTCGGCACGATCCTACCCGCCCCACCCGCCATGGACAGCCATTGTGCCCTGCCCGTCAACGCCCACGGCTGCCGTCCCGCACGGCTTCCCTCACCCGCCCCACCCCTCTCCCCGCCCCACTGCCCACACCGGGCAGCCCCGGGCGGCGGGTACACTCGCCCCCATGCGTCATCTCTCGTTCATCGCGGCGTGCCTGCTCAGCACCCTGGCTCTGGCCCAGGATGTCGCCCTGCGCGTGGCCACGTTCAACGTCGAGGACATCCGCACCAGCGACCTGGCCGACGCCGCCAACCCACGCCTCCGGGCCCTGGCCGAGGTCATCCAGCGTCTGCGCCCCAACGTCATCCTCCTCAACGAGATCGCCTACGACATGCCCGGGGCCCCGGGCTGGCGCGAGGGGGCCAAGCCCGGCCAGAACGCCGCCCGGTTCGTCGAGTTGTACCTCAGCGTCCCCCAGGCCGACGGGCTGATCCCCATCCGCTACACGCCCTTCATGGCCCCAGTCAACAGCGGCGTCGCCTCGGGGTTCGATCTCGACAAGGACGGCACGGTCACCACGTCCTATCCCAACCCGCCCCCCTCGGGCCCCGATGGCTCACCCAGGCCCCAGACCGCCGAGGGGCAGGCCTATGGCAACGACTGCTGGGGCTTTGGCACCTTCCCGGGTCAGTATGGCATGGCCCTGCTGGTGGGCGAACCCCTCGAGATCGTGGCGGCGGAGGTGCGCACGTTCCAGCGCCTGCCCTGGGACTACGTCCCCGGGGCATTCCTGCCGACCGACGAGCACGGCAAGCCCTGGTACACGCCCGAGCAACTGGCGTTATTTCGCCTGAGTTCCAAGAGCCATTGGGATGTGCCGGTGAAGGTGCCCAACGGGGCGGTGGTGCATTTTCTGTGCAGCCACCCGACACCGCCGGCCTTTGACGGGCCCGAGATGCGCAACCGCAAGCGCAACCACGACGAGATCCGGTTCTGGGCCGATTACGTGTCGAACGCGCCGTATATCGTGGACGACACGGGACGCGAGGGGGGCCTGACGCCCTACGTCAACTTCGTGATCCTGGGCGATCTCAACGCCGACCCCGAGAAGGGCAACTCGTGGAAGAACCCGATCCGCACCGCGCTGGGTTCGATCGGACGGCTGGTGCTCCCCGCGGCACCGCGGGCCGACCTCGACGTGCCGGGCCTGAGCCTCACCGATACGGCGATGTTCAAGATGCGCGTGGATTACGTGCTCCCCTGCAAGGAACTGGCGGTGCGCGCAAGCGGGGTCTATCGGGCGGTGCCCGCGGCACGGGCGGAGAGCCGGGTATTCCCCAGCGACCACTTCCCTGTCTGGGTGGACATGGTCGTGCCACAGCCAAGGTAGTTCCCGACACGACTTCGAAGCCTGGCAGGGATGCTGGCGTGGCGGCGGGAGCGATACACTTGCACTCCTGCCGCACGAGAAGATTTGCGGGGGGTCAGGACGACCGGAGGTTTCGCGGGTGAGCCAGGCGACGGCAAGGAACATGAGCGGGGTGGCGGGCGCGACGGGAGTCGCGGGGGCTATGCCGCGCGGCGTCGTCGGCAGCCTTGTCGAGACCACCAAGCCGGGGATCACGCGCCTGGTGACGGCAACCTCGATGGTGGGCTTTGTGCTCGCCGCCTCGATGCGGGCGTGGGAACTGTCCACCCTGCTGGTGCTGGCGCTGGGGTGTGCAGTGGGGACGGCCTTGTCGGCCTCGGGCGCGAACGCCATCAACCAGTTCATGGAACGCCGACGCGACGCGTTGATGCGGCGGACGCAATCGCGGCCCCTGCCCCAGGGGCGGGTCACGCCCGCGGCGGTGCTGGCGACCGGGATCGGGCTGTCAATCGTGGGCGTAGCGATCTTGTGGGTGTTTACTGGCGCTGCACCGGCGGCCGTCTCGGCGGCGTGCGTGCTGATCTACGTGGCAGCGTACACGCCCATGAAGCCGGTGAGCGTCTTTTCAACCCTGGTGGGGACGCTGCCGGGCGCGCTCCCGCCGTTGATCGGCTGGGCCGCGGCGAGTACGTCAGGGTGGGCGTCGCTGCTCGATGCGGGCGGGCTGTCGTTGTTTGCGCTGATGACGGCGTGGCAGATGCCCCACTTCATGGCTATCGCCTGGATGTACAAGGATGATTACGCCCTGGGCGGGTACAAGGTGTTGCCCGTGATGGACCCGAGCGGGCGGCGGACTTCGATCGCGATTGCCCTGTGGACGAGCGCGCTGATTCCGGCGACGCTGCTCCCGGCGATCGTGATGCCCGAGCGGCTGGGGCTGCCGTATGTGATCATCGCCGCGGTGTCGGGGCTTTACTTCGCGTGGATGGCCGCGCGGCTGCTGCGGACCAAGGAGCGGAATGACGCTCGTCGCCTGTTCTTTGGTTCGATCATCCACCTGCCGCTGCTGCTGGCGGCGATCGTGGGCGAGTCGCTGATCCGGGCCTGGATCGGATGAACAGGGCCTCACCCGAGAACCCGGAAATGCGCACGGGGCACGGCGTGTCGCTCGAGGGAGTGACGCGGATCTATCGCGCCCGACGCGGCGGGGCTGATCGTCGTGCGCTCGATTCGGTTTCGATCTCGATCCGTGCGGGCGAGCGTGTGGCACTGCTCGGGCCTAATGGCTCGGGCAAGAGCACGCTGCTGAAACTCCTCTCGCTCGGTCACTATGCCGACGAGGGAACGCTCGTGGCCTGCGGGCAAACGCTCTCGGCGCGGATGACGCAGACCCAGCGCCGCGTGTATCTGTCGCGCCTGGGCGTGGTGTTTCAGTCGCCCGGGCTGGACAAGTTGCTGACGGGGCGCGAGAACCTGCTCGCCGCGGGCTCGCTGCTGGGGTTGTCGGGACATGCGCTGCGGTCGCGCGTGACCACGCTGGCGGCACGCCTGGGGATCGGCGACCGTCTGGACGATCGGGTGGGGACGCTCTCGGGCGGGTTGGCACGCCGGGTGGATCTCGCAAGGGCGGTGCTGCACACGCCCGAGCTACTGCTGCTGGACGAGGCGAGCACGGGGCTCGATGTTCAGGCGCGTGGGGCGTTCATGGCGCTGGTCGAAGACCTCTCTCGCGAATCGGGCATGACGGTGATCATGACCACACACCTCATCGACGAAGCCGAGCGAGCCGATCGCGTCATCATGCTCAGCGAGGGGCGTGTCGTGGGCGAGGGAACGCCCGTCGCGCTGCGCGATCGCGTGGGCGGGCACACGCTGCGGATCCACGCCGGGCCGACGCAGGTGAGAGGGGCGTGCGTCGAAGTTTGCACAGGCGCTGGGCTGGCCCTGGAGCACGAATCAGCATTGGTGGCGACGCTCCGCGGCGATGCCGCATCGATGCGGGTTGGGGTTGATGAAGCGATGCGGCGCGGGTTGGCCTTCGAGGTTGGGCCGCCGACGCTGGCCGATGCATACCTCGCGGCGACCGGGCGGTCCCTGAATGGGGAGGCGACCCATGCTTGACGCGGCACTGCCATCGGGGTTGCCGGGGATGCGTGCGCTGGCGTGGCGCGAGCTGGTGCGGTTTACGCGTCAGCCCAGCCGCGTGATCGCCGCGGTCGGCACGCCCCTGCTGCTGTGGGTCTTCCTCGGGAGCGGTTTCGCGGGGAGTTTCGGCGGCGTGGGTTCCTACGCCGGGCATTTGCTCCCCGGCATGGTGATGCTGACGGTGGTTTTCAGTTCGGTCTTTGCGGCGATCTCGCTGATCGACGATCGCAACGCCGGGTTTCTGCAGGGTGTGCTGGCCAGCCCCCTGCCGCGCTGGTCGCTGGTGGGGTCGAAACTCATCGGCGGCGGGACGGTGGCGGTGGCGCAAGGGGCGATCCTGATCCCCGGGGCATACCTGCTGGGCATGAGCCCGTCATTCCTTGGATTGCTCCTGTCGCTTGTGGCGGCGTGTGCCGCGGCGACGATGGTGATGGGCCTGAGCCTTGCGCTCGCGTGGCGTGTGAACTCGGTGCAGGGGTTCCACGGCGTGATGAACCTGGTGCTGATGCCCATGTGGCTGCTCAGCGGCGCGTTCTTCCCGGTGTCGGGGGCGTCGACATGGCTCAAGGCCATCATGCTCGCCAACCCGCTGACCTGGGCCACCGAGGCGATGCGTTCGGCGATCACCGGCGAGGCCTCACAGTTTGCCCCCACCATGGTCCTCTGGGCGGTGGTAGTGCTGCTGGCGGCGCTCGGGGCTTGCGTCGCGGGTCTGACGGTCGGACGTCGCCCTTCGCACGAATAGCACCTGTTTCGATCGCACTGCCACACGTAGACCCGCGAGCGTGAATTCGCGCGGCTGATTCGATTCGTCTTTCATCGCTCGGACGACCGCTTCGAGCGACTTGGCATTCAACCGATCAAGGCGCATTGCACCCCCCAAAAGGCGGGCCGCCTGCCGCACGACTTCGCCCAGGACCAGTGGCGACTGACCCCGGAGGAGCATGCGATCAAGGCTGAACGCGGCGTTGGGCGCTTCATTCTCACTGGTTTGCTCGAGCAACGCGGCGGCCGTTTCGCGGGCGAGGGTCGCGTTCTGGGCGAGCAGCACCGAGGCCTTTGCCGTGCGCTTGGCCATGCCCGGCGAGAGGTCGCGCAGCACGGGGAGCACGCGGGCGCGGATCGCCGCCCGCAGGCGCTTGACGTCCTGATTGGTCTGGTCTTCGTTCCAGATCCACCCGGCGTTGGTGCAGATGCGCAGAACCTCCTCGCGCGTCACGTCCAGCATGGGGCGGATGAGCGTTGGGCCGCTGGGCGCAAGGGGGCGAGCCTCGTGCATTCCGCCCAACCCCTGCGGGCCGGTGCCGCGGATCAGGCGCATCAGCAGCGTTTCGACGGCGTCGTCGGCATGATGGGCGACGGCAACGAAGGGGCACTCATGCTCGCGGGCGAGGCGGGTCAATGCCGCGTATCGAAGCCGCCTTGCGTTTGATTCTGCATTACCCGGCGCACGAGCCGGGCGGATGCTCGCCTCGACGAATGGCACGCCCAGGCGCTGGGCCAGGGCGCAGGCCGCGTCGCGATCGGCGGTGGCCTGGTCGATCGGGCGCAGGTCGTGCAGCACGTGCGCGATGACGAGCCCGCGGCTGGCCGAGGCGAGTGAGAGGGCCAGGGCTGAGGAATCCGCCCCCCCCGAGCAGGCCACGAGCGTGCGGCGTTCGGGGTCGCGACGGGCTCGCCCCCCCGTCAGGCGACGCCACGCGGCGATGATCGATCGCACACCCGGGTCGCGCCGGAGTTTCGCACGGGATTGGATCGCTCCGGCGTTCATCCTCATATGGAGGGTAGACTGTCGGCACACGGACCGGCCAAGGGCCGGCGGGAGGCAATCGTGCCGGCGGGTGACGACATCGCACAGACCACGGGCTGGCTCGCGGAACGCACAGACCTGCTCGTTGCATTGATGGTGCTGCTCGCGGGGTTGGTGCTGGCGGCGTGGGGCTGGGCCCAAAGCCGCAAGGCCCGGGTTGCCCGCGGCGCCGACCAGGAGGCGATGCGCGACGCCGAGCGGCTGGGCGCGGACCTGCGCGAACTCACCCAACGACTGGCGCACGAGATGGACGCAAAGGCCGATCGGATCGAGCGATTGCTGGCCAAGGCCGATGAACGCATCGCGCGGCTGCAGGACCCACCGCCCGCGCTGCAGCGTGTTCATGATCGTTCGGCGTCAGCCGGCGAGCCCGAGCACGCCAAGGTGCACGCCCTGGCCGACGAGGGGCTGCCAATCGTCGAGATCGCCCGGCGTGTGGGCAAGCCCACGGGGCAGGTCGAGTTGATCCTGGCGCTGCGCCGGGGGAGCGTCTCGCTCTAAAGGCAACGAACAGCAAATGCGTTACTTGCGCGGGGGGCCGGCCGAACATCTGCTCCGACTACACCATCTCGTGGGGCAGGCGGCCCGCCTGCCCCTTCCACTTCTCTCTCTGCTGTCTGGGTGGCACAGGCGTCCCGCCTGTGCATTGTTTTTTCTGACCACTTCCGCCTCTACCGCCGAGCCGCGTCGAGTGCGAGGATCTCAAAGATCACATGGGCGGCCAGCAGAGACGTGATCCCCGCGACGTCGCGGTCGGGGAGAACCTCGACCACGTCGGCCCCCACGAGGTTGGCGCCCTTGAAGAGGCGCAATGCCGCGAGGACCTCGCCCGAGGTGAACCCGCCGATGCTGGGTGTGCCCGTGCCGGGGGCGAAGGCCGGATCGACCACGTCGATGTCGAAGGTGAGGTAGACCGGCTCGCCGCCCTCGCGCCGAAGGAAATCGGCGGCGGCCTTCACGCCCTCACGCCGAAACTCGTCGGGGCTAAGGACGCGCACGCCGTTGGCCGCGGCGAACTTCAGATCATCCCCGCTGTTGAGCGGGCCCTTGACGCCGATCGAGAGCATCCGATCCGGGGTGACGATGCCGTCTTCGATCGCCCGCCGAAACACACTCGCGTGCCCGTGTTTCTCGCCCCAGACGCTGTCAACCGTGTCGAGGTGGCTGTCGAAGTGGATCAGCGCGAGACCCTTCTTCGGGCTGCCGAATCGCTCCCACGCGACCTGGATGTTGGTGTAGGCGATCGAATGGTCACCCCCCACCGCGAGCAGACGCGTCGACTGTGCGTTACCAATCTCGCGGGCGAAGTTCCGGTGCGCCTCGATTGTCTCGGGGATCGAGTAGGGGCTGATTGGGGCGTCGCCCGCGTCGGCGATCGAGAGCGTGTCGCAGACATCCACGCCGTGCTCGACGTGATATCGCTTGACGTATTGGGAGGCCTCGCGGATGGCCCGCGGCCCGAATCTCGCCCCGGGGCGGTAGGTCACCCCGCCATCGAACGGCACGCCGTAGATCGCCCAGTCGACAGGGCTCTGCTCGGGCGCGACATCCTCGAGGCGCGGATAGCGGCAGAAGGTGCACAGGCCAGCGAATCGCGGCATCACACGGGCGTCGGGCAGGATCGTCTTCCCCATGCGGGCAGTCTAGTGACGCGCACCTGAACGTGCCTGACGCGGGTCACTTCAGCCACGCATCATCGAACATCAGGCCCGGGGCGAGCGCTGCGGCGTCGCCCGCTTCGACCACCCCCGCTACGGGGTAGGCGCAGTAATCCAGCGAGAACGCCCCCGCCGGGCGATGGTTGCCCGACTGTCCCAGCCCGCCAAAGGGGAGTTTGCTGCTCGCCCCGGCGGTCCCCGTGTTGACGTTGAGGCAGCCGGCACGCACCCGGGCGGCGAAGGCCTCGGCGGCGGCGGGGTCCTTCGTGAAGATCGACGCCGCCAGGCCAAAACGCGTCGCGTTGGCCTGGTCGATCGCCTCGTCGAGCGACGTGCACTCGCTGATCTGCAGGAAGGGGCCAAAGACCTCGGTGTCGGCCTCGAGCGTGAAGCGGGGCGAGCGCATCACGCCGGGGGACATGAACCACCCGCCCGATTCGGTCTCGAGCGCGCGGGCCTCGACCAGGGGCGTGCCGCCTGCGCGAGCGAGGCGGTCGATCTGCGACAGGATGTGCGCCCGGGCCTGGCTCGAGATCACCGGGCCCATGAAGACGGGGTGGTCCTGCGCGGGGTCGCCGATGATGAGCGACGAGGCGGCCTGGCACACGGCGCGGGTGAAGGCCTTGGCAATGTCCTGGTGAACGATCACGCGCCGCGTGCAGGTGCAGCGCTGCCCCGCCGTGATGAACGCGCAGCGCACGCACTCGATGGAGGCCTGTCGCAGGTCGGCGTCGGGCATCACGATCGCGGCGTTGTTCCCGCCCATCTCGAGCGCGAGCAAACGCCCCGGGCGGTCGAGGTTGGCCTCCATGATCCGGCGCCCCACGGGCCACGACCCGGTGAAGAGCACGCCGTCGAGGTCGTCGTGCGAGGTCAGGGCGGCGGCGATGTCGGCCCCGCCGTGCACCAGGTTCAGCACCCCTGCGGGGGCCTTCTCGGCGTCGAGGGCTTCGTGGAGCAGGCGGGCGTAGGCCTGGCCGCAGGCCGGGGCCTTGTCGCTGGGCTTGAAGACGATGGTGTTGCCCATGGCCAGCGCGGGGATGATGTGCCCGTTGGGCAGGTGCATGGGGAAGTTGAAGGGGCCGATGACGCTCATCACGCCGTGCGGGAGGAAGCGGCATCGCCCGGTGCGGCTGGGCGCGAGGGGCAGTTCAAAGCCCGCCACGCGGCGTAGCGCCCCGTGCTGGGTCTGGTCGAGCGTGATCTCCACCTTGCCGGCGAGGAGCTGCGCCTCGGCCTTGGCGTCCCACAAGGGTTTGCCCACCTCGTCGCGGATGAGCGCCGCCAACTCGTCCACCCTGGCGGCGGCGAGGGCCGCGAACCGGCGCAGCACGCCAAAGCGCTGCTCGGCGGGCCATTCGCCCCATGAACGCTGCGCCGCTCGCGCCGCGGCGACGGCCTTGGTCACGTGAGAAAGCGAAGGTGCACCGTTCCAGATCGTGCTCGTTGGGTGCGCGGGCGAGGCCGAACGCAGCGACTCGCCCGGGATCGGAACCCAGGCCCCCGCGATCAGGTCGGCGGCTTCGAACGCCGCTCGTGTGGGAAGGCTCACGCCTTGCTCCGGCGGCGGGCGGCGGCCTTGGGCTTTGTGGTTCGCCTCGTGGGTGACACCTTCTTCGGGGCGTTCATCGGGGTGACGCCAACGCTCATGCCGCTGGTGATGCCCAAGATTTCGGCCGACTCGGCGGGGAGACGGATGTTCTTGGGCGTGAGTTCGAATCGGGTCTCGATCGCGCGGAACTCGCCCATGTCGTCGAGCGTGCTGACGATGCCCGATTGTGAGCAGGATTCAGCGGCGATGGTGCGACCGGCGGTAGCCGTGCGCGTGGCGCGGAT
The DNA here is from genome assembly GCA_013360675.1 of Phycisphaerales bacterium. GTDB lineage: Bacteria > Planctomycetota > Phycisphaerae > Phycisphaerales > UBA1924 > JABWBB01. Next base: position 49,985 of record JABWBB010000012.1, on the reverse strand, counting down.
AATGGGCAGGTCGTCGGTGAGGGCGTCGAGGTGAGGCCCCCCGTCGAAGGGATCGACATAGCCCCGGTAGCGGAAGCCCATGTTCTCGAGCATGCGCCGAGCGGGGATGGTCTCGCGCGAGACCACGCCCACGCTGTTGAGGATCTCGAGGGGCATGAGGGTCAGATAGATCTCCTCTTTGGGGAGGAGTTCAGAGATGAAGCGGCGGTTGTGCTGGCAGAAGCGGTCGGCCTCGGGAAACTTGACCGGGATGAACTTGCGTCCGAAGGCGTCCCAGAAGGCGCTCTCACCCTCGCTCGTCACCGGGCCCATCATCTCGGCGAGGATGCGCTCGGCGAAGAGGTGGCGGTGCAGGCCGATCAGGTGGAATCGCACAAACGAGAGCAACCGCCCCGGGCGGACGGGGTGCCCGCGGTGCGAGGGCTGCAGGATGATGCCGCCGATCTCGGTGGGGCCCGACTCGTCGGCGTGCAACTGGACGACGGTGTGCGAGGTTCCAAAGCCCAGCGACGCGCTGTGGAAACGCTTCTCGCCGATGCGCAGGGACCAGTTGGGGTTGCCAGGGCCACCCTGGTGCGCGCGCAACTGGGAGGTGCCGATGACCCCGCCGCTCGAGACCTCTTCCATCGAGAAGAGGAAGAAATCGCCCTCTTCGTCGAGCGCGGAGAGCCCGTCTGTGCCCGTGGACGAATGACGGCGTGAGCCGTTGGAGTTGGGCTCGACCACCCCAGCCAGCCGCTTGAAGCAGGCCTGGCTCTGGGCCACCTTGCTGGCGAGCAGGCGTTCCTCGGGCGGGAGGTTGAGGAAGTAGACCATGCGTGCCAGTTTGAGCAGCGTGGGCACGTCCTGTGGCTTGGCCTGGCGAATGAGAAACACGGTTCCCCCGGATCGGCTGGATTCCCCCCCCGGACACAATCCGTGCATCCAGGTGGGTGGCTGCTATCGTAGCCCCCGGCGCGGAAGCGTCCGAGAACCGCAGGAATCAGGCTGAACATGAGTAAGAAGGACCGTGAACAAGAATCCGGCAAGAACGCCCCGTGGCGGGCGTGGGGCAAGGTCGGCGACGACTTTGATCAGGCCTCGGTCGACCAGATCCGGCGGGCCTGCTCACTGCCTGTCTCGGTCGCCGGGGCGCTCATGCCCGACGCGCACGTGGGGTACGGCTTGCCCATCGGGGGCGTGCTGGCGACGGTCGGTGCGGTGGTGCCCTACGCGGTGGGCGTGGATATCGCCTGCCGCATGAAACTGTCGGTGCTCGATATCCCCGTGGCCGCGCTCAAGAGCGAGCACGAGCGACGGCGGCTGGCCCGTGCGATCGAGCAGGAGACCCGCTTTGGCGTGGGGGCCTCGTTCACCCGTCCCAACGATCACGAGGTCATGGATAGGGACTGGGATGTCTCGCCCGTGACGCGTGCGCTCAAGGACAAGGCCTGGAGCCAGTTGGGCACGTCGGGCTCGGGAAACCACTTCGTCGAGTGGGGCACACTGACCATCGAAGGGGAGGGGTTGGGGCTGCAAGGCGGGCAATACCTCGCGCTGCTGTCGCATTCGGGCTCGCGCGGGACCGGGGCCGCGGTGTGTGATCGCTATTCGAAGGCCGCGATGGAACAGCACAAGGACCTGCCCCCGGACCTGCGCCAGTTGGCGTGGCTTGGGCTGGAGACGCCCGAGGGTCGCGAGTATTGGGCGGCCATGGAACTGATGGGGCACTACGCCAGCGCGAACCACGCCGTGATCCACCGGCGCATCACCGAGCACCTCGGGGCCGAGGTCATCGGTGGCGTCGAAAACCACCACAACTTCGCCTGGAAGGAGCGCCACGTCATCGGGGGCGTTGAGCAGGATGTGATCGTCCACCGCAAGGGAGCAACACCCGCCGGCAAGGGTGTGCTGGGCATGATCCCCGGCTCGATGGCCAGCCCGGGGTTTGTCGTGCGAGGGCGGGGATGTGCCGAGTCGCTCAACTCCGCCGCCCACGGCGCGGGGCGGGTCATGTCACGCACACAGGCGAGGAAGACGTTCGCGTGGGGAAACGTGCGGCGTGAGATCGAGGCCAAGGGGATCACGGTGCTCAGCGCGGGGATCGACGAAGTGCCCGGGGTCTACAAGGACATTGAACGCGTGATGGCCCGCCAGGAGGAATTAGTCGAGATCGTCGCGCGGTTTGATCCGGCGATCGTCAAGATGGCCCCCGAGGGGGAGAAGGCCGAGGATTAGTCATGGGTCTGATCGGACCAATCACGCTGCGGGTGCGGGACGGGGCGGAGGTCACGCTGGCGAGTGCCACGGAGGCGGACGCGCCCGACGTCCTGGCGTTTCGCAATCTCCTGTCCACGACCGCGGATTTCATCGCCACCGCGCCCGGCGAGGTCGACCCGGACGTCGAGTTGCAGAAGAAACAGATCCGTGAGTTTCGCGAGAAGCCCGGGGGGCTGCTCGCGCTGGCTCGCTACGAGGGCATCGTCGTCGGAGCAATGTCGATGAACGTGCCCGTGAAGCGACGCCTGGCGCACGCGGTGGAGTTTGGCATGGGCATGAGCCCCGCCTGGCGCGGGCGGGGCCTGGGCACGCTCTTCATGGAGCGGATGGTGGCATGGGCACGCGAAAACCCGGCCATCCTGAAGGTGACGCTGGGGGTGATCCCCGACAACGCGCACGCGCTGCGGCTGTACACGAAGTTCGGCTTCGTGGAGGAAGCACGACAGAAGCGGCAGTTCCGCGACGACCGGGGCAACCTGCTCGACCACGTGATGATGGGCCTGTGGGTTGGGGACCAACCTGGCTAAGGAACTTATCCCGCGGCCTTGGCCAGCCCCTTCTCGATGCAGGCGAAGACCCGCGGCCAGTCCTCGATCTTCATCACGCCCAGCGGCGGGAGCATCCGCAGGCTGTACGGGCCGTGCCCGCAATAAAACAGGATCACGCCCTCGTCGAAGCAGGCCTTGCAGGCGGCGTTGATCTTGTCCTTCTTGCCGGCGAAGGGTGTGAAGCGCATCATGCCGCCGATCCCGCCGATCAACGCCTGCGTGCCCTGGCCCAGCGTGGCCACTTCGGGGAACCACGCGGGGTGATTCGCGATCAGCCGTGCGGCGTGCTCGCGGAAGGCGGCGTGGTGGCGTGCGATGAGGCCGTCGTCGCCGTAGTAGTTTCCGTCGCGCAGGCGTTCGATGATGCGCTGGCCCACACGGAAGGAGACGCCCTCGCCCGTGAAGGTGCCGCTGAGGAGCCCGCCCTTGGGGTTGTATTCCTCGGTGAAGAGAGTGACGCAGGCCTGGGTCATCTTGCCGACTGTGAGCACGTCGATGTACTGGCCCAGGTCGAGCGTTTCGTAGGCGAACATGCGCGTGGTGCGCCCGAAGGTCTGGATCTCGTCGTCCCACACCGCGACGCGCCGGGCCTTGCAGACCTCCATCAGCGCCTTGAGGAAGTCGCGGTCGCCCACACGGAAGCCGCCCTCGCCCTGGATCAACTCGAAGATGAAGCAGGCGTGCTGGCCCGGGTAGCGGTCGAGGTAGTCGGTCAACTGCGCGACCGCGCTCTCGATGTACTGCGCCTTGCCGACGATCGCGGCCTTGGCCGGGTCCCAGAAGGGCATGTAGTCCACGAGCGTGTTGAGGGGCAGCCCCTGGCGATAGTCGGGCGTGTCGCCGATCTGGGCCATGGTGGTGCTGCGCCCCATGAAGCAATCACGGAAGGCGAGCACGCGCGGCGCGGGGGCGTGCTTCTGGAAGCAGACCTTGAGGGCGTTCTCGTTGGCCATCGCCCCGCTGGTCGAAAGGAACGAGAACTTGAGGCGGCTGGTGGCGCGGGCCTGGGCCAGGAGTGTCTGTGAAAACTCGAGGGCCTGGGCGTTGGTCTGGAGGTTGCCGTGCTTGAGCGTGTCGTCGAGGCCCGAGCGGATGGCGACGCGGGTGAGGTCGGGGTCGGAGTGCCCGAAGAAGTGAACGCCTATGCCGCAGATCATGTCCCACTTCACGCTGGCGTCGGCGAGTTCGACGAGCGCGCCGTTCCCCAGCCCCGAGCCGATGTAGGGGTAGAGCAGGCCACGCCCGCGCACGTCGGCCGCCAAGGCGAGCAGATCGGCGTAGGGCTTGGCCAGGGCGGGGTCGGCCGGTCGCACATCGGTGATGCGGGCCTGGGCCGCCTGCAGTTCCGCCACCATCGCCTCGACGGCTTGATCCACCGCGGGAGACGCGCCAAGGCGCTGGGCGTGGGTGGCAGGCGCGGCCGCGGAGGCCGTCGAAGAGGCGGGCTTGGGATTCGTTGTCATGGGCATCGCATACTCCGTGGTGCGGGGCATGCGCGGGGCGCACGCTGTGCATTGTAGGATCGGATTGATCGATCACTGACCAACAGCAAGATCAGGCGTCGGGCGCGGTGCCTCGTTCGCACAGGCGGGCGATGAGCACCGCCAGCATCTGGGCTCGTTCGAGCAGGCTGGTAATCTCGATCCATTCCTGGGGCGTGTGCAGGCCCCCGCCACGCACGCCCAGCGTGTCAATCGTCGGCAGCCCCGCGGCTTGCAGGTTGTTCCCGTCGCAGACGCCCCCGGTCTTGCCGAAGGGGAGTTTCTGGCCCAGGTCCTCGGCCACGGCCCGGGCGGCCAGCGCGAGTTGCTCGGTCGCGGGTGTCAGCGGCTTGGGTGGGCGGTTGAAACTGCGCCGGATATCGATGCGGGGCAACGCGTCGGAGGGCGTGGCGAGTGCGTCCAGGCGTGCGCCCAGATCGTCGGCGTGACGCTGCGAAGCGAAGCGGGCGTTGCCCCAGGCGCGGGCGAGATCGGGGACGACGTTGGCCGCCGCACCTCCCTGCAGCGGGCCGATGTTGGTGATGACTCCCGCCGCGGGGTTGGCCATGGCGGCGACATCGAGAATGGCGCGGGCCATGGCGTTGACCGCCGAGACCCCCGAGGCGAAGTCACGCCCCACATGCGAGGCTTTGCCATGGACTTCGATCATGAACTGACCGCTGCCGGGGCGCTCAACAACGAGCGAACCGTCGGGGAGCGCGGGCTCGAGGGCGATGCCGTAGGTGTAGGTCCTCGCCTCGGCGCGAAGGGTCGCGTCGGAGTGGTACGAGCCGGTCTCTTCGTCGCTGTTGAGGACAAAGCCCCAGGCGCAGGGGATGCCCGCCTCGGCCAGGGCTTCAAGTGCATGGATCGCGATGACAAGCCCGCCCTTCATGTCGACACAGCCCGGGCCGGTGGCGGTGCGCCCGTCGGAGGAGAGTGTGAGTTCGCGGAAGGGGCCCGCAGGGTCGTGCACCGTGTCGAGATGACCCGCCAAAAGCACCGAGGATCGAGCCCCGGGGACGTGGAGTTTGTGGCAGATCGCCGTGGGCGGCACGCCCGGCTCGGCCCCGGTGGCGGCGAGCCACGAATCGCGCTCCTGACCGGGGACGATCGAGATATGAGCGCCCAGGGCCTCAAGCCGCTGGGTGATGATGCCGCGGGTCTCGTCGAGCCCCGCCCGATGGTTGAGCCCCGTGGGGATCGCGACCAGGCGCGTCAGGTCGGCAAGCATGGCGGGGGCGCGGGCCTTGAGTGAATCGCACAGGCGCTGTTCGGCGTGGGTCACGGGCATGAGATCATCCTACCGCGGTGAGCAGGGCCAACGCGACCACCAGCAGCAGCACCATTACTCCGATCGCGTTCTTGATCCGCGAGACTTCCTGGTCGATGGGCATCGCGTCCAGGGGTGTGCCCACGAGAGCGGCCAGTCGCCGGCGGCGTGTGCGGATCGAGCCGTGCCGGAAAAAGAAGCGATCCTGGGGCATGTGGTTCAGGCGGGCTACACGGTCGAGGGCGTCACTCAGGGCGAGCGCACCTTCGGGCGTCACCACGTCGCACGCCGCACGACGGCTGACGTGCGCCGCGGCGAAGGCATCGGCTTGCCACTCAAAACGACGGCTGACATACCCGAACGCCAATGCACCGATCGCGAGTGAAGCCATGCCCGCGATCTCGGGCGTGAACTCTACAAGCCATGCAGGCAGCGACACGGGCCAGAAATCGATCACGAGCCCCATCATGCCCCCCAGCAGCAGGATGATCGAGAGCATGAGCGCCCCAAGCCATGGGATGTGATGGCGTCGGACGTGCGCAATCTCGTGGGCCGTGACGGCCTCGATGTGCACGGGCGAGAGGTGCTCGAGCAGGGCATCCGAAAAGAGCACGTAGCGGAAGGGCCACATCACGCCCAAAATGGCGGCGTTGACGCTGGTACCCCCCGTGGGCAGCAGGAGCGGGCCGCGGACACGCACCTTGTGCAGACGGCGCATGTCGTCGACCAGTGCCGCGATCCCGCTCCCGTCGAGATACTTCGCCCCCCACACACGGCGCATGATGGCGGGCGAGACGACAAAGATCGCCAGCACGCCGGCGATGCGTAGTGCCTCACCCGCGGATGGGGGCCAATGGCTCAGCCACGCGTGTGAGATCCAGCCGATGAGTTCCGACCAGCCGATGATGATCGTGAGGGGAACCCCGCTGAGCAGGACGTGATGACGCAGGCGTCGTACGACGAACGCGGAGCGACCTTGCGGAAGGTAGACCTCGCCCCCCTCGTCGAGGCGACGGATCAGCGCGGCCTCGCCCAGGCGCCGGTCGATGGGCTCGTAACTCCACCAGACCGCCGCGAGAAACGCCAGTGGGATCAGCAGCGCGAGCAGTTCGTCAAGCAGGATGGTGTCGCCGACCAGAGCGCGGACGCCATCGAGCAGCCCCCCCACCAGCACGAACGTAGCGAACCAGATCGCCCCACAGACATTGGCCGCGAGCGTGGCCCGGTCCGCCGCGACGACGGCCCGCCACGAGCCTGTGCGGTCGATCCGGTGTCCGAACAAGGCCATCGCGCCCAGGTGAGACAACCAGATCAACCCCAGCCCGGCCAGGGTGATCGCGCCGGATGTGAACGGTGACAAGCCGGACGCGTAGGCGTACTCGTCGCGCAGGTGGACGGCGGCGAAGCAGAGGATGACTAGGATCTGCGTCATCGCGATAAGAGGCTAGGAACGGGCCTTGACGACCGCTTGCCATTGCTCCTGGAGGCGTTTGATCGAGACGGGGACCGCCGTGCGGAGTTCCTGGGCAAAGAGCGAGATACGCATCTCCTCGATCAACCAGCGGAAGGCGGCAAACTCGGGTTCTCGCACCACGGCTTCGGGGTCTTGAGCATGCCGCGCCACAAAGACGCGCCACCAGGGCTCGATCTGGGCGGCGTTCTGCGCGTCTTTAGACAGATTGCCGCCCGGCAGTTTGCGAAGACGGGCCACGATGCCCGCGAGATAGCGCGGATAGTGGGCCAATCGGTCGAGCGGCGTATCGACCAGGAATGTCGGCGGGCAGAGGTGCGCCAGTTGCTCGCGCATGTCCGCGATCACCCCGGCCCACGTGGGCGGGGTATGGGCATCGACACCCAGCCGGGCGGCGTGATAGTTTGTCCCGATCGGCCCGCACAAGGCCTTCACCTCTTCCAGGGCCCGCCCCACACGCTGCATGCCCAGCGTGAGGGCGATGTCGAAATCATCCCGCGAACGCGGGAGCGCGTCATTGCCGATAAAGGCCCGGTCGGCGACCAGATCGCGGATCTGCCCGCTGATGGCCCGCGTTCCTCCCAGCGATGCAAACTGCAGGCCCAGGCGATCCACCCCAGGCAGGTGCATCGTCTGACGCTGAAACTCTCGCCCCGCGGTGAGCGTGAACAGGCGACGCACGCCCCGGCGCGTGTGCCACGCGGCGGCGGCGGAGGAATCAACAAGACGAAGCGATACGCTCGCGCCTTTATCGAGAATTGCAGGGAACGCGGGCACAACGATGCCCGCCCGCTTGAGTTCGACGCGTTCGGGGAGCGTGCCAATGTCCCAGTCGCGGATGTCGTCGCGGGTGAACTTTGTATCGCCGCTCTTGAGCACCGCGCTGCGCAGCGCACCCGAGAGTTGATCGCGGATCGCCCCAAAGTCTCGCCCACTGGCCAGCACCTTGCCGCCGGTGTCGTGGACCTCAACACGGAACTGCAGGTACACGGGCAGAGGCGAGGCGGCCAGATCGCGCGCGAGCACCTCGACGCTCGTCGCCTTGGTCAGGAAGCGGCTCAGCCGTTCGAAGAGATCTCCCTCGCCAAAGGGGGTCTCCTCGACAAAGCGGGCGGCCAAGGCGGATGGACCGGCGATGAGGCGTCGCACGCTCTTGGGAAGGCTCTTGATGATCAACTCAACCTTTTCGCGCAGCAGCCCGGGGATAAGCCAGGCCAGGCGGGCGGGCTCGACGTGGGCCATCGCCTCGACGGGGAGCACGAGCGTGACGCCGTCGTCATCCTGTGCCGCGTCGAAGACATAGCGCAGCGGCAGGGTCACGTCGCCGGCGCGGATCGCGTCGGGAAACGCTGCCCGCGTGGGGGGCGTGACGCCCGGGGCGACCAGATCGCCCATCGACATCTGGAGAATCTTGGGGTTGCCCCGCTCGCGCTGCACACGCCAGGCCTCGAAGAGCGAGACGCTCCAGACGTCGGGCGGCAGCACGCGGTCGTAGAACGCAAAGCGGGCAGCGGATTCCGCCAGCAGATCCAGCCGCCGGGCGCGAACCTCGAGCGCACGCATCTCTTCGGCCAGCGCCAGGTTCTGGCGGATCGCCGGGGCGTTGAGGGCGGCGTCACCCTCGACCAGCGCGTGATGAATAAAGAGTTCACGGGCCTTCGCGGCGTCGAGCGGGCCCAGGGGCGTGCGTCGGCGTTCGACGATGTCGAGCCCGTGCAGCGAGAGTCGCTCGAAGGCGAATGCCTTGCCCGACTCTCGGCTCCAGTGCGGGTCGAACCACGAACGCTTGAGCAGGTGCCCCGCCGCGGCTTCGATCCATTCTGTCTTGACGCCCGCAACTTGGCGGGCCCAGAGCTGGGTCGTGCGCACGAGCTCGCCGGCCATGACCCAGGCGGGCGTCTTCTTGAAGAGGGCCGACCCCGGAAAGACGCGAAATGACAAGCCGCGCGGGCCCTGAAACTCGCCCGTCTCACGCTTGCGCCCGATGTTGGAGAGAAGCCCGGTGAGCAGCGAGCGATGGATCTCGTCGGGCAAGGCGGGCTCGCGATTGGCGTGCCACCCCATGCTGCCGCCCAGTTCGGCGAGTTGATGGTGCACGTTCTCCCACTCACGCAGGCGCACGTACGACAGGAACGAAGCACGGCAGAGGGCGCGGAGTTTACTGTGCGACAAGTGACGCTTCTGGTCGCGGTAGAAGTTCCAGAGCGACAGGATGCCCAGGTAATCACTCTCGGGGTTGCGGAACCGGGCGTGCTGCTCGTCGGCGGCCTGCTGGGCATCGATCGGGCGCTCACGTGGGTCTTGCACCGACAGGAACGAGGCGATCACCAGCATCTCGGCCAGGCAGCCGCGCTGCACTCCCGCGAGGATCATCCGGCCCACACGCACATCGATGGGCAGACGCGAGAGATCTCGCCCCAGCGGCGTGAGTTCATCCGCCTCGTCCACCGCGCCCAGTTCGCGCAGGGTTTCGTACCCGTCGCGGATCAGCCGCGGCTCTGGGGGCTCGATGAAGGGGAACTCTTCGATCCGTCCCAGGCGCAGCGACTTCATCTGCAGGATCACGCTGGCCAGGCTGGTGCGGAGGATCTCGGGGTCGGTGAACTCGCTCCGCGCCGAGAAATCGTCCTGCGCATAAAGACGGATGCAGATGCCCGGGCCCAACCGACCGCAGCGCCCCGTGCGCTGCTGGGCGCTCGCCTTCGAGATCGCCTCGATCTCGAGACGCTGGACCTTGGTCCGCGCGCTGTAGCGGCTGACCCGCGCCACGCCCGTGTCGATCACATACCGGATGCCGGGCACCGTGAGCGAGGTCTCGGCCACGTTGGTCGCCAGCACGATCCGTCGCCCCGCGTGCGGCTCGAAGACGCGCTGCTGTTCCGACGCCGAGAGCTTGGCATAGAGCGGGAGCACGCTGGTGCGTGTGTCGCCCGGGGTGTGGTGCTTGCGCAGGAACTCGGCCGCGTCGCGGATCTCACGCTCGCCGCTGAAAAACGCCAGGATGTCGCCGCTGCCCTCGCGAGCGAGTTCATCAACCGCGGCGAGCAGGCCCGCTTCAACATCGCCGTCGCGGGCGTCCTCGTCCACGAGCGGCCGGTAGCGCACCTCGACGGGGTAGGTTCGCCCCGAGACAAGGATGACGGGCGCGGGACCTTTGGGCGAGGCGAAGTGGCGGGCGAAGCGATCGGGGTCGATCGTCGCCGAAGTGATGATGACCTTGAGATCGGGGCGCCGGGGCAGCAGCGTGCGCAGATAACCCAGCAGGAAATCGATGTTGAGGCTGCGTTCGTGGGCCTCATCGACGATGATCGTGTCGTACTGCTCGAACGCGCGGTCGCCCTGCGTCTCGGCGAGCAGGATGCCGTCGGTCATCAGTTTCACCAGCGTGGAGTCGGAGGTGCGATCGCCGAAACGCACCTTGGAGCCGACGACCTCGCCGTGTCGAACGCCCAGTTCGTGCGCGACGCGGTCGGCCACGCTCCGGGCGGCGATGCGCCGGGGCTGGGTGTGCCCGATCATGCCGCGGATACCCCGCCCCAGTTCCAGACAGATCTTGGGGAGTTGGGTCGTCTTGCCCGAGCCTGTTTCGCCGCAGACCACGACCACCTGGTGTTGCTCGATCGCGGCGGCGATCTCGGCCCGGCGCTGGCTGATGGGCAGATCATCGGGGTAGCGGATCGCGGGCACGAGCGCTCGGCGAGCGCTGACCTTGGCCTCGCTCGTGTGGATGGCCTCCTCGAGCCGGGCCAGGGCCGCATCGCGGTTCTTGTCCGCGTGCTGCACCCCCTCCGCCAGTGACTGAAGACGGCGACGATCGCGCACGAGGCAGCGAGTGATCCGAATCGCGAGTTCGTTCAGGTCGTGTTTCAACGCCGCCAACGGTAGACCCGCGGGCTCGGCGTTATTCGGAGGGCTCGATCCGGGCAAGGGTAAGCATCTCGGGGCGGGTGGGCGAAGGACCCACGAGGATCACACGGCGGCCATCGGCGAGAACACGCGGAATCGCCGGCCAATCGACGATCGTGGCCAGGGGCGGGGGACGAGTGGAGTCATGCACACCACTTGTGCGCGGCGAGGGCGTGTAGATCAGCCCCTTGGGCGTCGCGCACAGGTACCCCTCCTGCCAGCGAGCGGCGGCGAAGCTGGATTCCACCAGCGGCAACGTCCCGCCAGCGTCGAGATCCAAGATCGCCATGCGACCGATCGCCGGTTCAAGAAAGGCGAATGAGCGTGAACGCTCAATGCCGGTCCGGGTGGGCATCGGACCCTGCACCGCGGCCATGATCTGGTACGCCGTCTCGCGGTCCGCCCGGGCGGCGATCGCGCGGCGCGTCAGTACCGCGCCCCACTCGGCTCGATCCGGAATATCGCGCCGAATTCGAAGAACCTCGATCTCCAGCCCAGTGCTCCCGGCTCGGAGCACGAAAACCGACGAGCCGTCGTCGCTCGCCTGTGGCATGGCATAAGCCCCGCCCGCGGCTCGGCGGACAGATTCACCGCCATCGCCTCGTCGCAGCACAAGTTCGACGGCTTCTCCCCCCGCCGTGGCACGGGTGAAGACCAGTTCACCCTGCGGCGTGAAGACCGCGTGCGCACAGACAGCGACCCCCTTGACAAGCCAATCGACGTTGCCGCCGGTCCACGGCACGCGCCCGATCCAGCGCGAGGAATCCTCGCGAAGCCACTCTACGAGAAAGCCGCGATCGTCGGCACCCCGACCCAGGATGACCCCTTCCGGGAGTTCGATCATTCCGATGGGAGCCGGGCCCGTGTCATTGAGGGCATAGATCGCCAGACGCGTCCCCACCGGGGGCACCGCATCGGGAGCGGCGACGAGCGCACTCCACGAGGGGCTCTCGCCCTGCTGCACCGCGAGGGTGCGGCCATCGGGCGAGACCAATGGCAGAACCTGTCCGTCATACACCACCTGCCCCAGCGGAACGATGGGCACCTGCACGCGCGATGTCAGCGTGCTGGCATTGGGCGCGGGTGTGGCGATGGGCCCCGAAGGTATGGCGAGTGGAGCGCTCCCCCCGCCGACCGGGGCGGCCGGGTCGCGATACGTCAGGCCGGGCTTGTTGGGCGCACGCTCGGTGACACACCCCGCAAACACGAGGCAGAGCCCCGCGAGCGTGATGGCGACACGCCGACGCTGGCCCGCGTGGCTCATTCCTTGGGCTCCGCGGGCTCCTTGGTCGCGCCCGGCACGGTTTCCATCTGGTCGTGCTTGAGTTCCTTGCGGCGCTCTTCGAGACGCTTGCGATAGGTCTCGTTCATCTCGTCGGCCTCTTCGGGGTTCTCGATCACCAGGGGGGTGATGAAGACCATGAGGTCGGTGTTCGTGCGCTGCGTCTCGCGACTCTTGAAGAGTTCACCCAGGATCGGGATGTCGCCCAGCAGCGGCACCTTGCGCACGATGTTTGAATCGACGCTGCGCAGGATGCCCGAGATGACGATCGTCTGGCGGTCCTTGAGGATCAGTTGCGTCGTGGTCTCACGCCGATCGACGATCAGCGCGTTCTGCACCGTCTGGCCCGGGGCGATCGACGCCAGTTGCAGGTTGACGCGGAGGTCGACATCACGCTTGGGCGTGATCCGCGGACGGATCCGCAGCTGCAACCCAACCGCCCGATACTCAAAGCTCTGGATCGGGTTGCCCTGGTTCGTGCTCTGAAGCTCGTTCACGAAGGGGATGTCCTGCCCGTCGAAAAACGTCGCCTCCTGGTTGTCGGCGGTGAAGACCTTGGGCTCTGAGAGAATCGTAACGGCGGTCTTCTCCGACAACGCCTGGAGCAGCATGTTCAGGTTGACGTCGGCGTTGAGCACCGAGGTGTTGAACAGGCTCGTGGCGAAGTCGTTGCGCGTGCCCGAGGCGTTGGCTCCCAGGCTGATCGAGTTGTCGCCGCTGGTAGGGGTGATCGTCTGGCTCGACCAGCGCAGGCCCAGGGCGGTCGAATCATCGCGAGAGATCTCGGCGACGATCGCCGAGATGAGCACCTGGCGCCCAGGACGGTCGAGCTGCTCGATCAGCTCGATGATCGACTGGCGATATTCGGGGGGCGAAATTACCATCAGCGAGTTCTGCCGCCACACGGGAACGATGCGCAGAAGCCCGACCAGGTTCGACGAGTTGCGACGATCCGTCGGCGGGCGAGATCGCTGCCACCAGAACGAGATCGTGCCGGCCTGCGCCTGCTGTGCGGTGGGGTCTGCCTGAGCGGTGTCCTGCTGCGTGGCGAAGGGACTGACGTTCGCCGAGGCTTGGGTCAGGCCCGATTCCGAGCGCCGGATCTGCGCCAGCGTGCCGTCCTGCGCAAGCAGTGTGTTGAGCTGCTCGGCCAGGTCCTCCGCCGAGGCGTGCTTGAGTTCGATGATCGCGGGGAGCCCCACCGACTGCGGCTGGTCGAGATCCTCGATGATCTTGTCGATCACCGAGAGATTGTCGGGTGACTTGCTCACCACGACCAATCGCCCGGATTCCGGAATCGCCTGGAACGAGAACTGCCCGGCAAGACGTCCAACGCCCTGGGTCGCTCCCGCGGCTTGCTGGTTCTGACCGCCGCCACCTCCGCCGCCAGTCGTGCGCGGGGCCGATGTGCCTCGTCCGAAGAGCCCTTCGAGAAGGTCGCGGACCTTGACCGGATCGGTGTTGCGCAGGTCATACGTCTTGGGAACCACGGCCTCTTCAGGCAGCGGCAGGTCCCAGTGCGTGTCGATCTGCTGGCGGATCTGATTGAGAATCGCCGGATCGGCCACGACCGTCACCGAGTTCTGCTGAGTGTTGGCCGAGACGCGCAGTTCGCCCGTGGAAGCCGTGGCGCCCTCCTGCCCGCCGCCAAGGCCCGCGAACCTGAAGAAGGGCTGCTGTTGCGGCTGCTGAGCACCGCGTCCGCCCCCCTGCTGCTGGCCGCCACGTTGGTTGTTCCCGGTGCGTGTCGTGCCCCCGCCGCTGAAGAGTTCTTCGATGTTGGTCTTGACGGCCTCGGCGTCGGCGTGACGCAGGCGGAACGTCTCGGCCTGCACCGCGCCCGCGGCGGGGCGATCGAGCGAGGTGATCAGCCGCTCCACGCGCTGCACAATGCCCACATTGGCCATGACTGCGATCTGATTGCTTTCTTCATCGACCGTCAGTTTGGCAAAATCGGGCAGTGCGTCCTTCAGGATGTCGCCGATGTTCTTCGCCGTCGAGTTCCGCAGCGCAAACACTTTCTGCACGATCGTGCCAAGGTCGGTGCGATCCAGCGTGCTCACGTTCCCCGCGATGACCGGAACATCCTGGCGCGTCACCTCGCCGATGTCGCGCAGCGTGATCGTCGTCTCCGTCTCAACGACCGCCACGCCGTTTTGCTGGAGCGCAAGAAAAAGCAAATCGAGCGCGGCTCGGCGCTCGAGCGGAGTGTCGCTCAGGATCGTAATCTGGCGCGACATCACGTCACGCTGGGGCATCACGACCTTACCCGTCACCTCGACGATGAATGGGATGATCTGCTCGACCGTCGCGTTCTTGAACCCCAGCTTCGCCGGTGGCGGCGTCGCAGGCGTGGCAGCCTCTTCCCGAGGGGCGTCGGGTTTAGCCGCTTCGGGTTGATCTTGCGTCATCGCCATCGTGCAGATCGGCAGCCCGGCAACAGCCGCAAGCATCCAGATACCGAGCCGTGTTTTCAAAGTGCAGGAATTCATCATCGCGGCTCGTCCTTCTGTGGGCCAACGTGGGTCGGTTCGGTGGGGGGCGTCTCGGGTGGGGGCGCCGGTTGTTCAGGCTCGGTGGCGGGCGGTTCGGGTGCTGGTTCGGGCTCGGGCATGACCGGCTCGGGCGTTGCGGGTTCGGTGTTGGCCGGTGTCGGCGGAACGATCGCGGGTTGCACATCACCCGAGGGCGTTGGTTCTGCGGTTGGCGCAGCCGGGCGTGTCGATGGGCGCGCGGGCTCGTCTTCTGGCCTTGGCTCTGGCGATTTGTACGACTTGGGCGCCACCGTGGAATCGCGCCCGAACAACGGAACCGCGAACTCCACGCCCTTCCACTCGAGCGTCGCCTCCCACGGCGGATCCAGCCGCACCACGCGAAGGTCCCCGTCGCGAGGCCCTCCCGCCGCCAATCTCCGACCATCCGTGAAAAACGCCGTATCGTTCATCATCGCGATCAGCGACGGGCCCGCATAACTCGACGGGGGCGGCGGCGGGCGATCCGGCTCGTTCGACGGCTCGGGGTCCGGCGGCGGTGTCGGCGCGCCGGGAACAAAGAACAGGCTGCGCCGATCCAGCTGCAACGCCCAGCCATCGATCGCCGAGGCGTACTTCTTGGCCTGTTCGCCCGTGTGCTCATCGGGGCTTGAGATCCGGGGTGAAGGGCCAAAGAGGGTCGCGACGACCCCCCAGATCGAAATGATCGCCACCAGGCCCGCCACGCTCGCCGTTGCAAAGGCCATCCACCCGATGGGGCGCAGGCCTCGCATCGCGTCACGCATCGTCACCGGGGATTGCGGCGTCATCGTCCTCTCGCCTTGGGTGTGCGCGACCATAACTCGGCCGCGATCGTCGCCTTCACCTTGCGACCCTCGCGCGGATCCCCCTTGCGGATCTGCACGCGTGAGATCGCCGTGACCAGCGGCGTGCGCTCGAGATCGGCCAGCACCGCCGTCACCACCTCGGGCTCGGCATCAAACTGGTACTCGTTGATCAAACGCTCAACCCTGAAACCCTGGCCGACCGCGTCGAGCAACGGCCCCGTGCCCAGCGTGGCCGGGCGTGTCGTGCTCGTGTGCTGACCCACGCCGTGCGTGCGCAATATTGCGGCGACTTCCTGGTTAAACGTCGTCGAACGCGTATCCACCTCGTCGCTGAAGTTGAAGCCGATCTGGCCGTATCGGCCGACGCCCAGCCGGATCGTCGCGCTAGCCGAGTCGATCTTGGGCTTGTCGCGGACGGCGTTCGCGATGATCGCCTCCTTCGCCGAGACCCTTGCGCGCAGGCTGTTGAGGTGATTCAGCGCGGGCTCGATCACGGCAAAGTACGCCACGATGACACCGACAGCGATCAGTGCCCACCGTGCGGCCCGCGGGAGTCGAGCCATCTGCTCGATCAGCGTCATGATCCACCCCCCGCGGACATGCGTTCACGCAGCTTGCGCACCTCGTCATCCAGGCGCTGCTTCGTTGTCTGATCCAAACCCGGATTACGCTGCCCAAACGTCCGCCGGTTGGCGAACTCCTTGGTCAGCGTGGCCCGATCCATCGCCGCGATCGCCGCATCCGTCAATGGCGACGGGGGCTCCGTCGAGACCGGCGTCGGGCGACGCGAAGTGTCGCCGCTCGTCGTGGGTCCGGAAGAAGAACCCGTTGCACTGGGAGGACGACGCGTGCCGGTACGCCGGCCATTCTCCCCGCCGACCGCCCCGCTGAAGGCATCGTTCGTGGCACCCTCTCCATAGAGCACCTCGGCCAATGACTTTCCGCCGAGGTCTTCGATGGGCTTGACGCTCAGGTGAGGCTGGGTGATCTGAGCGGTCATGTCAAAGGTGACCCCGCCGCTGGACGTTGCCTCGGAACGATTGATCGTGGCCCGAGAGAGCACGCGCGTCTTGTTCAGGTTGGCCTGGAAGGCGTTGAGTTTCTCTCGCGTCTCCGCGGTGCCCAGCACGCTCAGCCCCTGCTCCTTCGACAAGCGGACGTTCTCGACGACCACCCCCACGGGGGCGGCACCGGCGACATCCGCCAGAAGTTTGGTCATGGGCAGACGCTGCTTGTCGAGTTCTTCATACAGCTTCGCTGTGCGAGTGATTTCCTCGGTCTTGTCCTGCGTCCCGGCCAGGCGTTGCGTCCGCATGTCGAGAAGCAGGAGCCTCGCGTACGCCGCTCCCATCGGGATCAGCAGCACGCCCGCCAGCGCTGCGGCCAGGACCCACATCGCGACGCGTGCATCATGCAAACGCTCGATCATGCGCACGCCCGGTGCTCGTGGCGCAACCCGCGGCTCGACCGACAGCCCCGCCAGGGTGGCCGTCGCCGCCTGACGCTCGTCACCCAGCAGGACCGCGCCCAGCGCCAGGGCGTATTTCTCGAGCCAGGCCGGATCGCTGCGGAAACCCTTGATTTCACCCGCGAGCGCACGCACCGCGGCGTCGCTCAGCATCAGCCCGTCGGCGATCTCGACCTCGCTTCGGATCTCGGCGGCCTTGGCCGTCTCTTCGATGGCACTCTCCAACGCCTTGCGCCATGCGTGCCGGTCATCGGCGACCTCGCGCAGCGTGCGGCAGATCGTCCGACGCGGTCCGGCACAGATCACCACCATCGCGCCGCTGGTCGGATCAGCCCAGGCCGCCAGGGCCGCATCTCGCTTGAGCATCGCCAACGCCGCGGGCGCGGTGGCCCAGTCCTCGCGGATTTCGGCGGTGAGCAACGCGGAAGAGGACGCGGGCAGCCACCCCGTGAGCATCGCGGTACGCTCGGGCCCGCGGACCACATCGGGAACAATCCCCCCCGCACGCCGATGAGAAGGCACCGTCTCGGGCAGTTCCGCCTCCGCCAAGAGTGTCAGCGTGGAGGCCTGCTGCTCGGGCTGACCCGGCGGCACGCTCACGACGCGGCAGACGCTCTGCGTCGCCGGCGCCACGCGGATCACCCGAGTCACGTGATGCTGCGTCAGCAGGTTCTCCAGCGAGGCCTTGTCCTCGATGGGCAATGATCGCCCCTCGACGATCGACCAGGCCTCGCCCAGGCGAGCGATCACCACGTGCACCTGACCGGCGCGTTCGTCCACGCCGGCACAGACGCCCCCCGACCGACCTTCCTGGTTCCCTAGGCGGCTCATCGCACTCGCACATCCTTCAGCACGACCGGGAGCGATGAACGATCCATCGTCGCCGTGATTTCAACTTCCACGCCCGTCAACTCATCTTTTCCGCGGCAGGTCAGAGCGTACACGCTCGAACGCACCGTCAACAAGTCCTGCATCGTCGCCAGGGTCGTCCGCGACATCCCGGGCACTTCCAGCAACTGCACGATGTTCGTAAAGCCTTGCGGGCGTGCGGCTCGCTCGGCGATGATCGCATCCGCCAGCGTCGCATCGATCTCGGGCAGATACTCGATCGTCTTCGCGTCGCACGAGTTGATATTCAGCTTGCCCGGCTCGATCCCCGCGCTGGGCCCCACGCTCGCCTCATCCAGCAATGCACCAAGCTGCGTGCGCGACAGCGCGTCCACCGCCGGGGCCTGCCCCCGCCCGCCCTGCGCCTGGAACGCCACGTTGGCCAGCGTCTGCAGATCGCGCCGGATGAAATCTCCCATCGTCACCGTCGGGGTCGCCTGCATGTAATCGACGATGACACGGGCCTGATCGGTCGTTACCCCGGTCCGTGCGACGATCTCTGAATCCGTCGCCGTGGTCAGGTCGAGGCGGGCACTTCCCGACGCACCCAGACCGCCGTCGATGCTCGCCGTCGTCAGGATCGCCGACCAGCCCCCCTGAAGGATGCCGTCCGCGTTGTCGGGCGGCCACGAGGCATTCCCATCGTCCTCGTTGGGATCGAGTATCCCATTGAGATTCCAGTCCTCGCCACGCACGTCCTCAGGCCACGTCCCCGTCACCAGCTCCAGCTCGGCGATCGACCGGAACGGCGCGTTGCGCGGCTCATAGGGATAGGACAACCCCTGGTAGTACCCCACCTCGGCCCCGAGCATCCGCGTGTCATCGTCCTCGTCCACCCAATCAAGGATGCCATCGGCCACGTCTTCCGTCATGAACGGCTCGATCAGGAGCAACTGCTCCTGCGTCAGACGGTTCACATTGAGCTTGGCTCCTTCATCCGCCGGCCCGGGCACCTGTTCCTTGCCCACGGTCGTCGCGATCCGCCACGTCGCGCCGCTGACACGCCCCTCGGCGACTTCCGCCATCGAGTCCAGCGTTGAGTAGGCGTCTTCGGGGTCAGGATTCTGCGTGTCCCACTCGAGGCGAGCGATCGTCGATTCAAGCCCCGCACGCGCCGCCCAGTAGGCCCGTGTGCGCGCCATCGCATCGCGACCAGAGGCGGCCTGGCTGAACGCCGTCGCCTGCACCATCCCGATCACCGCCATGGCAAGGATGACAACCGCCAGCACCAGCAGCGTGGCAAAGGCACGTGATGAAGGAGAACGGTGTTTCATCCGCGCCCTCCCCCGCCGCCGCCACCACCACCAGGCGTCCCTCCGCCTCCGCCAGGATTACCAACACCAGGCCGACCACCCGGGGTCCCGCCTCCAGGCCTGCCGCCGGGCTGCCCCCCCGGGTTTCCTCCCCCATCGCCTCCGCCGGCTCCAGGCCCGCCGGGACGTCCGCCTCCGGGTCTCCCACCGCCGGGGCCGCCTCCTCCGCCCGGCCCCCCGCCGCGACCACCACCGCCTCCACCGGGGAGGATTCCCCCGCCGCCGGTCGAGCCAGGTTGCTGAGTTTGCCCGCTGCTGTCCTGGGCCTCGGCCTGGGCGGCCTGCATCTCGAGCAGGTCCTTCTCGGCCTGAGTCACCACCGGCACACGGTCGAACGCAACAAGTCGCCGCGCCACCGCCACACCCTTGCGATCGTCGCTGCGCGCACGCACCGTGATCCGCAGCGCGTGAGGCAGGCCGTCCGAGTCCGAGTCCCAATCCTCGAACCACTCATACCCGTCATAGGCCTCGAACGAAACACCCTCGATTCCTTCAACCAGGGGCACGGCGATCCCGCCGCCATCGATCACCGCGTCGAAGGCCGGATCAACCCTTCGCCACATCGCCCCACGCCCCGAGGCGCTGGGGATCAACCTGAACTGCACCTCGTACTCATCCCCCTCGGGCACTCCATACAGCCCTCGCAGCGGACGCAGCGAGTGGATCAGCATGAGCAGGTCGTCCTGCTCGGCCCCGGTCACGCCGCCGTTGATGATGGCGAACTTCGTCATCGCCAGGTCACGATCTCGCACCAGGTTCATGGCATCGAGCGCGACGCTCGCGACGCATGCCTCGGCTCTCGCGTGGGCCTGCTGACGGGCGGCGGAGGTATCTCTTGCCCGCAACATCTGCGAGAGGGCCAGCATCGTCGCTCCCGCCACCATGGCGCCCACGACGCCCGCCACGAGCAGTTCGATCAGCGAAAAACCGCGCGCCAGACCACGCCCGCCAAGGCGAGGCCCACCTCGAGGAAGTTGCACCTCGAACAACGCGCGCATCAGTACCTCAGCACCGGATCATCAGGACGCCGGTCAGGATCGGGCTCGTCACCCAGCCTCGGAGCGATCATGGTCTGCAGCGACTCGGATCGCAGGCGTCCGCCCTCGCTCCACGAGATCGTCGCCGTCACCACAAACGCTTCACCAGCCTGTCCGCCTGCGAGCGACAGCTCATAGCGGTACTGCTCGAAAGGCGCCTCGCAGACCCCCGCCGTATCGAACCGGGCGGCGTAGTTGTCGGGCCCGCGCGCCAGCACCAGATTCAGCTGCTCATCGAGGAGCATCGCCACCGTCGAAAGTCGCTCGCCCGCCTGCTGAGATGACATCGCCTGCCCCGTGAGCCCGATCAGCACGGCGAGCGCAACCCCCAGCACGATCGTCGAGACGATCACCTCGACCAGCGCGACGCCACGACGCGCTCGGACCACTCGCGGTTGACGAAGGCGCACTACCACGCGCTCTGCTCCTCGAGTTCAACGGCTCCGGCGCTGAGCCCCTGGCCCGACCAGCCCCGTCGAACCTCCGCGCTGGCCCCCTCTGGCGCGAGTTCAACCGTCCACGGGTCGTGTTCACCCGGCCCGCTCAGCAACAGCGTGAGCGAAGGCCTACGCCCCGCGGCGGCGAGTTCCACGCGCCATTGGTCCGTATCAAGCTCCACCCCGTCCAGGCGTGCAGAAACGAGCATGACCGGGCCCAGATCAACGGGCGGAGCCAGCGGATCTTCACGCCACTCGCTGCCGCGCCCGTCGGTCGCGGGGAGGAGCACGAGCATCCGCAGCACGCCGTCGGCGTAATCAACGGCCACGCGCTGACTGCTGAGGCGGTCGCGCCGTCCCGCGATCGAGAGTACATCCCCCGCCCGCCGGGCCGTGGGCTCCACGCGCAGCGCGGTGAATGTGGCCAGGCGTGGAGCCATCACCCCGGCGAGTATCGCCAGGATCAGGATCACCACCAGCACCTCGATCATCGAGAAGGCCCGACGCACGCTCGACTCCTGTAACCGTTCAGCGTTTCCCGGCGATGATGTCCGCGTTATCCCCCTCGCCGCCGGAGACCCCGTCGGCCCCGTAACTCATGATGTCGAAATCCACGTTGTGCTGCCCGGGGATGACCAGCACAAAGAGATTGCCCCAGGGGTCCTTGAGCGCGTCCATCGAGTCGACATACGGCCCGTTCCAGGCCGATTCCTCGACGTAACTGGGGCGCTCGTACAGGATCGTGATCGGGCTGCCCGCCTCGGGCAGACCGTGGTCCGCCGAGAAGAGTTTCATCGCGCTCGACAACGCCGCGGCGTTGCTCTGCGCGACGGCCTGCTTGCTCTGGCCGATCCGGCTGAGCAGGCGCGGGCCCACCACCGCCGCCAACACCCCCAGGATGATGACGATCACCAGCGCCTCGATGATCGTAAATCCGCGTCTGTTCTGCTTCCGACGTTCCATGCCAAACCTCCGTTACATCAACCGCATCGCGTCCTGCATCGCCAGCAGCGCCAGCATCACCGCCATCACCACGAACCCCACCACGCCCGCCATGATGACGACCAGCAGGGGGGGCAGCACGGTCGTGAACACCTTCACGCTCTGCTCGGTCCGATCCTCGAACGCCCCCGCCGCCTGCGACAGCAGTTCGTCGAGCTTGCCCGAGCGTTCACCCAGGTTGACGATCTGCACCAGCATCGGCGGGAAATAGCCGCTGCGCTCCATCGGGTCGGCGATCGTCCGCCCGGCGGCGACCTGCTCGGCCACGTCGTCCATCACACGCTCCATCGCGCGGTTGCCCAGCGTCGCCTTCACCACGCGCAGCGAGGTGAGTACCGGGATGCCCGCCTGCGTCAGCGTGCCCAAGGTCCGCGTGAACCGCGCCACCGCCACGTCGCGCAGCAGCCGTCCCAGCACCGGCACGCGCAGCAGCGTCATGTCAACCTTCATCCGTCCTTCGGGCGAGGCGTAGTAGCGCATGCACGCCCAGACCGCCAGCGCCGCCGCGGGAATGATCACCAGCCACCCGGGGATCACCCCCCACCACAGACCCCCGAAGAAATGCGCCACACCCTGCACGATCTGCGTGGGCAGGGGCATCTCAATCGCGGCGCCCTTGAGCGGCTCAAGGATCCGCGGCACGATGACCGTCACCACGATGATGATCGCCACTACCAGCAGCACGCCCAGAATCATGGGATACAACGTCGCGCTGACCACACTGCGCCGCAGTTTCAGATCACGATCCAAGAGGTCCGCCGCCTGCGCCAAGATCTCGGGCAGCCGTCCCGATACCTCGCCCGCCCGTGCCAGGCTTACCGTGAGATCCGAGAATGGATTGCCCCACGACTGCATCGCGTCGGCCAGGCTCTTGCCGTGCTCCACCTGCTCGATCATCGTCTCGAGCATCTCGCGTTGACGCCCGGCACGCCCCTGTCGGGCCAGTGTGCGCAGCGACTGCACCAGCGGCAGGCCCGCCTGAAGCGCCGTCGCCAGCTCTCGAATCAGTGAGGCCACCTCGGCCCGGGACATCCCGCCACGCAACCCGCCGACCATCGCCCCCCGCCCCGGCGCTCCGGCGATCCCCGCGGGTTCGATCGACGTGGGCGCTTCGCCACGGCGCACCAGATCGCGCACCGCCGACGCACGATCCACCGCCTCGATCGTGGCCGTCGAGCCGCTCGACATGGTCTTGTACACAAAGGTCGGCATGGTTCAACCCGGCTCTCGCGCGTCAGCCCGCGACGACCGGCGATTCCTCCGCGTCCTGCGTGGCCTTGAGCACTTCCTCGACCGTCGTCAGTCCCTCCGCGGCCTTGATCACGCCGTCGCGCCGCATGGTCATGAACCCCGGCTGCACCATCCGCATCAGGTCCATCGCCCCGCGGCGCTCGGTGATGCCCTGTCGCATCGCCGGCGTGGTCAGGACCAGTTCATAGAAGCCCACACGCCCGCGCATCCCCGCTCCGCCGCACTTCTCGCACCCTGTCCCGGTCCACCCTTCACCACCGGGGAAGAGCGCGGCCTCTGCGGGCGCAAGACGGTGACGCACCTCTTCGGGCAGCGGGCTTCGCACGCGGCACAGGGGGCACATCCGCCGCCCCAGCCGCTGCGCCAGAATTCCCTCGAGCACACTGGCCAGCAGGAATGGCTCCACACCCATGTCCAGCAGGCGCCCCACCGCGCTCACCGCGTTGTTTGTGTGCAGAGTTGAAAAGAGCAAGTGCCCCGTGAGCGCGGCCCGGACCGAGATGTCCGCCGTCTCCCCGTCGCGGATCTCGCCCACCATGATCACATCCGGATCCTGGCGCAGGATGCTCCGCAGTCCGCCCGCGAACGACAGCCCCCGCTTGGCGTTCACCGGGATCTGGTTCACCCCCGACAACTCATACTCCACCGGGTCCTCGATGGTGATGATCTTCAGGCTCGGGTCGTACAACTTCGTCAACGCGGCGTAGAGCGTCGTCGTCTTGCCGCTGCCCGTCGGGCCCGTCACCAGCACCATGCCGTGCGGCAGGTCGATGAGTTTCTGCATCCCCGCGCGATCGTTCTCGCGCATGCCCAGCGTGGCCAGGTCGAGCTGCACGCTCTCCTTGTCGAGGATGCGCATCACCACGCTCTCGCCATACAGCGTCGGCACGGTGCTCACGCGGATGTCGATCTTGCGCCCCTCAAACCGCAGCGTGATGTGCCCGTCCTGCGGGGCGTAGCGCTCGGCGATGTTCATCCCCGCCATGATCTTGATGCGGCTGGTGATCGCCGGCTGCAGGTGCTTGGGCGGTGGCTGCTGCTCGACCAGCAATCCATCCACGCGATATTTCACCGCCAAGAGCCGCTCGAAGGGCTCGATGTGCACGTCGCTTGCCCGTGCCCGGATCGCCTCGAGAATGATCAGGTTCACCAGGTTGATCAGGGACGGCTGCTCGGCCATCCGGTGCAGGTCGTCGGCCTCGATCGCCTCGAGGTTCGTGACGAGTTCATCGCCCTCCTGCGCACCGCCACCCAGCCTGGCCGCCATCTGCGCCGCCGTGGTGCCAAAGGCGCTGCGAAGCAGTTCCGCGAAGACCGCCTGCTCGATGGGGACGCGCGTCACCGCACGCCCCGCGCAGACCGACACCTCGTCCGCGGCTGCCAAATCCTCCGTGTCCATCATCGCGACGAGCAGTCGCCCGCCTTCGAGCGCATAGGGCACCACCCGCAGACGCACGGCCTGCTCGGCGGTAATCAGCGCCGCGGCCGCCGGATCGATCTCCGGGCGCTCCGTCAGGCGAGCCGCTCCCCCGCCCACCTTGGGCTCGGGTTCCGCGCCGCCGTCAATCTGGCCCGCCTGCGTCCATGCCGTCGTCATGCACATGCACCCCTGACCCCACGACTCGTTGACTCAGTCGCCCTGCATCTCGGCGAGATCCTCGGGATCGACCATGTCCATCCACGGGTTCCCCTGGCGACGCTCCTTCTTGGGAAGCCGCTCACGCTGCTCGGCGGTCAGGATCGCCTCGATGCGTTCCTCCGTCCGCTTGTCGAGATCCGTGCGGGCCTGTCGGGCTTCACCCACCGCGCCGCTGCTGGCGCCCTGGCCCGTGAAGCCCGACATCATCACGCCGAAGGTCCCGCCCGATGCCTCTTCCTGCTCCTCGACCGCCCTGGCCCAGCGATCGTTGGCCAAAGCGAGGTCACGCTCATAGGCCTCGCGAACGCTCGCCAGCGATTCCTTCTGCTCGGGCGTGATGTCCGCGAACTTCTCCGCCGCCGCAAACTGCTTCTGAGCATGCGTCTCGCGGTAGACCCGTGAAAAACTGCGCCGCTTGAACTCGAGTTCAAACCCGGCACGCCGGTCCTCGGGCAGTACGCTGATGATCTTCCGCGCAAACTCGCGGTTGATATCGCGCATCTTCTTACCCGTCTCGGCGTAATCCTTGATCACGTTCTGGGCGGCCTGCATGTCGAAGGCGTTGAACTTACCGTCGATGTAGTCCTGGGTCTGCTTCTCCTGCATCCGCTGCATCGCCTGCACCGGATCATCGATCTTCATCTCATACTCGTCGAGCAGGGGCGTCAGATCCGCCATGATCCCCTCGCCCGCCTTGGTCCGCTCGACCAGCGAGATCAGATCAACCCCCGCGCCGCTGAAAAAGCCCACGCGGGTCCACTGCGTGCGACGATGGCAGCGCTCGACGCTGGGCCACTTGACCATCTGCTCGGCGGTCAGAATTGCCTTGATGTCGTCATAAAACGCCGTCTCAAGGGCCTTGGCCTTCTCGGCCATTACCTTGATGTGCCCGGGCATCTCGGTCTGCCATACGCCAAAGTCGCCGTCCTGGGCCTTCTCCATCATCGCTTCCATCTTCTTCTGGAAGTCCTGGGTCAACTGACGGGTCTGCGCCTGCACGCCCTCGAGCAGTACCTTGGCGGCCTCGAACTGCTCGGGCGTCATCGACAGGATCTTCGAATACGCATCCAGTTCGCGACGGGTGATCACCTGCTGGGCCCCACCGCCCATGCCCATGTTCATCCCGACCTGGGCCACGCCGGCATCAGCGATGAACATCGCCGCTACCAACGCCCCCAGCACGCACACCCGGTGCACGATCCGCGAGATTCGTCCCATGACCCACCCCTTCCGGATTTCCATCCCGTTCTCACGCCGCGGAAACCCACGGCCATGTACGAGTATAAACCTTCTTGCCCGTCTACATCGCCTCGATGAAGAACGCTTTCTGACCTGCAACCCCATCGTCCTCCGGCTCCCGGGGCAGTCGGTCTCGCTGCGCGGGTGTCAATGCGCTCGACAACCGTTCACGGACGCGCTTGTCCAGATCGCGACGCGACTGCCGGGCCTGCCGCAGCGCTTCGGGCTCCTCCCCGTTCATCAGCTTGATCTGCGCCCCCGCAAACGACATCCCCGCCGACGCCCCGCTCTTTTCCTGATCTTCGATCGCCGCCGCCCAGACCTCGTTGACCGCACGCGCCTCGCGCTGATACGAGTCACGCAGCGAGGCCAGCAACTCACGCTGCTCGCCCGTCAGGTCGGTCATCCCGATCGCCGCATCCAATTCACGCTGGGCCCGGGAGACCTTGTACACCGCCGGGAAGCACCGCTTGCGAAACTCGCTCGCGAACGCCGCTCGTTGCTCGTCGGGAAGCGCGCTTTCAATCTTTCTCGCGAACCGCATGTTCACGTCACGAAGCTTGGCCCCGCTCTCGCGGAAGTCCTTCAGCATCGCCTCCATGCGCTCGGGGTCGAGCCCCTGCCCGAGGCCCTTGATCTCGCCCTGTTCCTCGAACATCTTGAGACGCGCCTGGGCCTGGCGATCCATCTCGGCCTCGTAGTCGAGCAGTGTCGGCTCGGCCGCACTCATCGCCTCAGGGGGCATCGGGATCGATCCCACCAGTTCCACAAGGTCGACCCCTTCCCCGCTCATCCCGCCGCCCTTGAGCACCTGCTCGCGCCGGCGCATCCGCTCGACGCGTTCCCACGCCGGCCCCTGCCCGGCCTCGCCGCTCATGATCCTCAGGTCGGCCATGAACTCATCCTCGAGCTTCCGCGAACTCGTCCGGAAGGCTTTCTCAATCGAGGGCAAGCGGCTGCCCCACAGCGAGTGATCCTCGGTCTCCTCCACCTCGCGGCGCACCGCATCCATCGCCTCGCGACGTGCCTTCTGCACCTGCTGGAATGCTGCCGTGTAGCCCTCGTGGCTCACCTGCACCGCTTCACGCGTCGCCTCGTCCAGGCCCAGCAGAGCGCCAAACTTCTCGACGCTCCGGAGGGTGATCATCCCTGAATCGCCCGGACCACCAATCCCAGTTCGAACCGTCAGCGTCCGGACCTCCTGCGCCTGCGCCCAAGGAGCCGCCCCGGAGACCGCCACAATGACGCCCCAGACCGCCGCCGCGCTCATCCTCGTGCTCGCTCGCATCGTGGTGCTCCTGCTTGAAACCGACGTGGACGCCACTGCTTCACTTCGCGGAGATGCGCACGGCCTGGCGCCCCGTCACAATCACCGTACTCGAACACACACAGCAGATCGCACGGCCTGTCAAACAATGCGGGGCCCTCGCCTTCGAGAGCCCCGCCGTGCGTCTTGCGAATGGCCGACCAGCCGTCGATCAGAAGGGGTCCCGGGGAGCCATCTCGCCCTGCCCGCGCTGGCGGCGGTCACCCTGGTCGCCACGCCCGCGACCCTCGCCTCGCTGCTCGGGCTGAGGCAGTTTCTCGATCTGAGCCTCGGTCAGGATCCCCCGCAACTTCTCGATGGTTGCGCGATCCAGATCCCGGCGCTCGGTGCGGAGCTGCCCCATCGGGCTCTCTTCTCCGCGACGCTGCATCATCTGCGAGATGTTGAAGGTCATTTCATTCTCTTCGATGGCCGCGGCGAGCTTCGTGTTCAAGGTATCCAGCGTACGGGTATACGACTCCCGCATCGCCAGGAGCTGCTCGCGCTGCTCCGCGCTCAGATCGGCAAAGCCGATCGCCGCGTTGAACGAACGCGTCGCCTGAGATTCACGATACACGTCGGGGAAACTCTCCCGCTTCACGTCGGCCTCGAACGCCGAACGCTTCTCCGAGGGGAGCAGATCGGCGACCTGACGGGCGTATCGACGGTTCACGTCGCGCACCCGCACGCTCGCCTCGCGCCCCTTCTCGATGACATCCTGCATGGCCTCCATGTCGCCCATGTCACGCATGCGGCTCATCTTCTCCATCGATTCCTCGAACACCTTGGCGCGGGTCACCAGCTCACGGTCAAGATCCGCCTCGTACCCGTCGAGCGCCGGACGCAGCGCCTCCATGGCCTCGGGCGCAAGCTCCAGCCGCTCGACCAGTCGGAACAGGTCTACCCGCTCGCCGCTCATCAGCCCCTGGCGCAGCGTCGTTTCGCGGCGAACGCCCCGCTCGAAGCTGGGCCACTTGGCCTGCTGCTCGGGCGTCAGCACCGCCTGCACGTCGTTCATGAATTCCTGCTCGGCCTTCTTCCGATCGGCGCGGGCCTTCTCCATCGCCGGGCGAAGGCTCTGGAAAACCTCGGGATCTCGCGACTCGCGGAACTCGTCACGGGCTTTCTCCATCTGGGTCTGCATCGCCTCGGTGATCTGGCGTGCCTGGGCCGCAAAGCCCTCGTGCAGCGTCTTCACCACGTCAAGCTGCTCGGGCGCGAGGCCGAGCCTGCCCGACACTCGCTCCAGATCGCGGGCGCTGATGACCGGGGCGCTCATCATCTCGCGCATCCCGCCTCCAAAGCCCATGCCGCCGCCGGGTCCGCCGCCTCGACCTTCACCGCGTCCACCGCCGGGCTGCGCGATCGCGTCGGGCGTCAATCCAACCACCGGACCCAGTGCTGCCAATGCCATGCCGGTCGCGAGCAACGCCGCCCGAGCCAGTTCCGCCGCGCGTACTGCCTTCATCGATGAGACTCCTCACCCCTGTGTGACCAAACTCCGTGCCCGAACGGGCTATGGACCAATCAACGTTCGAACGCCTCTCGTATTGCCTCCGAGGGAAGAGTTCGACGCATGACCATGCTACCGAGTTCCAGCCCTGATCTCGCCCAGATCAATCACGACCCCATTGGGCTGGTAGTAGTCCACGCCAAGCACCCCCTCTCCCACGCTGGTCAGCACCAGGCACGACCGCCCATACCGGGCGGCATATTGCAGATCACCCCCGCTGGGCCCGGCATACTCCTTATTCCGCACCCGTTGGGCGTGAAAGTGGTAATGGGCGATCGCACAATCGCTCGCCGCCAGCATGTCGTCCGAGGCGACAAAACGTTCATCACCCATGCGCTGCCCGGGGCGAGGCGCATAGAGCACCGCCGTCGCCTCCGACCCGAACGACGCCGCCCCGCGGACCTGGAAGGTCAGCATCCCGCCGTATTCGGTGGTCGTGTCCTTCCTATCCATCTCCGCCTGGCGGAAGAGGGCATCCCTCACACGCTCCGAACCCAGGGCGTCGTCGATCGCCAGGATCGTCACAAGGTCGGCGAAGGTCAGTCGATCCTCCGAATCGGGCAGACGTTCTGGAGCGGGTTTCCCGTCGGTCGAGTTCGAACGGCTATGAAAGCGTCGACCCGCGAGCCTCTGACGCAGCTCTCCGAGCAACGCCTCGCGCGATGAGGTCAGGCGATCGGGGCGATTCGCCAGCGTCCACCGGATCGCCTCGGCGTGACGCAGTTCGAGAAGGTCCTGATTCGTGCGCGTAATGGCGGCGCTCGCCTCGCCCCACCAGGCCGCATTCACGCTGTTCGCCCCGTTCGAGAGCGACACCAACCAGGCCAGTTGGTCGGCCGTAATTGGAACGCCCCGCAGGTCACGTTTGCCCCGAGCCAGGGCGGCGATTGTGGGATCGCTCGAACCGATCGCCTCGGCCCCCAGAACACCCGCCCGGAACTCGCCCTCGGGATCGATCCGCCCCAGCACCTCCCAGGCGTCGTTGCGGGTTCGCTGTTTCCAATCCAATCCGTAGCTGGGGGGCATCTCGGGGGGGTTCATGAAAACGTCAAAGGCCAACTGCTTCACGCTCACCCCGGGGCGCAGCCGCTCCAGAGCAATCCGCTCGGCCCGCTCCTCATCCTTCACGCCAAGGCGTGCCGGGCGGGCGTATGCCCTGACCAGTGAGGGGACATAGTCCTCCCAGCCCCGCTCGGCGGCGGTCTGCCCCAGCAACACCACCATCTCCCGCGATTGTTCACGGGGCAGCAGCAGCCGCCCAAGGTCACGCACCTCACGCTGCGTCGCCTCGTCAGGATCGTCGAGCAACTTGCGCATCGCGTTCACGCGCAGCGGCGCGGGCTGCGAGGGTGTCCACACGATGTCCTTGAGCGTCTGTCTCGTCGCGGCGAGGCCGGCAGGGTTTCCCGCGTTGTCCTCATACACCCGCTCGAGCGCTCGCTGCCGAACCTTCAGGTCCGACGTTGGCGTGCGCAGTGACGCGAGCGAAGGGGGATCGTTGGTGGTTGAACTCGCGCACGCCGAAAGACCCGTGGCGAGCGCGCAAATCAGGCCGTTGCGTAATCTCCTCATGGGGGCAGTTTACGTGGCGACCGCCCCGTGTGCGTCGGTGCGGTACAGTCCCAACGTGAACCGAAACCTTCACCCCCCCGTCTATCCGGGTCTTCCCAAGGCCCTCATGGCCTCCACGATCCGCACCGAATCGCACGAAGGGTGCGGCGTGGCGATCCTGGGCGCTCCCGATGACCTGGGCGTTCGCCTCAATGGCGGACGCCCGGGGGCCTGCGACGGACCCCGCGCCTTCCGCGACGCCTTGGCCCGTTACGGGGTCGCCTCGCCTTATGGCTGGGAATGGCCCTTGGTCTACGACGCGGGCGACATCATCCCCTCTCAAGGTTCCGACGCGAAGGCTCTGCAGGAGACTCACCGTCGCGTCACCGAGGTCACGGCCTGGCTGCTGGGCTTGGGGATGCTCCCGATCATGATCGGCGGTGGGCACGATCTCACATACCCCTTAGTGCGTGCCGTCACCCAGGCCGCGGGGTCCATGTCGGGCCTCTACCTGGATGCCCACCTCGACGTGCGTGACACCATCGGCAGCGGGATGCCCTTCCGACGCCTGATTGAAGACTGCGGCGTCACCGGCCTTCACCTCCACGGGCTCAACCCGCTGGTCAACGCCGACGACCACGTCCGCTGGTTCCAGGAACACGGCGGGATCATCCACGGTCGCATGGACTCTCCCCAAGACGATCTGGTGCGGCGGGTGGTTGGCAAGAGCCTCTTTGTTTCGCTCGATCTCGACGTGCTCGATGCCTCCCACGCCCCGGGCGTGAGCGCGCTCAACGCCTCGGGATGGAGCACACGCGAGGTCGAGCGTGTGGTCACTGCGGCGGGTCGCGACCCGCGCGTGCTCTGCTTCGACATCATGGAACTCTGCCCCCCCCACGACGTGGCCGGTCGCACGGCACGCGTCGCGGCTCACATGTTCCTCTCGTTCCTGCGAGGGGTCGCGCAACGTCCCGCCGTTCATCACCCAGGACTTCGCCCATGACCGTGCTGTTTCGGCGCGCCCGCGTGCTGACGCTGGCCGGCCCCCGGGGCCTGCGGCGTGGGCCTGCCATGAGCGATCTTGGCATCCTGCCCGAGGCCGACGTGCTCACCGACCAGGGTCGCATCGCCCAGGTGGGCGAGGGGCTCTTCGCCCCGCCCCACGCGCGCGTGATCGACGCCGCCGGGCGCGTTCTTCTGCCTGCCTTCGTCGATTGCCATACCCACGCCTGCTTCGCCGGTTCGCGTCTGGACGAGTGGGAGCGGAGACTCAAGGGCGAGTCGTATCTCGACATCCTCAAGGCTGGCGGTGGAATCATGTCCACGGTTCGCGCCACGCGCGAAGCCCCGCAACTGCTCCTCACCGAACTGCTCGTCGAACGCGTCCGGCGCATGGCCATGCTCGGCACGGGCACCATCGAGGTCAAGAGCGGCTATGGGCTCTCGACCACGCACGAACTCAAGATGCTCCGCGCGATCGTCGCCGCCCGACCCCACGTCGCCTGCACCATCGTGCCCACCGCGCTCCTCGGGCACGCGATCGACCCTGACGTTCCGCGCGAGACATTCATCCGTGGCGTGATCGAAGAAACACTCCCCGCCGTCGCGGGCGAGTTCCCCGGTATCACCATCGACGCCTATTGCGAGCAGGGGGCGTGGAGCGTGGACGAGACGCGAGCCCTCGTGCACGCCGCGGGCGAGCGCGGCTGCCCCGTGCGCCTGCATGTGGACCAGTTCAACCGCTCGGGACTGGTGGGGAGCGGACTTCCATTCACCAGTGTTGATCACCTCGAGGCGTCGAGCGACGATGACCTTAAGGCGCTGGCCAGGTCGGGCGTGCCGGGGGTGCTGCTGCCCTGCTCGGGGTTCCATACCGACCGCCGCTACGCCAAGGCGCGGCAGATCATCGACGCGGGAGGTTCGGTCGGTCTCGCGACCAACTTCAACCCCGGCTCGGCCCCCTGCGGATCGATGCCCATGGCCATCGCCCTGGCGGTGCGATTCAATGGCATGACATGCTCCGAGGCGATCTGCGCCGCGACGCACAACGCGGCGCGGGTCCTTGGGCTCGAGGATCGGGGCTCGATCGAGGTGGGCAAGGCCGCCGACCTTGTTCTGCTGCGCCACACCGACGAGCGCGAGTTGGCCCACGAGTTCGGTGACGACCCCATCGCCTGCGCGATGATCGGGGGCATGTTGACTGTTGATCCGGGGTGATTCCATCGGACACAACGTCCATGGGTTTTGTCTTGCCGCCATTTTCCTAAGGACATGGTTTCGCTACGATCACCCCCCATGGGTGTCGCGATCCGTTCCGAGGCCGAGTTTGAAGCCGCACAAGCCAGCGCGTCAAAGGTCGTCCAGACCCACGAGCGACTGTCCGAGTTCCTGCGCCATGGCCAGACACTGGCGCAGATCGACGCGTTTGTCGCCAAGACGCTCGCCGACCTCAAATGCCGCTCCTGCTTTCTCGGCTACAAGGCCGGTCGCAGCCCCCCGTTCCCCTCGCACGCCTGCCTCAGCCTGAATCACTGCGTCGTCCACGGGACGGCGGGGTATCACACCGCCCCCCTTAAGGCCGGCGACCTCCTCAAGATCGACATCGGCGTCACCTTCCAGGGGTGGATCGGCGACGCCGCCTGGACCTACTCGTTCGGCGAGCCGGGCGAGGTCGCCCGCAGCCTGATGGAATGCGGCAAGGAATCGCTTCGTCGGGGCGTAGCCCAACTGCGTCCGGGCAAGATCTGGCTCGATTACGCCCGGGCGGTGCAGGACTATGTCGAGGGTGAATGCGACTTTCACCTGATCCGCGGGCTGGGCGGGCACGGGTATGGCAGGCGACTGCACGAAGAGCCCTACATCTCGAACGTGGTCCCCGGGGCCTGGGGGGAATGGAAAGAGGCCAAGGACCAGGTGCTGGCCGGTTCGCTGGTAGCGGTGGAGCCGATGATCGCCGCGGGAACCAGCCGCATGAAGCACCACGCCAGCGAATGGCCCATCTACACGGCGGACGGGTCGCTGAGCGTCCACTACGAGCACGATGTTGCGATCACCGCCGAGGGGCCCCGCGTGCTGACCGCGGGCCTCGAGAAGGTCAACGACATCGTCACGGCCTAACCGGGCGTCGTCCGTGCCCCACCAGGCGCACGATACACTCGCCTCATGCCCGGACGAATCAGCACGATCTTCGAGAATGCCCGGCGAGAGAACCGCCGCTGCCTGATGCCCTTCATCTGCGCGGGCTACCCGGCGCAGGCGTCGCTCGCGTCGATCGTCAAGGCGGTGGCCCGGGGAGGGGCGAGCGCGGTCGAGATCGGGTTTCCCTACTCAGACCCCGTCGCCGACGGCCCGGTGATCGCCTCGGCCATGCACGACGCGATCGGGCGCGGGGTCACGCCCGCCAGCGTGCTCGAACAGGTCAAGGCGATGCGTGGCGACATCGAGATCGGGCTGATCGCGATGGTCAGTGCGTCGATCCTGCACCCGATGGGCGGGCTCAGCAACGCCCCCGCACGACTGGTTGAGGCCGGGTTCGACGCCCTGATTGTCCCCGATATTCCGCTGGAGGAATCAGGGCCTCTGCTCGAAGGGGCGGCCCGGGCTGGGGTCGAGGTCTGCATGCTCGTGGGACCGGCGACGGGTCGTGAGCGGGCGACAAATATCGCCAAGGCGACTACCGGATTCGTTTATCTGCTGGCCAGGGCGGGTGTTACAGGTGAGCAGGGAAGGCTGGATTCGGTCGACCTCCGCGTCGAGCAACTCAAGAGCGTGACACAGGCCCCCATCGCGGTGGGCTTTGGCATCGCCACCCCCGAACAGGTGCGCCAGGCCACCGCCAAGGCCGACGCTGCGATCGTGGGCAGTGCACTGGTGGCACACCTGAGCGAGGCGGCCCGGCGGGGCGAGGACGTACCCGTCGCGGCGGAGGCGCTCACGCGCGTACTAGCGGGCGGTTTGAACCACATGGGTGTGTGAACATCGTGCGCTGGCTCGAAAGCGGCGTGGTCGGACGCTACCTTTTCGCATGGGCCGGGGGTGTGCGGGGGACGCGCGATTCCCAGCCTGTCACGGAGGACGCCATGGAGACGACCGTCAACGGGAAGAGCCACGCGACCACGCACCGGCTGGAAGGACAGGGGGTCGTGATGAACCAGGCTCGCATCGAGCAGTTCTACGCCGTCGACGTGTTCAATCAGCGGGTGATGCAGCAGCGCCTGCCCAAGGACGTCTTCCGCAAGCTCCAGCAGACGATCGAGCACGGCGCGGAACTGGACGAGCAGCTGGCCGACGTGATCGCCGCCGCGATGAAGGACTGGGCCATCGAGCGGGGCGCGTCGCACTACACGCACTGGTTCCAGCCGCTGACGGGGCTGACGGCGGAGAAGCACGACGCCTTCATGGTGCCCGATTCTGCGGGCGGGGCGCTGTCGGAGTTCACGGGCTCGGCGCTGGTGCGGGGTGAGCCCGACGCATCGTCGTTCCCGTCGGGTGGCCTTCGCGCGACCTTCGAGGCCCGCGGCTACACCGCGTGGGACTGCACGAGCCCGGTCTTCATCAACCGCAACGGGGGCGGCGCCACGCTGTGCATCCCCACGGCGTTTGTCGGCTGGTCTCAGGGCGAAGCCCTTGACATCAAGACCCCGCTGCTCCGCTCGATCGAGGCCCTCTCGACCCAGGCCATGCGCATCCTCAAGGTCTTCGGGTCGGACGAGGGCGTGACGCGCGTGTCGGCCACGCTCGGCTGCGAGCAGGAGTTCTTCCTGATCGACCGCGAGCACTACCTGCACCGGCCCGACCTGCTTTCGTGCGACCGGACGCTCTTTGGCGCCCGCCCGCCCAAGGGTCAGCAGCTCGAGGATCATTACTTCGGTTCGATCCCCACGCGCGTCATCGCCTTCATGAGCGAGTGCGAACGCGAGTTGTACCGCCTGGGCGTCCCGCTCAAGACCCGGCACAATGAGGTCGCCCCCTGCCAGTTCGAGTTTGCTCCGCTCTATGAGACGGCCAACGTGGCGTGCGATCACCAGATGCTGGTGATGGAAACGCTCAAGCGCGTGGCCCCGCGCCACGGGCTCCAGTGCATCCTGCACGAGAAGCCATTCGCCGGGGTGAACGGCTCGGGCAAGCACCTCAACTGGTCCATGTCGACCAACACGGGCGTGAACCTGCTCGACCCGCACGACGAAACGCACACCAACATGCAGTTCCTGGTCTTCCTGGTCGCGGTCATCCGCGCCGTGGACCTGCACGCCGATGCGCTGCGGGCCTCGGTGGCCAGCGCCGCCAACGACCATCGACTGGGCGCCAACGAGGCTCCCCCGGCGATCCTCTCGGTCTTCCTGGGCGACATGCTCTCGAACATCATCGAGCAGTTGGAGAAGGGCTCGGCCAAGTCCACGCTCAAGGGCGGGTCGCTGGCGCTGGGCGCACGCACCCTGCCGCAGATCCCGCGCCACAGCGGCGACCGCAACCGCACCTCGCCCTTCGCCTTCACGGGCAACAAGTTCGAGTTCCGGGCCGTGGGCTCGTCGGGGTCGGTGGGCTGGCCCGCGACGGTGCTCAACACGATCGTGGCCGAGAGCCTCGATTTCGTCGCCACGACGCTCGAGAAGCAGTTGGGTAAGAACCCCAGCGAGCAGAAGACCCAGCAAGTCGTACGGGCGCTGCTCCAGAAACTCGTCAAGCAGCACAAGCGCGTCATCTTCGACGGCGACGGCTACACCAGCGAATGGCACGACGAGGCCAAGAAGCGCGGCCTGCCCAACTTCCGCGAGTCGGTCGCGGCCCTGGCCACCCTGGCCTCGCGCAAGAACATCGACATGTTCAAGAAGTACGGGGTGCTCACCAAGGTCGAACTCGTCTCGCGCGAGCACGTCTTCCTCGAGAAGTATGTGAAGCAGGTGACGATCGAGGCCGAGACCGCCGTGCTCATGGCCCGCCGTCACATCCTGCCCGCGGCGATCCGACAGCACACCGAACTGGCCGAGGCCGTGGTTGCCTCCGAGGCGGCCGATATCGACGCCTCGGCGTTCCGCGAGGCGCTTGAAGAGTTTTCGGCACTGGTGGCGGCTCTTCGCCAGGGGATCGAGGCGATTGATAAGGCGTTGGCCACAGAGTCGCGTTCGGTACTGTCGCACGCCGAGCACGTGCGCGATCACGTCCGCCCCGCGATGGGCAAGCTGCGCAGCGCGGTCGACGAGATCGAGCAGCACATCTCCTCGGACTTGTGGACCATGCCGACCTACCGCGAGATGCTCGTGATCCGCTGATCGTCAACCATTCAAACCGACGCTACCGCGGGCCCGACACTCCCCACCGGAATCGGGCCCGCTTTGTCATGCGCTCATGCCCCGGTACACTCCCGGGCCGATGACACGCGGAGCCGGGGCCATCCTGCTGCTGTTGCTGGGCGCGTGCGCCCCGGCAATCTCACCCGACTTTCACTCGCCCGAGCCGGCGGCCCGCAACGCCGCCGCGGTGAGGGCGGCTGCGGCGAATGATCGGTCGGCCCTGCGCGACCTGGTTCGCCTTCTGGACAGCGACGACCCGGCCACGCGCCTGATCGCCATCACCTCGCTCGAGCGTCTGACCGGCACGACCCTCGGATACGATCACGCAGGCTCCGAGGCCAGCCGCGCCCAGAGCATCGCCCGATGGGTGGATTACGTCCGCAAGGAGGCCCCGTGACCTCGCATGCGAAGCCCGACCCCGCACCGCCTCCTGACCTGCGCCTCGAGCTGGTGAGTGATCCGGTCTACCTCTGCGGTGTTCGCGAGCTGGTCGTTCACACGGCCCGACGCCTGGGCTATACCGAGAAGGATGCGAGCCAGATCGCCCTCGCCGTCGATGAAGCCCTCGTTAACGTCATCCGTCATGGGTACGACCGCTGCTGCGACGGTCGCATCTGGCTGTCGATCTCGCCCCAGCGCAGCACCGGCGGCGAAGTTGAAGCGCTGCACATCGTCATCGAGGACGAGGCCCGCCAGGTCGACCCCTGCCAAATCAAGGGTCGCAGCCTCGACGAGATCCGCCCCGGCGGGCTTGGCGTGCACATCATCCGGCAGGTCATGGATGAAGTCTGCTATTCGAAGCGAGAGGGGTGCGGCATGAAGTTGGCCATGAAGAAGAAACGCGTTGTTTCAGGCGAGCCCGTCCCCACAGGAGACTGCGGGCCGCGCCATGAATGACCGCACTCCGCTCAAGGTCACCACCAGCGATCACGATGGCGCCCGCGTGCTGCACCCGCAGGGCGAGATCGGTTATCAGGAAGCCCCCGAGTTTCGCACGTTTGTCCGCGCCGCCTTTGATGCCAAGCCCCGCGCGGTCGTCGTTGACCTCGGCGGCGTGGCCTACATGGGCACGCCCGGGGTCGCCACGCTCGTGGAAGGTTTGCAGATTTCCAAGCGCGTGGGTATCCCGCTCGTTGTGGCCGCGATGAACGACCGGGTGCGGGCCATCTTCGAGATCGCCCGGCTGCACACCGTTTTCAAGATCGCCGCGAGCGTGGACGAGGCCGTCAAGCCCTAGGGAGCGATCGATGGACGAACAAGCCAATCCCCGGCGGTCGTCCATCATGGGCGTGGTGCTGACCCCGCTCGAGTTCCTGGGCGGGCGATCGCTCGCGCTACTCGATCACATCGGCAAGGCCGCATGGCTGATGATCGCCGTCAGCGGCTGGATCCTGCGGGCCTCGACCTCGCGCCGCGTGCGCGTCGGGCGGGCAGCGATCATCACGCAGATCGTGCGCGTAGGCGTGCGATCCATCTTCATCGTCTCGCTCGTCTCGGGGTGCGTGGGGCTGATCCTGGCTTTTCAGCTCGCCCCGCCCCTCGAGGAGTTCGGCCAGAAAGATCTCGTCGCCAACATCATCGGCGTGGCGGTCTTCCGCGAACTGGGTCCGCTGATCGGCGCGATCGTGCTCACCGGCTTTGCGGGGGCATCGATCGCGGCCGAGATCGGCACCATGGTCGTCAGCGAAGAGGTCGAGGCGCTCGAAGCCCACGCGCTCGACCCTGTGCGCTTCTTGGTCGTGCCCCGCATCGTCGCGGCGATCATCGCCATGACCTGCCTGGCCGTCATCTCGGATATCGTTGCCATCTGCGCGGCGCTGCTGACCTCGATCACCGTGCTCGAGATCCCCTTCACGACCTACATCGACAACACGCTGCGCCAGGTGAAACTCGTGGACTTCGCCACGGGCGTGGGCAAGGCCGCCATCTTCGGCATGCTGATCGGAGTCATCTCGTGCGTCAACGGCCTGGGCGTGACGGGCGGGGCGGCGGGGGTCGGGCGTGCCACCACGGGCACGGTCGTCCAGTGCGTCGTGGCCATCGTCATCGCCGACCTCATGTTCACCGCGATCTTCTTTGCTCTCAAACTGGTCTAGGGGCCGCGGGCGGCGCGTCGCGCTACGATCGCCCCCATGCCCAAAGCACGACCCTCTCGCGCCCGTTCCCCACGCG
The DNA here is from genome assembly GCA_013360675.1 of Phycisphaerales bacterium. Taxonomy (GTDB): domain Bacteria; phylum Planctomycetota; class Phycisphaerae; order Phycisphaerales; family UBA1924; genus JABWBB01. The sequence goes on along the minus strand of JABWBB010000012.1, from coordinate 11,340 downwards.
TGGCCATCATCGCCAGCCGCTACAACGCCAGCGTCACCGACGCGCTCGTCGCCGGTGCACAGGAGGCCTGCCAGGCCCGCGCCGGCGTTCATGCGCAGGTGATCGCCTCACCCGGGTCGTTTGAACTGCCCACCCTGGCCCTGGCCGCGGCGGAGAGCGGCCGCTTCGACGGTGTGGTCGCGATCGGGTGCCTGATCCAGGGCGAGACGCGTCACGACCAGGTGATCGGCGACGCCGTCGCGCAGGGACTCGTAGGCGTCACGCTGCTGACGGGGGTGCCCGTGACGTTCGGCGTGCTGACGGTCAAGACCGCGGCTCAGGCCAAGGCCCGCGCGGGCGGTCGCCAGGGCAACAAGGGCGCCGACGCGATGAACGCGCTTCTGGACACGCTGGCGGCGATGGCTTCGATCGATGCACCCTCGGCCGCCACGCCTTCGCGCCGCCTGCCCGACAAGGCGAAGGGGCGCAAGAGCCGATGAGCGTTCCCCGCACCATCCGCCGCCTGGCATTCCAGGCGTTGTTCCAACTCGACGCCCGGGGCGAAACTGACGCTCAGGCCGTGCTCGATTCGCTCGAGGGGGCCGAGGGGTACAGCCCCACGCAGCGCACAAGGGCTTTCGACCTGGCCAAAGCCGCCTATGCCGCCCGGGCCGAGGCGGATAAGGAGTTTGAGGCCCTCGCGCCCACGTGGCCCGCGTCGCGTCAGGCCGCGTCGGACAGGGCGATCCTGCGCCTGGCCCACCACGAGATGTGCATCGGGGCCTCGCACCCGGTGATCGCCGTCAACGAGGCCGTCGAACTCGCCAAGGAGTTTGGCACCGACAAGTCGCCGGGCTTTGTCAACGCGCTTCTCGATAAGGTGATCAAGCGTCTGGTGGCCCAGGGCATCAATCTCGACCCACCCCCCGCGGGCGAACCTGTCGCCGACGTTGCAGACAGCCCCGCACCGACCACCCCCACCGACGAGGCCTGACCCCGCATGGCGTTCCTGGGCTCACTGGTCAACAAGTTCAAGCAGGGTCTGGAAAAGACCCGAGCGGCCCTCGTGGGCGGCGCGCAGGGGCTGCGCAACCTGCTCACCGGGCGTCGCCTCGACGAAGCACTGATCGATGATCTCGAACGCTCGCTCCTCCGCGCCGATGTGGGCGTCAAGACCACCACCAGCCTCATCGAGTCCATCCGCGCCGAGTTCCGGTCGGGCGCGATCACCACGGGCGACCAGGTCATCGATTTCGTCAAGGCCCGTCTGCGCGACCTGTGGCCCGCGCAGGACCGCGCGCTGCTGGGCGCGCCCGCCGGCTCGCGCCCCACGGTCGTGCTCGTCACGGGCGTCAACGGCGTGGGCAAGACTACCAGCATCGCCAAACTCTGCCAACTCCTGCGCAGCCAGGGCAAGAGCGTGCTGCTGGGCGCCTGCGACACCTTCCGCGCGGGGGCCGTGCGTCAACTCGAGATCTGGGCCGAACGCCTGAATGTTGAGGTGGTCAAGGGCGCCCAGGGGGGCGACCCCGCCGCCGTCGCGTTCGACGCCTGCAGCGCGGCTCTCGCCCGCGGGGTGGACGTGCTCATCCTCGATACCGCGGGACGCCTGCACACCCAAGACCCGCTCATGCGCCAACTCACCAAGATCCGCTCGGTGGTCGCCAAGCAGATCCCCGGCGCCCCCCACGAGACGCTGCTCGTGCTCGACGCCACCAGCGGGCAGAATGCCCTGCGCCAGGCCGAAGAGTTCCAGAAATCCGCCGGCGTGACGGGCATCTTCCTCTCGAAACTCGACGGCACCGCCAAGGGCGGCATCGTCATCGCGATCAAGGACGCCACCTCGATCCCCGTCAAGTTTGTGGGCCTGGGCGAGACCCCCGAAGACGTCCAAGCCTTCGACCCGGGCGTCTTCGTCGAGGCCCTCTTCGCCGAATAAGCCCGTGTACGCGCGAGTTTGGGCGTGCCCAACCACCCGCACTATCTGAGTGCCACCGTGCGCCTTCTCTGGGTGCCACCACCCGCCACGGCGTGGCGTGGCGCGTGGTGTCCGGCATGCAGCCCGACCGTCAGGGAGGGCCCTCCTCGCGTGCGTTCAACAACGAAGAAAGCCCTCGCTCACGCTCGGGCTGCATGCCCGAATCACCTCTGCTCTGAATCCGTCTGCCACCACCAGCCACGTCTTGGCGCGTGGTACCTTCGTGCCCCCAACGGCTGCTCAGGCGAGACGCCTGAGCCACCCAGACCAAAGAAAGGAGCGGCTGCCCGCCCACAGGTTGTGGCACCCAGATGCTTAACGCATACGTGGGATTCCCCCGGCGCGGTATAGTCTCCCCGCGATGCCAGACGCGGCCCAGATTCTCATCGAACGATTCACCCGGCGCGACGCGTGTGTGGGCGTCGTCGGACTCGGCTACGTCGGCCTGCCCCTCGTCCGCGCCCTGCACGATGCGGGCTTCAGGGTCATCGGCTACGACGTCGACGACGCCAAGATCGAGCAACTCCGCAGGGGCGAGGCGTATCTGAAGCACCTGGGCGATGCATTGCCCAAGGAACTGGCCGCCTCCGATCGCTTCACGCCCACGAGCAGCCCCGAGGATCTGTCCGCGTGCGACGCGATCTGCCTGTGCGTCCCCACGCCGCTGGGCAGCCATCAGGAACCGGATCTCTCCTACGTCGAGGATTCGACACGGATGGTGGGAAGTGTTCTCAAGGCCGGGGCGCTGGTTGTGCTCGAATCGACCAGTTACCCGGGCACGACACGCGAGGTCTGCCTGCCCCTGCTCGAATCGGGCAACCGCCGCTGCGGACGCGATTTCTTCCTCGCCTTCAGCCCCGAGCGCGAAGACCCGGGCCGGCGCGGCTTCGAGACACGCACGATCCCCCGCCTGGTGGGTGGCATCGACGAACCCAGCGGCAAGGTGGCCCACGCCCTCTACAGCGCCGCTGTCGAGCAGGCCGTGCTGCTCGACAGCGCCGAGACCGCCGAGGCGGCGAAGTTGCTCGAGAACATCTATCGCGCGGTGAACATCGCGCTGGTGAACGAACTCAAGCCCGTGCTGGCCGACATGGGGATCGACATCTGGAAGGTGATCAAGGCCGCCGCCACCAAGCCATTTGGGTTCCAGGCTTTCTACCCGGGCCCGGGGCTGGGGGGGCACTGCATCCCGATCGACCCCTACTACCTCACGCACAAGGCCCGCGAGTATGGGCACGCGACGCGGTTCATCGAGTTGGCGGGCGAGATCAACAGCCGCATGCCCCTGGCGGTGGTCGATCGCGTGGCCCATGCGCTGAACCAGGACGCCAAGCCCGTCAAGGGCTCGCGCGTGCTGGTCGTGGGCATCGCCTACAAGCCCGACGTCGATGACGTGCGCGAAACTCCGGCGGCGGAGATCATTCGCCTGCTGCTCGAGCGGGGCGCGATCGTCTCCTATCACGACCCGCACATCGCCCGCTTCCCCGACATGCGCAGGTACCAGTTCGACCTCGCCTCGTCGCCGCTCGACCAGGCCCATGTCGACGCCGCCGACTGCGTGCTGATCGTCACGAACCACTCGGACCTCGATTACGCGCTGCTGGCAGCCCGGGCGAAACTGATCGTCGATACCCGCGACGCCATGGCCCGAGTCACCCCGGGGCAGGCCCGGGTGGTCAAGGCCTAGAGCCCCTGGCCGCCTACCCTTTGGCAGCATGTTCCGCGAAGTGCTCCACAGCAAGATCCACCAGGCCACGGTCACAGCCGCCCTGCCGGATTATGTCGGGTCGATCACGATCGACGAGGACATCCTGCGTGAGTGCGGGATGCGCGTGAGCGACAAGGTCGCTGTCGCCAACTGCCGCAATGGCGAACGCTTCGAGACCTACATCTTCCGTGGAGAACGCGGGTCCAAGGCGATCGAGGTCAATGGGGCGGCGGCCCTGCTCGTCAAACCCGGCGACAAGGTCATCATCATGCACTATGCCTCGTTGAGCGACGAGGAATACGCCCGTCACCACCCGAGCGTGTTGGTCATGGGCGAGGGGAACGAGATCATCGAGCGACTTCGCTACGAACCGGGCCCGCGCCCCGCCGCCCTTACCCGCGGCCAGGGTCGCGCCTAACCCCGCCTTCCTCGTCTCACCTCAATGACCACCCATGGCACAATCGAACCCCGCCATTCCCGCCAAAGCCCTGATCGGGATGGTGCACGTGGGCGCGCTCCCGGGCAGCCCGCGATCGACCCAGGGCGTCGACGCGCTCGCCACGCAGGCCGCGGCTGAGGCTCGAATCCTCGCCGACGCCGGGTTCGACGCGTTGCTGGTCGAGAACATGCACGACGTGCCGTATGTGCCTGGGCCGCACCCGCCCGAGACCATCGCCGCGATGACAAGGGTGGTGCAACAAGTGCGTGAGGCGGCCCCATCGCTGGCACTGGGCGTACAGGTGCTGGCCTTCGGGCACATCGAAGCTATGGCGATCGCGCACACCTGCGGGGCGTCGTTCATCCGGGTTGAGAACTTCACCTTTGCGCATGTGGCCGACGAGGGGTTGATGCCCAGCGCCGCCGCGGGCGAGTTGCTCCGCTACCGCGCCCGCCTGGGCGCGCACGGCGTCCGCGTGATCTGCGACATCAAGAAGAAGCACGCCGCCCACGCCATCACGCAGGACCTGAGCCTCGAAGAATCGGCCCACGCAGCGGAGTTCTTTGGCGCTGACGGCCTGATCGTGACGGGCGAGGCGACGGGGCGCCCAGCGTCGCACGCCGACGTCGAGGTCGTTCGCGCGGCCACCCGCTTACCTCTGTGGGTGGGCTCGGGCGTGACGCCCGATCAGGTCCCCGCGCTGCTGGCCCACGCCGACGCGCTCGTGGTGGGGAGTTGGATCAAGAAAGACGGCAACTGGCGCAACCCCGTCGACCCCGACCGCTGCCGCCAACTCGTCAAGGCCCGACGTTAAGCCTCAGGGCTTCATGATCGCCAGCAGTTCGTCCACCAGCGCCGCACTCCCCGCGATGCATCCCGTGGCGTCGTCGTGCCCGGGCAGGGCGAACTCGACGTACACGCCGCCCGCGGCCTCGATGATTGCCTGCGGGGCGGCGATATCCCACCGGCGCATCCAAGGCTCCGCCACCGCGTCGACCTTCCCCGTCACCAACAGCACAAAGGCGTAGCAGTCGCTCCACCCCCGCGTCGTACCCGCGGCCTTGCTCAGGCGCTCGTAGCGATCACCCAGTCCGGCCTTGGCGAAATAGTCGTACGACGTCGTGCAGACCAGCGCCTTCGCGAGAGTGTGATCACCGCGGACGTGCGCCCGCACCGGCGTCGCGCCGCCGCGCTGATGCCACGCACCCTCTCCCAGCACGCCCCACACACGCTCATCGAGTCCCCCCATCTCGATCACGCCCGCCACGCGCTTGCCCTGGTATTCGATGCCGACCATCGTGCCCCAGAGCGGCACGCCGCGGATGAACGAGACCGTGCCATCGATGGGGTCGAGCACCCAACGAAAGCCGCTCGTTCCGGGTTCCTCGCCAAACTCTTCGCCAAGGATGGCGTCCTTGGGAAACCTCGCGCGGATCAGCGTGCGCAGGTGGCGCTCCCCCGCCCGGTCGGCGATCGTGACGGGCGAGCCGTCGTCTTTGCGTTCAACGCCGTTTGGGTCTACGAACGCTCGCTGCGCCACGTCGGCCGCCTCGCGGGCGGCGACCCGCGCCAACTCAAGGCGAGCCAATACCTCCTTCGGTGCGGGGCCGTGTGTCATGGCGGGCTCAGGGGCGCGGTGCATGGCGCTGCAGGGTCACCCGGTTTGCCTCGGCAACGCGTCCCTCGCGATCGAATCGGGTGATGTTGTCGAGCGTGGTCTCGGCGATGTTGGTCAGGGCCTCTCGCGTGAAAAAGGCCTGGTGGGCCGTCACTACTACGTTGGGGAATGTCTGCAGGCGTGCAAAGACGTCGTCCTGGATCACTTCCTCTGACAGGTCGCGGAAGAAGAGGTCGCCCTCTTCCTCATAGACGTCAAGCCCCACGTATCCCACGTGCCCGCGTTTGAGCCCCGCGATCAGGGCCTTGGTGTCGATCACGGCCCCGCGCGAGGTGTTGATGATCATCACCCCCGGCTTCATCAACGCCAGTCGCTCGGCGTTGATGAGGTGGCGGGTCTGGGGTGTCAGCGGGCAGTGCAGCGTCACCACATCGCTCTCGCGCAGCAGCCGCACGAGGTCGACGTACTCAACACCCAGGCCGGCCAACTCTTCATCCCGCACCAGGTCATACGCCAGCACGCGGCAGCCAAACCCCAACATGATCCGTGCCACGCACGCGCCGATCTTCCCCACCCCCACGATCCCCACCACCTTGGCGTGCATGTCGAAGCCGAGCAGCCCGTCGAGGGCAAAGTTCTGCTCGCGCACTCGGTTGTGCGCCCGGTGTAGTTTCCGGTTGAGCATCAGCATCAGCCCCACCGCGTGCTCGGCGACCGCGTGGGGTGAATACGCCGGCACGCGGGCGATGGTCATCCCCAGCGCATCAGCCTCGGCGAGGTCGACATTGTTGAACCCCGCCGAGCGGAGCGCCAGCAGCCGCGTCCCCCCGGCGTGCAGATTCTTCATGATCGCCGCGTCGGCAACGTCGCTGACAAAGAGGCACACCCCCTTGCACCCCTGGGCAGCCCCCAGGGTCTGCGCCGAGAGTTTCGCGTCGACAAAGTGCAGTTCGTGCCCGGCCCCCCGGTTGGCCTGGGCCAGGAAGGTGCGATCAAACGGATGCGTGCTGAAGACCGCGACTCGCATGTGGCCCCCCTGATCGGCGAACGATACCCCGGTCGCTCCTGCACCCAACCGTAGGGCCGGTCTCTACGATGGCCCGATGGGCAAGGCTGAAACAACTCGGGCGGTGGTGCTGGTCTCTGGGGGGCTCGACAGCGCGGTCTGTCTCGCCGCCGCTCGGGCCGACGGGCTTGCCTGCCACTGCCTCTCCATCGATTATGGGCAGCGTCACCGCCATGAACTCACCGCCGCCGCCCACATCGCCTCGTTGCTGGGGGCCTGCGAACACGTTGTGCTCACGCTCGACCTTCGCGCCTTTGGCGGATCATCGCTGACGGCGGACATCCCCGTCCCCCGCGCCCAGGAGCACCCCGGCGCGACCAACGTCATCCCATCGACGTATGTCCCCGCGCGCAACCTCGTCTTTCTCTCGCTCGCCGTCGCCTTCGCCGAGACCCGCGGGGCCTCGCGGGTCGTGATCGGGGCGAACGCAGTTGATTACTCGGGGTATCCCGACTGTCGACCGGCGTTCATCAACGCGTTTGAACGCACCGCGAATCTCGCGACCAAGGCGGGCGCCCACGCCGCGGACAAGGGCCAGAGCGCCTTCGCCATCCACGCCCCGCTGGTCGACCTGAGCAAGGCCGAGATCATCCGCCTGGGCCATCGCCTGGGCGTTGATTTCTCCCTCACGCATTCGTGCTATGACCCTACCCCCGATGGGGCAGCGTGCGGGGTGTGCGAGTCGTGCGTGCTCCGCTCACGAGGGTTCGCCGCGGCTGGCGTAGCCGACCCCACGCGCTACACCCGCACGCGGGGAGCCGACACATGACACACATCATGATGCCCCAGAGCGGGCAGACACCAAGCCCAAGCCGCATACTCCCCATCAGCGAGACTTTCACGTCGATCCAGGGCGAGGGAAAACTCACCGGCGTTCCCTCATTCTTCATCCGCCTGAGCGGGTGCAACCTGCGTTGCGCCTGGTGCGACACGCCCTACGCCTCATGGAACCCCGAGGGCGAACCCCGCTCGATTGATTCCATCCTGCGCGAAGCCGCGAGTACGGGCGTCTCCCACTGTGTTGTCACCGGGGGCGAGCCGCTCATGTTCCCGCTCGTCGCCGACCTGTGCGAGGGCCTGCGCGGCACCGGGATGCACATCACCATCGAGACCGCCGGCACACTCGCGCCCGAAGTCACCTGTGACCTCATGTCGATCAGTCCCAAACTCGCCAACAGCACTCCCGCATCGGGCGACGTGCGCGACCCTTCCGGCGCGTGGCGCACCCGCCACGAGGAGCGACGGATTAATCTCGTTGCGCTCCAGCGACTGATCCACGCGCACCCTGGTCGCCAACTCAAGTTTGTCGTCGCGGCCTACCGAGACCTCGCCGAGATTGAAGCCCTTCTCAACGCGCTGAACGGCTGGACCAACGACGACATTCTACTCATGCCCGAGGGTGTCACCCCGCCCACGCCCCAGGCCAAGGCCATGCTCGTGCGCGCCTGCCTCGAACGCAACTGGCGCTACTGTCCGCGCCTGCACATCGAACTCTTCGGCAACACTCGGGGCACCTAACCGCGACCCCCATCAGCCCCCGCTTCTCGTACTAAGCAACACCCATGAAACTCGGCGGCCAGATCCTCCTCCACACCGACGACCCGCGCGAGCCTGTCCACCTCGCCCCGGGCGCACTGCTCATCGATGGTGACCGCATCTCGCGCGTCGACCTGGGCGATACACACCTCGCCAACGCCGACCTGGGCGGCGTCGATACGTTCATCTGCCCGGGCCTCACCGACACGCACCTGCACCTGCCCCAGTTCGATTCGATCGGCGTGTCGGGGCTTGAACTGCTCGACTGGCTCGATCGCGTCATCTTCCCCGCCGAGGCTCGATGGGCCGACGCCGCGTACGCCGCCGACATGACCACGCGTGTTGCACGCCAACTCGCGGGCGTGGGCACGACTTGCATCGCGGCGTACGCCACCGTCCATCACGACGCCGCACAGGCCGCGATCCGTGTGCTGGGCGAGGCGGGTTTCTCGGGGCACGTGGGGCAGGTGCTCATGGACCAGCAAGCCCCCGAACAACTCCTGCGACCATGCGACCAACTGCTGCGCGAAGCCGCGGCGTTGCGTGCGAACGGGCGCATCGCCCCCTCGATCAACCCACGCTTCGCCGTGACGTGCACACCCGCGCTCTTGGCGGGGGCGGGGCAACTCGCCGCCGCGACAGGTCGATTCGTCCAGACGCACCTGGCCGAGACCGCCCGCGAGTGCGAGGCCGTCCGCGCGCTGCACGATCAGGCGACCTACACCGACGTGTACCACAAGGCCGGGCTGCTCACGCCCCGCTCGCTGATGGCCCACTCGATCCGGCTCAGCGGGCCCGAGCGTGCGCTCATGGCACGCACGGGCGCGATCGCCGCCCACTGCCCCACCGCCAACCGATTCCTGCTCGCAGGCTCAATGGACCGCGCGGGCACGCTGGGCGTGGGTGTGCGTGTATCGCTGGGGAGCGACGTGGCGGGCGGGCCCGATCGATCGATGGTCCGCGTCTGCCGCGCGATGATCGAGACGGCTCAGTCTCTCGACGCAGCCCCGCCCACCGCGGCGCAGGCTTGGGACATGATCACCCGCCAGGGCGCAACGCTGCTGGGGTTCAATGATCTGGGCGTGTTGCGGACCGGGGCCCGCGCCGATGTGCTGGTCGTCACGCCCGATGTGCCTTGGCTCGCCTCGCCCGACCCCCTCTCGACACTTCTCTATGCCTGGGACGACCGCTGGCTCCGCGCCACGCTGATCGGCGGCAAGACAGCCTATTCGTCGACCTGAGCCCCACCCCACGCGACAACCAGCCCTGGCAGGCAACAATCACCCCATGAGCGACGCGTCCGCACCAGCCCCGTCTAAGCCCACCCGGCGCGTGCCCCGCAGCATCTACGGGGCGGCGTTCATCACGCTGGCCGGTGCTGCCCTGTGGATCTACGCCGCGACCACCGCCCCGGGCGCAGCACCCCAGGGAGTCAATGCCCTATCGAGCGAGACCATCGCCGAACAGTCCCGCCTGATCGACGACGCCGCGCCGGCGATCACCCGCCTGGGACTCTCGTTCATCGTTGGTTTTCTGGTCGCGTGGGTCTTCCGCAAGTTCGTGATGGGAGCGCTGCTCGCCGGAGCGTTGATCGGCGCCCTCTTCTACCTCGCCCAACGTTTCGGCATTGCCCAGATCGACTGGGACGCCGCCCGGCAGCACGTGGACGACAGCCTCGCCTGGGCCAAAAGTCAGGCCGAGGCGGCTCGCACGTTCCTGCTGGGATATCTCCCCTCGGGTGCCTCGGGCGCGGTCGGCATGTTCATGGGTGCACGAAAGCGATAAGCGTCAGGCGGCCTTGCGCAAGCCCCGCCCGTCCGCGTGCGACACGAGCAACGTGCGGGCCGCATACAGCCCCTGCCCGCGACGGCTGCACCGGGCCCCCAGCAGCGACGACGCTACCCCCAGCACCCCAGCCCCGATCGCGGCCCAGGGCACATTCACCAGCGACTCGGGCGAAGGGATCGCGATCGCCAAGGGCACCAGCACCCCGGGCACAAGCGCAAGCCGCAGCAACCGTGTGCTTCCGTTCGACGACGACGGCAGCAACGCGATCGCGAAGAACAATCCTGCGGCCTGGGCCAGCCCTGCCCCCTGCGCACAGAGCAGCAGCGAACTCGCCCCGCCATCGCCCGACAGACTTGCCGCAATACTGGCCAGAAAGATCACCGCGGCCAGGCCGCTGACGACCTCGCCCCCCGCCAGCAGACCCGACCCAAAGACCGCGCTCGCACGCGTGCCACCCACCGACTGATTCGACGCGAACATACCGCGATTCTCCAACGGGCCTTCCCGCGTGCTGCGAATCGTTGCTCTTCGGCTGGTGTGACCCGTCCGCTTGAGCCCCCCATAAACGCGTACGGCACACCGCACACCAATCCGAAGCACAATCGATGACCATGCCGTGTGCGCAGCCCGTCGGCGCTCGCCTGTGGTCGACCCGCGCACCTCGCCTCATGGACCGATCAGAACGAGCCGAGAGGCCCCTCGAGTCTCTCTCGACTGACGTACGAGATATCGGGCCTTGCCACGGAGCCACGCATGCGTACCCGCTCAGCCTTTGTCGCCTTCGTCCTGGCGTTGCTCGCTACCCCCGCCTACGCACAGACCCCTCTGGGCACCGCGTTCACCTACCAGGGGCAGCTCAGCGATGCGGGCGGTGTGATCGATGGTGTGGTTGATCTCGAGTTTCGTCTGTATGATTCCGCCGTGGGCGGAGCGCAGGTGTGCGCCACCGTCCGCACCAACTCGATCGGTGTGGTGCAGGGGCGTTTTGCCGCGAACGTTGATTTTGGAGCCGCCGCATTCACGGGCCCGGCCCGGTGGGTGGAGATCTGGGTCCGCAAGCCGTCGCTGACGGGGGTCTGGACACAACTCGACCCGCGACAGCGGATCAACCCAGCCCCCTATGCGCTGTACGCCCTGAACTCGGCCGCCGGACCGGTTGGTCCCCAGGGGCCGGCGGGCCCACCCGGCCCTCAGGGGCTGCAGGGGCCGCAGGGCGTGGCCGGACCCG
>JABWBB010000011.1 GCA_013360675.1 Phycisphaerales bacterium | reverse complement strand
CGGCGAGTTCGCCGGGCGTCAGCGTGGTGGGCGGGGCGAGCACGACCCCGCGCCGGGCGGCTTCATCGACCAGCATGCCCAGGAGCACACGAGCCGAGCGACGCCCGGGGAGCACGACGAGCCAGCCGCTCAGATCGGCGGCCTGATCGAGGAGCAGCCTCGCGGCGGCGGGGAGGGTCGGGGCATCCCACCCCAGAAACTCTCGGCGTGCTTCCCCCACTGATTACTCCTGCGCCGGGCGCGGGGGCAGTCTATCGCGGGCACACGCCGTACGATCGGGCCCCCCCGCAAGCGGCCCGAGTGCGGCCTGTTGCGAGGGATCGGCAAGGCAGGTGCATGATGACATGGATGAAGGTGAGCGAGGCGTTCGGGGCCCAGCCCGGGACGCGACTGACGATCAAGGGATGGGTGCGGACGACGCGCGAGTCCAAGGCCGAGGGAGGCCTGTGCTTCGTGGGCGTCTCGGACGGCACCTGCTTCGACCCGATCCAGGTGATCGCGCGGGGCGGGGGCGATGGCGCCCTGGCGAACTTTGACGCCGTCAAGCACTTGACCACCGGGTGCAGCGTCGAGGTGGACGGGACGCTCGTGGCCAGCCCGGCCAAGGGACAGGCGGTGGAGATCGCCGCCGACGCGGTGCGCGTGATCGGCACGGTCGAGAACCCCGACACCTACCCCGTGTCGAACAAGCGGCACACGTTCGAATACCTGCGCGAGGTGGCGCACCTGCGCGTCCGGACCAACACCTTTGGCGCGGTGGCCCGCCTGCGGCATTGCCTGTCGATGGCGATCCACGAGTTTTTCGACAAACGCGGGTTTTACTATGTACACACGCCCATCGTGACCGGCAGCGATTGCGAGGGGGCCGGGCAGATGTTCCGCGTGAGCACGCTCGACATGGCCAACCCGCCCCGCGGGGCCGACGGCAAGGTCGATTTCGGGCAGGATTTCTACGGCAAGGAATCGCACCTGACGGTGAGCGGGCAGCTCAACGTCGAGACGCACTGCTGCGCCCTGTCGCGGGTCTACACCTTCGGGCCGACGTTCCGCGCCGAGAACAGCAACACGAGCCGCCACCTGTCGGAGTTCTGGATGATCGAGCCCGAGGTGGCGTTCTGCGACCTGATGGGCGACAGCGTACTGGCCGAGGATTTCATCAAGCACCTGATCGACGCGGCGCTCACACGGCGCGGCGACGACATGAAGTTCTTCGACGAGCGGATCGAGAAGGGTTTGATCGAGCGCCTGCGCCACGTGCTCGAGACGCCCTTCCGTCGCCTGCCCTATACCGAGGCGGTGGCCATTCTGGAGAAGTCGGGCAAGACGTTTGAATACCCGGTGAAATGGGGCACGGACCTGCAGAGCGAGCACGAGCGCTACCTGACCGAGGAGCACTTCAAGCAGCCCGTGATCCTGATGAACTATCCCAAGCAGATCAAGGCCTTCTACATGCGCCTCAACGACACGGGGACCGACAACGCCCCGGGCCAGACGGTGGCGGCGATGGACGTGCTGGTGCCCAAGATCGGCGAGATCATCGGGGGAAGCCAGCGTGAGGAGCGTCTCGACGTGCTCGACAGCCGCATCGTCGAGATGGGGCTCAACCCAAAGGATTACTGGTGGTACCGCGACCTGCGCCGGTACGGCACGGTGCCGCACGCGGGCTTTGGACTGGGGTTCGAGCGGGCGATGATGTTCCTGACGGGGATGCAGAACATCCGCGATGTGATCCCCTTCCCGCGGGCCCCGCGCCAGTGTGATTTTTAACCCCGGTAACAATTGGCCTACGCTTGAGATGCGGGGCGCAACGCCCTCGCGCACCTTGTGAATCTGCAGCAGTTCATCATCGAGTACGGCTACTGGGCGTTGCTCGCGGGCACGTTCCTCGAGGGTGAGGCCCTGGTGGTTGCCGCGGGCTTCTTCGCGCACCGGGGGTATCTCGACCTGCCCATCGTGCTGTTGGTTTCGTCGCTGGGGACGTTCCTAAGCGGGCAGTTCTGGTATCTGCTGGGGCGTTTCGCCGGGAAACGGATCATTGCGCGCAGCGTCGAGCGCCAGGCCCGGGTCGCGCGTCTGAGGCATTGGATGGGGCGCGGCGATGCGCTCGTGATGGCCGGGTTCCATTTCGCCATCGGTTTTCGCGTGATCACCCCGCTGGCGCTGGGGGCCTTTGGCTCGAACGCCTGGCGCTACGCGGTCTTCAATGCCGCGGGGTCAATGATGTGGGCGGCGGCGTACGCCCTGCTGGGGTATTTCTTCGGGACCGCGGCCCAGAAAGTGATCGGCGAGGTCGCCGACCATGAATGGCTGATCGGCCTGATCGTTGTGATCGCGGGCGTGCTGGCGTGGTTGTTCATCCGTTCGCAGCAGAAGAAGGCGGCCCCGCAGACGCCCATCGGTGACAGTGACTCCCCTTTGCTGGCCGAGCCCCCCAAGGGCGAGTGAACACTTCCCAGAAGTGACGCGGTACGATCCGTATATGAAGACGCTCATGTTGTGCGTGATGGTGCTCGTGTCCCCGGCGTGGGCGACGGACGACCCGGCGATCCGGCGGGACGTCGAGGTGACGATGCGGGCGATGGCCGCCGCCGCGGTCGCCGGCGATGCCGAGGCTTACCTTGTCAATGTGTGGGAGGGGGACCCGCTCTTCCTCAACGAGCAGAAGTATTTCGCGAATGATCTGCGCAAGAAGCCCGCGGCGGAGGTCTCGATCACGCTGGGCGAGTTTGAGGTTGGCGACGGGAGTATCCGCGGGCCCATCACGTGGACCTGGACGATGCCCGAGCGCAAGCCACGCACCGTGACGTTCAAGGGTCGCTTCGTGCAGGACGGGGCGGCGTGGAAATATGCCGGGGAAACGTGGGACCAGTCCAACGCCGAGGGCGTCGAGGTGCTGCACGACCCGGGGCTCGAAGATCTGGCCACACGGACCGCCGAGGCCTTTGTCGCGATCCGGCGGCATGTGGAGGAAGGGTTCGATCTGAGCGATGCCCCGCTGGCCACCCGTACGCAGCAGATCAAGATCTATGGAAGCATGAAGCATCTGCAGGCGTCGATCTGCCTTGGCTACGAAACGCCGCTGGGCGGGTGGAACGAGCCGGGCGAGCCGATCAAACTGCTGGCGAGCAATCGCACGTCACCCGCGGAGCTGCGACGGCTCCTGGCGCACGAGTATGGTCACGTGGCAACGTTCGAACTCGGGCCCAAGGCGAACAGCATGCCCTGGTGGGCTCTCGAGGGCGTGGCCGAACTGGCGGGTGAAAAATACGGCACGGGACGATCCGACGGCGTGGTGCGGGCCTGGGCCAAGGCCGGACGATTGCCCCCCTTCGCCGACATCAGTGATTTCGACATCACGCCCGCGAAGAACCACGGCTTTGTCTACGCCATGGGGCATCACATGATCTCGTTCATCAGCGAACGATTCGCCCGCACTGGGCGCAATCGCTGGCTGAGTGCGATGGCCCATGGGCGTTCGATCGACGAGGCCTCTTTGGAGGTCTTCTCCATCGACTTCGCCACGCTCGAGCGCGAGTGGAAGGCGACGCTGCCCGCCCCCGAGCCACCGGCGGAAAAAGTAGAACCAGTCAAGGACGGCGACGCCGAAGGCTCGTGAGTCATGATCCGAACGGCGTGACTCAGTGATGCCCGCCCGCATCGGGCTTCTTCGCATCCGTCTTCTTGGCCTCTGGTTTCTTCGCCGCGTGGCTGTCGCCGGATGCGTGCGCATCGCCTGACGCTGTGTGCCCGGCATCCTTGGGCGGATGAGGCTGCGGCAGCGTCGATGCATTGAAATCAAAGGCCTCTGCGTGCGCCGAGGCCGGGTGCGGCTGGCGGATGAACCCGAGATAGATCCACAGCACGCAGGCGATGAAGAGGGTGTTGGCCCCTATCCATCCGATCGAATCTCGTACCGCGCGAGACTTGCCCGCCAACGGGCTCGAGATCAGGGCACACACCTTGAGCGCGATCGGCGACGCCATGCGGGCCCCGCCACCTGCCGCTTTCGCCGCGGTCGATGCCAAGGCCTTGGCGGCGGTGGCGCTTCTGGATTTGGCGGAGGAGACTGCGGGAGCGGGTGCTGCTGTCTTGACATCAGGAATGGTCGAGGACGTAGTCTTTGGGGCGTTGACCGGAACGACCGCGGTCGCGCTCGACGCTCCGAACTCGCTCGCCGCGAGCTGCGCCGCCTCATCGAGCGCATCGCCAACGGTTGAAGATGTCGTGTCGGGGTATGAGTCCGTTGCCTCGGTGACGGGCGCGGGTGGTTCGGGAGGAGTTGTCTCCTCCTGCATGATGCCCGCGGCGAGTTCCGCGAGCTGGTCATCGAGCGATTCAATCGCAAGGGCGCCGCCTTCGGGCGCAGCGTCAGGCATCGCAGCCTTCAGCGTGTCTTCGAGCATTGCCGCGGCGGCGGCGTCCAGGTCGGTCGTCGCCGAATCAGCCGCGGGTATGGCCGTCTCTGCTTGAAGGGCGTCAATAACGGGGATTTGTGTTGCGAGCAGTGCTTCGAGCGACGTATCGGCCCCGGGGTCTGCCGCGGCGGGGGCTGTCGATTCCGCCGCCAGCGTTTCATCGAGCATCGCGGCGGCGGCGGCGTCCAGTTGGCTCAATGCATCATCGCTGGCAGGCGAGCGTTCTGGGCTGTGGGCATCGTCGACCATCGGCGCGGGTGCCTCCGGCGTCGCCTCGGTCGTATCTGCGGCCAGCGTGGCGTCGAGCATCGCGGCGGCCGCCGCTTCGAGCGCGTCGGCCTCATGCTGGGGGTTGTGGTCCTTGGTGTCGGGCATGAATCGGCCTGGGCGCGCAGTTCCTCCGAGTGCATGATCGGCCCAAGTGGGCCCAGACTCAAGGGGTCTGGTGCCGGTTCGGCTCGTTATCATGCCCCAACCCGGCCCAGACCCAACCCCGGGGGTGACTCATGGCACGCCACATCGTTGCAATCCCGGAGATTCCCCCCAGCGGGCAGACCCTGCGCGTGGTTGGGGAGGAAGCCCACCACGCCGCGCGGGTGAAACGGCTGCGCGAGGGTGACCGGGTGGACCTACGTACGGGGAGGGGGCACATCGGCCACGGGCGTGTCCAGACCATCGCCCGAGACAAGAAGGGCGAGTGGGCGTTCGAGGTATGCGTGGATTCATCCGCAGAAGTTCCCGAGCCCTCGCCGCGGCTGGTCATCCGTTCGGGTGCTCCCAAGGGCGATCGACTCGAACAGATGATCGAATCGCTCAGCCAGGTCGGGGTGGCACGTTGGGGACCGCTCGGGTGCGCGCTGAGCGTGGTCGAGCCGCGCGAGGGGAAGTTGGCGCGGCTCGAACGCGTCGCGGTCGAATCGATGAAGCAGTGCGGACGGGCATGGACCCTGGCGATCGATGACGCACGCGCCTTCGAGACGGCATTGGGGCCGGGTGTCATCCTCGCCGACGCGAGCGGCGGGCCCTACACCCCCAGCGGCGCGGACACCCTCACGCTGCTCATCGGCCCCGAGGGTGGCTTTACGCCCGAAGAAATCGGGCAAGCGCGAATGTCGGGATGCACGATCGCGTCATTCGGTGTGCACACGATGCGCGTCGAAACCGCGGCGGTGGTTGCCGCCGCCCTCGTGATGGAACTCGAACGAAGCGTCAGGCGTTGACGTCGAGCGATGCGCCCAAACGCACACCTGTCGCGGCGATGTTGCGGTCGGCCGGGTGCCGGTACATCGGCAACGCGTCCGAACGCGCGGGGCGAGCGGGCTCGGGGGCGAACTCGGGGGTGAGTTCAACGCGGGCGGCGACGAGCGATCGGATCTTCTCGACGGGCCCACGCGAGCGAAGCTCGACCTGATCAACGATGCCCGAGGCCACGCGCCCCGCGGGGGTCGTGGTCTCGGCGCGTGTCGTAAAGCTGGCCTGTGTCCGCATCGGCTGCGAGGCGGCATAGGCCCGGGCGGCGGCGAACGGGATGGGAGATGGGAAGGAGCCAGCATCCATGCGTGGGAGCCTACATCGGAAGCGGGGTGCAACCCACCGCACCTTTCTGAAAAAGTCTCCCCGCCGCGCAAAGGCTGCCTGATGCGCGGGCCCTGTTATGAGGACTATCCGAACAAATCCCGCGCCTGAAATCGGACCATCGAGGACACAGGGTTGACGAGGGGTTTACACTCAGACACGAGCCCGCATCAGGGCCGGGAGACGTTCCCGGGCGGTGCGGGGATGACACAACCCGAGAGGAGGCCTCCCATGGGCGTACGCAATCCTGCCGACATCCGCAACATTGTGCTGTGCGGGGCCGGAGGCTCCGGGAAGACATCGATCGTCGAGCGGCTGCTCTTTCAAACCGGCACGACCAAGCGCCTGGGCACGGTGAACGAGGGGAACACGGTTTCCGATTTCACCGAGGAGGAGATTCTCCACAAGCACTCGCTGCACCCCGCGCTCGTGCACTTTGATTATGAGAACCACCACGTCAACCTGGTGGACACGCCAGGCCTGGCGGATTTCATCGGGCACGCCATCGCGTGCTTCCCGGTGGCCGAGACCATCGCCGTCGTGATCGACGCCCAGAAGGGCATCGACAGCGTGACGCGCCGCCTGATGCGCGTGGCCGAGGAACGCAAGAACCCGCGGCTGATCATCGTCAACAAGATCGACGACGCCACCGTCGACCTCGAGCTGCTCACCGAACAGATCCGCGAGACCTTCGGGCCCATCTGCCTGCCCATCAATCTCCCCACACCCGGCAAGGAGAGCGTGATCAACGTCTTCGAGCACGACGGCTCGGACGAGGCGGGCGATGAGACCGAGTTCTCCAGCGTGCACGAGGCCCACAAGGCGATCGTCGAGCAGGTGATCGAGGTGGATGACGAGCTGACCGAGCAGTACCTCGAGGCCGGCGAGGGGTTCGACCCCGACAAGCTCCACGCCGCCTTCGAGCGGGCGCTCGAGGAGGCGCACCTGGTGCCCATCTGCTACATGTCGTCGAAGACCGGCGCGGGTACCGAGGACCTGTTGCACGTCTTTGCCAGCCTCTGCCCCAGCCCCGTCGAGGTGAACCCGCCCGAGTTCGTCAAGACCAGCGCCGACGGCGAAACCGAGGAAGAATGGCATGCCACGCCCGACCCCGACGCCAAGGTGCTGGCGCACATCTTCCGCGTGACGGCGGACCCCTTCATGGGCAAGCTGGGGCTCTTCCGCGTCTGGCAGGGGACGGTGAAAGCCAAGTCTGATCTGCTGCTCGATGACCACAAGAAGCCCATCAAGATGGGGCACCTGTTCACGCTGCAGGGCAAGGATCACACCGAGGTGCACGAGGTAGGCCCGGGAGAGATCGCCGCCGTCGCCAAGATCGAGGAGGTGCAACGCAACAGCGTGCTGCACGACAGCCACGACCTGGACGGCGTTCACGTGTCGCCGCTGCCTATCCCGCGCCCGATGTTCGGGCTGGCGATCGAACTCAAGAACCACGCCGACGAGACCAAGTTCGCCACGGTCATGCACAAGCTCATGGCCGAGGACCCCTGCCTGGTGGTCGAGCGGATCGCGGCGACGAGCCAGACGGTGATGCGAGGGCTGGGCGAGCTCCACCTGCGCATCGTGTGCGAACGCCTGAAAAACCAGCATGGGATCGAGCTGATCACGGCCACGCCCAAGGTGGCCTACAAGGAGACGATTACGACCAGGGCCGAGGGGCACCACCGCCACAAGAAGCAGACGGGCGGCGCGGGTCAGTTCGGCGAGGTCTACATCCGCATCGAGCCTTTGCCGCACGATCACCCCGAGACGTTTGAATTCGATACGGAAGTCGTGGGCGGGACGGTACCGCGTCAGTACTGGCCGGCGGTGGAGAAGGGCGTGCGTCAGGTGCTTGCGGACGGCGCGATCGCGGGCTATCCGATGCACGGGGTGCGCTGCGTGCTCTACGACGGCAAGTACCACGACGTGGACAGCAAGGAAATCGCGTTCATCACCGCGGGACGCAAGGCCTTCATCGACGCGGTGCAGAAGGCCAAAGCCGTGCTGATGGAGCCGTACGTTTCGCTCGAGATCACGGCCCCCAGCCGCTACATGGGCGACATCGCCGGTCACCTGTCGACCAAGCGCGGTCGGGTGCAGAGCTCGGACCTAACAGGGGCGGACACGTGCGTAGTGCGCGCGGTGGCGCCCGCGGGCGAGCTGCAGAACTATGCCAACGAGCTCAAGAGCATGACGGGCGGGGCTGGCGCATTCAGCATGGAATACAGCCATGACGAGCGCACGCCCGCGCACATCCAGCAGGCAGTCATCGCCGCCTACAACCCCCGCCCCGACGAGGACTAAGCCATATCCCGGCAGGGGCGATAGACTCTCGCCTTGGAGGTATGCCATGAGCGGTTCAACCAAGCCCCCCGTGGGGATCAAGGTCTTCATCATCATCGCCGTTGTGGTGGTGTTCATTGTGGGCGGGCGCTACTTGTCGAGCGGGCCGGCCAGGGTCCAAACCGCCACGCTCGCGCTGCTCGACGCGGCGGGGCGCGGCGATCTGGCCGACATCACCCGCCAGATCGAGGCCGGGGCGAAGGTCGACGGCATCATTCCCGGCGCGGGAAATGAAACCGAGGTCTCTCCCCCGCTGCTCGCCGCCGCCAGCGCGGGCAAGGCCGAGGCCGTCTCGATGCTGCTGCGTCACGGCGCCAAGGCCGACGTGCGCAGCGGGACCAAGGAAACCGCGCTGATGCTCGCGGCGCGTTCGGGCAATGCCCCCACGCTTCGCGCACTGATCGACGCCGGCGGCATCGGAGTCGACGAGACGGACGCCGACGGGCGCACCGCGCTCATGCACGCCGCGGCGTCGGGCTGGGGCGAGGGCGTCCGCATGCTGGTCGCCGCGGGCGCGGCGGTGAACGCCAAGGATGTGGTGGGCCGCACGCCCCTGTCGCATGCGGTGTCGCAGGCGAACGGGATCGAGGCCGCTACCGTACTCATCGCCGCCTGGTGCGACGTCAACCTGGCCGACGCGCAGGGCGTCACCCCGCTGATGCACGCGTCGGATTCCGGCGCCATAGCGAGCGTCTTTGCGCTGCTCAATGCGGGGGCGGACGCCTCGATCGTCGACCAGCAGGGACGCCTGGCCTCAGACTGGGCCGCCTCGCGTGAGGGAACCGACGCGGACCTGATCCGCACGGCGTTGGCCCAGGCGCAGTAAGCCGCACGACTTTCGAGATGCGCGGGTGGGTGTCCCTTCGGAAGGGCCGCGTCGCCCGCGCGCTACGCTTGAGTCCCATGGATTCAGGCTCGCCGATCGTCACCCGCTTCGCCCCCAGCCCCACCGGGCACCTGCACATCGGGGGGGCCCGCACGGCCCTCTTCTGCTGGGCCTTCGCCCGTGCCCAGGGCGGACGGTTCATGATCCGCATCGAAGACACCGACCAGGCCCGCTCGAGCGACGAATCGGCCCGGGGCATCCTCGAAGACCTTGCCTGGCTGGGCATCGAGTGGGACGACGGGCCGACGCTCGAGGTCGATGGCAAGATCATCGGCGAAGGCTCGCGCGAGGTCGGCCCCTACTTCCAGGCCCGTCGTGTGGCCCTGTACAACGCGTATATCGAAGATCTGGTAAAGCGAGGCGTGGCGTACGCGGCCTTCGAATCCGCCGCCGAACTCGATGAAAAACGCAAGATCGTCGTCGCCGCGAAGAAGACGTATCGCTATGAACGCCCGGCGGATGTCACGCGTGGAGTATTCAACAGCGATCGCTGGGAGCGGGCCTGCAAGGGCGAGCCGCACGTAGTGCGTCTGGCCGCCCCGGCGGAGGAGATCGTCGTGCGCGATCTGGTGCTGGGCGATGTGCGCATCGCGCCGGGCGAGCTCGATGATTTCGTGATCCGCAAGGCCGACGGGTTTCCGACGTATCACTTCGCCGTCGTAGTGGATGACGAACTGATGGGCGTGACGCACGTGCTGCGGGCGCAAGAGCACCTGGCCAACACGCCGCGCCACGTCGCGCTGCAGCGTTCGCTCGAACGACTGAACCCGCGGACGCCCTTCCGCACGCCCGCCTATGGACACATGCCGCTGATCTTCAACATGGACGGCACGAAGATGAGCAAGCGCGACAAGGCCAAGGCGGCCCGCGCCGCGCTCGAGGCGCACCTGAAGGACCCGTCCCGCACGGGCGAGGCTTTCGCCGCCGCCTGCGGGGTCGAGGCGTCGCACCTGGAGGCCTTCCGCGCGAAGGAGAATGATTCGGTCGAGATCGCCGAGGCCGTGGCCCGCGCGCTGAGCATCGAGTTGCCCGAGATCGAGGTGGCTGATTTCCGCGAGAACGGGTATCTGCCCGAGGCGATCATCAACTTCATCGGCCTGCTGGGGTGGAACCCGGGCCTCAAGACGCCCGACGGCAGGGACCTCGAGCACTTCGACATGGCCTTCATCGCCACGAACTTCTCGGTCGAGCGCATCGGGCGCACCAACGCCAAGTTCGATCGCAAGAAACTGCTCTCGTTCAACGCCGACCGCATCGCGGCGCTGTCCGACGAAGAATTCATCCGACGCTGGGCGGCATGGATGGCCACGCGTCCCGACGACGCGCCCCTGGCTCGCCGCCTCACCGAGGCGCTGGCCAACGGCGAGGCGTGGACCACGTGGTTGGCGCAGGCGCTCAAGCCTCGCTCGCGCACGCTGCGCGACGCCGGACGGGCCTGCGCGTTCCTGCGCCGGCGTGACGACGACACGACGTTCGACGCGGCGCAGGTCGAGAAATGCCTGCTCGCCGACAACGGCGCGGGGCGCGATCTGCTCGGCGCGTTCGCGCGCGAACTCGAAGCGCTCAATGATTGGAGCCCCGCCCGCCTCACCGCGGCGGTCGAAGCCTTTGTGCAGGCACGCGGGCTCAAGGGGCCCGGGCCCATCGCCTCGTGCGTGCGCGTCGCGCTCACGGGCTCGAGCGTCAGCCCGGGTCTGGGTGAGACCATGGGCGTGCTGGGCAAGGCGGGCACGCTGGCCCGCATCGAGACGTGCCTGCGCACGATCGGCTAGCGTCGTCATTCATCTCGTCGAAAGGGAGCCGTCGTGACGAGCGCACCGCACCCCATGGACGCTTACTTCCCCGTGCCGCGCGGCTGGCGTCGCGCCGCATCGGTGGTGATCCCGCTTGGGGCGATCGGCGTCGCGATCTACGCCGCCCGGCACGACCTGATGCCTACAACCGACGCGGCGGTGATGCTGGCGATCCTGCTCTGGGTCGCGGGTTATTGGGCGACCGAGGTCATACCCGCAGTCGCCACATCGCTGCTGGCCATCGGGCTGGTGATCATCGGGCTGGGCATCGCGCCGGCGCTGCTGCGAACACCCGCGCCCGAGGCCCTCGAGTGGTCGCACTTTCTTACGCCCGCCGCCTCGCCCGTGATGCTGCTGATGCTCGGCAGCCTGATGCTCAGCGAAGGGTGCCGACGCACCGGGGTGGACGCAATCATCGGCGTGAAGCTGCTGCGCCCGTTCGCGACGAGCCCGCGACGCCTGGTGCTGGGCGTGCTGCTCGTCGCCGCGTGGCTGAGCATGTGGACCAGCAACACTGCGACGGCCGCGATCCTGCTCTCGGTCACGCGCCCGCTCTGGACCAGCGACGAACTCGATGCCTCGTTCCGCGGAGCCATTGTGCTGGCCATCGCGGTGGGCGCGAACATCGGTGGCATCGCCACGCCCGTGGGCTCACCGCCCAACGCGATCGTCTTTGGCACGCTTAACGCCGCGGGCTATGGCGTCAACTTTCTGCGCTGGATGCTTCTGGGTCTGCCCGTGGCGGGGGCGCTGCTGGGGGTGGCGTGGGTCGTGCTCGCACGCGGCGGGGCGTGGACGCACCAGACCGGCCCGGTCACGCTCACCTTCGCGCCCACCGCCGCCCCGCGCTGGTCGCGCGCCGCGATGATGGCAGTCTTTTGCATCACCGTCCTGCTGTGGATCACCAGCCCGTGGACGCGTCTGCCCGTGTCGGTGGCGGCGCTGGTGCCGGCGGTGTTGCTCCCTGCGCTGGGGATCTTGCGCCCGCAGGATCTGGCCCGCCTGGATTGGGACGTGCTGCTGCTGATCGCGGGCGGGCTGGTGCTGGGCGAGGGGCTGGCGGCGTCGGGGCTGGCCGCCGCTGTCGCGCAGGCGATCCCGTTGGACGTGCTGCCAGGAATCCTGCTCGTGGCGGCGCTCGCGCTGCTCTCGCTGGTGTTGAGTAGTTTCATGTCGAATACGGCGGTGGCGAACCTGCTCTGCCCGCTGGGGCTTGGCATCGCCGTCGCCTTTTCGGGCGGCGAGGGGCAAGGCTGGCTGATGCGCGAGGCGGGGCTGGCCATCGCCTTCGCCTCGGGTGCCGCGATGGTGCTGCCCGTCTCTACGCCGCCCAACGCGCTGACCTATCGCACCGGGCTCGTCCCGCTGTGGAGGCTGATCGGCGTGGGCCTGCTCATGGGGCTGGGGGCGTGCGCATGCGTTGTGATCGGCGCGTGGCTGCGCGCCTGATCAGGCGTCCAACCGGCATCGGTGGCGTGAACGCGACGACGCGTTACTTCGCGCTCTTCTTCTTCGTCAGGGCCTTCTCGATGGCCTGCTTGAGCCTGTCGCCCCCGAGGTCCTGACGCAGGCCCAGGATCTCGCCCGTGTCGCCGTCGACCAGAAAGACCGCCGGGATCGAGCGGATCACATATTGCTGCGCGATGCGGGCTTTCCAGAACCCACCGTCGTAGACCTGCGGCCAGGTCATCGAGTGTTCCTTCATCACCTCGTTGATCTTCTCGGTCTGGTCCTTCTGATCGAGCGAGATGCCCAGGATCTCAAACCCCTGGTCGTGGTACGCCTTGTACGCCTCGACCAGGTGAGGCACCTCGCGAATGCACGGCCCGCACCATGTCGCCCAGAAATCGAGCAGCACCACCTTGCCCTTGTAATCGGCGGGGAACTTAACCTCTTTGCCGCTCATCAGCGTGGCGGTGAAGGGGGTGATTGCTTTGCCCACGCTGTGATCAGGGGGCAGGGGGATCTCGTCCACCTTCTGATCGCTGACCACGATGCGCAGGCTCGAACCATCCGGCGCGACGTCGGCAAGACGATACGACTCGCCATCGATGTTGAAAGGAAAGAGAGCGGCGAAGGATTCGCCCTGGTCGGCGAACTTGCCGTCGGCGTTGCGATCGATGAAGAACGCGATCGCGGTGCTGTCGCCGTCGATCTCGCGGGGCTGGAAGTTGCCCGTGGCATTCTCATCGGAAAGGTACACGGCGTAGTCCTTGCCGCCGATGGTGGCCCGCCCCTCCACGCCGTAGTCGCGGTAATAGAGCAGCGTCGAGGCAAGGGCCTCGCGCCCCGGGGCGCGAGGGTCGAAGCGGTAGCCGCCCAGCGTCACCTCGCGGGGCTTGTCGGGCGTGCCCAGGTTGAGACGGATCGTGCCCGAATGCTGACGCAGGTCGGTGCCGTCTGGGGTCTTGCCGACCACCACGCCCTTCCAGTCGATGGGCGGGTCGTCGCTGAGGTCGCCGTTGCCATTGGCATCGACAAAGAGCGATTCGACGCGTTCCTCGCTGACGGTCATGGCGACGTGGTAGGTGCCCGAGCCCTGGATGGGGAGCACGCCGTAGACGGCCGGGGTCACGCCGTCGGGGAGTTTGGTCAGGGTGGCGGGACGCTCGGGCGAGAGTTCGGTTCGCACCGGGCGGTAATAGCCGAAGCGCTGCATCGCTCCGCTCGCGAAGGGCTTCATCGCCACCACGTCATCAGGGCCGACAAAGGAAAGACACGCGGCAAAGCAGGCGAGTGCGAGCATCCAGCATCTCCTCAACTGGGCAAAACGAAGGGACCACGCCCCGGGGGAACACGTCCCACGCGGCAGCATCATTGGACGCACGATACGCCCACCCGGTTCCGTACGCCAACAAAGACCAACCGCCCCGCTGGGGGCGGCGGCGTCACCCATCTACACTTGCCCCTTCGGAGCCCGACCCCCATGGACGACACCCCACGTCATCTCAACTTCCTCGAGCAGATCGTCGAGGCCGACAACGCCGCCCTCAAATGGGGTGCGTGGCCCAACCAGACGCCCAAGGTGCACACACGCTTCCCGCCCGAGCCCAACGGCTACCTGCACATCGGGCACGCCAAGAGCATCTGCCTCAACTTCGGCCTGGCGAAGACATACGCCGGCAAGTTCAACCTGCGCTTCGACGACACCAACCCCGCCAAGGAAGAGCAGGAATACGTCGATTCGATCATCCGCGACGTGAAGTGGCTCGGGGGCGATTTCGATACCGGCCCACATGCGGGCGGCCTCTTCTACGCCAGCAACTACTTCGAGCAGATGTACGCCTTCGCTGTCGAACTCGTCCGCAAGGGGCTCGCCTACGTCTGTGATCTCTCCGCCGAGGAGGTCTCGAAGAACCGGGGCGACACCAAGTCGCCCGCGAAGTCTCCCCACCGCGATCGCTCCGCGGCCGAGAGTCTGCGCCTGCTCGACGAGATGCGCCACGGCAAGCACGCCGCGGGCAGCAAGACCCTGCGCGCCAAGATCGACCTGGCCAGCCCGAACTTCGTGCTGCGCGATCCGGTGATGTACCGCATCATCCACGAGCACCACCACAACACGGGCGACGCCTGGTGCATCTACCCCATGTACGACTGGGCGCACGGCCTGGAAGATTCCATCGAGGGGATCACTCACTCGATCTGCACGCTCGAGTTCCGCGTGAACCGCCCCCTCTATGACTGGTTCATCAACGCCATCAACAAGGACCGCGGGCCCGGCTCGCCCTGGGGAGAAAAGATCCACCACCCCCAGCAGATCGAATTCGCCCGCCTCAACCTCACCTATACCGTGATGAGCAAGCGCTTCCTCCTGCGCCTGGTCGAAGAAAAACGCGTCAAGGGCTGGGACGACCCGCGCATGCCCACCATCGCGGGCCTGCGCCGGCGCGGCTATCCCGCACATGCCATCCGCGACTTCTGCGACGAGATCGGCGTCACCACGCAGGAGAGCGTGATCGACGTCACCCGCCTCGAGAACGCGGTGCGCAACCGCCTCAACGCCACCGCCCCGCGCGTCATGGCCGTGCTGCGCCCGCTCAAGGTCACGATCGAGAACTGGCCCGCGGGGACAGTCGAAGAACTCGACTGCCTGAACAACCCCGAGGACCCTGCCCTTGGCTCGCGCAAGGTCCCCTTCTCGGGCACGCTCTTCATCGAGCGCGACGACTTCATGGAAACCGCTCCCAAGAAGTTCTTCCGCCTGGCCATCGGCCAGGAGGTCCGCCTGCGCTGGGCCTACTTCATCACCGCCACGAGCGTCGTCAAGGACCCAGCCACCGGCGAGATCATCGAAGTGCGCGCGACCTACGACCCCGCGACTCGCGGCGGAGACTCGCCCGACGGGCGCAAGGTCAAGGGCACGCTCCACTGGGTCAGCGCGCCCCACGCCGTGCCCCTCGAGGTCCGCCTCTTCGATCGTCTCTTCAACGCCGAGGAGCCCGGCGCTCGCACCGGCGATCAACTCGACGACCTCAACCCCCACTCGCTCGAGGTGCTGACGGCGATGGGCGAGCGCAGCCTGAGCACGGCCAAGGTCGGCGACACGGTTCAGTTCGAACGCATGGGCTACTTCCGCGCCGACGAGGACACCACCCCCGGCAAACCCGTCTTCAACCGGACGGTGACCCTCAAAGACACCTGGGCCAAGGTCGCCGCCAAGGCTTGAGCCGCACCTGTGCGCTGGTGCTCACTTCAGGGCGGCACGCCCAGATCGCGTAGAAAGCCGATCGCCTGCTCGCGCGTGTCGGGCCACCTCGCCGCCTCGCGCAGCAGCGGGATCGCCCGCTGGATGTCCCCCGCCTCGCCGTACGCCGAGGCGAGCATGAGGTAGGGCGTGCCGGTGCGCTGCGGGTTGCCCAGGCGCTGGGCGGTCTCGACCGCCTGGGCAAAGGCCTCGATCGCGCCCGCCTGGTCGTTCAGGTGCATCACGCGCAGCAGCCCCAGGGCGATCTGCGATCGCATCGGATCGCTGGCCACCTCGATGCTCTTCACAAAGGCCTCGTGCGCGCGAGCGTGCTGGCCCATCGAGCGCAGGGCATTGCCCATGCCAAACCAACTGTCCTCGTAGCTCGGATTGAACGCCAGGCTCGCCTCGTACTCGCGGATGGCATCCGCATAGCGCCCGGCCCTTTCCAGTTGTCGCGCGAGATAGTTCCGCGTAACGGGCCCGTCGTGCCCGCGGGCGATGGTGGTCTCCCACAGGCGCAGCGTGTCGCCCCACAGCCCGCACTGCCGCCATGAAAGCGTGCCCAGCACCATCGCTGCCAGAATGCACGCGACGGCCGTGGCGCGCAATAGCGCAGGCCGCGGCTGTGCCGCCCAAAGTCGCCCAAGCCCTGCCGCCAGCAACCCCGCGATAGGCCACAACGCAAGATAGGCGTAGCGATCGGCGACGAGTTGGATGCCGCTCTGCGCGATCCCCAGCACCGGCGAGAGCAGGATCACATAGAGCAGCATGGCCACGCCGATGCCCGCATGCCGTCGTGCAATCAATCCAACCGCCACCGCCATGACGATCACCAGGCCCGCCGCGATCCACCAGCGCGCCTCGCCCGCATCAAACGTCAGCGGCAGTTCATAGAGGGGCACCAGATCAACCGGGGCGATCGTCTTCCAGAGATAGAAGACCACGCCGTAACACGCCTGAAACCCGCGGGCGGCCCAGCCCCAGTCCTGGAACGAGCGCATGGTTTCGTCGTGCCCGGTGCGCTGCGCCATCCACGCAAGGAAGGCGAAGACCGCGCACAAGCCCGCGATGGGAATTTTCTGCCGCAGCACCGGCGCGAACGCGCCCCAGCGCCACACGCGCCACGGCAGCCTCCTGAGCGGCCAGACATCCAGCGCCAGCACCACCGCGATGAACGTGATCCCCCAGGCTTTGGCCAGCAGCGAGCAGAGCAGCAGTCCAAGGCACCACACGTACGCGCGTCTCGACGCGAGCGGGGCCTCCCCCGGCCGCACCGCGCGCAGATATGCCAACATGCTCAACAGCAGAAAAGAGGCCGAGAGCACATCGCGCCGCTCGGTGATCCACGCCACGCTCTCGACGCGCAGCGGATGCACCGCCCACAGGATGCTCGCCGCCGCCGCCGCGAAGAGCAGGCTGCGGCTGCGCTCGGCTCCGCCGAGGATCAGCACGCGCACCAGCACGAACATGAGCAGCACGGCGTTGCCCGCGTGCAGCAAGATGTTCGTCGTGTGATAGCCCCGCGGGTCCATGCCCCAGAATGTGTAATCGATCGCGTAGGAGAGATACGTCAGCGGCTGATAATGCCCCAGTCGCATCGCCGTGGCCATCCAGGCGAGGTTCTCCGGCCCCAGCCCGCGCCAGCCCGTGGCCTCGAGCAGAAACCCGTGGTCGTCAAAGTCGCTGAACCCCGCGCCGATGGCGGGCAGAAACGCCCCGCACGACAGGATAAAGACGATCGCTCCGGCCAAGGCGATGGCACGGGGCGATACGGCATCCTCTGGCCGTTGGCCACCCTTGACGGGATGGGTGATACGTGAGCGGCGACCCATCGAGAGTTCTCGCCCTGGGCGAACGCACGCGGGCATACCCCGCACGCCTCCGGACGTGTCCTACAGCAGGAAGACCTTCACCATCACGTCGCTGATGCCCACCAGCGCCGCCCCGGCGATGATGCCGGCGCAGATCGGCTCGTGCGTTTCGATCCAGAGCAGATTGCCCTTCGATTCCTTCTTCTTGCTGTACACCCGGTGCATCAGCCAGAAGAAGAACGCCCCGGCGAACATCGCCAGGGTCGAATCGGGCGGCACCACCACGCCAAGCCCGATCGCCAGCGGGCTGATGGGGAACTTGCCCTTGCTCGTGAGGCGGATGATCTCGAAGATCAGCCCCACCACGCCCGCGATGATCATCGACGTGATGATCGAGGGCGTGAGCAGCGAGCCCGTGCCCCCGCCGAAGATCGACGTGACGAGATCCGACACGCCCTTCCACTGCAGCGCGCTGGGGAAGCCAAACTGCCCCCCCTCAGGGGCCATGATCTGCTGGACATACCCCGGGGTGGTCGCCGCCTTGTCCGCGTCATACCCGCTGAGGAAGAGCAAGTAGAAGAGCGGAGTCGAGGCGAGCGCGCCCGCCATGATCCCGATGCAGTGCCCGATCGCCTGCTGGCGGGGCTTGGCGCCGAGCATGTACCCGGGCTTGATGTCCATCAGCAGGTTGCTGGCGTTGCTGGCCACCTCGACGCACATGATCGCCGTCATCAGGTTTGTGGGCGGGTGCTTGGGGTCGAGCGCGCCGTAGCCGAACTGGGGCAGCTTGCTCAGCGAGCCCGTGGGGGTGATCCCCGTCATCGCCGTGCTGCTGGCGGCGATCAGCGTGAGCACGATGATCAGCGGGATCGCCGTCGCCCCGTAGATCCAGCCTACCCCGAACCAATCGTGGGCCATCCACACGCCTACCGCGCCGATGATCGGCACGCCGATGAGCGACCAGTTAAACGGCAGTTCGATGTGCCCGAGCACGTCGACCTTGCGCGGGCCCGAGCGGTTGAACAAGCCGCTGAACGCCTCGATGAAGACCTTGGGCTTGGCGAAGAGCGCGACCATCGACGCCACCACCATGATCACGATGCCCCACCACAGGGCCCAGTTGTTGAGAATGTGCACACGCCCAAAGACCGCGTCGCCCGCCTCGAGCGAGCCGCTGCGGGGCTTGATCTCGCCGATGACGATCATCCACGGCACGATGACCGCGAAGTTCAGCACCATCCCGATCAGCATGCTGCTGGCGGCCTTGATGCCCATCAGCCCGCCCGCGCCGAACATCGCCAGGTCGAGCGTCGGACGCAGCGCCAGTTCCTTGAGCGGAATCCCCGCGATCTTCGGGATCGGCACGATGCCCTTGGCCACGAGCGCGTAGTACCAGTCGTCGAGGTAGTGCGTCAGGTGCCACGACGACTGAAGCCGCATGACCTTTTCCTGGATGAGTTTCATCCAGTTTTCGCCCGAGATGAAGCTCAGCCCGCCGGCGATCAGCGCCGCCATCGCCAGGGCCTTGGCCTTGAAGACGCCCACCGAGGCGGCGCCGGTGTAGAGCGTGTCGAGCACCACGCCGCAGGCACGCCCCTCGGGGAAGGGCTGCTGCTCGTTGTTGATGAAACGACGCTTCATGGGGAAGGCGACAAGCACGCCCAGCAGCGAGAGCACCACGTTGAAGAGGAGCATCTGCCACCAGATCATGGGCCGGTTCTCGATCCACATGTAGGCGGCCATGCCCGAAATCAGCGGGCCTGTCATGTAGCCCGCCGCCGTGGCTATGGACTGCATGCAGTTGTTCTCGAGGATCGTCATGTCCTTGGCGCCAAAGCGCGTGAGCACCTTGAACATGGCAAAGGCCAAGATGACGCTTGTCAGCCCCACCCCCAGCGTCCAGCCGGTCTTGGCCCCGACGTAGAGGTTCGTCGCACTCAACAACCCGCCCAGGATGAACCCCGTCAGGGCTGAGCGCAGCGTCAGCTGGGGCATATCCCCGCGGAAGACGTTCTCAAGCCACCATCGGTCCTTCTGCTCGGGTGTCCAATCGCGGATCTGCTGCTCGTTGAGTTGCTGGAGCGCCATCGTGTCCTCGCGTCCGGCGCGGGGAGATGCCCCGCGCGGGCCGCACAGCCTACCCGCCGCGTGGAGTTCCGACCACCCCGGACCTCGCCTTGACAAATCCCGTCCAACACGCTGGACTTGGCACCCATGGGAACCCCGCACGCCGCACCGGCCTTCACCAGGCTCGTGATCAATTCCGCATTCACCGGCAAAGGCTGGCAGGGGGCGACACTCACCGGCTCGATCCGAGGGCTCACGCTCAAGGAAGCCCTCTGGCGCCCGGGCCCCGGGCGCAAATGCATCTGGGAGCACGTGCTCCACTGCGCGTATTGGAAACACGCGGTCGTGCGCGCACTCACGGGCGAAGAGCCCCCCGCCTTCGACCGCACGCCCAGCAACTGGCCCTCTCCCCCGGCCAAGCCGACGATCCGCGCCTGGCGCGAGGACATCGCCCTGCTCAAGCGCATCCATACGCTGCTGCGCAAGGCGGTCGATCGCGTTGATCCAAACGACTATCCCAAGCTGATCCCGAACCGCAAGAACCGCTACGGCGTGCTGATCGCCGGGATCGCCGCCCACGACCTCTATCACACGGGTCAGATCCAGCTCATCAAGCGATTGGCCCGCGCGGGCTGATCCGATCGCGGGGCATCACACCGGAGGCAACATGGCCAACGACGAAACGAACAAACTCCTGCTCGTCATCATCGCGATCCTGATCCCACCCCTTGGGGTCCTGCTCAAGGATGGCGTCGGGCTTCACTTCATCCTCAGCATCGTCCTGACGCTGATGTTCTACGTGCCCGGCCTGATCCACGCCTTGTGGCGCATCCTCCGCTGAGCGGAACGCCCCATGCAGGTCAGTACCCCTCGGCCCGCAGCGTGCTGAAGCGCTGCTTATGGCGCTGGAGCGTCACCGAGTTCGACGGCTCGAGCAGCACGCCCTCGACCCTTCGGTACGCCTGCACCGCGGAATCCTTGCGCCCGAGCTTGTCGTAGCACTCGGCCAGCGAGAGCGAAACACTCATGTCGGCGGGATCCTCAGCCCGGGCCCGCTCGAGCCAGGCCGCCGCCGTCTCGTAATCTCCGGCCGACATCGCCGCCCGTCCACGCTCACACGCCGGGCGACCCTCTTCCCACTGGGCGTGGAGGAACCAGCCCGCCGCGGCGAGCATCCCCACGACCACGAGATTGCCCAGTGAACGCTCCATCAACCCCTCCCCGCATGCGCATGCTCCCGCGCATGCCATTAGAGAGAAGGTCGAATACAGCGTGCCCGATGCCAGCACACGCGAGGTTCATCGATACGGGATCGTCACCCTGTAACGACAACGCGATCTGCGCCGACAAAACATGGCCCGAGTTATCAGGCATGCGCTCAGCGCGACATCGCGAGCGTGGCTGCCACGACCGTGGCGTCATCGGGCAGACAGGCCAGCGCGCGCGAGGCGTAGCACGTCGCCGTATCCCCGCAGGTCTCGCCCACGTCGACACAGGCGGCCAGTTGCCCCGCCAATCGCCCGTCGAGCGGGATCTCATCGCAGGCCACCCCCACCACCAGCAGGCGGTCGGTGCTCGCCGGGCACGAATCCTGCATGCCCAGGCGCAGGAGTTCGTTGCGGCTGAGGTCGGCCAGGGCCTTGCCCGCGGGCAGTTGGTGGCGACGCCAGTGGACGCACTCGCATTCACCCTGATCGCCCCGGACGATCGCGATCACCATGGCGAGGTTTCCCTCGACCTTCGTGGGGTCGGAGAGCATCTCGCCCAGCGCCCGCTGGATCGCGTTGAGGTCATCATCCGAAAGAGTGCGTGCCGCGACCGGCTGTACCCGCGCCACGTTCGACGGATCAAAGGCCGGTGCGGGCGCGGGGATCAGCATCGGGATGGCGATGGCCAGGGCGGCGGCCGCCGCCAGGCCTCCCCAGACCCACGGGCGACGCCAGATCGGGATCGACGCCGGACGCAGCGCATCACGCTCGAAGGCCTCGGCTTCGAGCGCGAACGTGAGAAGTGCCTGCAGATCGCGGTCGTTCATGGCTCGCCCCCCGTCCAGGCCATCATGCTGGCCCACGCTGGTTTATTCCCCGTCGGTGTCCGTCTGCTCGCCCGAATCGGCGCGGAAACCGCGTGCTCCGAGAATCCGCCGTAGTTTTTCGAATGCGGCGTTCTTCTTGGCGTTGGCCGTGCTCGGGGCCAGCCCCAGCCGCTTGGCCAGGGCACGGTCCGAGTCCCCCTCGGCGACACACCGGAGAATCTGCCGTTCCTGTGATGTCAGGTCTTCGTGCGCACCTGAGAGGCTGTCGCGGACCACCTGGAGCAACTCGGCCATCGCCGGGCCCTGGTCAACCTCGTCCCCCCCGGCCGCTGCTGCCAGGGCCGCCTCGTCTGGCCCCTCACGACGCGAGCGGCGACCCTCCGCCCGCAGGTGCTGCAGCCAGATCTTCAGGCTGATGGCGTAGATGAACGTCGACGCCGCCGAACGCGTGGGGTCGTATCGCCCGCTTGAGATGGCGGTCCAAGCCGCCAGGAAGGCCCGCTGGGCCAGATCGTCCGCGAGGTCCGCCCGAGCGCCCAGCCGCTTGAGAAACAACTGGCGCACACCCCCCGCCAGGCGCGCGTGAATCTGGTCGAATGCGTCCCGATCCCCCAGCGAGGCCCGGTGCGCCAATTCGCCCAGCGTGTCCGCGAATGTTGGGTGATTGATCGGTGGATCGTGAGGCATCGTGCGTGGGCGGGACTGGACGAGGGACTGGGACACAGGCTTCACCCCGCACGCCCGTCACGAAGCGTACCGGCGGTTGTTCGCCCGTGCGTCCCAGCGCGCTCGCCCTGGGTTTGGGATCAAGCCCCCAGAGCGGCCCGGAGGCCCCTGGCCTCGTCGGCGACCCGACGAAGGGCAACCAGGCGATCCGGGGGAGCATCGCCCGCTGGCTCCTTGTCGTCACCCAGACCCGCCGAGCGCGAGGCGCGGACCTTCGCCTCGATCTGGTCGCGGAGGGCCTGTGCATTGGCGATGCCCTGGATGAGACCCTGGTGCGAGGTGCTGCCATGCCCGTGCGGGCCGGCGGAGC
Source organism: Phycisphaerales bacterium (assembly GCA_013360675.1). Lineage (GTDB taxonomy): Bacteria > Planctomycetota > Phycisphaerae > Phycisphaerales > UBA1924 > JABWBB01. The sequence goes on along the minus strand of JABWBB010000011.1, from coordinate 39,422 downwards.
CGCCCCCCGCAGTGCTGAGCTTGATATCGGCGATGCCAAAGTGGCGCTGCAAGGGCCCCTGCTGGATGGTGATGTTCTGGATGTTCTCGAAGGTGATGGTGGTCTCGGCGATGACCCACACGCCGCGTCGCAGCCGGATGCTGCGCAAGCTCATGACGTACCACGTGGTGTCGTAGCGGAGATGGATCGCGACATAGGCGATGACATCGGGCACGACGATGATGAGCAGCGCGGGAAGGAACAGGATCGCGCCCGCAACGGGGGAGACCGACGTGATGATGATCCACACGAAGACCGCCAGCAGATCGATCACCAGCAGCACGATCCAGAACATGACCTTGAGGTACCGCAGATAGCCGGGGTCTGGCCGGAATGCCTTGATGGCTTCGCCGCCCACGCTGGGCAGGACCGGCGCCTCACGCGGCACGCGGAACCACGACGTCAGCAGGCCCCACACGCCTTCGTACATCCAGGTGGTGTTCATCGGGGGCTCTCCCCCTTGGCGGATAGTGCGACCCGCACGGCGGCGAGGTCATCGGCGATCTGGCGGAGCAATCTTGCGCTCTCGTCGGGCGACGAATCGCTGGCGGGGGCGGACGGAGCATCGCCCTTGGCGCCACGCATCTGGGCGTAGAGGTAATCACGCAGGGCCTCGAACTCGAGCACACCCTCGATGCTCATCTCGGGCGTTGCGCTGCCCGAGGCGGTCTGGATGGCGACCGTGGCCAGGCCCAGCCATCGCTGGAAAATGTTGCGCGTGACATGGATGTCCTGGATGCGCCGGTACGTGAGGTTGATTTCACGCCGGAAGAGAATGCCCCACGACATGCTGATCCCCTCGTCGTCGAAGCGGTACCGCATGGTGTGGTAGCGGAAGTAGAGCATGGGCATCGTGATCGGGAACGCGATCAGCGAGGCGAGGGCAACCAGGATGTAATAAGAGAGGAGGACCGGGGCGGGCTGGGTAATCGCCGCGGGGGTGAAGGGCGGGCTGCTGGGCTGTGCCATGAGAGCAGTCTACGGAACCTGCCCCTTCATCTTTTACCCCTCGACCCATTGCCAACGCCCATAGTCCTTGACTCTCTGCCCATCTGGAGCAACGCCTCCAGAATGGGGCGTAGGATGATGCGGGCGCGTCGTGTCCGCCCTCATTCCGCAAGGAGCCATTATGGATCGCCTGCAATCAATCGTCGTCGGGGTGGACTTCACGGCGTGCTCGAAGGACGCCATGGTGCAGGCCCTTCGCCTGAGCGCGTGGAACCGCGCCAAGGTGCACGTGGTGCACGTGATCGACACGCTGGTCATGGTGGAACTGCAGGAAAGCCTCTCGCCCATGGTGCAGGAGATCGAGCGCGGGCTCGTCAACGACGCCACCAAGGCCTGGGACGAGTTCACCCAGGGGATGGGCGAGAAGAAGCCCGCGGACTTCGCCGTGGCGATCAACAACCCGATGATCGAGTTGATGCGCCGCTGCCGCGACCGCAAGGCGGACCTGCTGGTGCTGGGCGCGCACGGCATCACTCACGACCGGGGCGTGGGGACGCTGGCGGGCCAGTTGGTGCGCCGGGCCGCCTCACGGGTGCTGCTGGTGCACCCGGGCCAGACGGGGGCGTTCAAGCAGATTGTCGTGGGGATCGACTTCTCGGAAACGTCGCGCGATGCGCTGCGCAACGCGATGCGCCTCGCCGCCCAGGACAACGCGCACGTCCACGCGGTGCATGTTTATCGTGCGCCGTCGAGTGGGTTCTTCTTCAAGCCCAGCGGCGTGGACACCAGCCCCGAGGCGCAGGCCCGCCACCGCGACAGCCTTCGGACGAAGCTCGAAGAGTTCTGCCGGCCCGATGATCCGCAGGTGCAGTGGACCAGCCCCCGGTTTGAGCTGGTGGCCAACGCCAGCCACGGCGCCGGGCTGGTCGAGTACGCCAAGCAATCGGGCGCGGAACTGGTGGTGATCGGCACCCGCGGCAAGACGAACCTGCGCGAGGTGCTTCTCGGGAGCACCGCCGAGCGCGTGCTGCGCCAGGCCGGGTGCTCGATCCTCGCGGTGAAGCCTGTGGACGCGGCGGTCTGACGCCCGCCGATCTCTAACGCCCGCCCAGCCAGCCCTTGCGTCGGAAGTAGATGAAGAGGATGAGGGTGCTGATCGCGCACAGGCCCAGCGCGAAGAGGTACCCGTACGACCAGCCCAGTTCGGGCATGTTGAGAGGCGAGGCGCGGTCGAAGTTCATGCCGTAGACCCCCACGATGAACGTGAGAGGCATGAAGAGCGTGGCGATGACGGTGAGGACCTTCATCACCTCGTTCATGCGCGCCGAGGCCATGCCCAGGTGCAGATCCATCAGGCCCGAGGTCGAATCGCGGCAGCCCTCGACCAGGTCCATCAGTTGGGCGGTGTGGTCGTAGCAATCGCGCAGGAAGACGCGGGCCTCGGGGCCGATGAGCGTCGAAGGGTCGCGCACCAGCGCGTTGAGCACATCGCGCAGAGGCCAGATCGCCCGGCGCAGATTGGCCAGGTCATGGCGGATCTCGTAGATGCGGGCGATGGCGTCTTTGGGGGCGTGGGCGTGGATGTCCTGTTCGATCGCGTCGATGCGATCGCGCATCGAATCGAGCACCGGGAAGAAGGCGTCGGTCGCCGCGTCGAGCAGGGCGTAGGCGAGGTAATCGGGCCCTTGATTGCGCATGCGCCCCTTGCCGCCGCGGGCTCGCACGCGCACGGGCTCGAAGCAGTCGGCGTGCCCCTCCTGGAAGGTGAGCACGAACCCTGGGCCCAGGAACATTGCGATTTGTTCGGTGCCGACCTGGCCCGGCTCGGGGGCGGGGGCCGCCCCGCGCTCGGGCGGCTCGGGCGCGCGAAAGACGATGAACAGCCGGTCGGGATACTCCTCGATCTTGGGGCGCTGGTGCGTATGGACGGCGTCTTCGAGCGCAAGGCGATGCAGCCGAAACAGATCGCCGACCTGCTCGATGATCTTCGCATCACCCAGCCCCGTGACATTGATCCATACCACCGGATGAGTGCCCACGAGCGCGTGGGCGGCCTCGGGGCTCAGGCCCTGGTGCTTGGCGTACTCCCCCGGCCCGAAGGCGATCGCCTCGATCACGGGGCGCTGCGCCGAGGCGCTCACGGTGATCGTGCCCGGCGAGGTGCCCGGGGCGTGGCGCTGGGCGGCCTTGCGGCGTTTACGCCGTGCCGCCCCGCTGGTTTTCTTGTCAGGGCGTTCTTCGTTCACGCCCACAGGCTACCCGAGGCCCTCGCGCGGTGCGAGGGGACTCAGATCCGGACCATGATCTCGTCGAGGGGCTTGCGCGTCAGGTCGGGCACGGTGCACCCCTGGGCGGGGTAGCCCACGGGCAGAAGCAGGAACGGACGCTCGTGCTCGCCCCTCCCGAGGAGTTTCGTGAGGAACCCCATCGGGCTTGGCGTGTGCGTCAGGGTGGCCAACCCTGCGTGGTGCAGGGCGGCGATCAGGAACCCCGTGGCAATGCCCACCGATTCGTTGACGTAGTAGACCTGCGTCGCGTCGCCGGCCTTCATCATCTTGAAGACTACGATGAGCCAGGGGGCGGTTTCGAGGAAGGGCTTGTTCGCGTTGGTGCCCAGGGGCTCGAGGTCCGCCAGCCATTCCTTGCCGGCGCGGCGCGAATAGAACTCTCGCTCTTCGGCCTCGGCGGCTTCACGGATTTGGCGTTTCATCGCCGGATCGCTGACTGCGACGAATCGCCACGGCTGCTTGTGCGCGCCCGAGGGTGCGGTGCCCGCCGAAGCGATCGCCAGGCGGATCACTTCTTCGGGGACGGGGCGGTCCGAGAAGCTGCGCACGCTGCGGCGCAGTCGCATGATCTCGTAGAACCGGCGCGAGGCCTCTTCGGGCGGAGTTTCCGGCGTGTAGTGGATATGCGGGATGTGCGTGCCCGAGATGCTCATGGTTGGGTCGTTTCGCTTGTTCAGCGGGAGAAACGTACCACAGCTTCTGAAGGTGTGTGGTGCGCGGGCCGAAATATTCATGATGAATGCGCCCACGCCCAAGGACATGCCGGGCCTGAAGGACCCCAATGCTCCGACCAATAGTCGGCGTGCCGGGCGCGTCTTCTGCCAGGACGTAACGTGTTCGCTGGGCGAAATCCGCGATCTCTCGGCCAGCGGGATGCGCGTGCGCACCCGCCAGAAGCCCCCGCCCCTGAACCAGCCGATCACCCTGACGCTCGAAACGCTCGACGGCCCGATGGTCATCGGCTGCGAGGTGGTCTGGGCCCGTCGCACCGGGTTCTTCCAGCGGGAACTGGGCGTGACATTCCGCGGGTTGAACGATCGCACGCGTTTGGCGCTCTCTCGGCTGGCCCAGGCCAGTGCATACAACGAGACGATCCGCCCCGCGGTGGAAGCCGCACGGAAGGCCTCGTAGCCCTCACGGGTGACGCACCCGGCTGCTCACTATCATTCCTGTGCAACCGACCCGGAATGGCCGCGGTAGCCCTGTACCGAAGGCATCAAGGAGCAGCAGATGAAGCGGACGCGTCTCGTGACGGGGGTTCTACTCGCGGGCTTGTCGTTCATGGCGGCGGCGCCATCGCCCTGCAGCGGGGCCGAGACGCTCCAGCGCCAGGAAGGGCGCAAGATCAACCTGCGCCCCAAGTTCACCAAGGGGCAGGAGATCCGCTACACGATGCGCCTGGATGCCTCGACGAAGCTTGCGGGCGAGGCCGCCCCCGGCGATGGGCAGCGGATCGAGCAGGACATCGGCCTGCTGCTGCGGGTGCGCGACGTGAGTCCCGAGACAGGGGCGAGCGTGGACCTGGTCTACGAGTCGCTCAAGTTCAAGCTGACGCAGGGCGACACGGTGATGGACTTTGACAGCACCAAGCCCGCGCGCAAGGACGAGCCCGCCGACGCGATGCTCCGCCCCATCGTGGGCCTGACGCTCGAGCTCAAGATCGACAAGGACGGGAACATCACCAGCGTTTCGGGGGGCGAGAAACTCGCCGCCGGCCCGGGGGCGATGCTCGCCAACAACTTCACCGGCGCCGATGTGATCCGCAGCCTGATGGGCCGCGTGATGACGCTGCGACGCGGCACGGGCGAAGCGAGCGTGGGCGAATCGTGGACCGACGAGGACGTCATCGCCTCGATGATGGGCGACATGAAGATCACCACGACCACGACCCTCAAAAGCATGAACGGCGCGACCGCCACTCTGGGCCTGCGCGGGGTCTTCGGGCTCTCGCCCACCGGGGGCACGACGGGCCTGCCCTCGATCAGCGTCAAGGATTCGACCTACACCGGCGAGGCGCAGTGGAACACCGAGACGGGCACGCTGCAGAGCATGACCACGCGCCAGACCATCGCCGTCGAGCAGACGCTGGGCGACAAGACCCTGCGCAGCACCAACGAACTGGTCACCACCGTGCGGCGCGTGCAGAAGTAAACCCCGCCTAGGCCGGCACCAGCCCCGCACGGACCACCTTCGCGATGATCGCGATCGCCGCATCGATCGCGGCGCGGCTTACATCCAGATGACAGACCGCCCGCAGCCGACGCGGCGCCGTCGGCAGCATCAGTACGCCCTCTTCCTTGAGCGCACGGCTGAGTGACGCGGCGTCCATCGACAGGTCGGGCGCAAGATCGATGAAGACCATGTTGGTCTCGACACCCACCCGACGCTGCGCCGGCTCGAGCGAGAGCCCAGGGATCAGCGCCAGCCCCGCGGCCAGATGCTTGGCGTTGGCGTGGTCCTCGGCCAGTCGCTCGCGGTGATGATCGAGCGCGTGCAGGCAAGCCCCCGCGAGCACGCCAGACTGACGCATCGTCCCGCCGAACATCTTGCGGAAGCGATGGACGCGGGCGATGGTCTTGGCGTCACCCGCAACGACCGAACCCACAGGCGCACCCAAGCCCTTTGAGAAGCAGCACGAAATCGTGTCGAAGTGCTGCGCATACGCCGCGGGCGCGTGCCCGGTGGCGGCGCAGGCGTTCCAGAGGCGGGCGCCGTCAAGGTGACAGCGCAGGCCGTGCTCGCGGGCGGCGTGGGTGACATCCCGCACCTGGTCGAGCGACCAGACCGAGCCCCCGCCGCGGTTGTGCGTGTTCTCGACGATCAGCATCGCGGAGCGCGGGGCGTGGATGCTCTCGGCGCGAAAGGCCTCATGGACCTGGGCGGCGGAGAACTGCCCGCGCTCGCCCGTGAGCGGGCGGATCATCACGCCCGAAAGCGCCGCGGGCGAGCCTGTTTCGTAGTGGATGATGTGGCTGTCGGCGTGGCAGATGACCTCGTCGCCCGGTTCGGTCTGGGCGCGGATCGCGGTCTGATTAGCCATCGTGCCGGTGGGGACGAAGCAGGCGGCGGGCTTGCCCATGATCTCGGCCACGCGTTCCTGCAGGCGGATCACGCTGGGATCATCGCCCAGCACGTCGTCACCCAGCGGGGCCTGGCTCATGGCCTTGAGCATGGCGGGCGTGGGACGCGTGACGGTGTCGCTGCGGAGGTCGATGGGGGTCATGACCGATCGTATGGGACCCTGCTGCCAAGGTGGCACCCGCCTGCCGGGATTGCAGAAATGGCCGTTCCCGGGGCCTTTTTCGGCATGCACGGGGGGAATGGCGGCTGGCACGCCGGTTGCCATAGCCCTTGCATCAAGCAACCAACCCGCGGGCTCGCGCCGGGTGGACGGCGCGGACGCGCGGGCGATCAGGAGGTATGTCCATGAACAGCATCACCCGTCGCAACATGCGTGAAGTGCTGCCGATCGCATCGATCTTCGATCGCATGCTCGCCGAACCTTTCTTTACCGAGGCCATGCCGCTGGCGGCCCGGATCGAGGAGGGCACCCTTGCGCTGGATGTCTCCGAAGACGACGCGAACGTGATCGTCCGCGCCAGCGTGCCCGGGTTCTCCAAGGGCGACGTCGACATCGAGGTGCACGACAACGTGCTCACGATCAACGCCCAGCACACCGAAGAGAAGGAGGAGACGAACGAGCGCTACTACCGCAAGGAACGGCGTGTGGGCTCGCTCAGCCGCCGCATCGCCCTGCCCAGCGCGGTCGTCGACAAGGACGCGCAGGCCGACCTGAAAGACGGCGTGCTGACGCTGCGTCTGCCCAAGGTGCAGAAGATCCAGCCCAAGAAGATCAAGATCGGCTGATCGCGCGGTGCCGCATCGTGAACCACGCAACGCCCGGGCACCCCCGGGCGTTTTTTGTTGCCCCAGCGTTGTCGGCTAGGCCGCCCGGTCGATACCCCGAGCCGCGAGCTGCCCCATCACGATGCGCAGGCGCACGAAGCCCAGGGCCCCGGCGCACGTGAAGACGCACACGACGATCATCACGCCCGTGGGGGCGTGCAGCCCGCTCGCACGGAAGACTTCATACAGCGTCACGGCCAGGAGCGGCGCGAGCAGCCCGCGCACGCCGTTGAGCGTCACGTGCGTCGCCATGTACTGCGAGGTCTCGCTGGCCCGCGCGAAATCGACGTGCCCCAAGTTCCACGCCAGCGTCCCGCCCCCCATCCCGATGCCCTGCAGCACCGCCCCCAGCAGCAGCGGTTCGACCCGGTGCATCGCCACGCCCGCGAGATAGGCCCCCGCTGCGGCGACGAAGCTCCACGCGTGGATCGACCGGAAACGCACTACGTGCGCCCGGTCCAGCAGTCGCGACCACATCGGAATGGCCAGCGGCACCACCACCGACTGGATCGTGCTGATGATCAGGATGCTGTGCAGATAGCCAAAGTCGAACTGGTCCTTGAGCGTGATGGCCAGCGTGGGCGTCAACATCAGGTTGCCCATGCCCAGCACGAACATCCACAGCATGAACCCCGCGTAGTGCCTGTCGCGCCGCAGCACGTGCCACACCACCAGCGGGCCCTTCCACGGCGGGAGCAGACGCTCGCCGCCCGTCTCGGCGCGCAGCAGCGCCCCCTGTCGCCGGACGCGCACCTTCGCCCACACCCCCACCGCCAGCAGCCCGGCGGCACACGCCAGCGTCACCACCACCGGGTACCAGCCCCGATCCACGTCGAGGATCCACCCCAGCAGCACGCCCACGAGCGCCACGGCGACAACCTGCGCCGTCGACAGCCGCCCCACCACGCGGGCCCGCATCAGGCGCGGATAGTTCGCCCGCCAGATCGTCGGGCGCACCGTCAGCATGCCCGACCAGCAGACCCGCGCAGCCAACACCACCGCCACCAGCAGCGGCAGACCCCAGGGCGCGTCGGGGATCAGGGCCACGATCGCGATGAGCAGCACCGTCGCCGCCTGCAGGACATTGACAAGGGGAACCTTGGGCCTGCCGTGGGCGGCCTGCGCCCAGAAGAAACTGACAAGGTTGGCGATCTCCGGCGCGGCCCCGAGCAACGCGACAAGAAAGTTCAGGCGTCGTGAGGGGACCACATCGGCCCAGGTCTGCTTGGCATAGACCGCGACGACCCCGCCCTCGATCGCGGCCAGGGCGAGCGAGAAAAGCAGCGTGGCCTTGAGTTCGTGGGCGTAGTTGCGCCGGATCGCCGCCGGGAAGGCCTTGGGCGCAAACCACGCGATGGGTCGCGCCAAAGGTCCAGCCAACCCCGCGGGCTTGCCGATGTCCGGTTTGATACCCAAGAGGATTGGCGGGCAATGAGTCCGCGGCAAGTCCTGAACCTTCTCCGGCGTCACACGTCGAACCAAGGACCCTATCCTGAACCCCATGCCAGGCACCACCGCACAACCCCCGTCGAATCACCCCGCCGAATACGTGCTCGGAACCAGCGCGGATGAATCCGTTCGGCTGGGCCTGCAGCACCGGCTCTGGTCGGCGTCGGCGCACCAGTTGTGGGAAAAGGCCGGGGTCCGCCCCGGGCAGACGGTGCTCGACATCGGCTGCGGGCCCGGGCACGCCACGCTGGACCTGGCGCAGATCGTGGGCCCCACGGGGCGCGTGATCGGCGTGGACGAGTCCGCGGCGTTCCTCAAGCAACTCAACGACCAAGCCCAGGCCCGCAAGTTTCAGAACATCGACCGGGTACTGGGCGACGTGCAGGAACTCGACGCCGCGCTGCCCGGGCACGAGGACTCGATCGACGTGGTGTACGCGCGCTGGGTCTTCTGCTTCCTCTCAAAGCCCGAGGAAGTCGTGCGCGGGCTGTCGCGCATGGTCAAGCCGGGCGGGCGCGTCGCGGTGCAGGATTACTTCAACTACGAGCGGGCGCTGACGCTGGCGCCGCGGCGCGAGGCGTTCACCAAGGTCATCCAGGCTGTCGGGGCCTCGTGGCGGGCGCGGGGCGGCGACACGGACATCATGGGCAAACTGCCCGGGATGCTCGTGGCGAACGGGTTCCGCATCGATCACCTCGACGTGGTGCAGCGGATCGCTCGCCCGGGCTCGACGATGTGGTACTGGCCCAACTCGTTCTGGCAGAGTTTCGTGCCGCGCCTGGTCGAAATGGGCTTCATCACCGCCGAGGACGAGAAGGCCTTCGAGCAGGAATGGGCGGCGGCCAGCCAGGACCCGGCGACGTTCATCCAGTTGCCCCCGGTCTATGAACTGGTCGCAACGCGGATCTGAACCAACGTCCTTTAGTTCACTGCCCTGCGCAGCGTGCCCGGAGTGATCAGGAACGGGCCGTGATCGATGAACCCTTCCATGGGTGTTTCGGCAATGTCCCGCCGAACGCGGACCGGCGAAGCTTTGATGTTGAGCGTGCCGCCGACGATCAGGCGACCCTCGAAGGTGGGCTTGCCGCCGCTCAGGTTGACGTTCCCCGACGTGAAATACACGCCGCGAAGCACCGAGGCCATCCTGTCTGTCTGGGTGGAGTTGGTGAGGCCCCGGTATGGAGTGCCGGGCGGGTTGAAGTTCCTGTTCTGTGCCGATTCGGACAGGTCCGTGGCGTCGAATTTATACTCGACGGGCGAATCGCTGACGAGCGCGGGCAGCTCGGGGCTTGCGGGCTCCCAACTGATGTTTTTCTCGATGACCAGCAGCGTACACCGGGTGATCACCAGCGTGCCGACGATGCGCGAGTCCTTGATCGTCAGCGGCTTGTTCGAGCAGTCGATCTCGTAGATGCCCGACGCGCTGGTCGAGGCCCCGTAGGGGTTGGCCAGGGGGCTGATGAGCACCTTGTCGATCGCAGCGCCGGCGATCGAGTTGTAGTTGATCTTCACGCCTCGTTTCGCATACGACGCCACGACCGACGAATTCGGAACCGGCACGCTGGGAGACAAGGGTGCAATCGATCCCTGATATGTGATCCCGGTGATCAGGCCCGTCGCGGACACATCCGCGCCGATGACCGACCCGCCCAAGGCGCTGATCGCACCGTTGGAGTGGACAGGCTGTCGCAGCAGGATCTGGGTACCGTCAAAGACTATGTTGCCATTGGCGATGATGCCGTAATTCATGCACGACATCGGGGTCTGCGTCGGGGTTAGCCGGAGGCTCGCCATCTGGTTGGTCTCACCCGCGGCCGCGCTCGCCACAAGGTCCACCGGGTCCTGAATGGAGTTGATCAGGTCCGCGTCTACCGGGTCGCTGGCGACCACGCTGAGCCTCTGCATGTTCGGAGGCGTGGTTGTGATCGGGCCCGCGGCAGCGGACGTGCGCCAGCCGATGGTGTTCGCGGCCTCCATGAGCGTCGATTCGATGGCGCTCTGCGCCCCGACCCTGGCCTTGGCGGCGTCGGTGTGCGAGTGAAGCGAGGTTCGCAACACGCGCGCGGCGAGCACCCCCGCCACGCCCACCACGGCGATCAAGGCCGAGCAGGCGAGCACCAGCACATACGCCGTGCCTCGGCACGAGCGCGAGCCCGAGGCGCGTTTATGGTCTGGCACGATCCCACTCCTTGCTGCGCAGCGCGCTCACGCGGGCGTGGGGAACGTTGCCCCGGAAGACGGTGACGGTGATCCGTTTGAGCCCCGTCTGCAAGAGCGAGAATGCGCCCGCCGTCGTGCAGTGCTCCACCGTGACCGTTCGCCGGTAGCCTGCGCCACCGGGAACCAGGGTCCCATCGCGGCGTAACGGGGGCGATTCGCTCAGCCCGTGGTAATCATCCACATCGTCGAGCGTGCTTCGGTGAAGCAGCGTCGATTCGCCAAGGTCGAGGCCGATCAGGCCCGTGTCGAGTTGCGGGTCGACCCATGCCTGGGCCAGGATCTCGGCGAGCAAGTCGTTCGCGAGCATCGAGGCCCGCGCCCGGTCCGCGGCCAGGGCCCGGGCCTTGGCGGTCGCACCCACGGCGTTGAGCGAGGCGACGACCAGCACCCCCACGATCGCGGAGGAGACCACCACCTCGAGCAGGCTGAACCCTCGATCGCGATTCATGGATTCACCACCAGCACCGGTTCGGTCATCAGGCGGGTAGATGTCTCGAGCACGGCCGCCGCATCCGAGGAAAGATTGAGGCGTACGCGGAGTGTCGTGGCCCTGGTTTGCGCTGTGCTTGTCGTGACCGGCACCGTGTACGTCCCATACAAGGCATGGGCAATGGCGGCGTCGTTGGTCTGGGTCCATGTTGAGCCGCCGTTGCTGCTCTCGGCATAGGCGGCGAAGTGATCGGCCACGTCGCCGCTCTGGTATGCCACGCCGGCCGAGGTGCTGGGACCGACCCATCGCACAACGATCCAAACGCCCGTGTCGGGGGAGAGGTTTTTGACACTGGTGTAGTTGAAGGTCTGCCAAGAAAACGAGGAGCCCAGGTTACTTTCCATCATGGTCCGATCCTGGAGGACCGTCGACGACGGACCGCCCGGATAGGCCAGCGATGGGCGAATCTCGATGCGGGAGACGCCTGCATCATCACCGCGAACCCTCGCCGAGAGGAGCACGCGCGTGATGCTCCACGCCGTGGCGCCCGAGGGAAGAATGGGGTGCACGTGCTGGGCGAGCCAGCGCGAACTCGTCACGTCTTTGGTGCTAGGGCTGCCCGAGTAGGGATTCCGCAGCCCCGGCGGCGGCGAGAGACCATTCACGGGCTGGTAGTGAAGCAACTGCTCGGTGGATTCCTGCAGGACGGTGGTTGATATCGTCGCGGATCGCGAGAGGCACGAGGGGGCAAAGTCCCACACGCCCGTCGCCACGAGCGCGGGTTGACCGTTGTTGTACGTGCGCGTCAGCGCACCGCCCTTCACCCCGGACCAGGCGTAGACAATCGTCTCGTCCAATGTGTCCGCGTCGCGGTCGGGCACGACGGCGGTCAGCGTGGAGGTGCCGGTCAGCGTGATGCTCCGGGCGTAGGCCAGGTCCGCCAGTATGCGGTCGGCGACGCGTGCGCCCTGGGTGACGGCCTCGATCCGGTCGTTGCGACCGGGCATCGCCCGCGAGGCCACGACCACCGCCGACGTCATCGCCCCCAGCACGATCGCGAGGATCGTGATGCTCGTCATGGTCTCGACCAGGGACATGGCGCGGCGGGTGTGCATGGGTTATTTCGGGGGCTCTACCTTGGCGACGTCGATCGGGCCCGAGACGCTGACCCTCCCCGAGCCGGCCTCGACGCTGACGGTGAATCGCACGCCCGAACCGGTCACGACCAGCGATCCACCCGCGCTGGGCGTCCCCCACGCGTTGAACGTGATCGTGCCCGACCCGCCAAAGTCGGGGCCGGTGATCAGCGCCTTGTAGGGCGAATCCGCAAGGCTCACGCTCGTGGAGCCGCTGGGAAGAGAGATCTTGTAGATCGAGTTCTTGTCGGCATACGCGATCGACGTCGTGCCGGACAGCGCGACGGCCCGGTCGCGCGTGGCGATCAGGTCGTTGGCGACGCGAACCGCCGCGGCGTGGGTCTGGTATCTCCCCGACGCCGCGCCGTAGCGCGGTGCGGCGATCGTCGCGATCGTCACGATGATCGCGAGCACCAGCACCAGCTCGATGATGCTGAAAGCGGAAAGAGACACCGCCCGGTGTTTCCGGGCGGCGCCTTGAATGTGTGACGTCATCGTCGTCATGGCGTGGTCCCGATGAGGCGTGTGACGCCGGATCACGCGGAGTGCCATCCGCCCTGGCGGACCAGCCTCCCGACGATTAATAATCGCTGTAGAGCTTGCCGCGGGCATCCTTCTCGGCGGCGCCGGTGTTGGCGCGGATCGTGCCCGTCGCTTCAACATAGATCCAGCCCACGGTCGCGCCGTCGGCGGCGGCGATGCCCATCTGGCCCTTCTTCGCCCCGACGGGCAGAGCCGGAATCGCACGCAGGTACGAGCCGAAGATGAAGGTCGAATCCTTCGTCGTGCTCGTGTTGCCCTGGTCGTCGCTGAAGGTCGTGAGCTGGTCGACGATCTTGGCCAGCGTGGGGAAGCCGCTGTTGGGGGCGGCGGGGTGCTCGGTCTGGAAGAGGTCGATCGCGTTGCGGAGCACCGCGAGGTTGCCCGAGAGGGCAGAATCGCCAGCGCCGCTGGCGCCGCGGCTCATGCGGGGAATCGCGATCGCCGCGATGATCCCGATGATCACGACCACGATGACGAGTTCGATCAGGCTGAAACCGCGACGAACATGCTTGCTGGCGAACATTCCGACCTCCGATGTGCGAGTGTGATCCTTTTCCCACTCGGGGAACTCCCCCTTGGGACTGCACTCGGAATCGGATGTTGTCAATCTGGATATGACCGCGTTGGGAGAAGAAGGACACCGTGCACGGGGCCCGGGCCGCTACAGACCGAATACTTCCTCATCCGGGGTCAGGGGATCGGATTATCGCCCGTGCCGCGCAGCTCGACGCGGAACAAATGACCCTGAAATTCGATGATGACGCCCCCCGGCTCGACATGGCGCAGAGTGATGGCCTGCCCCTGGGCCGTCTTGATCGACTCACCCGGACGCATGGGCTTCCCATCAATCACCGCCAGCGGGCTCGATCCGGCCACCAGCGCCGAGACACGCACCGTCGGGGCGACAATATCCGGATTGATCCGGCCGTTGACCGTGCTGGAGGCCTGATTCTTCAACTGCGGCCGCAACCACACGGGGGTCGCGAAGGCATCCTCGTTCCCCGGTTGCCCCTGGGTCGATTCACGAAGGCTGGCCAGCCGCTCCGAGATCGTGGGCCCGGTGACGACGGGCTTCGCCGCGTTCCGGGAGGCGGAAGGGACGGCCAGATCCGGGCCCGCCGCCTCGGCGGATGCGGGCTCGGTCACGCCGGCCCCCAGGACAAACCGGTCGACGATCAGCCCGCCGCCGGCCAGGGCGAGGATCGCGATGAACACCTTACGTTGTTGGTTGAGTTCCACGCCCTAAGCAACCAATACAAGGTCGCCCGCGGCAAGGAAAGTCAGCGAGGCTTGGTCGGATCAGCGCCCGTAGAACCGGCAGAACCGGTACCGGAGGAACTCGGCGCGGCACGCCACTTCAGATAGGCCTTGAACGAGGCCGTGCTCCCCGGCTCTGTTGGAGTACCCACGAGTTCGAGCGAGCGAACCGCGACGTCCGGGAATCGTTCGTGCAGGGTGTGCACGAAACGAGTCATCGCGTCGTAACGGGCGCTCCCCGCCAGGTGCACGGGCACGCCGATGACCGCACCCAGCGGCTCGGGTGAGCCGGAACGAATCTCGACGAGGCTGACGTCCTGCTCCGTCGCGAGGGCGGAAATCGCCGCGATGCGTTCGTTGAGCGCGCTCACGGGTTCAAGGGTGATCCGCCGGTCTCGGATGAGTTCGTCGAGCTGGGCGACCTGCGCCTCGGCTTCGCGGCGTTGGTTTTCGGTCTTGACCAGCGCCTGCTCGACCTCCTCGAGGCGGGCACGGTCATCGGCCACTTCGGCCTGACGCTGGGCGGCGGGTGTGACGACGCCAAAGTAGACCCCCGCGCTCAGCGCGGCGATCACGCCGGCCCCCGCCGCGTCGATACCCGATAGGCGAAGGCGGATCATTTCGAACCTCCCTGCACGGGCGCGTCGCCCAGCACGCAGATGAGCTGGAACCCGAAGAGATCGCCGGCCCCGGTTTCACGCTGGCGCGTCTGCTCGGGACGCACGCTCTCGAAGATGCCCACTCGCTGGATCGCCAGGGCGTATTCGAGCACGGCGGCATTCGAACGTGCCAACCCCTCGATCGTGATCTGGTACCGAAGTTTCGGCACGGCACCGGGCTTGCTCCCGGGCGGCAGCGTTGTGTCGGGATCGATCGACACACGCTCGAGCACGACATCGGTGCCGCGCAGCGTGGCCAGCATGTCGAGCAGGATGCTCCAGTTGGGATGATCGGCGATGGCCCTGATCGCATCGACGCGGCGGGCCCGATCGGCGAGCGTTCGCCGCAGGGCATCGATCTCCTTGGTCTTATTCTCGAGGCGGGTCTGGGCAAGCCCGACCTTGGTCCGCAGGGTCGCGGTGGTCTCGCCGCCCGACGCCGACACCATGCCCACGCCGGCGACCAGGATCGCGTGGATGGCGCAGATCATGCCCCAGGCGCGGATCCGTGCCCGCCGTCGGCGGTTTTCGATGAACGATGCGGGAAGGAGATTCACGCCGATCATGCCGCGTCCCTCCCCGTGGATGCCTTCTTCCGGCTCCCCGCCGGAATCGCCAGGCCGATGGCGGCGAGCAGTTCACGCCGTTGCGCATGGTGCCCGCAGGAAGGCCCAATCTCGACCGCGTCGGCGGGCGTGAGCGCCCGCACGGGTTGACCCAGGGTCTTTTCGATCCGCTCGCACAAGCCCGGCACCTCGGGGCCGCTCACCAGCACCGCCCCGAGCGGGGCCTGCTGCATCCGGTGCGCGATGTAAGTCAGCGAGCGGGAGAGTTCCGTCGCCATCGAATCCAGGAACGCCGTGAAACACGGACGCACCTGCTGATGGAGCGGGAGGAACTCGGTGTCCTGCCATGCCGAGGGCTGCATCAGAGGCACGACGACCTCCGCGCCGACCTTCTTGGTGATCGACGCGTGCAGGTGCGAGAGCGACGCGTGCTCGAGCGTGCGATCGAAGATCGGGGTCGTGCCGATCAGGACGGTGATGCTCGATGAATGCCAGCCCACATCGACGATCGCGCCGATGCCCGCCGCGGGCAGCCACGTGCTCGACGCCCGCGCGAGCGCGCACATCCTGGCGTCGATCGCGGCCACGTCCGACACACCCGAGAAGATCCCCCCCAGCAACTCGCCTGAGGCATGGGGCAGGGCCACCACCATGGCCGGCGATGTTTCGGTCGCGCGACCAATGCCGGGCACATCCCACAGTTCACATTCCATCGCGGCGGGGTCCACGCGCACAGTCCGCGAGAGTTCCGCCCGGGCGATCTGACGAAGCGGCGCGCCCGAAGAACGCGGCGGCAGCTCAAGGACCGCCGCGATGCACGCCTCGCGCGGCGCGCTGAGCACCAGCGGCGCGGGCATAAACCCCTGGCGATCCAATGCGCCGGCGACCGCCGCCGCATCGGAGGGCGTCAGCGGGGCGGCGGGGTCATCACGCTCGAGCTGCATCGCCGCGTGTAACTTCCATCGCCCGACACCACGGATCAACTGCGCCGCCCGGATCCAACGCCCGTCGATGTCGAGACCCACGCTCGAGTAGTGCGGCCGCATCATGGCGCCCCCCCGCCCGCATTGGGCCCGGCCGCCGCCAGATCAAAGAGCGGCAGGAACATGCTGATCGCCATCGAGCCTACCACCAGGCCAAGGCCAAGCAGGATCAGCGGCTCGATGAGCCCCGTGATGCTCTTGAGAGCGGCTTCGTTATCCTCGTCGAGATAGTCGGCCAGCGTGGAGAGCACCGAGCCCATCTGGCCCGAGCGCTCGCCGCTGCGCATCGCGTCGGTGACCGCCGGGCTGATGAGCGCAGGATCCGCGAAGACATTGGTCATGCTCTCACCCCGGGTCACCGCATCCTGCGCACGCTTCACAAGGGCGGCGTAGTGCAGGTTCGACGTGGATTGGCCGATCAGTTCGAGCGCATCCAGCACGCCGACCTTGCCCTCGAGCAGCACGCCCATCAGCCTGGCGATGCGCGCGGTGGCAAAGCCCTTGACCACCTTGCTGATCTGGGGCGCGCGCACCAGGAAGGTATCGACGTTGCGTTTGCCCATCGCCGATTTCAGCCACATCGGGATGCCGACGCCGCAGGCCACCAGCGCTCCGACAAGCCACATCCAGTTCTCACGTACCGCCGCGCTCAGGTCCATCAGCACCTTGGTGAGCGGGGGCAGCGGGGTGCCCAGCGTCTGGAAGAGCCCCTCGAACCGCGGCAGCACGAACCCGATCATCGTGGTCACCACGCCGATCGAGACACAGATCAGCAGGCACGGGTACACCATCGACCCCACCAGCATCCGCCGCGTCTTCTGCTGCTGACGCGTGAGCAGGGCCAGCCGCTCGAGCATCGCCACCATGCCGCCGCCATGCTCGCCCGCGGCGATGAGGCTTCGGCAGACGGCGTCGAACCATTTGGGGTGCATCGCCATGGCGTCGGAGAGCTGCGCTCCCTCTTCCACGCGCGTGCGTACATCCTTGAGCACGTCCTTCCACGGGCCCGGTCGGGCCTGCTTCTCGATGGAGGTGACGGCTTCGACCAGCGGTGTGCCCGTCGAGACCAGCACCGCGAGCTGGCGGGTAAACGTCGCCAGGAACGTCAACTGCTTCCCGCGGCTCACGCGGGCGCCGCCCTTGCCGGTGCGGGCGACCGCCGCCGCCGAAACGCCGCCTTCGGCCAGTTCGGTGACGAAGATGCCCTTGCGCCGCAGGCGATCCGCGGCCTCGGCGCGGTCCGCGGCCTCGACCGTCTCGACGATCGGTGCGCCGCTCTTGTCGAACCCGCGCGCGGTGAAGTTCAAGCGGCCTCCTTGGCTGGCGCCGCGGTCTCGTTGGCGTCATCGTCGTTCTGGGTCACGCGCAGGATTTCCTCGAGGCTCGTCTTGCCATCGACGGCGAGCAGCACGCCCTCCTCGCGCAGGCTCAGCCCCCCGGCGCGGCGTGCCGCGTCGCGCAGTTCATGCGTCGGACGGGCGTGGTGAATCATGCGCCGAATGTCGGGCGTGACCTCGAAGACTTCGTACACACCCACACGCCCGGCAAAGCCGCTGTTGTGGCAACGCGTGCACCCCGCGCCCTTCTTGAACGCGCGACCGGCGTGGTCGGGGATTCCCGCGTCAGAGAGCACCTGTTCGGGCGGGTAATACTTGGTCGTGCACCCCGCGCACACCATGCGGGCCAGGCGCTGCGCCACCGCCCCGTTGAACGCGCTGCTCAGCAGGTAGTGCTCGATGCCCATGTCGCTCAGGCGGGCCACTGCGCCGGGGGCGTCGTTGGTGTGCAGCGTGGCGAGCACCAGGTGCCCCGTCAACGCGGCCTGCACCGCGACGCGTGCCGTGTCCTGATCGCGGATCTCTCCCACCATCAGGATGTCGGGGTCCTGGCGCAGGATGCTGCGCAACGCCCTGGCGAAACTCATCCCCACAGCCTCGTTCACCTGGATCTGGTTGACGAGGTCGAGCTGATATTCGACCGGGTCCTCGACGGTCAGGATGTTGACCTCGGGCCCGCGCAGCAGATCGAGCGCCGAGTAGAGCGTCGTGGTCTTGCCCGAACCCGTCGGGCCCGTCACCAGGGCCATGCCGTGCGACTGGTCGAGGAACCGCTTGAACGTGTCGAGCGCGCCCGCGCGGAACCCCAGGTCCTCCAGGCGGATCTTGAGGTTCGACTTGTCGAGGATGCGCACCACGATCTTCTCGCCCAGCAGCGTGGGCATGCTCGACACGCGCAGGTCGATCTCGCGCCCTTCGGCGACGATCCGCACCCGGCCTTCCTGGGGCAGGCGCTTCTCGGCCACGTCCATCTTGCCGATCACCTTCACACGCGAAACGATCGCCGCGTGCATGCCCGGGGGCGGCTTCATCAGGTCACGCAGCAGCCCGTCGATGCGATAGCGGATCCGCGTGCCCTTCTTGTCGGGCTCGATGTGGATGTCGCTGGCCTTGTCCTTCACCGCCGTCAGGAACGCGATGTTCACCAGGTTGATGATCGGGCTGCCCGCGATCATCGTGTCGAGGTCGGCGGCGGGGCCCTCGTCGACGGTTTCACGCTCGACGACTTCGACGTCGCTCTCGGCCAGGCTCGTCAGGAAGGCGTTGACGTCAACGTCCCCGGAGCCATACCGCTTGACATACTCGCGGATGTTGGGTTCGAGCGCCAGCACCGGGTTGATCTCGCACTGGGTGATCTGGCGCAGGCGGTCGATCGCGGGCAGGCTCTGCGGCTCGGCCATGGCGACGGTGAGCGTGTTGCCCACGCGGAACATCGGAATGACCTTGAGCCGCTCGCACTCCTCGGGCCCGATGATCTTGAAGATCGCCGGGTCGATGAGGCCGTGCCGGAGCAGACACCCCTTCACGCCCAGGCATTTGGCCACCGTCTGCACCAGCACGGTGTTCGAGATGATGCCCTGGTCGACGAGCATCTCACCCAGCATGCGGCTCGACGACTTCTGCTCGGCCAGCGCACGGTCGAGCTGGTCGCGCGAGATCACGCCCTCATTGAGCAGCATCTCGCCCACGCGGATCCGCCGTGGCGGCGCGCCCGCACCCGCGTCACCGGGCGGCGGCATGCTCGGTGGGTTGGAAGATGACTCGCTCACAGGAAGCTCCGCACCGCCGCGTTGACGTCCTCGTACAGTTCAAACCGCTCGATGAGTCCCGTCAGATCGAGCACCTCGCGGAGCGTGTCGCCCGCGCCGCACAGGTGCAGCGCCCGCCCGCTCTGGGCCAGTTCATCCGTCGCCTGCACCATCGCGTCGAGGCCCTGGCTGTCGACATAGGCGATCGCCGATGCATCCACCACGAGCCGCCCCAGCGATCGGCCCAGCATCTCCTGCAGTTTCTTGCCGAACATCTCGGCGTCAGCCTGGCACAGCGGCCCCTGCGGCTTAAGCACCGTGACCGCGCCGTGGCGTTGTTCCTGAATCTCCACGCTCCTGCCCCCCTTGGCCCGTTAGGCGGCCTGGCGCCCCTCGCCCGTGTGCGCGACCGACGCGACGATGGGTACGCTCAGCGTGAACGTGCTCCCCTTGTTCATCTCGCTCTTGAGCGTGATGTCCCCGCCGTGCAGGCGCGCAATCTCTCGCGCCAGCGCCAGCCCGAGGCCCGAACCCGTGATGGCCTCGATCCGCCCGTCCTTGGCGCGATAGAAGCGTTCGAAGATCAACTCGTGCTCCTCGGCCTTGATCCCGATGCCCGTGTCGACAACGTCGATCGTCGCGACTGTTGCATCCCCCGCCACGCGCACCGTGACCGTTCCGCCCGATGGGGTGTACTTGAGCGCATTGCCCAGCAGGTTGTGCAGCGCCAGCACCAGCTTGTCCCGGTCGCCGCGCAGCACCGGATACTTCGGCGGCAGGTCAAAGACCAGCCCCAGATCCTTGTCCTTGGCCTGGGCGTCGAACTCGACCCGCAGCTGTTCGATGATCTCTTCGAGGCGCACGTCGTCCTGGCGCAGCACCATCGCTCCTGCTTCCATCTCGCTCACGCTCAGCATGTCGCCCACGATCCGTTCGAGCCGCCGGGCCTCCTGCGAGATCACGTTCAGGCAGCGGGCCCGCACCTGCGGATTCGCATCGCCCTCGTCCACCAGCGTTTCGACGTACAAGCGGATGTTGGTCAGCGGCGTGCGCAGCTCGTGCGTGGCCTGCGCAACGAACGCGTTGCGTGATTCGTCGGCCACACGCTGCTGCGTGACGTCTTCGATCACCACGATCGCCGCCGAACCGTCGGCCCGACGCATCGGCCGCGTGCTCAGCCGCAGAATGGTCTTTTCGCCCGGTCGCTCGCCCTCGCGCTGCACCTCGACGCTCGTGCGCACGCGGTTCTTTCCCGTCGCCACGTTGGCGAGCGTCTCGCACGCCTTGGCATCATTGAGCACCTGCGCAAGCACCCCGCCCACGATCTGTTCCTTCCGCGCGGCCAGCAGCACACACGCCGCCCCGTTGGCATACGTCACGCGGGCGCTCGCGTCGAGCACGATCAGGCCCTGCCACAGCGCATCACACGCGGCGGCGAGCTCGCCACCGCCCGTCGACCGCGCCGCCAGCGCCTCGGCCGCGTTCTCCAGCGATCGACGCGACACAAGACTCTCGTGCTCGCGCAGCAGCGTGTTCCACGCCGCGGCCTCGGGCCCGAAGGCCTCGCTCACCTGCAGCAGACCCACGTCCCGTCGTCCATCCGCCACATAATGCAGCGCGTCCTTGATCGCGCCCAGCCCGCGCAGCCGCCGGCGCATCATGCGATACACCACCAGCATCGCCCCCAGGCCCATCACGCCGATCCCGCCCAGCCCAGCCTGCACTTCCCACGCCGCCCAGAAGGGAATCGAGATCTCCCCCTCCACCTCTAGCACGGCCCCGCCACGCCCCACCACCTCCAGGGGCATGGTGATCACAATCGACTGATCCTGTTCGGTTTCCGCGTGCTCGATGGGCTTGCCCAGCGGCCATTCCTCGGGCAGGCGCAGCACGCCGATCTTGCCCCCCGTCGCGTCGGCCACCACCCCGCCGTCGGGGAGCGCCACGCGACAGTCGGTCAGCCCGTACGACAGCGCCGTATCCGCCACCACCCGCCGCAATGAGCTCGGGTCGTCCGCGGCGAGCATCGATTCCGCGCTCTGCGACAGCATCTTCGCCGCCATGCGGATCTGATCCAGCCGCGCCTGTTTCACGCTCGCCCGATGGGTGTGCAGCGTCCACCAGGCCGAGAGCGCGAGCACGCCCAGCAGCACGGAAGCCACCGCCATGCCCGCGTGCGCCGCGACGGATTCACCCCGCGCCATCAGCAACCGGCGTACGGGCGACTGCCTCGCCGCCTCGTCCGCTCCAGATGTTGTCGTACCCATCTTCACGCGTGGTGTCCTTCCGCTGGTCAGGGCGGTAACGGCCGGCCTCGCGATCTATCGGCCTGGGATGGAGAGCGGTCGAGCCGTGCCACCCCGTTGAACTACGGTTTTCACAACGTTGTGCTGCAACGCACACGCGCCGGGTCCGAGAACCCACGTCTCCACAGGACCAGGGTCACATCTCCCTGCCCTGCGCAGCACGCACCAGAACACACGCGCCGATCACGCCCCCCATCATCGTCAGCGGCAAGAAGGGCACGCCATATCGATCGATCCCCGCCCAGGTCAGGCCCGCCAGCACCGCCGCGTGCGCCATGGGGGCCAGAATCACCAGCGCCAGCCCCACCTGCCCTCGCCTGATGCACACCACAACACCAACCAGCGAGAGCCACACCAGCCCCACGCGCCCCCACTCCCAGGTGACCCACCAGCCTCGTGCTAACACCGCGGAAACGCCCGAAAACCTCGGCATCGGCGCGTGCGTGCGCCGGATGATCTCGCGCACCTCCGCCTCGGGCAACTCGCGATAGTCCCCGGCGGCCACGTGATGGTTCCCGTCGCGCGTCATCGGCTCGAGCCACGCCCGCGCCCACCAGGCGTTCTCGCGATAGCCCGTGTCGTTGATCGGCCACAGGCCCGAGACATTGACGAACGAACGGGCCACATGCCACGCGTGCCGCCCCGGATGCCGACGCGCAGACTCACGTGCGAGCGATGCGCAGAGTGCATCGAGTTCGGCACGCCGCCGATCCGGGTTGGTATCCGACAACATCGGCGTCAACTCATCGATCAGGTCATAGGGCCCGAGCGCCCCCGCCTGCCGGCGCGCCAGGATCGACACACGCACGGGCTCGGTGAGCGTGCCAGGCTGGTCCAGATCGAGCATGCCCACCTCAACCGCCGAAATCGCCCGCGTGATCCCAGCACCGACTACCAGCGATGCACGATCCGAGCGCTGGTGCGTGCGCAGCACCCACGGCAGGAGCACCGCCCCACAACCCACCACAACACCCAGCACGATCGCGATCGCCCGGGACGGCATGCGCCACAACACCACCCCCGCCGCCAGCGCAACCCAAGGCAGCAACACCTGAAAGTTAGGGCGCAGTAAACACCCCAGCCCCACGAGTGCACCGAGCATTAGCCCCAAGACCGCTGCTCGAATCGCCGAGCGCGAAGCGGTACGCCCATTCCCGATCGCGATCACCGCCGCACCGATCCCAACGATCACCAGCGTGCTCAGCGATTCGGGCATGGTAGCCCGCTGGTAGAGAAACCCCACCGGATCAAGCCCGACGAGCAAGAGCACCGCAGCACCCGCCCACGGGCCGAAGCGCCGCCCCGTGATCACACTCGTGAGGAGCGTACTGGCGACCACGCACGCGGCGTTGAGCAGCCCGATCCCAAGTGCCGGATCGCGCATGAACCACAAAAAGAAAGCAAAGACCAGCGGGAATCCGGGCACGCGCCACGTGCCCATGTGGTCAAAGTTGCCCGCCGTAAGAAAACGTGCACCGCTGACGGCGTAGTCCATCGAATCGGGCAGGACAACCACGGGCCAGCGTGCCGCCGCCATCGCATGTGCGAACACAACCAACATGGCCACACCTGCAAAGACAATCCACCCACGCGTGGGGCTGCCAAGGGGCATCGTTTCGCTCGAGTTGGACGGCGTGTTCTCCATGCGGGGGTTGTGCATTCAAGCCCGAGCCACCCGCAGCATCGCGGCGAGAAACGCCATGAACGCCGTCTGCCCGCCCAATGCAATCAACGTCGCCCCGATGATCATGGGCCGCAGGGTGTGCGACGGGTCGAGGTCTCCCAGGTCGGCGGCGAGCCAGGCCCGCACCGGGATGGCGATCAACGCCGCACCCAGCGCCGCCAGCACGCCCGCCACGATCAGCCCCCACCCGGGCGTGAGCCACGCGAAGGCGGCCTGCACGCCCGCGCGGGCCGGGCCGATCTCGCGATCGAGCACGTGCAGCCGCACCGCCGCCGCCCCCAGCAGCACCTGGTACCCGATTAGCACCATGAGGCTCGCCGCCACCAGCGTGTGCACGTCGAGGCGCACGCCTCCGACGATCAATGGGCCGGCTCCTACCAGCGCCATGAGCAGCAGCCCCGCGAAGAGCAGCATCGCGCCGGGCAGCACCAGCGTCCAGCGCGGGCTCAGGCAGAGCATGAACGTCAGGTGACGCCACCCGTCGCGCCAACTGCGCAGATGCGGCGGGCGATCCCGCCCATCCTTGCGCAGCGTCACCGGCACCTCAGCAATCCGCAGGCCGCGCAGCGTCGCCTTGACCACCATCTCGCTGGCAAACTCCATGCCCGTGGTGCGCAGGTCAAGCCCCGCCGAAGCCTCTCGCGTGAGTCCTCGCAATCCGCAATGAAAATCGGCGACAGGGCTGCGGAAGAGCAATCGCCCGATGCCCGTGAGCACGGGGTTTCCGATGTATCGGTGCTTCCAGGGCATCGCGCCCTTGTTGATCCTGCCGCCCCCAGCGGGGAATCGCGTGCCCATCACCAGGTCGCTCCCATCACGCAACGCGCGGATGAGCCCGATCGATTCCTCGAAGTCGTAACTGTCATCGGCGTCGCCCATCACGATGTAGCGCCCGCGGGCCGCGGCGAACCCCGCCGCCAGCGCGCTCCCATAGCCGCGGGCCTTCACCTCAACCACTCGCGCCCCAACCGCCGCGGCGGCCTCGCGCGAGCCATCCGTGCTCCCGTTGTCCGCCACGACCACTTCGGCGGCCAACCCGTGTGCACGCACGCAGCGATCGATCGCCGCCAGGCACGCGGGCAGGGTCCGCACCTCATTGAGGCAGGGCAGGACGAACGACACCTCGGGAGTCATCTCGCCCGGCGTGGACGCACCCCGCCCAGGGCTTGCTTCGATCTGGGATGACACCACGCCCTGCATTCCCGTATTGTCTGCATGTGAACCGCGCGACGCGAGCCATCCCCGCCCTGCTGATCCTGGCGGCGTTGGGCGCCGCGGGGCTCGACCTGGCCCCGCCACGCCCGCTGGTCACCACGGCGGAGACCGACCCGCCCGCCGCCGACCCCGGCATAGAAGAACCCGCGGTGCTGGTGAACCCGGGCGAACCCGCCGCCAGCCGCATCCTGGGCGTCAGCCCACGCGTGGGCCTGCGGGTCTATTCGCTCACGGGCGAGCTGCTACAGCAGATCGATGTGCGGGATCTGATCGGCGTTGATACGCGTTCTAGTGTGCGGCTTGCCGCGGGGAACGCAGCGATCGCCGCGTGCGTCGATACATCAGGTGTGCTGACGTTTTATCGCGCCGGGCCCGGCGGCGCGGTCGAACCCATCACCGGCTCGGTGCGCACGGGCATGGTCGACGCTACCGCCATCGCCCTGCACCACGCCCCGGATGGTCCGCTTATCGCCCTTGTTGGGGGCGGGAAGACCATCGAGGGGTGGCGCCTCACAATTGACCACGACGTGCGCGCGCAGCGTGTAATCCAGGTTGTGGTTCCCGAACCGGTGGTCTGCCTGGCCGCCTCGGACGAGCGACAGACGCTCTATATCGGGAGCGCCAAGGGTCTGCACACGCTCGCCCTCACCGCCGGCACGCACGAGCCCGGCATTGTCGCCGCGATCGGGGTCACACCCATCCGCGGCGTGGGTGCCTTTGATTCGGGCGCATTGGGCGGACACTTGCTCCTTGCGACGCCCGATGGGCTGTCGCTCCACGCGCCGGGTAGTTTCAAACGCGTCGGCGATGTGATCCGGATCGACAGGACCAACGGCATCGATCCCGTCGATCCCCCCGGTGCGCTTGCCACGAGCGATGGGGCCTTTGGTGCCGCTTACCCCTTCGGGCTGCTCGTCGCGCACGACGCGGACAACGCCCCCGACCGGTCCAACCTCAAGTTGATCGATCTGACCCCGCTGGCCGAGCGGGCACGCCTGGGGCGCTGATCACCCAAGTCAGCGTCAGCCCGTCGCCCCGGGCAACTTCCTCACCGCCTCGACCGCCGCGTCGAGATCCGCGCATGCATCCGCGGTGATCGTCACGTGGCCGACCTTTCGCCCCGGGCGCGGCGGCTTGTCATACAAGTGCAGCCTCGCCCCCGGGATCGCCAGCACCGCCTCGCGCGGCGGGATCTCACCGATCAGGTTCACCATCGCGCTCGATTCCCGCGCGTCGCAAGCCCCCAGGGGCAACCCCGCGACGGCGCGCACATGGTTCTCGAACTGGCTGGTGACGGCCCCCTCGATGGTCCAGTGCCCGCTGTTGTGCACGCGCGGCGCGATCTCGTTGGCCAGCAGGCCCTCGCGCGTCTCGAAAAACTCGATCGTCAGCACGCCCACATATTCGAGCGCGTCCAGGATCCGCTTCGCATAGTTCGCCGCGGCCGCGCCGACCTGTGCGCTGACCCCCTTGGCCGGGGCGCGGCTGACGCGCAAGATCCCCCCCGCGTGCCGGTTCTCGATCAGCGGATACGTCCGCACCTCGCCCGTCGCCCCGCGCACGCAGATCATCGAGAGCTCTCGCTCGAAGGGCACGAATCGCTCGGCGATCAGGCCATTGCCGCCGAGCGTATGGACCAAGGCCACCGCCTCGTCGCGCGTGCGGGCGACGCCCTGGCCCTTGCCGTCATAGCCCATGCGCCGAGTCTTGATGACGCAGGGCAGGCCCACCACGCCCTCGATCGCCGCGTCAAGGTCTGCCATCGAATCGATGCACGCGAAGGCGTGCACGGGCACACCCAGGCGCGCAAGGAGCGTCTTCTCGGCAATCCGGTCCTGTCCTGTCTCGAGCGCGAGCGGGCCCGGGCGGGTAGCAACACGGGCGGCGATCGCTCGCGCCAGCCCCGCGGGGATGTTCTCAAACTCGAATGTCGCCGCGAGCAGCCCGGCGGCGAATCGCGCCAGCGTTGGCTCGTCGCCAAAGTCGCCCACGAGCAACTCGCTCACGCACGCCGCGGGCGCGTCGGCGCTCACATCCCAGCAGCGCACCCGCAGCCCCAGCGGGATGGCGGCGAGCGCGAGCATCCGCGCGAGTTGCCCGCCCCCCAGCACGCCGATCACCGGTGCGTCCGCATCGGTTTTATGCGCGGCACTCCCGCTCACGCCTTGCTCCTCAGCCGCTTGCCCTTGAGCACGTCGCGCGTCTGCTTCGCGCGGAACTTGATAAGACGCGTGCGGATCGGCGGCCGGGTCGCGCTCACGATCGATGCCGCGAGCAGCCCCGCGTTGATCGCCCCCGCCTTGCCGATCGCCAGCGTGCCCACCGGCACCCCGCCGGGCATCTGCGCGATCGACAAGAGCGAATCGAGCCCCTTGAGCGCCTTCGACTCGATCGGGACGCCCAGCACCGGCAGGTGCGTCTTGCTCGCGGCCATCCCGGGCAAGTGCGCCGCGCCCCCCGCCCCCGCGATGATCACCTCGATCCCGCGCTCGCTCGCCCCCGACACATACTCAAACAGCCAGTCGGGCGTGCGGTGCGCCGATACCACGAAGGCCTCGTACGCCACGCCCATCGCCTCGAGCACCTGCACGCAGTGCTCCATCGTCGCCCAGTCCGACTTTGACCCCATGATGACGCCCACGATCGGGCCGCCATTGCGCGGCGCGGCTGTGCGGGACACGAGGCGACGGGCAACCTTGGACGATGTCTTCTTCGCGGGCATGTCGCCAAGGGTACACCGCCGCCCGGGGGGTGTGCGTCCCCCCCGGGCTTAGCGTCATCGTTGGCCTTTTCGAAGGGCTATTTCGCCCAGGTGTCGGCGAACTGCGTCACCAGCCGCCCCGTCGCCTCGGCGGCGAGTTCATCGAGCGCTTGGGTCGGTGTCTCACCCGTGCCCGCAAGCGGACGCTGCACGGTGGTCGCGCCGACAATCACGCCGTCCGACACGCGATAGGCCCGCAGCGCGATCTCGACCCGCAGCGGCTGCTCGCCGGCCTTGGCGCGGACCAGCCGCCCCACGCCCGTGATCACCACGTCCGCGCCCGCTTCCGCCGCGAGCGTGTGCCCCAGTTCTCGATCGGTCCACGCGCGATCCTTGAAACCCGCATCCTGCGCGAGGGCGGCCTGCGCGGCCGAGACATCCTTGGGCCGCAGCCCCAGGTCGACCAATCGCCCCACCAGCCGATCCTCGAACATCCGCAGGTCGAGGCTCGCCTGCTCGCGCCGTTCGGCGCGGGCGTCGCGCAACTCGCGGTCGATCACGCGTTCGAGGAAGGGCGAGGTCAGCGTCCCCTGGCCGATCCCCACGCGCTCACCCACGATGATGTTGACGCCGTCGCCCGTTTGCATGGTCGAGCCACCCTGGGCCGTGGCCTCGAGGGGGGCTTCGACCTCGACCGTGGCGCGGTTGATGACCACCGCGATGGTCGGTGCGCCCGCCTTGGCGTACGCCTGCGCCAGGCGTTCGCGCTCGTCGCGGTTGCGGGGCGTCGTGGGCCCGCCTGTAAGCATCCGCTGGCGTGCCGTCAGGTCGAGCGGCGCCAGGCGCAGGCTGATCGTCCCCTCGCGGGCGTCGAGCACCTTGGCCTCCATCGCCAGTCGATCGACCGCCGCCTGTCGCACCGCCGCCCGCAGATCGAGCAGATCGCCCGCGTACATCAGATCGAGCGTGGCCATCGACTGGGCGGCGGACTTATCCTCGGCGCGGAGCATCACCGACCCCGCCCCCACCCCGCTGACGCTGTTGACCGCATCGCGCAGGCCCGTGAGGTCGGCGTCCTCGTAATCACCCACGACGCGGAGGGTGAACCGGCGCATCGCGCCCACCCCCCCGCTCTCGGGAAACGCCTCGCTGTATTGGCGCGCCACGCGCTGCGCGATCGCGCCCGAGTATTCACCCAGGCGACGCGCATCAAACTCGCCCGTCATGTCGTCGGGGTACATCTCCCAGGCGTGTCGCCCGAGCGTGGTGCCCCGGCGCAGGTCGGCGATGACGTAACTCGCCGCGTACGACGCGCCGTCGCGCCGCCCATGCTGCTCGAGCAGACGCACCAGCACGACCGCGTCGGCCCCGACGCTGTCGCCCAGCATCCGCGCCGCGGCGTACTCATCATTGCGCCGCAGCGAGGCCACCTGCTGCTCGGTAAGCACGCCCAGCGCGCCCGCGTTGACGATCTGCACCTCGGGGTCGCGGAAGAGATCTTCGAGGCGTGCCCCCAGGGCGGTGATCATCCCCGCGTCGCGCAGCGCACGCCCCGCGCTCTGGTCGATGCCCACCACGTCGGCGTAGAACAACAGGCGCGGACGCCCCGAACGGGCGTACGCCGCCTTGAACGCTTCGATCCCCTGGACCCGGGGCATGGGCAGCGAACCCGCCGCCGGGGGCAGGGGCGGATCGGGCAGGCGATCCTGCGCCGTCGCGAGCCCGCACACGGTCACCAGCCACGCCGCACTCATCGAGCAGATCCGAGTGTTCATGATCGTCACTCCTTCATCGCGCCGCATCCGCGGCTCATCGTTGGATGCGCAGGGTCATCACCCTGTTCCGCAATCAACGCGCAAGGCGGATCTCAAGGCGCCAGTCCATCGCCGCGTCGAGCGAGTTGCCCGTGAGGAAGACCTGGTTGCGAGGCTCGACGCGCTGAAAGCGCCAATCGGTCTGGGCCCGCAGCGGCACGCCCGCCTTCTCGAAGAAGGTGTAGCGATATTGCACGCGAGTGAACTGGCCCTGGTCGCTCTTGAGACGCACCGGCACCGACACCTTCATAATGCCTCGCTCGTCCTTCTCGGCCACCGGGCGGCTCATCACCAGCCAGGGCGATAGGGCCGGCTCCATCACGACGTTGGGGTACCCCTCCATCGCGACGGGGTCCGGCGCCGGCTGCACGGGGGCCTTGACGGTATCACACCCGCTCAGCGCCGCCGCCCCGATCATGGCCACGCTCATCATCACCGCTGTGTACTTCATGTTCCGCATCGCTCACTCCTGCATGCCAATGCGCGTCAGCGCGTCGGCGGGTTTGGGTTCGTATCCATCTTCTGTGCCGCGACACGCGTCGCGACATCTTTCAGTTCCTGGCTCCTGGGGCGATAGGGCGGGTGCACCTGGCCAAAGAGCCTCGCAAAGCCCGCCGTCCCCGCCAGGGGTGCGACCAGCGAATCTCCACCCTCGAGCACGTGCGCCCGCCCGCGTCCGCGCTGGTCCTCGACGCTCAGCGCAATCCCCTCGGCGCGGTAGAGGTTCTCGAGTTCGACGCTCGTCATGTCCGTTAAGTTCCCGGCGCGGTGATACCGATCCATCGCCGCCGCCGTGGGAAGGCTCACGTCGCGCCCGCCCAGGATGTACGGCATGTCATCCCCCTCCACCGGCTCGTCGTACGACGCGCTGCGATAGCGCGGCGTACCCGCCACCGCCCACGTCTGCCCGCCCATCGACGGCATGCGCACATAGCGCAACTGCAGCCCGCCCGCACGCGGCGGGTTCAACCCCGCCAGCGTCATGCGAGACGTCGAATCGCCCTCGACCTCCAACTCGATTGCCGTCGCCCGCTCGGTGATCGTGGCAGGGACGAAATAGATCCGCTGCGGCGTGAACTCGAGGTGCCGCGTGTCGGCCACCGCCGACGCCTTCATGATCGCCCCCGCGAGCGCCACACCCAGGCCGATCCACTGCGCATCGCGGTTGTCCGACATCATCGCCACGCTCGTGCCGCCGATGAGCAGCGCCGAGCCGATCGTGCTCTTGGCGCTGCGCACGTCCTCGAGGTTGTTCCAGCGGTGGCTGGTCGCCATCTGGTTGACATCGCTGACCGCGGGCCACGCCGCATTGCCCGCCCCCGCCTGGCGCAGCAGCAGCCCGCGCCCGTCGCTGCGTCGCATCGGCTCGAAGCGCGAGAACGCGTTGTCCGGGCCGTACGCGACCTTGCGCGGCCCGCGCCCGTAATCCACCACGAAGACCGTGTTGCAGCGGCGCAGTTCGTGCACCAGCCCCTCGAGGCGCGGATCGATCGTCATTGCCTCGCGGAAGTGATCGCTCGCCTCATCCTCACGCCCCAGCGCCCGCGCCGCCAGGGCGGTCATCAGATAACCCGGGGCAAAGTCCGTCTTCACCGCGGCATAGCCGTGATCGAAATAATCTCCCTCGCTCGCCTTGCGCCGTTCCTCGATCGCGGCCCGACGCGCGATCTCCACGTTCGACAGCCTCTCGCCCTTCTCGTTCTCGCCAAAATCCCGCAGCAGGAAGAGCGACGACTGGGCCGCGGCACGGGCGTTGTCCCACTCGCCCCGCATCGCCTTCTGCAACGCGATGTAGTGGAACGACAGCGCCTGCTCGAAGGGCTCGCCCTTCCAGATCCGCACGCCCTCGTGCAGCACCACCGACGCCGTCGTCCGGTCGGCGTTGAGCCCCTGCAGCCGC
Source organism: Phycisphaerales bacterium (assembly GCA_013360675.1). Taxonomy (GTDB): domain Bacteria; phylum Planctomycetota; class Phycisphaerae; order Phycisphaerales; family UBA1924; genus JABWBB01. The sequence goes on along the minus strand of JABWBB010000011.1, from coordinate 8,293 downwards.
AGAAGGTCGAAGGTTTCGTTGGCGACCTCCTCGGCCTGGTCGGGCGAGCCGTCGGCCAGCGTGAGCACCAGCAGCCGCGCCCGGTCGAGCACGAAGTTGCGATCGGACCGGTCGTCGGTCAGTCGCTGCTCGAGGGCGACGCGCACCGTGCCGTACGAACCGCTGTCCGCCGCCCGCAGCATCCGCCCGCTGAGCGGCTCCGTGGCGCACCCGCCCAGCACGTGCAGCAGCACGACGCCCGCCAGCAGGGCCGGCATCCGGAAGAGGTTGGCGCTCGAGGATCGCATGGGTGTCATCAGTCGAACGAACGCCCAAAGGCCTGTCGCTTGAATGAGAACGTTTCGTTGAAGACCAGTTCTCCCGTGCCAAGGTCGGTGATGCGGTAATCCACCAGGTAGACCTCGGTCCGCGCGAGCGACGCCGCACGCGTCGCCGAGCGGAACGTCGCGGTCATCTCGTGCGTGGGGGCGCGCTGGGCCCCGAAATCCTCGGGCAGGGCGCCGCGGGCTTCGCCCTCGCGCAGGTGCTCGGCGGGCATCACCATGCGGATGTTCCTCTGGCGCGACAACGCCAGCAGCGGGGCCGAATCTCGCACCCGCTGGATCATCCACCACTGCTCGCGCTCGGGGATCACGTCGCTCGTCAGGTTCTCGACCTTGTGCACCGCGATGACCATCCGCGGCGAGTCTGGCCCGCGCGACGCCATGAACGCCGATGCGCTCAGGCGGGCGGCGATCTCGGTCGTCGTCGCTTCCAGATCGTCGGCCGTCAGCCGCGTGCTCTGTCGCCCGGGCGCGCCGCACGCGGGCGGCAGCACCATCAGCACACACAGACAAAGAGCGAGGTTTGCGCGCACGAGGCACCCCCCTGCTGGACGAACCCCCGCCCGCTAGCGGACCTGCTTGATCTGATAGGGCGAACTGCTCCAGATGATCTCGCCGTCGCTCATCTTGGTGAGGTTGTAACTCATCATGTACAGGTTGACGGCGTCACGCCCCGTCCCCCCGCGATTGACGCGGTACATCTCGCCGTTGAGGAAGTAGGTGTACGCCTCGTTGAGCGTGCGCCCGCCGCTGCCTTCCTGCAGCAGGTCCTGGCCCTGGCCCCCCTCGCGACGCCGGGCCTGCTCCCAGCGCGAACGATTCTCGATCCAGCGGATGTTCTTCATCACCGCACGCGACTGCATCAGGTTCTGACGCACCTGCGAGCGGAAGGCCTCAAAGTCGCTCGTGGGGACGATCCCCGTCTTGTTCACGATGTCGCCAAAGACAACCGTCACGCGGTACCCCTCGTTGAACTCGGGCACGACCGCCAGGTCCGCGGCCAACTGCGCCGCCACCTGATCGGCCTGCTCCTGCAGCGCGACGGGCATCACCATGTGGCTCTCGCGCTCGGCCCGCGTCGTGTCGGTGATGTCTACGCGACCCGTGCTCTCGCCCTTGGGCGGCTGCTGGCACCCGGCCGCCATCACCAACGCCCCCACCACAAGCACACTCCGACGCATCGCGATCCGCATGGCTCAACTCCTGGCCGCATCAACGCTTCGGGCGTCCGCGGCGTGTTGTTAGTATAGACAAACACCAACCCCGCAAGTTCCACACATTCTGTGAATCCCGTCGATCCACGGGCATAACCGCAGGTGCCATAAGCACCTGCGGCCAATGCGGAACATGCTTGCCCCGGCTTAACGGCCCAAGGCCAGGCCGGCCGGCACTCCGCCGTAGACCGCCGCGCGGAACTCGCCGGCGGTCATCGCCGCGGGCTTGATGTCGTTGATCAGGCGGCTCTTGGGGATCGACGCCTCGAAGGGCGAGAGCCCCAGCGTGTCGAGCCGGTCAAAGACCTCGCGGGCCTTGTTCAGGAAATCGAGCGCCTGCGCGTCCTCGGGCGTCGCCGACGCCCCCAGACGCTCCAGGTGCGCCCGAAGCCCCGCACCCGTGGGCTCGGTGGCCTGGGCGGCGTAGCGCGTCCACGCACCCGTCAGCACCTGCTTGATGAAAGGCGTGCGGTCCGTCCCCAGCGGGCGACCATCGTCGCCTAAGACCGGCCGCCCCTGATCATCGAGCGTGGGCACAAAGGCCAGCGCCCGGTGGGCATCGATCACGTCGAGTACCGCGTCGGTGCTGAGACGCGGACGGCTGACGCGATAATCCCCAGCCTCGGCGCTGGGGCGTCCCCGCGCGGGCAAGTCGCCATACATCACGCGGCCGGCCAGCGATTCAACGATCTGCGCAAAGGGCAGATCGCGCGTGGGCAGACCCACCTGCGCCAGTGCATCCAGCAGCGCGTTCGACGCCAGCACCGGCTCGGTCACGACGCCCGTCGCCGCGCTGGGCAAGGCCCCGGCCATGCTGGTGGCGGTGTTGGCGATCGTCGGCCCCTCGCTGCGCAGATCCAGCCCAAGGAGCAGCCCATTGTTCCCCGTACGCGTATCGGCGAACCGATCCGTCCGCACCCCTTCGGGATACAGCCGGAACGCGAAGGCCGACAACTCGGGATCGGGATTGCCCGTGTTGGTCGCGAAGGTCGGCCGCGGCAAGCCCGAGCCCTCGAGCGTGGGCGTGCGGCTGAAGTTGATCACCCCCGACGCCACGAAGTCGATCCCCACGTCGCTGACGCGCTGATCGGGTGTCTGGAAGATGTTGTCCTGCAGTTCGCCCGCCACGCGGCGACGCACCACAATGCTGGGCGCGGTCACCTCGATGTTCGTCAAGGCGGTGATGTCGCCCAGGCGGACGGTCCCGTCGCTGGTGATCCGCACCGTGCCAAAGGCGGTGAGCTTCTGGTTGCGTCCCATCGTGAAGCCGCCCGAGCCCGTGTTGATGATGAACAGGTCGGAGTTGGCCACGCCTGAACGCGCGATCTGCCCGGACGCGTTGAAGGCGTCGGTGAAGATCGCCGTCGCGGCCCACTGCGGGTCGGGGCGATCGGCCCCCAGCGTCAGCGTGCCCAGGCGACGGATGTTGCCCACGCTTGCGCCGAACTTGAACGGGGCCGAGTCCGCGGTCGAGGGCGCATTCGACAGCAGCGTGAGGCTGCGGTCCGTCGCCGAGGGGTCGGTATCGACCGTCGAGCGGAAGAAGAGCGTCCCGTTTCCGCCGTGCAGCGTCACATCCGAGACGATGTGCACCGTATCGGCGAAGGTCATTCCCTCGGTGGTCGTGAGGTTCGCGCCGATGCGGGTGGTCCCGTCGACGTTGGTGCTGATCGACCGCAGCGGCACGATCCCGCCGACGGCCCCGGCGAAGGTCGTCTCGCCGATGTCCGAGCCGTCGGTGGTCGAGTTGAGCGTCAGCGCCCGCGGCGTGCCGATGCCGTCGCTGTTGATCGTCGACGAGAAGACGATGTCATTGGCCGTCAGGATCGTCGCGCTGGCCAGCGTGACGCGGTTGTCGAACTGCAGGTCGCCCGTCGTGCGGATCGACCCGCCCTCGATGCGCGTCGAGCCGTCCGAGTTGGTGAAGAGCGACAGCAGCGGGCTGGTGGCCCCCACCGCGCCGACGAACCGCGTGAGGTTTCCCCCGCCCGTCAGCAGCACGAGCGAGCGGGCGGTCGCGTCGGAATCGAGCGCGCCGCCAAAGACGATGGGCCCGGCGTTGGTCGTGATGGCGATGCTGGCCCCCAGGCGCGTCGTGCCCGCCATGGCGATCGAGCCCGAGCCCAGCGTAGTGAGATCGCCGCGGAGCGTGGTCGAGCCCGAGTAGAGCTGCGAGCCCAGCGTGCGTACACCGCGGAGCGTCACGGTTCCGCCCGAGATCGTCAGCGTCGAGGGGATGAAATCGAGCGGGCGGTCCTGGAAGCCCACGTCGCCGCTCAGGCTCACGTCGCCCAGCCCCGCCGCCAGCGTCACGCCGTGGTTGCCCAGCCGTGTGTTGATGCTGCCCGTGATGATGATGTCATCGTCGGCGGACTGTCCCAGCGTGCGGACGGTCACACCCATGCCACGCGGGCGGAAGTCGCCGTTGATCGTGATTGCCCCCGAGCCCACGGCTCGCAGGTCGCCGAAAATGCTCGTCAGCCCGTTATAGGTCTGAAAACTCTTGGTGGTGGCCGAGGCGAGCGTGATGTGCGAGCCGGTCATGACCAGGCTCGTGAGCGGATTCTGCCCGCCGACCGCGCCCGACACCGTGATGCCCCCGCTACCCCCGTTGACGCTGAGCGCGCGTCCGCCCGTCGTGCCGTCGGAGTTGATGGTCGAGAAGAAACTGATCGAGTTGCCCGTCAGCACCGCGTTGGAGTTGAGCACCACCGCATCGCGATAGAACTGGTGATCAAAGGTCACCACGTCGCCGCCCAGGAAGGTGCGCCCGTCGGCGTTGGTCACGAGGCTGCGCAGGGCGTTGGTCGCGCCGACGCTCGACCCGAAGATCGTGTCGCTCCCGCCGCCCGTTTCGATCTGGAGCGCCCGCAGCGTTGAGTCCGAGTTGACCGCGCCCAGGAACTGCACGCCCCCGCTGGTCGAGGCGATGAGCACGTTGGCCCCGAGCGTAACCGCGTCGCCGAAGATGATGTCATTGATCGCCCGGATCACGCCGCCGCCCAGCGTGAGCGAGCCCGCGTCGGTATCAAGCGAGCCCAGCTCACCCCCGCCCGCGGTGCCGATATCCGAGAAGAACGTGGTCGTGGGCGAGAGCACCGTCAGCGCAAAGCCCATCCCGCTCTGCGAGTTGACAACCCCATTGAACGAGGTCGATGTCGTGCCGTTGATGGTCGAGTTGGCCCGAAGCTCGAGCGAACCGCCAAACGTGATCGCCGTGCCCGTGGCGTTCCCGCGCAGGATCGTGGGCCCGCTGAACGTCTGCGCCCCGCTGGTCACGACCGACGGCACGTCGATCGACGCGCCCGACGCGGTGAATGCCGTCAGAGCCCGCGTCGATCCGACCGCGCCCGCGATGAGCACGTCGCCCACCCCGCTGACGAGTTCAAGGTTCGACGAGGGGGCCATCGCGAGCGCATCGACCGTGCTGTTGAGCACGATGTCGTGGCTGCCCGAGAGGCCCGCCGTCTCGATGCGCGAGTTGCCCGCGACGGTCACGGGCCCGTTGAGCGTGATGGCCCCGCTCGAAAGGCTTCGCAGGTCGCCGTTGATCGTCACGCCGCCGAAATAGTTCTGTGCGCCCAGCGTGCGCACGCCGCGCAGCGACGTGGCGAAGGCCGTTACATCGACGCTGGCCAGGTCATTCCCCGCACCGCCCAGGTTGCCCGCGAAGAGCACGCTCCCCGCCGTTCCCGCGTCGATGGTCAGCGCCCGCGCGTTGCCCGAGGCATCGGCCCGCAGAGTGTCGGCGAACGAAATGCCCGCCCCCGCCGCGCTCCCGCCCGCGTTGGTCGTATCGAGCGTCACGCTCGAGGTCAGCGTGACCGGGCCATTGAAGAGGATGGTGTTGGCGTCGGTCGTGATGTTCGAACCCAGGCGCACTGCGCCCGCCCCGCTCTGGTTGAAGCCCGCGGGCGTCGTGATCGCACCGCCCTGCAGTGTCGCTAGTCCGCTGTTGTTGATCGTGAAGATGCCCCCGGAGGTGGCGCCTAGGTTCACCTCGATCACGTTCCCCGCCAGATCAATCGTGTTGGTCGCGTCGAGGATCCCGTTGAACTCCGCCGTCCCCACCACGTTGTCGAGCGTGATGGCATCGGCCCGCACGCTGAGCGTGGCCACGTTGGACGCGTTGGTGATGGTGAACTCCGACAGCCGCGTGCTCGCGCCGATGGGGGCGCTCGCCAACACGTTGCCGCCGGTGCCCGCGTCGATGATCAGGCCCTGGTCGCCCGCGCTGGCCGCATCGACCGCCGCCCCCAGCGAGATCAGCCCGCCCGTGGGCGTGCCGCCCGAGAGCGTCGAATCGAGCCGCACCAGCCCCGAGGGCGCGCCCGCACCCAGCGTGATGGCGTCGGCGAAGGAGATCGCCCCGCCCGCGGTCCGCACGTGGTTGTTGAGGATGATGCTCCCGCCGCCGCTCTGCGCAAACGCCCCGCCGCCTCCCAGCTGCACCTCGCCCGCGAGGGTGAAGAGCCCGCTGTTGACGATGGAGAGCCCGCCGCCCGTGCTCGCCACGTCGCCCGAGAACAGCATCGCCCCGCCGGTGATGGTGCGGTCGGCGGCTCCCAGGTCGAGCGCGTTGTTGAAGATCACAAAACCCGCGCCCGCGTTGACGTTCCCGCTCAGCGTCGCGTCGCCCGCCACGTTCAGACTGCCGACGCTGATGTCCGTATCGATCGCCACGCCCGAACCGCCAACAAGCACCAGCCCGGCGCCCGCCACCTTCGAGGCGGTGCTCACCGTGACCGAGGCCTCCTCGGAACGCAACGTGTAACTCATCCCCGTCAGCCCGCCGCCGAACTGCGAGGCGTCGGCGATGTCCGCGTCGGCGATGAGCGCATCCTGTCGCACGAAGAAGGCCATGGGCGAGGTCGCCCCGCTCGCCGTCGCCGTGAAGGATGGGACATTGGTGATCAGATCGACCGATGCCCCCGCGCCGCCGCCGGGCCCGTTGCCCGCGCGCAGAACGATCGTGTCACCGCCCAAGGTCACGCCCGCCGCCGAGAAACTCAGCGTCCCGCCCCCGGCACGTCCCGCGTGGACGGTGATCGACGCGCCCGTCAGGTCATCGCCGATCGTGATGGCCCCGTCGGCCTGCAGCAGGATCGCGCCGGGCGTGCTGATCGTTGCATCCAGGGCGATCGATCCCAGCCCCGATGTCGTGAACGTATTGGACGAGAGCGTGATGGTCCCGATACCCGTCGTGAAGGTGTCGGCCCCGGTCACGCTCATGGAGCCGGCGGTAATCGCCGTGCTCGCGCCGATCGACACGTCGCCGCGATCAAAGCCCGCGGTCTGGGGAGACACCGTCAACGAGAAGGAGGCCGTGCCCACATCGATGGTGAGCCCGCCGCCGATGGCGATCCCGCCGTTGCCCACGTCACGGTCGGTCAGCAGGGCGTTGGCATCATTGGCGATGAGCGTCAGCACGCCGTTGTCGGTGGTGATGTCGGCGTTGATCGCGATGTTGCGCCCGGCCTGCATCGTCAGCGCTCCGCCGTCGCCGCCCGCGTTGTTGACGATGATGCTCTCGTTCACCGTCAGGTCGCGGTTGGCCTGCAGCGTGAGGGCGGCGCCCGTATCCAGGATCGCCGTCAGCAGATCCGCGTCGAAACTCACGTCGGTGCTCGAGTTCTCGAGGAACTCGTCGTTCATGCCCACGTCGTCCGCGCCGCCGTTCACGATCGTGATGTCGCGCGGATCGAGCAGCACGCGCCCGGCCTTGCCCCGCGGCGCGCTCACATCCGCGAAGCCGCGGAACCGCAGCAGCTCCTTGCCCGAGACCTCGACCATCCCGCCGTCGCCGCCGAGCATCCCGCCGCGGGCGCTGGCCAGCCCCTCGAAGTTGGTCGCCTGATCGGACCAGACCACGACCGTGCCGCCCTGCCCGCGCCCGGTGGCGTCGGCGCGCAGCGTCGTGGTGGGTATCTCGTGCGAGAGCATGAGCCAGTCCTCCGGGCGGAGGTGCTCGACGCCGCCGCCGAAGAGGACGTGCGAGGCCTTGACCGCGCTGTCGGCGGCGTCGGCGCCGTGGAGCATGGCGGTGACCTCGAAGGCGAGGCGTCGCTGGGCCGCGCGCTTCTCGGGCTCGTGGGCGGTGGCGTGCTCCAGCTCCTCGATGACGTGGCGCTCGAGGAAGGTGTAGAACTTCAGCAGGCGCGCGACGTCGGCATCCTCCGTGCGGACGAAGAACTGATAGAGCTTGTAGGGGGAGGTCAGGGCGGGATCGAGCCAGACGTTGCCCCCCTCGCTCTTGCCGAACTTCTCGCCCGCCGCGTTGAGCAGCAGCGGGACGGTCATGCCGAAGGCGCGCTCGCCGGTGGCGCGGCCGATCAGGTCGATGCCGGTGGTGATGTTGCCGAACTGGTCGGCGCCGCCGAGCTGGACGGTGCAGCCATGCTCGCGGTGGAGGTGGAGGAAGTCGTACGACTGCAGGAGCATGTAGCTGAACTCGGTGTACGAGATGCCCTGCTCGCGCGCCTCGAGGCGTGCGCGGACGGACTCCTTCTGGATCATCATGTTGACCGAGAAGTGCTTGCCGACGTCGCGGAGGAACTCGATGTAGCCGATGCGGCGGAACCAGTCGTAGTTGTCCACGAGGAGGAACGGCTCGAGCGGCTCGGCGGCGCCCTCGTCCGCGCGGAAGAAGTGGAGGAGCTGGCGCTCGACGGCGGCGACGTTGGCGCGGAGCGTGTCCTCGTCGAGGAGCTGGCGCTCGGCCTTCTTGCCGCTGGGGTCGCCGATCATGCCGGTGGC
>JABWBB010000082.1 GCA_013360675.1 Phycisphaerales bacterium | reverse complement strand
TGGCGCGCCCCAGCGACCGCACCGAGGCCTCGAGCTGCGCCAGCACGCGGGCGTTCTCCGCCGCCGCGCCGATCACCTGCTCGAACATCTTCCGCTCGCTCATCAGCCGCTCGTGCGCCTCGTCGAGCTGCCGCTCGCGCTGCGTGCCCGCGCGTCGCTCGCTCAGCCACATCCAGCCGATCAGCCCCGCCGTGCCAAACTGCGTGAGCGCCGCCAGCAGATCCGTGGGCATGGTTGACCTCAATCAAAGCGCCGGAAATGTGCTACATACGACAGCGACAGCACCCGCCCGCGGTCCACCCTGGCTCCCTCCGCGAACGTGATGAAACTCATCTGCGTCCACTCCCGCCCGTGCAGGTCGATCAGCAGCCCGGGCGCGGGCGGGTCGAGCAACTGAGCCGTGATCGCGTCGCGCAGGGACCACAGCGCGCTCGTGCTCGTGGCGACCAGCCGCCCCGTCACGATCACGTCCAGTTCCATCAGCCCCACGGGCGTCGTCCCCGCGCCGCCAAACCCCAGCACATAATCCGGCACCACGCGCTGCCCCTGCAGCCCCATGCCAAACGTGTGCGGCCCCGACCCGAACAGGTTCAGCCCCTTGAACGAACTGCTCATGACTCGGCCCCCACCGCCACCACGCTCACCGGATCCGCCGCCCCGTCGCTCGACACGCCCACGAAATCAAGCGTCCGTGCCACGCCCCGCTTGAGCGAGATCTCGTGCGACACGCCCGTCACCACCGCCTGCAGCGACACGCGCACCCGCCCGCTCTCGCTCGCCGACCGCGCCGTATAAAACGTCAGCAGCCCCGTCTCCCCCGGTAGGGGCGCGCCCACGTCATCCCCCGACATATCCAGCACCACCCGCACGTTCACGCGCTGGGCGGCGACATCCGCAAAGACCACATGCGGCCCCCGATCCCCCCACTCCACGCTCTGCCGCGTGGCCACGCGATCGACCGCCACCAGCGCGACGTTCTCCCACGTCTTCCCGCCGAACCGCACCGATCTCGGGCTGAGCACCAGCATCCGTCACCTCCCCATGTCTCGGCTCACAGCGCGCGACGCGCGTTTACCCCCGCACCAGGCGAAAGACGTTCAGGCTCCGGATCGTGTCGGTCACGCCGTCGGCGTCCGTGTCCATCTCGACGCACACGCGCCCGCGCTCCTGCGCATACCGCTTCGCATAGTCCTTGGCCCGCTCGCGCAGCGGCGAGGCCTCACCCCCCGCCAGCGACGCCGCCGCAAAGATCAGCGCCAGCGATCCCAGCGCCTCGACCAGCCGCAGCGCGCTGGTGTTGGCGATCTGCGATTCCGCCGCCGCTCCCGCGGGCGTGTCGGGCTCGATCCCCGCCAGGCGCAGCACCTGGGCGTGCACGATGGCGATCTGCGGCTTGAAACTCACGACCGACATCGTCAGCCCCGTGCCCTGCGCGGGGATGATCGCCGCATCCTCTTCTCGCACACGCAGCCGCGAGATGGTCATCTGCGTGGCGCTCGTCACGCCCAGCACCTCGTACCCCGCCCCGCCGACCACCGCCACCGATCCCGGGCCGATGGGCGTCTGGTTCAGGGCGATCTCCGGCGTGACGCAGGTGAGCGTCGTCCCGCTCACGCTGCTCGTGCCCCCCGTCAGCCGCTGCCCCACCCACGCGACATCGCGGAACAAGTTGGGCTCGTGCGCCAGCAGATCCCGATCGTTGATGAACATCGCCGCACTCCTCGTTCATTCGCGCCGCGGGGGGCGGCGGGCACACCCCCCCCAATGCCCCACCGCCCCGCCGCCTTCGCCAACCCCACACCGCCACACCCGCTCTGCAATCCCCGGGTCGGGCGCTGTCGCGCACACCCGGGGCCCACCACCCCACCCCCTCCCGCACCAGAGCGGCCCAACGCCGGGCCCTGGCCGATCAGGTCACGCTCAGCCCGCGCACGACCCCGTGCGCGTTCTCGTTCTTGAACTCGAGCGTGTATTCCCCCACCACCATCCCGGTCAGCGAATCGCCCGTCGTCGCCAGCGGCCGGAAGTGGAAACTGCGCCCGGCCATGGGCATCACCGACACGCGCGAACTGTCGAGCAGGATCACCGCGTCCGCCGGCACCCAGCGCGACAGCACCACGCGGCAGACCCCAAAGTCGCTCTCGTACACGCCCACCACGTCGCTCAGCTTGCGATCCTCGGGCGAGTAGGCCCGCGCGCTCGTCGAGATGAACTGGTTGATGCGACGCTTCTGCAGCCCGCCGCAGACGATCGTGTCGACCGTCCCCGACGATTGCTCCCACACGTTGCGCAGGGCGGCGTTGAGCAGCGCCTCGTTCAGGTCCGTCCCGCTCCCCCCGCCCGAGGGGAACCCCCCCTGGCCGGGGACGAACTGATTGGTCGTCACCAGCCGCATGATCCCGTTCATCGAGCGGCGCACGGTGCTCGAGCCCAGGGGCGTCGAGGCGGGCGCGGTCCCGTTGATCACGCAGTTCTCGAGGTCGCGCATCAGTTCGCGCAGACGCTCCTGCTTCTGATAGTCGTACTCGTCCTGCACGCCGAGCGACCGCGCCGCCTGCATCGTCCCCGTCACGTCCACCGTCGACATGAAGATCTGCGTGTAGTTCTGGCGCCGGACACGCGACGTGAACCTCGCCACGGGCGCGTCCGAACCCTCGATCGCCGCGTTGCCCAGCACCGTCAGGCGCAGCCCGTTCGACAGGTTGCTCGCCGGCGTGCTCCCATAGCGCCGCACCACCGTCAGCACGTTGCCCAGCACCAGCGTCACCATGATCACCTCGCCCGCGTTGCCCGGGCGCACCAGGTCGCCCGGCACAAAGCGAGCGCCGTTGTTCACCGTGATGCTCGTCGCGTCCTGCGCACTGGGCGTGAAGGTCGTCTGGTTGATCGTGTCGAAGTTGGGCACGAGCGTGTCTTCGATCCATTCGTGCAGCGGGCTCGTCGCCGCCCGCTTGGCATCGCCCAGGTGGTCCAGCAGCGGCGTCTCGTGCGGGCTCACGATCCCCACGATGTCCGACACATCCTCCGCCAGCTCGGGCAGGTCCACGCCCGCGCCGTACGTCGCCTTGCCAAGGAAACTCATCGCCATCCCCCTTTCGTGTGTGTGTCACTCGCCCGCACGCGCGGGACGACCTACGAACCCCGCCGCGCCCTCAGGTACCGCAGCAGCAACCGCCGATCCCCGCTCGAGCGCGCCGCATCGGCCAGCGCGGGGATCTCGCCCCGCCCGCCCGAGGCGGCGGCCATCGCCCCCGAGCCCCCTCCCGCCGGCGCGAACAGA
>JABWBB010000010.1 GCA_013360675.1 Phycisphaerales bacterium | reverse complement strand
GGGCGACAGCGGCGGCGGGGGTAGACGCGGCGGGGCGGGCGTCACGCGGGGCCGGTGCCGGTTGCGAGGGGCGGGGCAGCGGCGACCAACTTGTGCAGCGTGTCGAGGCCCGGCTGGTTGTAGTTGTTCAATGTCATCGCCAGCGTCTTGTGGTTGAGGATGCGTTGCACAAAGCCGATGGGCACGCCAGCTTCCTGGAGAAGAGTCCCAGCGGTGACGCGGAGCGAGTGGAAGTCGAAGGGCAAGCGACCCTCAACCTTGATCGCGAGGAACGAATCGTCGGCACGCTTCGCACGCTCTTCGGCGGTGCGGCCCGCCTTCACGTACGCGGCCTTCGCCGCTGTCATGTCCTGACGCACCATCCACGCGGTGTCACCGCAACGCGGGCAGTTGAGGGCGGGGGCGTGCGGGGCCTTCAACGCGAACGCACGCTTCAACTCCGTGACCACCTGCGGCGGGAGCGGGATGTTGTTCTCCGTGCGATTCTTCTCCAGAGCCTTGGGCACACGGACGCACGGCACGCGATCATCGAGCCGGAAGTCCTTCACGCACAGTTGGCCCAACGCACTCGCCCGCAGCCCGGTCTGGAGTTCGACAAGGTACACGAGGAACCGATCCTCGCCCGTGCCGCTCCAACGCTTGTTGCGGAGAACCTCGCCGCTCCGGGCCGCTTCGAGCAACCACGGCACTTCCTCACGCGACAACGCCCGGCGGTGCGTCGAGCTCACGCGGGTCTTTCGCATCCTCTGGAGAGGATTGAACTGCGCACGATCCTCTCGCACCATGAAGTTGGCGAACGCCTTCGCCGCACCCATGTAGCCGTTGCGGTTGCGAGTGCTGATCGGGTTACCGCCCTTGTCCTTCAACTTGTCCAACGCGGTCTGGACGCGAGCCACAGACAACGCCGACCACGACTTGATGCTCCCGGCTTGGAGGATGCCGCGGACACGCCGCTCGACGTCGATGATGTGCTTCTCGGTGCGGCCCTCGCGTCGCATGTGTTCGGTCCATGCGTCAACGTGCCCGCTGATCGGCGTGACGGCTGACAGCGTGGCCGAGTCCACGAGGTCCAACGCGAGCAACCGCTTCGCGTCATCTTCTGGGAGAGAATCAACCCACTGCGTCAACTCCGGAGTGAGAGTGCTGCTGGCCCGCCGGGCGTTCACGAGAAGTTCCAATCGGCGGGCGAACTCGGTGCTGCTGTGCTTGTCGCTCGTGGCGGGGATGCGGCGGGGCACGCCGATGTGGTCGGTGAAGTCCACGTAGAACTTGCTGGACTCCTCGCAGAACTTGGCGGTGTCGATGCTGAGTGCTTGTGCGGCCCGTGTCAACGCGGCACGCTGAGGCTTCTTCTTCCCAGAGAGAATCGCGGCGGCGACTTCGGCGGCGATGCCAGCGTGCTGGGCGAGCGTGGCTGCGTTCACCTTGCCCTTGGTGGCGGCGGTGCGAATGGCGGAAGCGAGGGCGGCGTCATCACGACGGGACTTGCGAGCGATGCGATACATGGTGATATCTCCTGTCAGAAAGACAGCACGCCCGGCCAAAGGGACCGGGCGGCGTGGGGTGCGATTGGTTGTGAATGGGGGCGGGCTTAACGGCCAGTGAGCAGCCAGTGGAGACGACGGACGAATCCGCCCTTGCTCACCGACTCAAACTCAGACTCGGCCTTGTCGATCTTCTCGGCGAACCGCTCGAGATCGTTGATGCGGTCGTTGTTGGTGATCGCGAGTTCGACAGACTCGTCGATGTCCACATCCCGCATGGCCTTCTCGACTGCGTTCTCGACGTCCTCTTGGATGTCGTAGTCCTCGAACGCATTGCGAAGGGCATCCTCGGCCATGTCGTCGAAGTCGATGTTCTCGACGGCGTCCTCGACAGCCTTCTCGACCACATCCTCGATGGCGTCGCTCACGCTCTCGCCGACGGCGTCGTCGAGTTGCTCGCGGGCCTCAGCGATGATCGCTTCGGCGAACTGTTCCCAGCGGGGCCGATCGGCTTCGGGAATGCTCGCGAGGAGTGCGGACAGGGGACCGTTGTTCGTGTTCGTCGCCATACTTGCTGCCTCTGGGCCTTTGGCCCGGTTGGTGGTTGCGGCGGGGATCAGCCGCCGCGAACCCGTAAGGGTTCCGTTAGTTATTGGCAGCGTGTTTGCGGTTGGCCTGTCCGCAACCCTGAAATCGCAGGATGTTGCGAATGCGACGGGAATCGCGGGCCGGAAATCTGATGCGATTTTCTGGGAAAGAGGGCGGCGGGCCGGGTGCCGGGCCGGGTGTCGGGGGAGACAGGCGGCAGCCGGGGCCGCGTTCAGGCCTTCGGAATCGGCGGCTGACCGGCGTCGGCTACTTCGACCTTCACAAGTGCCGTCGTTGACTGCGTTGTCGTCGCCTGGTTCGAGAGTGGTGCTGCGGTCGATGGCGTTTGCGAGGGTGCCGCATCATCTGCACGCTGCCATATGCGGTGTGCAAACTGCCAACTTACCCAGATGATCGCGAGGCCTGCGAGGGCCAGATGCTCGGGCTTAGGCTGGATGTTCTTGAAAGTATCCGTGAAGGCGTTCAGCACCAAAATCGGACCGATTGCCGCACCGCCACCCGTGAGCACGCACACCGAAGCCATCGCGAGGTCTGGTCGCTTGCCAAGCCGGTGGCATCGCCACAAGTAGACGAGCATGAGGACAATGCCCAGCCCGATGCCGACCTTGGTGATCGTGGACTCGATCATCGTCGGCCTTTCTGGTCGGCTTGGTCCCCGACAAGTAGCCCAATGAACCCACCCAGCAACGCACCGGCTGGACCACCGATCATGCCTCCCAAAACCGCTCCGCCCAAAGCTCCGGACGCGGCTCCCGTGTGTTCGTTCTTCGGCTGTGCGGGCGGTTGGACAATTTGAATGCCACCCCGGCAGTATGGACACGAATAGATGCCTGTGGGTGCGGGTTGCCGCAACTCCAACGGACGGCCACAATTCGGACAGTTGAATCGCATCTGGGGAAGATTATTGGGGTGGCTTTCGGGCGGGACGAACCGGCGTGGAAATCGACCAAAGCAAGGCCGCTGGCAGACTCCGTGCCTTCATCGTGTAGGCTTGTCGCATCACCGGCCCCAACTGCAAGATCGAAACTGGCGGGCTCACGCAAGGGGTGACGAATCGTTTGGAGCGATACTCATACCCACCCCCTGAATCCATTTCGCCGTGCCCGCCCTCGACATACCACTCATTGTACGGAACGTCAATCAAGTGATCGTCAAAGTGGACGGGCACAATGCCCACGCTGGGCTTCCAGAAAAACACCCGCCCGAAGTAAAGAGAGTGCAAGTACCTCTCCGTTTCTCGCGGCTGATATCGCTCGCCATGCACGAGCTTCGCGGGCCAGGGCACGATCCACAACACATACACACTCAGCGTTCGGTAGGCTGAGGTTCGCCGTTCAATTTCGCGTGGATCAAGCGAGGTCTTTTGAAACTCGATTCCAAGGTAGTGCTTTTCGTCAACAAGGCACCGAACATCCGGCCGTACTTTGATCCCGCTTCTCTCGATGGGTTTCTCCACGTCGAGCTTCAAGACGCGAGGCGATGAACTGAGGTACTCATAAATCGCCAGCTTGGCCCGCATGTGTTCGATGGTCTCGCCACTGCCGTACGCACAGTTTACTGGCGGCTTGTGGGCAAAGTGATGTACAACAACGGCGCCTTTGCGTAGCACCAGTTCTTTGTGACACTCGGGACAGTGAAACGGCCCTTCGCTCTTTTCTGTTCTTGGAGCAAAGCAGTCACGCCCGTCTGCGTTGATCGCTGACAACATAGATTCGCCAACCGCTACTTGCCCTTCGTAAACTGCACTGACGACTCGTGCATTACCTTGCGGCCCCCAATTTCAAACACGAGGATGATGCGGGCGGGCTTGTTGATATCACCGGGGGCACCGGCAAACTGCGCATGCTCGGCAGCGGACTCGCGGACGCAGTACTCGCGGAGTTCGGAACCCGGTGCAATAGGCGAAGTCGGCTGAGCCTGCCCGGAGTGAATCAGGCGAGTCTTTCCGCGGAGCAACCTGTCGCTTTCGCCGGTGGTGGCGACGTACGTGCTCTCATCCCACACGAGCTTGACGACATCGTTTGTGTTGTTCTTGGCAATCACAGCCCAGAACGATCCACCAGCTTCTGCGACCTGAACTTCGACGCCCGGGACGGTGCGGGTGTTGGTCACGTTCGCCTTGTACGTCGCACATCCGCCAACTGCGGACAGCCCGACGGACATGATGCCGAGAACGATAACGGACACGATTCGATTCTTCATGGTGAAACTCCCAACGAGTGCGAGACAGAGCCAAAGTCTACCCGCTCTTTCCTCCGGCGGCGGCTTGACAAGTGCAGCGGCTTCCTTGCCCGCAACCCCACGCGGGATTCGCTGGGGGATTGTGCGCATTCGTCTTCGCCGGGCCGGGGAGCGGGCCTTTTCTGGAGAGGAACCTGCCGGATCGGCGGTGTCCGCGTCCCCTCCGTCCAGCCGCGTATTCGGTTGTCAAAGATCGGGCCAGTAGACAACTCACACGCGGAGTCGCGTGCTGGTCGTGGTGAAGGGCTTGTGTTGAAACGCCCCGCCCGGCCTGTCGGCCGAACGGGACGCAAGGAGTCTGCCCGTCAATCGTGACGGACGATCCTGCCCAGAAGGTCACGCTCGGTCGGGGCCGCTTCCCTGCCGATGACGCGGTAGCCCTTGCTGCGGTACTTCTCGACGTCGGTGGCGTCGATGGACCGGCGTTCGCGGTTGTTCTCGATGAGGAGTTTGGTGCGGGGCGGGAACTCCGTGCCGGTGTTGAGGTACGTGGAGTTCCTCTCCCAGCCTTCCGGCCACGGGTGCGGCCATATCTCGCCCGCCTGCACACCTTGCTCGTGGACGTCGCGGCGGTGGCCCTCCATCTCCTCCTCGCTCACCACGACGAACAGCCGCCCGATGGCTTCGCCCTTCTGGGAGAAGAATCGAGAGCCAGCATCACCGCCCAGCACGGCGAACGCTTCGCGGGCCGCGTCGTACCGGCGTTGTGCTTCGCGGTCGGTCGGGGGCGTCCCGGCGGTGAGGGCGACGGCGAGTTGCCGCTGCACTTCCTCCTTCGACGCGGGGCCGTGCAACACATGCTCAAGCCGCTGGATGCGTTGGCGAAGGTTGTGGCTCACGACAGGTCCCCTCCCGTGCGGCCGGTGCGATTAGGACGCGAATTCTTGCGGCGGGGCTTGCGGGCCGCTCGCTTTGCTCGCACGGCCTCAGCGTGTCGCATCTCCATGATGTTGGCGGCGTCATGGCGGTCGGTGATGCCGTTCTCGACCATGATCTCCATGATGATGTCGGCGATGGCCCGCACCGTGGCGAGGTCTTCGCGATCTTCTTGGGAGCGACAGACTAGCGGGTGCATGCCCGACAGGTAATCCATCACCGACACTGCCAGCCGCGTGGAGGGCTCGCCCTCGCTGCGGAGCTTCATGGGCTGGCTCCGTCGCAGTTCGGCGTTGAAGATGCGTTCCTGCTCCTTGGGCGGGAGCTTGCGGCGGTAGTGCAGGAGCGTCTTGCGGATGCGGGCGTCGTGCCACTTGCTGAACGCGGCGTACTCGTCGTCGTCCATCGTCATGATGCGGCGTTCGAGTTCCGCATCGGAGAGGGTGTAGAGGCTCATGAAGTCGTAGCCGTCGGCCCGCTGGGGGCTCTTGCGGTGCGACTTGTCCTTGGGGGCGGGGCGGTCGGGGGTGTGATCGTTCATCGTCCAATCTCCTGTTCAAGTTGTGCGAGGCGTTCGGCCAGTTGGTGTGTTTCGATACTCCGCCGCGTCAGTTCGACCAATGACGCGAGAGCGGCGGCTTGCTCGGTCGTGATGGTGCCGTCCCGTGTGGCCCGCACAATGGCGTTCGTCGCCTTCACCGTGTCGGCGGCGGTCGCCATCTCTGGGAGTTGAAGACCCGTTATGGGCAGGTCCATCGGACGAGACTTGCCGATGCAGCGGTCGAGCAACAGCTTCGACGCGAATTGATCGCCCCGCTTTGCACGCCGCACCATCACCCTCATCACCTCCGCGATATCTCCGCTTGAGACTGCCTCGCGTATTGCGGCGTTGTACTCGTGGATGCGTTGCGTGTGCGGGTTTCCGGGACCACCCGGGTTGCCCTTCGCGAACTTGTTCGAGTTCGGCTCGTGCCACTGAGGCCGGACGTTTGCGGCGTTTGTGACCTTCTGCTTGGGCTTCATCTTGATCTTCTTCTTCATGTGTGAGACCTCCATTTGAAACCCCGACGCCGACTCTCGCCGAACGCCGGGGGGCACTCAAGGCATCTGGGCACCGAGCACACGCGGCTCGGTGTTCAATCCGCCCTCGCGGGTAACGTGGTCACGAAGGCTGGTCCTCGCTCCCTGGAAGATGGCATCGGCCTCGTCCAACGCCCGCAGTTCGGCGGCGGCTTGTGGATCACGCTTCTCGCCGAGCGTGGTGCGGGCACGCTGCACGACGGACGGGTCCACCTTCGGCACCAGGTACGCCGGAGCACTCACGAGAGCATCGAACAACGACATGTCACCAGCACTGGCGGCGTGCTCGATCTCGATCTGGAGTTGGAGTGGGTCCATGCCCCGCATCCAGTTCCTGATCTCCATACGACGGATCGCGAGCGTGGCGGGATCGCCCTCGCCGGTCGTGACTTCGAGTCGCTTCGTCAACTTCTTGCGGGCGTCGTCCAGCTTGGCGAAAGTGGTGTCGATCTTGTCGAGGCTTGCCAGTGTGTCGGTAGCGAGTTGTCGCAGGCGTGCCGTGCGGCCCTGAGGAGAAAGGTCCGCGTCGATCTTGATCGCGTCGGCCTTGCGGTTGAAGTTCATGTACGTTGTGCGGTAGCCGACGAAGGCCTTGCCAAGTTGTCCGAGGGGGCCGGGTGTGTCGGTGATGACGAGGCCGTCATCCTCGCGGACGTTTGCGAAGGGCGGATCTTCGTACCCGGCGATGCTGACCCACGCGAGATTCACGGGCTGATTGAGAGTCTTGGGCATGTGCTTTCCTTTTCTGAGAGGTGTGACGTTCCGTACCCGTCGCTCACTCGACGACGGCGTACCCCTTCGCGGTCCACTCCGCTAGGTCGGTCTGATTGACAATGACGGGGGCCTCGTTGCCCTTGCGGACGCGGACGGTGCCCAACGGGGCCGGGCCGAACCGGGCAGCAACATTGCCGTCGCCGCCGCTCAATCGGTCGTGGTCCCGGGCCAACCGATTCGCCCGCTCGTGATGCGTGAGATATTCCTTCGCCATACCAACTCCTTGATTTGCGCAGGCGATAGCACGGGCACAACAAGTGCCGCCGCTGGCGTCTGGCATCCTTCTGGAAGAGAGACAGGCCCGGCTACAGGCCCGTCGCTTGATGAATCACACTTTCGTCCGTCACTCTCGCATCTCGGTTGCGGGTCTCACACCCGCATTGCCTACTTCCTTTCTGCCCTGCGGTCGCCGGTGCGGCCAAGGCTCACGGCCAACCCGGCCCCCTAAGGGGGGCCGGGGGGTTGGCCGCGAAGGGGCCTCGCTGGTTGGCCGCGAATTGACCGCGTTGGCCGCGATGAAGAATCTGCCTTGTTTGAAGGTAATTTCGTGGGCTGACTGCGGCCAAGCCTGTTTGGCCGCGTTGGCCGCGAGCCCGATTTATCGCGGTCAACGCCCTTGGCCGCGTTGGCCGGGGTTGGCCGCGATGATTCATCGGAGCTGATTCGCCACTGGACGTCGCGTCCGTCCTGACGGCGTTCCGCGACACCGGCATCGACAAACTCGCCGAGTGCCCGGCGTGCGGTTCGATCCTTGACGTTCGCGGCGGCCTTGATCTCACCGAGCGACATCCAATCGCCATCCTTCTCCAGAGCACGAAGGACCATGCCAGACTTCAGCTTGTCGGCCCCGGCGGCGATTGCTGCGGCAGGGTCCACGGCGACAAGGCGGACAGATTCCTTGTGAGGCTGCAAGGCGAAGTGCATCGGGTCGGGCGGGGCGAAGTCGCGGCACTTGTCGAATGTGACGGTGAGGGCATTGTCCCGCAACTTGCAGAACAGCATGACGTCGCACGCCCCGCGAAGGGCGGACGATCCGCGTTCGGTGGTGCCGTCCTTTATCGTGTGGTGCAGGATCAGGACCGCACACCCAAGGGCGTCCCGGATTCTGTCCACGCCCGCGATGAAGCTGCCCATGTCCTGAGCGGCGTTCTCGTCACCGCCCGGCATACAGCGTGCGAGCGTGTCAAGCACAACGAGCTTCGGGGGTTCGTCAAGCTCGCGTGCTCGTTCGATGATGAGGGATGGATCGTCCTGTCGGTGGATCGCGGGGGCGTCCCCGGTGATGAGCAGCCTTGAGAGGGCGAGGCGTTGCTTTTCTGGAGGAAGAGCGGAGATAGCCGCGTCGATGCGTTGACCGAACGTGCCGAACCCCTCAGCGTTCACGAGCATCACGTACCCACCCTCAACTTCTCGCCCGTGCCAGGGCGTGTCGGATGCGACGGCTATCGCGAGGTCGAGGGCGAGGAACGATTTGGCGTTCGCCGGGGGAGCCACGAGCACGATCACGCCGGGGGGCATGACGCCTTCGACGATGAAGCCCGGTGGCTCCGTGTTCATCACCTGATCCGCAGTGAGGAAGACAAGCCGGGGCCGCGTGGGGCGTTCGTCGTCGTCCAGTTCGAGAGGATGCAGACGTTTGATGATGCCGTCGTTGTGGCATTCGGTAAGCGTAATTTCTTTGCTCTTGCGGGCGTGGGTGACGAAGTCGCGTATGTCGATTCCGTCGTCCCATTCGTCGTCGTGACACCATGCCTTCGCGGTGACGCCAGCGGCCCGGAGCTTCGCATGGACCTGCCTGGTTCCGCTCTGGCCCGCGTCGTCCTTGTCGAAGAGCGTGGCGACGTCCATTCCCACGAACGCCCTCGCCCAATCGTCTTTGAACACGCCCGCCCCGGGGCAACTGACGACAACATCCTTCAACCGCCCGACCTTCTTCAACAGCCAGCGCATGGCCAGCCGGTCAGACTCGCCCTCGACGATGTAGACACGGGAGCCTGGCTTCGCTCTTGAGAGAGAATCAAGGCCCCACAGCCGGACCTTGCAGCCCTTCGTGCTCATTGGCTTGCCGTTCAGTTTGCGTCGGCGGATATCAAGCACCGTGCCCTTCTCGTTGCGACTGGCGAACGTGTAGGCGTTGGTGTTGGGGTCGTATCCGACGTCGTCAACGAGGACAGCATCGACCGGCAATCCGAACCGATCCGCGAGGACCTTCTGCTTGTCGGGCGTGAAGTGTTCGCGGTAGTGGTCGGCCATCTTCTCCAGAAAAGTCCAGGCATTGCCGGACACGCCAAGCTGCTTTTCGTCCCACTTGCCGGTGGCGGGATCGACGTAGAAGTGATCTTCCTTCTCGCTGAACTGAGTGGTGCCGCACCACTGGTCAACGCTCTGGGAGGAGAACTCCACGCCATGATCAACGTACAGATAGAGCGGTTCGGGAATGCCGTCGAACTTGGACTTCACTTGCCACCCCCATTCCATCGCCAATCACGGCGAGCGGGGCAACCGGCGGCGACCCACGCGAGGACTTCCTCGCGGCGGAACCGCGTGCACTTCCCCAGCTTGATCGGGGAGGGGCCGAAGCGTCCACTGCGATTCCATCGCTTCAACGACACGAGGGACACGTTGATGAGTTGTGCAGTCTCTTGCCGAGTCAGCAGAGCGGGCGTTGGAAGCGGGATCGGCTTGACGGGCGGGGCGGTGGTCTGGTTGGCGGTCATCGACGGGCTCCTTGCAGAGCGACGGGGTCGCTCTGCGTAACCCGAAACCCGCCGAAGTTACCCGCCCGATCCGCTTCGGCGGCCCCGCTGCCCGCTTCGGCGGACCTCACCGTTTTCGGCGACATGCCTGATGTCAGGTTTGCCGCACCCCATCGTCACAAGCGGCTCCAAGCCAGCAGCCACCAATGCCCGCACACGCTCCATCGCCGCATGACGCTCCTCTTCTGGTGCGTTGTCATGCCACTTGCTAAAGTCGGCAACCGATTCAAACCCCATTTGCCTCGCCAAGTGTGTGCGGGCCGTCGTGGCTTCTTTAGCATTCTCAGAGTCAAGATGCTCGAACGTTTGGGTGACTGGTGCTTTTTTCTGCCAGCACGGATGCATAGCGATGTCGCCTTTGGTTGGCGGCAAGGCTGCTTTGCCGTATCGCTGAGCGTGAAGTGCTCGGGCACGAGTGAGCAACGGATCGCGTGTGGTCGGCTTTCCTTCACGTATCAGTTGTTCAAATGCCCGCTGAATGCTGTCCGCCCTTTGCTCAGCCTCTCGTGCAGTCGGCGTTTTGCGATTCGCTTTCCGCCGCTCCGTTCGTGAGGGGGCTTCCGCCTCAAGCTTCTGGAGGAAGATGCAAAGTGTCCGGGCACGATCAGCATCATTGCCTGCCCAATCTCCCTCCCAGTCAACGCGAGCGGGGCCGGACCGGGCACCACGCTGCCGACGATCTAGCGTGCGGGCATATAGCTCCAAGTCTGCGAGTGACTCGAATCGCGGGAACCCAGCTACGCGATAATCCGCCAGTTGATTGGAACGTGCGAGAATCTTCGCAAACGTACCGGTGATGTCTTTGTGCGTCGCGATGTATTTGTTCGCTTGGTCTTCATCGTCGTACACGGCGAGAACCGGGGCTAGTCGCTTTGTCGTCGCAGCGAGTTCGCGTGCGAGTGATTCGAATGTCGGAGCGTTCTTGTTCATGCTGCCTCCAATCGCCGGGCGACCCGAGCGGGCGGCGGTGAGGCAGCAACCCCCAGCCGACCCGCCCGAGTCTTCATGCGGTGATCAAGCCGCATGCCCGACACTTGATTTTTGGTCGGCGGCAACGCGGGCGGCGGCGGGAACCGTGGGAACTTGAAGAGCACTTGTTGGGGCCTCGCGGGGTTCTAGCGGGGTCCGACCGGCCCCCCGGCCCGGATTCCGGCCCGCTGGCGGCGGGGCGGTGTGGGGCGGTTGGCGAAAACCGCAGTAATCTAAGTGGCCCCGGTGGGAGTCGAACCCACACGCCCTGTGAGGGGCTGCGGATTTTAAGTCCGCTGCGTCTGCCGTTCCGCCACGGGGCCCTTCGTTATCGCCCGCAGTTATAGCGGCGTGCGCACGTCCGCGTGCATTATCCCTTGGCGTTGACCACGCCCCATGGCACAATGGGGGCCGGTCGGGGCGGCGTGCCCACGCGACCGCGGGCGGGGGCCTTGGAGAGGGCCCCCGCGCCGACACCGGGAGAGAGCGGCGGCGACGCCGAGACAGGTGCTTTATGCGCGGGACACTGCTGTGCGTGTGCGTGGGTTCGGTCCTCGGGATCACCAGCCCGGCCCTGGGCGATGTCGTCACCGATTGGAACCAGGCGTTGCTGGGGGCGGTGGCATCAAACGGCACGCCTCCACCCGCCGCCGCCCGTGCGATGGCCATGACCCATCTGGCCCTCTTTGATGCGGTCAATGCCATCGACCAGTCCCATACGCCCTATCGGTGGAGCGGCGGAGCGGCAGCGGGAACCTCGAAGCAGGCCGCCGCCGCCAGCGCGGCCCACGGCGTCATGACGCACCTCTTCGGCGCGAATGCCTCGTTCGATGCACTGCGCGATGCGCACCTGGCCGCAATCCCCGATGGGCCGGGCAAGGCCAACGGCATCGCGCTAGGGCAGGCCGTCGGCGCGGACATGATCAGCGCGCGAACCGGCGACGGTTCGACGGCACCCTCGGGCTATACACCCGGCTCGTCACCCGGGCAGTGGCGTCCCACGCCGCCGAACTTTCCGAACCCGGCCCTTCCGCAGTGGGCGAATCTCACGCCCTTTGGCATGACCAGCAACAGCCAGTTCCGCCCCGCGCCGCCGCCCGCGCTCAACAGCGCGGCGTATGCGCAGGCGTGGAATGAAGTCCGCGAGATCGGCTCGGCCACCAGCGCGACCCGCACGCAGGAGCAGACCGACATCGCCCGCGTGTGGGTCGGCGGGCCCGGCACCTCCACGCCCCCGGGCCAGTGGAACGAGATCGCAAGCCAGATCGGGCAGGCCCGCGGCCAGACGATGGAGCAGAACGCGCGGATGTTCGCGCTGCTCGGGCTCGCCGTTGCCGATGCGGGCGTCGTCGCGTGGGATTGCAAATACACCTACGACCTGTGGCGGCCTATCACCGCTATCCGCGAGGGCGACACCGATGGCAACCCGGACACGTTCGCGGTGCCCGGCTGGTCGCCGCTGCTCAGCCCCACGCCCAACCACCCGACGTATGTCTCGGGGCACAGCACGTTCTCGAGCGCGGCGGCAAGCATGCTGGCCCTCTTCCTGGGCACCGACAACGTCACCTTCACCTTCACCAACAACGCCGAGGCCCCGGGCGTCGTCCGCCAGTTCTCCAGCCTGTCGGGGGCGGCGAACGAGGCGGGGCTTTCGCGCATCTACGGCGGGATCCACTTCTCGTTCGACAACGTGGCCGGGCTCGAGTGCGGGGCCGCCCTGGCGAACTGGTCGTTCGATCGATACCTGCGCCCGATCCCGTCGCCTGGTGCTGGTGTTGTGTTGACGATGGCTGCGTTGATCGCGGGGAGGCGTCGGCGTCCGTTCTGAATCGCGTCCTACTTTGGCGATGCGTTGGTGCCATCGGTTTGAGAAGGCGGGGGCAATACGAATGCAGATTCTTCGGCCGCCGCGTAGATCACCCGCGGGATGATGTTCTCGTTGCCCGCCTGCCAGCGGGGCAGGTGCCTGCCGTTCACGAAGATCATGGGGATCGACGTGAGCCCCAGGCCCGACGCCGCGCGGCAGTCGTTGGCGATCGGGTCCTTCAGGAACGGCTGCGACATCGCGTCATCGAACTGGGCGGCGTCGATCCCCGCGCCCATCGCCGCCACACGAGCCCCATCGGGCGTAAATGTGGTTTGGTTCGACATCAGGTAGTCGTGCATCGCCCAGAACCCGTCGGGCCCGCCCACCATGGCGGCGGCCTCGGCGGCCTGCGCCCGGGCGCACGCGTCGGGGTGCATCGTTCGCGGCGCGATCGGGTTGCACGCCTGATCCACCGGGAAGTGCACGAAATGGTACTTCACCGTCGGCCCCGAGCCCTGCGTGAAGAGGCGGATCACCGCGTCGGCCTGGCCCGTGAACTTCTCGGCGTAATCCCCGAACATCACGATCGTCACGGGCGAATCGTCCGGGCCCTTGGCGTGACGCAGCAGTTCGGGCGCGAAACTCACCACGGGGTTGCGCCGCCAATCCTCGACGAGTTTCTCCGCGGCTTCGGGGGGTGTGTCGGCGCTCCCGGTGCTCGGCGGGGGGAGCGATTCCATCAACGTGCGCACGGCGCGCACCAGCGCGTCGGGCGCCGTCCACCCGCGCAGTTCCACGCCGTTGATGAAGATGAAGGGCGTGTTGTAGATGCCCAGACGCACGGCGTCGGCGATGTCGGCCTTGACGCGGGCCAGCGTTTCGGGCCCGGTCATGACCTGCTCGAACGCACGAGGCTCGCCAAGACCCAGCGTGACAATGCCCTCGCGCAGTTGCTCGTCGGTGAACGAGCCGCCACGCTCGAAGAGCCAGCGGTGCATGCGCCAGAAGGCGTCGTTCCCGCCGATCAGGCCCGCGGCCTCGGCGGCACGCGACGCCCAACAGGCGTTGGCGTGCATCTGCCCGGGCGAGTGCGGGTTGCAGTCGCTGCTGAATGGAAAGTGCCGGATCGTCACGGCGATGGGGGCCTTCTCGTCCACCAGGCGGAAGAGTTGGGCCTCGAGCAGCTTGCAGTCGGGGCACTGGTAATCGGTGAACATCACGATGCGGATGGGCGAGAGTTCCGGACCCAGCCGGTAGCGTCCGGCGAGCACGCCCTGCGCCGGTGGGGCGTCGCTGGTTGCCGCCGCCGGTTGCGATGTGAGTTGCGAGGTGGTCTCGGCCAGCGAGCGTTCGGCCTTCGCCGCGGCCTGCTGCGTGGCCTGCGTGTTGGCCGACAGGAGCAGACCGCCGACGGCGAGGAACGCCGCCAGCCCGGCCGGGAACTGCCATCCGCGTGTCACGGGTCCACCCCTCTTTCGTGAGAGCTCAACGATTCCAACAAAGGCCAGGTTGCCCGATTGGGCGACGAGGCAATAGAGGCAGAACAGCCGCTCGACGACGCTGACCGACAGAAAAAAGACCGAGGCTAGCGCTCCCAGCCGGGCGATCCAGATCAGGGCCGCGGGTAAACGCCCCCTCCCCGCCAGCCACGCGGCCAGGGCTCCCACGAAGTAGGCCAGCCCCACGAACGAGGTCGGCCAGCCCACGCCCGGAACCTTGCCCCAGAGGCTGGCGGCGGCCTGAGCACAGGGGCTCCCCGGGCCGCAGCCCGGAAGGCTGATCCCGGTGAAATGCTGATAGACCAGCATGCCCGACGATGCAATGGCCACCCCCAGCGCCAACGCACCCACGACCATCGCCCACCCCGGACACCCGGTAGGGGCGGGGGCGTGGCGAGGCGGGATGGGATTTGGCTTCCGTTGCGCCATGGGTTGAGGGTAGCGGCGGAACGCGAGAGTCGGCGCGGGCTTGCGGGGGAGCGCCGAGGTGCGCTCGGATTCTTGAATACATGCCCCGTTTCACTCAAATGTCAGAGGACGTGCAATCGGGGGTTGTATCGGGCGTTGGACCTTGTCAGACTGGGGGCTGCGGAGGCCCCTTGGAGGGGTGTTCCAAACCGTTCTTCGTGGGCGGTCGTTATGTGGGAGATACGAACATGTTCATGACAGAGTGTCGACGGCTCGCGCTGCGGGCCATGACGTGTGTGGCCGCTGTGGTTGTTGCCATGACCACACCCAGCGTGGCCAGCGCCCAGGATGGCGCGGGCGCGTGCTGCATCACCACGCCCAATGGTGTCTCGTGCGTCATGCTGACGCAGGCCGGGTGCGCCGAGCGTGGCGGGGTGTTCCGTGGGGCGGGCGTAGCCTGCTCATCGACGGTGTGCGCCCCGACTCCGACGCCCACGGGCGCGTGCTGTGTCGCCAGCGCCGCCGGCATTCAGTGCTTCATGCTGACCCAGGCCCAGTGCGCCGAGCGCAATGGGCACTACCGTGGTAACGGCGTGCAGTGCTCATTCACGCTGTGCGCCCCGCCCCCGCCTCCCACGGGCGCCTGCTGCATCCAGGCCGCCGGCGCGATCACCTGCACCGTGATCACCGAAGCTCAGTGCGCCGAGCGCAACGGTCAGTATCGCGGCAACGGCACGACCTGCTCCAGCAACATCTGTGCACCGCCGCCCGTAACAGGCGCCTGCTGCGTCACGACGCCGAATGGCACGTTCTGTGTCCAGACCACCGAGACCCAGTGCGCCGCCCAGAATGGGCAGTACCGTGGCAACGGCGTTCCCTGCAGCAGCGTCACCTGCGCACCGCCGACCACCGGTGCGTGCTGCGTGCGCAACGCCTCGGGCGCGATCGTCTGCGTGGAAGTCACCCGCGCTCAGTGTGAATCTCAGAATGGTTCGTATCGCGGCGATGGAGTTCGCTGTGCCGTGACCACCTGCCCCACGCCCGCACCCACCGGGGCCTGCTGCATCGCCAGCGCCGCCGGCATCCAGTGCCTCCAGTTGACCCAGGCCCAGTGCGCCGAGCGCAACGGCCAGTACCGCGGCAACGGGACCCCCTGCTCCAACACCACCTGCGCGCCCCCGCCCCCGGCCACGGGCGCCTGCTGCATGCCCAACGGCGTCTGCGTCACCGCCACCGCGGCCCAGTGCCAGCAGGGCGGCGGGCACTATCGTGGTGACGGCACCGCGTGCTCCTCGCTCGCCTGCCCCCAGCCTGTCGGCGCCTGCTGCGTTCGCACCGACGCGGACGGCATCGCCTGCATCACCGTCACCGAGGCCGCCTGTCGTGAACGCAATGGCCAGTGGCGCGGCGTGGGCACTCCTTGCAGCAACACCACCTGCGCTCCGGCGCGGGGCGCTTGCTGTCTGCCCAACGGCGAGTGCGTGGTCCTGACGGCCGATGGCTGCCGTGAACGCGGTGGTCACTACCGCGGCGACAACTCCGCCTGCAATGTGCCCTGTCCTCCGGCCCGTGGCGCCTGCTGCCTGCAGCGCGACGGCCGGGTCATCTGCGTGATCGCCACGCGTGACGCCTGCGAGAAAGAGGGCGGTCGCTACCGCGGGAACGGCACCGCCTGCACCGGCACGGTGTGCGGGTCTCCCACCGGCGCCTGCTGCCTGCCCAACGGCACCTGTGTCAGCATGACGCAGGCCGACTGCGCTCAGCACCGCGGCCACTTCCGCGGCCCGGGCACCAACTGCGACGCCGTCCGCTGCGAGCAGCCCCGCGGGGCCTGCTGCGTACGGACCGCCGCCGGCGGCGTCCAGTGCATCATGGCCACCGAGGCCGCCTGCCGTGAACACAACGGCCAGTGGCGTGGGCCCAACAGTACCTGCGGCGACAACACCTGCACGCCTCCCGCGGCTCGCGGCGCCTGCTGTATGCCCAACGGGGCCTGCGTCATCGTTCCCGCCGCCGAGTGTGAGCGGGCCGGCGGTCGCTATCGCGGCGACGGCTCCGCCTGCGCCGACACCCCCTGCCCCCAGCCCACCGGCGCGTGCTGCGTTCGTTCCGCCAGCGGCGGGGTTCAGTGCGTGACCGCGACCCAGGCCGCCTGCCGTGAACACAACGGCATCTGGCGTGGCGCTGGCACCGGTTGCGATGCCAAGGACGTCTGCACGCCTCCCCCGCCCCCGGCGAGGGGCGCCTGCTGCGTCCGCGCCGGCGACGCTGTCCGTTGCGTCATAACCACTCGCGAGATGTGCGCCCGCGCCAACGGCGTCTACCGTGGTGACGGCACCTCGTGCGACACCAAGGGCGTCTGCAACAACTAATCCACTCGAAGTGATGTGAATGAAACCAAGGCCCTCGCCACGCGCGAGGGCCTTTTTCATTGGGCATAGGCGATCGCGCACACCACGTGGTTCACGTTTGTCCCCGTCGGGCCTGTGCGGATCAACGCGCCGGCGGCGTCGAGCAGCGCGTGGCTGTCGTGAGAGGCCAAGGCCCGCTCGGGATCATGCCCACGCGCCCGTGCTCGCGCGAGCGTGTCGGCCGCAACAACCGCGCCCGCCGCGTCGGTGGGCCCGTCGCGCCCATCGGTCGAGAAGGCCATGATCGTCACACGGGCATTCGGGGGCAGGCGACACGCCGCGGCCAGCGCGAGTTCCTGGCTGGGGCCGCCCCGACCCTTGGCCGCCCCGACATTAACGGTGGGTTCACCGCCCAGCACAATCGCCGCGGGTCGCTGGTCATGAGCAATGGAGGCGATCTCGTCGGCGAGTCGTTCACCGATGGCGCGGGCCTCCCCTTCAACGCCCGATGCGATGCGATGCACGCGCACGCCCAGGCTCCGCACGCAGGCAGCGGCGGCATCCAGAGCAGTGGTGTTGCTCGCGATGATGTGCGTGTGTGAGCGGGCGAGCGCTGGGTCGCCGGGCTTGGGTGTTTCGGGGTGATCGCCCCGAGCGCCCGCCTCGAGAAACGCACGCACCGCGGGCGCATCCACGCCGTGGCGAGTCAGCACGTCCAAAGCGTCCGCGAAAGTGGTGGGGTCGGCGACGCTCGGGCCCGAGGCGATCACGTCGAGGGGGTCGCCCACCACGTC
The DNA here is from genome assembly GCA_013360675.1 of Phycisphaerales bacterium. Taxonomy (GTDB): domain Bacteria; phylum Planctomycetota; class Phycisphaerae; order Phycisphaerales; family UBA1924; genus JABWBB01. The sequence continues at coordinate 45,556 of JABWBB010000010.1, read as the reverse complement.
CGACAGGATCAACGCGATGACACGACGCGCGGGCGACATCGCGGCGAGCCGCCCGCCCTTGAGTTGCTCGCTGTGCTTGCGCACCGTGTTGAGTTCGTGGATCGTCGCGCCCGCTCGTTGCAGGCGGTTGGTCACATCGGCCAGGTCATCGAGCGAAAGCGGCGGCGCGGGAAGCGTCAGGTGCGCCGAACCGCCGCCCGAGACCAGCAGCAGCAGATCCTGATCCGCCGGGCATAAACGTGCCATCTGCCGCACGTGCTGTGCGGCGACGATGTTGCGGGGCGTGGGCAGCGGGTGATCGGCGGCGAATACCTCAAGCCCATGGGCCGACAGCGATGGATCGGTCGCCAGTTCAGGCGGGGCGACCACCACTCCCACGGCGAGCCGCGCGCCGAGCAGATCCACTGCGGCGATGGCCATCGGAACCGAGGCCTTACCAAAGGCAATCAGTCGTGTTTGCGCGAGATCGATGCCTGGCCATGCGCGTTCGACCGCGGCATGGGGATCGGCCGCCGTGAGGATCGCTCGGCGAATGGCGTCGAAATGGGCAGAGTGCTGGGAGAAGGTTGGGGGCATGGTGCAGATGCCTGACACGAGATTGATACATCGCCCGCCGTGCGATGATAGAGTGAACAGGCCTGCGCCGCAGGAACTCCGATCACCCAAGCGAGGTGAACATGAGCCAGTTTCCAACGGATCTCCCGCCGCACCTGAGAACGAGTCTGATGCAGCCCCATCGCGGCGTGACCATCCTGGTCCTCGGGATCCTGGGGCTCACGGTCTGCTTCATCATCGGAATCGTCGCCTGGGTCATGGCCAACAGCGATCTACGCGAGATGGACGCGGGGCGCATGGACGCCGCGGGGCGTGACCTGACCCGGGGGGGCAAGATCTGCGGCATGGTCGCCAGCTTCTTGGGATGCATCGCCATGGTCATTTGGTCTGTCTGGTTCGTGGTTGCCGTCGCGAGTTGAGACCCCGGATATCCCTTTGACACGGAAGCACAGATTCGAGTAAGTTGGGGGGCAACCTACGCCGTGGCGAGGGAACTCAAGGGGCGAACATGAGCCAGATGCCAATGGGAACACCGCCAATGCACCCCGGAGTGGGGATGCGTCCGCACCGGGGCACCATGATCTTGGTCCTGGGGATCCTGGGATTGGTCTTATGCGTGATCTGCGGCATCATCGCCTGGGTCATGGGCAACGCCGACCTGCGCGAGATGGACGCGGGCCGCATGGACCAAACCGGGCGCGGCCTGACACAGGCGGGCAAGATCTGCGGGATGATCTCGGTCATCCTCAATATTGTCGCCGTGGGCATCTGGCTGGTGCTGGTTGTGATCATCGGCCTGGGCGCTGCTGCGGGAGCCGCGGGAAGCCCGTGACGGGCGGCGGGCGCGTCCGACAGTGGTTGGCCATCTACGGCTTTCCGGCGCTCGCGCTGGCGCTCTGGCTGTCCGCCGTCGTGTTTGCCTACGTAGTTGGGCGATCGACCGGGCATGAGATCCCCACCTGTATGTTCAAGCGGGTGACCGGGTATCCCTGCGCCACCTGCGGCGGGACACGCACCGCGGCCCTCTTGGCCAAGGGCGATATCACGGACGCTTTTGCGATGAACCCCCTGGTTGCCTTTTTCCTGCTTGCGAGTCCGTTGCTGATCGTCGTTTGGCTATGGCGCCGCCGTTTCACGATGCGTCAGGTTCGCCGTCCGAGCAGTAGCCGGTGGCTTGTTCTGTTCCTGATGGTGCTGGTGTTGAACTGGTGGTACGTCATCGCCCACGGGCGATAGACGCAGCGCGTTCTCGCATCATTCGAGACTGAGGGGGACTACGCCAGCCCCATCGCCCGTGCAAACTGCAGCGTATCGACGTACTGCTGAAAACCGACCGCCTTGCCGTCGGCGATCCGCCACACGTGCACGACCTGGCAGTTCTGCGAACGGCCCGTCTTCTTGTTCGTGCCGGTGTAGCGCCCGAGCATGACGATCGTGTCACCGGCGTCGAGGATCTCGCCCACGTGGACGCCAAAGCCGTCCCACTCGCCCACGCAGCGGGCGAAGATCCCTTGGGCCACGGCGTCGGGCCCGAGGTAAGGGTTGCCGTCGGCGTAGGGGTTGTTCTCGGCCTCGATCCAGACCATCTTCGGGCTCATGCGCCCGAGCACGCCGCCCACGTCTCCTTTGGCAAACGCGTCGTACATGCCACGGATGAGTTCGACATTCTCTTTCGACATGCGCAAGACTCCTGGGCAGATCACGCGCGGCCTGTCGCCGCGATGTCGAGAGAGTCTACTCAAATGCGACCACAGATTGGCGGAGCAAGGGGCGCAGAATTTGGATACGGGGTATGCTTCACCGTGGTCACCCGTTCTGTCATCTGCATCACTGAGTGAGATCCCATGCCCACCCGTGCCTTCGCCGCCCAGTCCGCCACGGCCCCTCTGGCCCCATTCGCGATCGAGCGTCGCGAGCCCACGCCCACCGATGTCGAGATCGACATCCTCTTCTGCGGCGTGTGCCACAGCGATATCCACTTCGCCCGCAACGAGTGGGGGTTCACGACTTACCCGGTGGTGCCGGGCCACGAGATCCTGGGCAAGGTGACGCGCGTGGGCAAGGGCGTGACGAAGTTCCGCGTGGGTGATCTGGCGGCGGTGGGCTGCCTGGTCGACTCATGCCGCTCCTGCGCCAGTTGCACGCGTGGGCTCGAGCAGTTCTGCACCGGCGGGCCGGTCTTCACGTACAACGGGCCCGACAAGCACACGGGCGGCATGACCTTCGGCGGCTATTCCGAGCGTGTGGTCTGCGATGAGGCCTACACGCTGAAGGTGCCTTCGAACCTCGACCCCGCCCGGGCCGCGCCGCTGCTGTGCGCGGGCATCACGACGTATTCCCCGCTCAAGAAGTGGGGGGCGGCCAAGGGTCGCAAGGTCGGCGTGGTGGGGCTGGGCGGACTGGGGCACATGGGCGTCAAGTTCGCCCGCGCCTTCGGCGCCGAAACCGTGCTCTTCACCACGTCCAAGGGCAAGGTCGCCGACGGCAAGCGCCTGGGGGCCGACACGGTCGTCATTTCGACCGATGCCGATGCGATGGCCGCCCACGCGGGCAGTTTCGACATGATCCTCGACACCGTCTCGGCGGATCACAACCTCGACGCCTATCTCGCGCTGCTGAAACTCGACGCCACCCTGGTGATGGTCGGCGCGCCCCCCAACCCGCAGAAAGTCACCGCCCTGAGCCTGCTCATGCCCCGGCGTCAACTCGCCGGCTCGCTCATCGGCGGCATCGCCGAGACGCAGGAGATGCTCGATTTCTGCGGCAAGCATGGCATCGTCTGCGACATCGAGATCATCCGGATGCAGCAGATCAACGAGGCCTACGAGCGCATGCTCCGCAGCGACGTCAAGTACCGCTTCGTGATCGACATGGCCTCGCTGAAGGCGTAACCAAGGCCGCGGCGAGCGAGAGCCCGCCATGCCGCGTCTTACCTCGCGGGCTTGAGTCGTTCGAGCCGCCGAATCGCCTCGTCGATCGTCTCGCGCCGCTTGCAGAAGGCGAAGCGGGCCATGGATTGGCCGCGCCGCGGATCCGAATAAAACACGCTGGGCGGGATCGCCGCCACGCCCACGTGCTCGGCCAGGTGGCGGCAGAACGCGCGATCGTCGGCATATCCGAGCGCGCCGTGGTCGGCCATCAGGAAATACGTCGAGTCCGAGCGGTGCACGGTGAGCCCCAGCCGCTCGAGCGCGGCTCCCAGCCGATCGCGGTTGCCCGCCATGAGCGATGCGATGCCGCGCGTGTAATCACCCGGCTCACGCAGGATCGCGGCGGCGGCGTGCTGCAGCGGGGTCGCAGCGCAGAACGTCAAAAACTGGTGCGCCGCCCGAACCCCCGCGCTCAGGTGCGCCGGCGCCACCGCCCAGCCGATCTTCCACCCCGTCAGGCTGAACGTCTTGCCCAGGCTCGACAGCGTGACCGTCTTGTCTTCCATCCCCGGGAGCGAACGCATCTGGATGTGTGGCTGCGCGTCGTCGTAGATCAGGTGCTCGTACACCTCATCGGTGATCGCGATCACGCCATGCCGCTGACAAAGGCCCGCGATGAGCGTCAGTTCCTCGCGTGAATAGACCTTGCCTGTGGGGTTGTGCGGCGTGTTGATGAAGATCGCCTTCGTGCGGGGCGTGAACGCCCGCTTCAATGCTTCAGCATCGAATGTAAACCCGTCCCCCTTTCGCGAGGGCGGGTGCAGCGTGACAAAGCGAGGCACGAGTCCCGCCATCGCGGCGCACGCGGTGTAGAAGTCGAAATACGGCTCGAAGACGACGATCTCGTCGCCCGGGTTAAACAGCCCCAGCAACACCGAAACGATCGCTTCGGAGCAACCGCTGGTCACGGTGATCTCACGCTCGGGGTCGATCGTGCCCAGCCCGCGTGAGGCCCACGACGCCGCGATCGCCTCGTTGAGCGGGGGAACCCCGATCATCCGCGAATACTGCGAGTGCCCCGCGGCCAGCGCGTCCGTTGCCGCCTTGTGCGCCAGCCCGGGGCCGTCAAAGTCGGGGAAGCCCTGCGCAAGGTTGACGGCGTTGTGCTGCTGCGCCAGGCGGGTCATCTGGGCGAAGATCGATGTGCCAAACGGGACAAGCCGCTCGGCGACGCGGGGAGAATGCATGGGTGTTTCCGGCATGATCGCGCATAGCGTACACGACGCCCGTGCGGACGTCAGCCGCCATCGGGCTTCCGTCGTATGGCGCCACCGCCACCGTGGAGTGACCCGATGCGCACTCTGGTCTGGTTCCGCAGCGATCTCAGAGCACGAGACAACACCGCGCTGCTCGCGGCGTGCCGGCGTTCAGATCAAGGCGTCGTGGGCCTGTTCATCATCTCGCCGCAGGAATGGGAGGATCACGAAGTCGCCCCCGTGCGGATCGACTTTCTGATGCGTTCGCTGAGGGAAATGTCCGCGGCGCTCGAGGCACGGGGAATCCCCCTCCGCGTAGAGGTGGTCAAGCGTGCCAGCGACGTCCCCAAGGCGGTGATCGGGCAGGCCCGGGCCTGCGCCTGCGATGCGATCGCCTTCAACTGTGAATACGAAGTGGATGAATCACGCCGAGATGCCGCAGTCGTCGCGGCTGCCGCAAAGCACGCCCTGCAGGCCTGGGCCTTCACCGATCAGATCATCCTCGCGCCCGAGGACGTCCGCACGAAAGCCGACACCCCGTTCCGCGTTTTTACTCCATTCAAGAAGCAATGGCTGACAGTTCTTGAGCAGCGAGGCGGCGTCGAGGTGGGCGGTCTCCCGCCGCGACAAGCGGTCGTCGGCGTCGCCTCTACGCCGATCCCCGATTCTGTTTCAGGATTCACGCCACCCCCGCACGCGTCGATGTGGGAGGCTGGTGAAGCCGCCGCACGCAAGCGACTCGATCGGTTTATCGAAAATCGACTCGATGCGTATCAGAATGCACGCGATCAGCCGGGCATCGACGGGACGAGCCAACTCTCGCCGTATCTCGCATCGGGGTGTCTCTCGCCACGCCAGTGCATCGCCGCGGCGTGGCCGGTTCATGCCAAAGCGCCCCGAGGTGGAGCGGCGACGTGGATCAGCGAGGTGATTTGGCGCGAGTTTTACGTGCATGTGATGGCGGCCTTCCCGCGGGTCTGCATGGGTAGAGCCTTCCAGCCCGCGACCGAGCGTGTCGCATGGCGTACGAGCCCGGGCGACGCGCAGGCGTGGCGTGAGGGTCGAACGGGCATCCCGATCGTCGATGCCGGCATGCGACAACTCGCCACGACCGGCTGGATGCACAATCGCGTGCGCATGATCACGGCGATGTTTCTGGCCAAGAACCTGCTGCTCGACTGGCGCACGGGTGAATCGTGGTTCATGCGCAACCTGGTCGATGGGTTTTTCGCCAGCAACAACGGCGGCTGGCAGTGGGCCGCCTCCACTGGCACAGACGCCGTGCCCTATTTCCGTGTCTTCAACCCGGTGACGCAGAGTCTTCGTTTCGATCCCGAAGGGGCATACATCCGGCGATACGTGCCCGAGCTCGAGGCGCTCAGCCACAAGAGCATCCACGAACCGTGGCGATCGAAGATTCCCCCGCGCGACTATCCCAAGCCGATCGTGGACCTGGCGTCCAGCCGGAAACGCGCCATCGAAGCATTCCGCGCGATCCGCGGCCCCGCGGACGAGCATCAATGAGCGTGAATCAGCCGCCGACCTTGGTCGATTCGGTGGGCGTGCGGCGTGTCAGCCACTCGTCGGCGAGCTTGACGATGTCTTCGTGCAGCGCGAGCGCGGCAGGGTCGTTCTTCACGTTGTTGCACAGGACGACAAAGACCACCCTTCGCCCCGAGGATTCATGGACGACGTAGCCCGAGAGGGTACGAACGAAGTTGATGCGCCCCGACTTGGCCCGAAGGCTGTTGTTGAGCGACGTGCCTCTGAACCGGCGCTGCAGGGTGCCCGTTCCCGGCTCGGCGAGTGAATCGAGGAAGGCCTTGCCGACCCGCTCATCGCGGGCGATCACGTCGAGCCATCGCCCCAGCGTCGCGGGCGTGACCATGTTGGTGCGCGCCAGGCCAGAGCCATCCACGACCGTTGTCGAGGCCGCCGCCCCCGGCGAGAGCTTCTCGCCCAGCAGCATGCGCACGACCGCCGTTCCGTTGTTCCACGAGCCCGATTCCCGTGTCACCGAGTGACCCATCATCTTGAGCAGCGCCTCGGCATAGAGATTCTCCGAGTCCGCGTTGCAGCGCCGCATTACCTCGGTCATGGGTGTCGTGACAACGGCCAGGGTCTGCCCGGAGTTGAGTCGCTCCTGGACACCGACCATCCGCACGCTCGCGTCGTCCAGCGCATCGGCGTTCTTCGATCCCGCGACCGGGATCCCCGCCGACGCGATCTCGCGGGCCAGGACGCGCCCGAAGAACTCAGCCGGATCGCGCAGCGTCACCTCGACGGGCCCCTGCGCCGGCGTGCGCACATCGCCCAGCAGTTCAAAGCGGTTGCCCTGCCCCTGGCGACGCAACCACGCCGTGTTCTGCCCCTGCCCGACCGTGCGGGCAGACACGTCGATGCGGATCCACGGCGCGATCGGCTCCATCGCATAGGTCGCGGCTCGACCCACGCCCTCGGGGCTGGGGCGCGGATACACCGACAGCACATTGGCGTGAAAGTTCACGCCCGCCACTTCGGCGCAGTAGCCGCGATCGAGCTGATCCGTCGGCCACACGGCGTGGACGCGCTCACGATCAAAGATGCGATCGTCGACGACGACCTGCGAGACCTGCGTCATCCCGGCCTTGACGACCGCCCCGCCCATGCGGGAGAGCAACTCGGCGATCGTGAGCTTGGGGCTCATCCGCGAGAGCACCGCCGGGTCGGCCAGCGCGGGGTCGCCGCCGCCCCGCACGATCAGCGTGTCTCCATCGCGGGCGATCTCGGTCTTGAAGACGTAGTCGGGCCCCAGCACCAGCAACGCCGCACCCGTCGTCAGCAGCTTCATGTTCGACGCGGGCACGAAGGCTTCAGTGGCGTTGATGTCGCTCAGCACGCTGCCGGTCGCCGAGTCGTACATGTAGATGCCAACCCGGGTCTCGCCCAGGCGGTTCTTCGAGATCAGCCGCTGCACGTCATCGTTGAGTTCCTGCGCCCACGCCGCCGGCGCGAAGGCCAGGAGCAACCCGCCGAGAACCCCGCCCATTCCAGCGCGCCAGCGACAAAACTGCATGCGAGATCCCCCTCGAGTGTCCCATACGTACGCCCGGTCTCCTGACGGAGGCGAAGCACCTAGGTATCGGTTCGAGTGGCCCCGAAGATTCAACGACCACTGGCCCTGTGTCAATTCTTGGGTGCGGGCTGAGGGGGCGTCAGCCGGTATTGCATCAGCACCATGAGTTCATCAACTTGGCTCTTCAGGGTCAGCGGCCAGCACGACCAGCGGATCGTCCCAACCGCAGGCGCATGCAGAATGCCGTCCCTTACAAACCGCGAGAGCTTCCGAACCGGCAGCAGCGGCACCAGCTCGCTCGGGACCGGGATACAAAGCCTGGGCTTGTTCGGGTCCGCGATCAGATAGGCCATGCAACGCGACGTGTCGGCCTCGTGCCGATACGCAATCGTCCAGTGCCACACCCCCTGCCACAGCACCATTTCCTGAATGCCAGGCAATGACCGCAGCTTGTCCATCGCGGCCTCGATCGGCCCCGACAACGTGCTGGGCACACCCTGGATGAGGGATTCGGGCGACGGCTGGCTGAACCGGTCGGTCCAGATTGCCGTAGTACGCATCGTCGCCGCATGTGCCATGGATAACCCTACTCCACTCCATGGGGGTTGAACACCCCTCCCTGTCTATTTTCCCGGTCCTGCACTCGCATTCAAGCCTGATGGTGTAGCATCCAGAGCGTTGTGTGCGGCCCAGATGCGCACGCCTCTTCAGGGAGACCGCTCGTATGGCAAACGATCCCCAAACATCCAGCCACTCGGGAGCCGACCTCGACCTGGCTGGGTGCAACCTGCTGCTGGTCGACGACAACGAACAGAACCTCGAACTCCTCGTGGCCTACCTCGAAGACATCGGCTGCGAACTCCGCACCGCCAAGGACGGGCTCGAGGCCATCAGCGCGGTCCAGAAGCGCACCCCCGACCTCATCCTCCTCGACGTCATGATGCCCAGGATGAGCGGGTTCCAGGTCTGCGCCAAGGTCAAGAAAGACCCCGCCACCCGGGGCGTGCCCGTGGTCATGGTGACCGCCCTGAACGAGGTGGCCGATGTCGAGCGAGCCGTCGAAAGCGGGGCGGACGATTTCATCACCAAGCCCGTCAACCGGGTGGAGCTCATCGCCCGCGTGCGTTCGTTGCTCCGCGTCAGCGTGCTGCAGCGGCAGCTCAACGACACCATGGCTCGCCTGCGCACGCTCGAGCCGGGCGATCGTTAGCTCATCGCGGAGCGTGGGCCCCGCGAACTGTGCTTAGCACCCTTCATTCCAACGGATGAAGAAGTAGAAGACGTCGGCGTCGTCGGGCGTCCCGCCCGAGTTGTTGATGTCCGCGCGCGGGTCGCCGTTGTTCCAGTCATCGAAGAACGCGGCGACATCGGCATCGTCGGGCGTGCCCCCCGAGCCGTTGTAGTCCGCCACGCAGAGCGTCGGGGGCGTGATGTTCCCGATGTAAAGCGCGACGTTGTACGCCTCGTCCACGCTGTTCACATTCCCGCCCGCCAGCGTCGGATCCTCGAACAGCAGATCGCCATTGGTGTCATAGACGATCCGCGCCGAGAGCACCAGCCCGCCCAGGTGCGCCGGGTCGTGCGCGGGCAGCGCCGTCGCATCGATCCCGTTCCAGGCCTGCTGCATCGCGCTCGACGACCAGACCGCGCCACTCGCCACCGAGTCCGCGTCGGCCACACTGAGCGCCGCGATGCGATAGTTCGTCGCCGAGTTGCTCCCACGGAAGACGTCGCCCGTGCGTGCCACCAGATCCAGCGTGTAGCAGAAACTCGCGCGGTCGAGCACCCCCCGCAGCAGCGCGATGTCGTAGCGGGTCACGATCGACGGCCCCACCCGCTCACGCAACGCGACCGACGCCAGAAAATAGACATTCCCGGCGGAGTCAAAAGCAGGCCCCGAAAGCGAAGGCCCGCTCGGACCCAGCGTCGTCTCATTCATCGCGGCCAGACGTCCGATGGGGGCGTCGTTGGCATCGATCACGCCGTCGCCCTCGCCCACATCGCCCGTGCCCGGTGCGCCGTCCGCTCCATAATCGCCCCGGATCGCCTTGCCCGTCATCGTGCTGGCATCGACCCAGGCCACGCTCGTCCATTCGGGGGTGGATTGTGCATTGCCGGCATCAAAGCGGCAGGCGACGATCGCGTTGCTCGGGTTCGCCGCGCCCGTGTTCGTCCCCGCGTAGAGCACCCCCGCCGCCAGGGCCATCCCGCCGAGATCGCGCCCGACCGCCACCGGTCCAGAACCGCCGCGGAACGTCACCTGGCTCTCATAGTTTCGGAACTCGCCCCCCGCGAGCGGCCAGACAAAGGCGTCGCAAGAATCAGCAATCGACGGCGGGATCGTCACCCCCCGCGTGCCAACCACCTGCCCGTTGCTCCCCACGCCATACAGGCTCAGCGTGTCGGTCTTGCCCCCGCCCGCGGCGCCGCGCGAGAGCACCGCGCCCGTCCCCACGCTCCCCGCGAACAGCCGCACGGCGGAATACGTCATGCCCCCGCGATGGTCGATGGTGGTGGGGCGGTGTGTGTTCGTCGTCGTGGTCGACCCCGCGGTCGATTCGTATCGATACTGCCCCAGAAAATCCGCGCCCATCACGACCGGGCGTGAGGCCTGGTCCTGCGGTATGGCATTGGGACAGGCGTGTGTCACGGCATGATGCTGCAGGACCCAGTCGACCGACGGCGCGTTGCTCGCCCCGTTGTTGTCGATCAGATTGGCGAATACCGACCGGGCGGGCAGACGCACGCGGAAGTAGTTGTCGCCCTGGAGAAGGCTTGTGGCCGGGCCCGCCGAGCCGAAGCTGTCGGCTCGCAGGTACAGGTTGCCGTCCGCGTCGATCGCACCAAACCCAAACTGCGAACGATCGGTCTGGTTGAAGGTGCTGTTGACGCAGGCGGTCGAGCGCGTCACATACAGGCGCGACGGCTCGCCCGGGTCAAAGGCGACCATCGCGCCCACGACCTGGTTCACAAAGACGGGCGTGCTCCCCACGAGGATCTCGTCCACGTCGAGGAACCCAAGGCCAAAGACGCTCGGCGAGCCCGCGGGCGTCAGCGTCGAGTTGAGCGACGTGTTGTTCTCGCTGGTGTTGAGCCCGCCCCCGGCCTGCGACCAGAGGGTGTATGTCGGGTTCGGGTACGCCGCCCCCGTGCGCACGGTCTGCGAGATGCCCGACGTGGCGTTGAGCGCGGTGAACCGACCCGCCGAGGTCTTGCCCGACTTGGCGAGCGGGCCGATCCCAAGGCGTACGCCCGACGCCGTGCGGAACTCGGTCAGGTCGACGACGTAGTTGGCCCGCTGCCCAAGGCCCGAAGACCAGGGCGAGATGGCATCGCCCGGCATGCCGTTACCCCCGTTGGCGTTGCGGGAAACGCTGTCCTGGCCGAGAGCGCCCGCGCAGGAGCCGGCGAGCGCAGCAATGAACGCGAGTGCGTGGTGTGTGGGCATGATCACCTCTCCCGGGCGTGGGTGGTCCGCCCGGAATCATCCTATCGGCAGGTGCGGGCGTTGGGGGGATTGCGGTTGCAGGTTTCCCCCAAGGTCCGGTATCTCCCCGAGGCCGAACAAACTACCCAAGGCGTGTGGCAATCTGGGCCGCCAGGGCCGTATTCGACCGCACCAGCGCCAGGTTTGCCTTGAGCGTCCGTCCCGCCGATACCTCGTGCAGTGTGCCCAGCACAAAGGGCGTGACATCGCGCCCCATCACGCCCGCCTTCTCCGCGGCGGCCATAGCGCTGGCGAGAAGTCCTTCCCAATCCGACAGCGGGATCTCGTCATCGGGCGGGATTGGATTGGCCACGACGATCCCCCGCCCGGTGCGCTTCAGTTCGTCGCGCACGAACGACGCAAGCGCATCGAGGTCATCGATCCGGGCGTCGACCCTCGCCCCCGAGGCCCGCTGGTAAAAGGCGGGGAAGTGATCCGTGCGGAAACCCACGACCGGAATGCCCAACGATTCGAGCAACTCGCGGGTCGAGACGACATCGAGCAGGCCCTTGACGCCGCTGGTGACGACCGCGACCGGGAACCGCGCAAAGGCCCCGACATCGGCGCTGATATCGAGCCGTGTGCCCAGCCCATGATGCACGCCCCCCAGCCCGCCGGTGGCGAAGACCTTCACCCCCGCGCCCGCGGCGAGTTCCATCGTCGCCGATACCGTCGTCGCCCCGTGTGATTTGGCGTGCATCAACAGCCCCAGATTTGAGCTGTTGACCTTGGGCACATTTGGGGCGGCGAGAAGCGCATCGAGTTCCTCGCCCGTCAGGCCCACCCGCGCCACACCCCCGACCAGGCCCACGATCGCCGGCGTCGCCCCCACCCGGCGGACGATCTCGCAGAGTTCGTCGGCCAGAATCCTGCCCCTCCCGCGCGGCACGCCATGGAGCAACAACGTCGTCTCGAGGGCGACGGGGCAGGGACCAATCGGGGCGGCGGGGTGAGGCATGCGTCGAGTTTACGGGCGGGAGAGCCGCGGGAGCATCCGGTAGAGCGGGCCGCGTGACACCACACGACGCGTCTTCGCGGCGTGTGGTGTCGGCGTGCGCATCACGCATGCTCAGGCGGGACGCCTGAGCCACTCAGACCGCAGACAAAGAGCGGCGGACCGCACGCGGGTCGTGGCACCCCGTCACGGGAACGAAAAAGGTTCGGTAGAGTGGGTCCGATGTCGCTGCTTGCGCTCGCCTCGATCACCATCCTGTGCCTCGTCGCCGGGTACTTCCTCTACGGGACGTTCATCGCCCGCCAGTACCGGCTCGACGACCAAACCACCACCCCAGCCGTGCAGCGGAACGACGGCGTCGACTTCGTCCCCACGCGGCCTTTTTACCTGCTGGGTCAGCACTTCTCGGCGATCGCGGCGGCGGGCCCGATTGTCGGTCCGATCACCGCCTGCCTGATGTTCGGGTGGGGGCCTTGCGTGCTATGGATCGTCCTGGGCGTGATCCTGATCGGCGCGGTGCACGATTTTTCCGCGCTGGTGGCCTCGGTGCGCCACGGGGCCCATTCAATCGCCGAGATCGCCAAGGTACACCTGGGCACCCGGGCCTGGTATGCCCTGATCGGGTTCATCTGGCTCGCGCTGCTCTATGTCATCGTGGCCTTTACCGACGTGACCGCCCGGACCTTCCAGGGGCTGAGCGAAGAGTTGCTGAGCGTGCCGGGCGCGTTCAACAAGGGCGGGGCGGTCGCCGCATCGAGCGTGATCTACATGGGGCTGGCGCTGCTGATGGGCGTGCTGACGCGATATGCCCGCATGTCCACACTGGTGGCGACGATCATCTTTGTCCCCGCCACGCTGGGGGCGGTCTACCTCGGTACCCAGGTGGATCAGGTGCTCAACTTCGGGCCCAAGGTCTGGTACGGCGTGATCCTGGCGTATTGCTTCATCGCCTCGATGCTGCCGATGTGGCTGCTCCAGCAGCCGCGCGGCTATCTGGGGGGCTTTGTCCTCTACCTCGCCATCGGCGTGGGGCTCGTCGGCGTGCTCTTCGGGGGGTTTGAGATCCGCCAGCCCGCCTGGAAGGACTCGGGGTCGATCCTGGCCTTTGTCGCGGGCGGGAATGACGCCCCCGACATGCTTGCCCTCATGTTCCCCTTCCTGTTTGTCACGATCGCTTGCGGGGCCTGCTCGGGGTTCCACGGCCTCATCTGCGGGGGGACCACCAGCAAGCAGATCGAACGCGAGAGCCACTGCAAACCCGTCGCCTTTGGCGCGATGCTCCTCGAGGGGCTTGTCGCCCTCATCGCCCTGGCCACCGTCATGATCATCGCCCAGGGCGACCTGCGCGGGCGAGCACCCGGCGTGATCTATGGCGATGGGCTGGCCATGTTCATCACCCGCTTCCTCGACCCGGGAGCCCTGGCCCTGGACGACCCCATGCGCTCACGGGTGTTTGTGCTCGCGGCGACCTTCGGGGCGATGGCGTTTTCCACGTTCGTCTTTGACACGCTGGATGTCTCGACGCGCCTGGGGCGGTACCTGCTCTGCGAGTTGACGGGGACGACATCGCGCGTGGCGGGGGGGATCGCCGCCGCCCTGACCGCGGGCATCCCGCTGGTGGTGCTGCTGGCGCCGACGACGACGGGCGCGGGGCGCCCCGCGTGGATGATGTTCTGGACACTCTTCGGGACGGCGAACCAGTTGCTGGCGTCGCTCACGCTGCTGGGCGTCACGGTCTGGCTCTACCGCACGGGGCGAAAATACTGGTACACACTGGCGCCCATGGTCTTTGTCTTTGGCGTGACGATGACGGCGTTAGCGGCGCAGATCCTCGCGGGCGTGCGCGCGCTGCGGGTCGATGGGTTTTCACCCACGCCACCGGTGCTCAACGCGATCGTGGGTGTCGCGCTGCTGGCGCTGGCGCTGGTGTTCGTGGTGGAGGCGTGGCGGTCGGTGCGGACGCACGCCTGCGGCTTGGCATCAGCGCGAGGGGGATGAGTCTGAGACGTTGCCCCGGCGAGGCTCGGCCGGTGTTAAAAACGGTGTCAAAAAACAACAAGGCCCGGCGCGAGGCCGGGCCCTGTGATCTTACGAATGATTCGAATCGATCAGGTCGTGGCGATCAGACCATCGACTTGAGGCCCTTGAGGGGGCGGACCTTGACGATGGTGCGGGCGGGCTTGGCCTTGACGGTCATCATCTCGCCGGGCTTGAAGGGGTTGGCCTTGGTGGTGGCCTTGGTGGCGGGCTTGTGGATGCTCTGGACCTTCATGAGGCCGGGGACCACGAAGATCTTGGGGCCGCTGGGGGAGGGCTTGGCCAGATCGACCGCCATGACCTTGCTGAGGACTTCGAAGACCCCTGCGACCTGCTTGCGGGCCAGGCCGGTCTGATCGGCGAGCACCTGGAAGAGCTCGCTCTTCTTGCGCGGGCCGCTCGACGCGGTGATCTTGGTGGGCTTAATGACCTTGGGGGCCGCTTTGGCCGCCTTGGTTGCCTTGGACGCCTTTGCTTTCTTCGCCATGTGTGTCTCCATACGTTAATCGTGCAAATCCATTATGCACGCCACGGCGAGCGTTGTAGCAGAGACGCCGATGCGCTTCAAGGGCAAACGGCCCAAAACGCCCGGAATCTGGCGGGTTTTTGACGATTTTTGTTTGCGGGGGTCGGCGCGAGCCCGAACGCACACGGCGCGATGCTCGGGCGCGATCACCGGCTTTCCCCGCCAAAGAGTCCGCCCCGCGCGTGGTTGGCGCGACGCGAAGACTCGTTCGACGGCGTGTCTTTACACACGAGATCGAGCACCATGGCGGCGTGGTCGGACAAGGCCTGGTCTCGCTCAAGTGTTGAATATTCAACGCTTTGCACGCGGGGAAGCAGGGTTCTTGAGGTATAGGCCCCGTCGATGCGGGCTCCCGTGCCATCGTGATGGAACCAGGTGTAGAGGCGTTCATCGGGGTGGTGATGGCGCCACGCATCACAGAAGCCCAGCGAGGTGAAGGTGCCCAGGAGGCTTTCGCAGGCGAACCCTCGCCCGTTGTCGTCCTGGCCGCGCCGACCCATGTTGAAATCTCCCACCACGAGGCAGGGTTCGTCGGCGTGCGCACGGGCGTAGGCGATCAAAAAGTGCCAATACCGCTGCTTGGCAACGAGGTCGGTGTCGTCGGGCACGTGAACCCCGGCGAGCCGGAATCCCAACTCGGGGACAAGGCACTCGATGAATCGACCGCGCGAGCCGGGCAGGGAGGCGCGGGGAGGGCAGGGTTCGAGGGGGGATCTGGAGGCGACGAGCATGCCGTTATTCGTGGGCGGGGAATCGGTTGCGATCTGGTGATGGAGCCCGGCGTCGGCGAGCATGGCGCGGATCTGCCCGCCGCGTCCGGCGCGAAACTCACTGAGGACGACAAGGTCGGGGGCATGGGCGAGGATGGCGAGCGCGATCTCGGGGGTGCGCCGGGGCCCCCCGCCGTGCAGGATGTTCCACGCGAAGAGTCTCAGGGGGCGTTCGCTCACGCGCTGAGGCTATGGGCGGCTACGCTCGACGACCATGAAGACGACAAGCCCGGAATCACCGATCGTCGCGATCACACGAGCCGTCGCGGGCCAGGCCCAGGTCTCCGGGGCGCAGGTCAAGATGTGGGGAGACGCGATGGCGACCCGGGAGGAACTGCTCGGGTTTGTACGCGGGGCGAGCGTCGTGGTGACCATGTATTCGGACAAGGTAAACGAAGAGTTCTTGAACGCCGCGGGGCCGGGGCTCAAGGGTGTGTGCAACTACGCGGTGGGCTTTGAGAACATCGACCTGGCGGCGTGCAAGGCCCGCGGCGTGGTCGTGACCAACACGCCTAACGCCGTGACCGAGGGGACGGCGGACCTGGCGTGGACGCTCATCCTGGGCGTGGCGCGGGGGGTGGTGAAGGCGGATCGGTACGCACGCAGCGAGGCCTATCCAAAGAATGGCCCGCTGGGGATGGCCCAGTTGATGGGGGCGGACCTGACCGGGCGGACGCTGCTGATCGTGGGGGCGGGGCGGATCGGGTATGCGGTAGCGATGCGCTCGATCGGATGGGGGATGCGCGTGATGTACGTGGCGCGCAGCCGCCATTGGGACTTTGAACTGGCCCCCCTTGCGGGCGAGCGTGTGACGCTGGAGGAGGGGCTGGCGCAGGCGGACGTGGTGAGCATCCACACGCCATTGACGCCCGAGACGCGCCACCTGATCAATGCCCGGATGCTGGCGAAGATGAAGCCGTCGGCAATCCTGGTGAACACGTCGCGCGGGCCGGTAGTGGACGAGCAGGCGCTGGTCGACGCCCTCAAGGCCGGGCGGCTCTATGGGGCCGGGCTGGATGTGTTCGAGCGTGAGCCGATCGTGCACCCGGACCTGATCGGCATGGACAACGTGGTGCTGACGCCCCACATCGGGAGCGCGGCCGCCCGCTACCGAGCCATGATGACGCAGATGGCGATGGAGAACGCCGGGGCGATTCTTTCAGGACGAGAAGCGCCCAACCGCATCGCCTGAGGCCCGGCGCGACTCGCAAAAGTGCAACTCGAGGTAGCGGGCGACGTAATCGACGATCGATGAGGTCTCGGGGATCGCCTCGTTGCTGGTCATGCCCATGGGCTCGAAGCGCATGCCCTTGAAGCGGGCGACGGCGTCGCGGATGGACAGGCCGTGCTGGATCGCGAGGCTGAAGGCCCGACAGAAGGCCTGGCACATGCCCGAGATGGTCGATCCTTCCTTTGACATCTTGATGAAGATCTCGCCCGGACGCCCGTCGGGATAGAGCCCGATGGTGAGGTACCCCTCGTGGCGCTCGATCGAGAACTTATGTGTGATCGAATCGCGGGTAACGGGGAGTGATTGGCGGGCGTCGATCATGGCGTCTGACCTCTCCGGTTCGGGCGTGGGCCGGGGAAAGGCGGATTCGCTGGAAGCAGGGTCCGAAGGCATTGGAGCAACGGTAGCGGCGAAGGTCCGCCCGGATTGTCGGCGTCGCAGTATCGGACGACCCGGCGCGTTTGGTTCACAATCGGGCATCGCGGGGCGGGGCCACGTTCGGGATTCGGGCGTGTTGGGCTTGCCCTGAAGGGTTGAGGGCTCGATACTTATGCAGACCCGAGCCGATGAGGCTGGGGTGACCCTCGTTATGGATCAGACCCCGCCCAACACGACCCTGCCCCGGACAATCGCGCCGGGCATCACCTTTGTGGTGCTGCTGGCGCTCGCGCTTCAGGCGGCGGCGGGGGTGCTTGAGCCAGGCCTGATGGCCCGCCATGGGCACGTTGATCAGGCTCGACAGGTCGCCGAAGCGGTCGTCCGCCGGCTGGACCGGGTCGTGCGCAAGCAGGCGGAACGTCCGATCGCGGTTCGCCCGATGAGCATCGCGGTGGGGGTTGCACGCACGCAGGCGAAGGTGGCGAGCACTCATGATGAGGTTCGGCCACGGTCTCTGGGGTGCCACCTGCTCGATCTTCCGCCGCCGTCGATCGCCTGAATGTGCGGGCCGAGCATGGCCTGCATTGAGGCGACGAACGTGTGCGGCAACATCACGAAACGAGATTGAGGGCGCGGGCGGCACGAACGCCGTCGCGCTGATTTGATGACGACCCGCGCGGATTCCTGCGCGGGCGGAAGGACAACGACCATGGGCGAGCAGGGCATTCCGATCATCGGGCCGATTCTGAACAAGATCATCGGCTCTCGCAACGAGCGTTTCGTCAAGCGGTACACGATGCGGGTCCAGGCGATCAATGCGCTCGAGACGCAGATGCACGGCCTGAGCGACGCGGACCTGCGCGGCAAGCTGGGAGAGTTGCGGGCGCGTCGCGAGAAGGGCACGCCCACGGACGACCTGCTGGTGGATGCCTTTGCGGTGGCGCGCGAGGCGATGGACCGGGCGGTGGGGATCCGCAACGTTTTCAACCCCAAGGCGGGGTTCGACCCGTCGGCGCTGCCAGCGGCGGCCCGGGCGATCTATGACAAAGTGAAGGCCGAGATGGACGCCCGCGAGCCGGCCCCCGGGATCGGCGAATGGCAGGGGTGCAGCGAACTAGTGCCCGGCTGGCAGCAGGTGGACATCCCGGCCGAGTTCTACGAGGCGGTGCGGGAGCTGTATCCCGAAAGCCGTCCGCCATTCCGGGCGCGGCCCTTCGACGTGCAGTTGATCGGTGCGATGGTGCTGGCGCAAGGCAAGATCGCGGAAATGAAGACGGGTGAGGGTAAGACGATCGTCGCGCCGCTGGCCTGCTACCTGGCGTCGATCGAACGCCAGCGGGTGCACGTGGTGACGGTGAACGACTACCTGGTGCAGCGCGACCGCGACTGGACGTTCCCCTTCTTCCACGCGCTGGGGATGACGGTGGGGGCGATCCACCCGCAGCACATGCAGGATGAGGACACCAAGCGGGTGATGTACCGCTGCGACGTGGTCTACGGCACGACGGCGGAGTTTGGGTTTGACTACCTGCGCGACAATATGAAGCGGACGGCCGAGCAGCAGGTGCAGCGTCGGCGCGAGTTTGCGATCGTGGACGAGGTGGACTCGATCCTGATCGACGAGGCGCGGACGCCGCTGATCATCTCGGGGCATGCGCACGAGGACGTGCCGCGGTATGAGTTGGCGGACAAGCTGGCGCGTCACCTGGTGGAGAAGCAGAAACCCTGGACGCAGGCGGACAAGGCGGTGCAGCAGTGCCGCATGCGGATCAAGGGGCTGGAGGGGGATATCCGCCAGGCGCGGGACAAGGGGAAGATCCCGCAGTTGCAGGAGGAGTTGAGGCAGGCCAAGGCGCAGTTGCCGCAACTCGAGGCGGCGTGCAAGGGGCTGACGCAGTACTTCGAGGTGAAGGAAGACCGCAAGCAGGCCCTGCTGACGCACGAGGGCGTGAGCGAAGCGCAGCGCGTGGCGCAGGTGGGCTCGTTCTACATCGAGCAGAACATGGACCTGCCGCACCTGCTCGAGCAGTCGCTGCGGGCGCACACGATCTATGAGTTGGACAAGGACTACATCGTGATGACGGCGCCCGACCCGCAGATGGGCGGGCGGCCCACGCCGAGCGTGGTGATCGTGGACGTGAACACAGGCCGCCCGATGGTGGGGCGGCAGTGGTCCGACGGGCTGCACCAAGCCGTCGAGTGCAAGGAGCGCGTCCCGATCAAGCAGGAGACGCAGACGGTCGCGACGATCACGATCCAGAACTTCTTCAAGATGTACAAGCGCCTCGCGGGCATGACCGGCACGGCGGATACCGAAGCGCAGGAATTCAACGACATCTACAAGCTGGACGTGGTGTCGATCCCGACCAACAAGGCGATCACGCGGCGCGACTTCGACGACATGGTCTTCCTCACGGGGAAAGACAAGTGGTCGCACATCGTCGACGAGATCAAGGCCTTCCACGACGCGGGACGCCCGATCCTCGTGGGCACCACCAGCGTCGAGAAGAGCGAGTTGGTGTCGAAACTGCTCACGCAACGCCACGGCATCGTGCACGAGGTGCTCAACGCCAAGCAGCACGAGCGCGAGGCGCACATCGTCGAAAACGCCGGGCAGATCGGCTCGGTCATGATTGCGACGAACATGGCAGGCCGCGGCACGGACATCAAGCTGGGCAAGCTGACCCGTGAGAAGCTGCTCGAGCACTGGCTCAAGCGGGGGCTGGCGCCGCGGACCCTGACGGTCGACGCCGACGAGAAGACGCTGCGCGAGCAGATCTATCGCAAGGTCGCCCCGCAGGAACTCGACGTGCCCAAGCGCGACCTGGAGGGGGTGGCGTTCGAGGAGCTCGAGGTGCGGCTGCTGCGCCACTGGGCCGCAAAGCATACTTGGGCCAGCCCCAAGCAGATCGAGAAGGCCTCGCCGGACGAGCTGCGGAAGCTGCTCGACGATTCGGGACGGTTCCTGCTGCACAACCTGCGTTGGTACGAGGACGTGGAGGACATCGGCGGGTTGCACGTGATCGGCACAGAACGCCACGAGTCGCGGCGCATCGACAACCAGTTGCGCGGGCGCTCGGGGCGACAGGGCGACAATGGCTCGTCGCGGTTCTTTGTCGCGCTCGACGACGACCTGATGCGGATGTTCGCGGGCGAGACGACGCTGCGGTTCCTCTCTCGCATCGGCATGAAGGAAGGCGACGCGATCGAGCACCCGATGCTTTCGCGCAGCGTCGCCAACGCGCAGAAGAAGGTCGAAGAACGCAACTTCCACCACCGCAAGAACATCCTCGAGTATGACGAGGTGATGGAGCACCAGCGCCAGAAGTTCTACGGCATGCGCCAGCGGGCCATCGAGGGGCGAGACGTCAAGGGGCTCATCTTCGAGCTCATCGCCCAGACCGTCGACGACGCCTGCGAGATGTACCTCGACCCCGACTATCCCGCCCAGTGCGCGGCGGAGTTCGCCCGGGCACGACTCGAATGCTCGATCGAACCGGGGCGGCTCAAGGGCAAGAGCCTGCTCGAGATGGAACGCACGATCCTGGGCGACGCCGAGCAGGACGCACGCCAGAGCGTGTCGATCACGCTGGGCGAGTACATGCCCATGGAAGGGTCGGAGGTCGCGATCGACTTCGACGCCGCGGGGCTGGCCAACTGGGCCAGAACCCGGTTCGGGGTCGAGATCGACCCCGCGCAGCTGCGCAGCGGCGGCGCCGAAGAGCGCGAGCATGTGCGCGATCTGCTCACCCACGCCGCGGTCAAGAAGATCCGCGGGGCCGACCTTGAGGGCCTGGCGCAGTTCACCCAGCCCAACTTTGGCGCGATCGAACTGGCCAAGTGGGCGTCGGACAAACTCAGCCTCGAGGTGGGCGTCGACGAGATTCTCGCCGCGATCAAGACCGACGACGAGGACGAGATGGCCTCTCCCGCGTCGCTGCTCATGGCCAAGGTGCGGGACCAATACGAGCGACGGGAGATCGAGTATCCCGTCGAGTTCCAGATGCAGTACACCACGCTGCTGATGCGGCAGTCGCCCTCCGACGCCGCGACGAACCTGCTCAACTGGGCCAACACGCGCTATCGCCTCGGGTGGACGCCCGAGATCTTCAAGACCAGCACGCCCCAGAAGGTGCGTGAGATGCTCCTCAAGGCTTCGGAGGAGTACGTGAAATCCGGGCGACTCGAGCAGGACATCGACGCGGCGATGGCCCAGCCCGACGACAACGCATTCGACGCGTTCCTGCGCGAGCGGTACGGCGTGGGATTGCCCGAATCGCTGCGCTATCGCGAGGGACAGGAGCGGATCGACATGGTCCGCGCCCGGATCGAGAACATCGTGCGCTCGGAGCTGTTGCACTTCGAGCGGACGATCATGATCGACACCATGGACGGGGAGTGGAAGGACCACCTGTACGCCATGGACCAGCTGCGCGATTCGATCAGTTACCGCGCGTTCAGCCAGCAGGACCCGCGGATCGAGTACAAGCGTGAGGGTTCGCACCTGTTCACGGCGATGATGGAACGACTGCGCGAGCGCGTGACCGAGTTTGTCTTCAAGGCGACGATCGTGCCCAGCCTGCCGCCGCAGCGGCCTGCGCCGCAACAGCCCCCGCGTCCGCCCTCGAACCGGCCTCCGGCGGGGATGGGCGGGGGCGTGGGGGGGATCACGGGCCCGGGGTTGGACACCTCGGGGGGCATGCTGGCCTGAAGCCGCCCTACGGGTGAATCCGCGGCGGGGATTGGGGCGTAGAGGTGAGCGGGCGGGGGGATCCGCGCCCTCGCCGTATGGGGTAGGCTGTCGGGCAACGGAGGTTCCAGATGCGAAGCAACGGTCAACACACGGGGCGTGCAACGCGGGGGCTCGCCGGCGGCTTCACGCTGGTCGAGCTGCTGGTGGTGATCGGGATCATCGGCATCCTGATCGCCGCGTCGCTGGTGGTGGGGACGCGTGTGGTGGGGGGCGGCAAGGAACGGGCCACCCACGACACGCTCAAGCTTCTCGACACCGCGTTGCAGAACTACATCCAGGAGAAGGGCGAGATCCCGCCGCCCACCGTGAATGATCCGATCATCACCGGGACCAGCACGTTCGTGATCGCGGACATGCTGGCCTCGCCGGGGGTGTGGGTGGATACGACGGCGTTGTTCGTGCTGCAGGCCCAGACATCGCGCACGGCCAAGGAGGCGGTGGACCGGATCCCGGCTCAGTTCGTCCGGCGCAGCGGCACGCAGCAGCAGTTCACGACGGTGCTTGACGCGTGGAAGAACCCGATCCGCTATGTGCACCCGGCCTTTGACGGGCGGATCGATCCGCAGAAGTCGGTGGCAACCCTGCTCGGGCCTGCCACGCCGGGGCGGACGTATGTGCCCGCGAACGTGCTGCGGACCAGCGCGGACTCGGACATGGGCGTGTGCCCGAACAACCGGCCCTATTTTTATTCGGCGGGCCCGGACGGGAAGCCCGAGACGATCGCGGACAACATCTACCTGGTGAAGCCGCAGGTGTCGGTGGATTGAGGCGGGGCTAGGCCTGTGGGCTGAGCGGGGGCGGGGTCGTCATTGGCGGGAGTTGGAATGACTGGCCCCTGGGTGGCGGGGGGCTATGATGGGGCCGCTTTGCGGGGTGTAGCGCAGCTTGGTAGCGCGTCTCGTTCGGGACGAGAAGGTCGCAGGTTCAAATCCTGTCACCCCGACTTTCCCTTCACATTCGAGGCGACGGAATCGTTGACATGCGAGCAGGGGCTCAAGCCTGTCGTGATGATCGCCGGGGCCTGACGTCGGTATGCTGCGGCACCTTCTCCGTGGTGTCCCATGCCCCTGCCCCCCGACATCCTCGCCTATCACGCCGCGTTGGACCCTGAGGACCGGGCGATCTGCGACGCGCTCGCCGCGGTGATCGAGCGCCACCTACCCGAGGGCGAGGGCAAGGTGTGGCATCGGCACCCGGTCTGGTTCCTCGAGGGCAACCCGATCGTCGGCTACAGCAAGCTCAAGGGGTGCATCCGGCTGCTCTTCTGGAGCGGCCAGTCGTTCGATGAGCCAGGCCTGAAGGTCGAGGGAAGTTTCAAGGCCGCCGAGGCGAGGTACACCGTCGCGACCGAGATCAAGGCGGCGGATCTCAAGCGGTGGCTGACCAAGGCGGCGGCGATCCAGTGGGACTACAAGAACATCGTGAAGCGCAAGGGACGGCTGGAGCGACTGAAGTAGTGAGACTTCATTCTCGTACGGACCTGGTAGAACGTACACGGCCTCGTGTCGTCGCCGGTCGCGGCGTTCGATGGCTGACGATCTCCAGAGGCACGTAGACTGACGCAAGCGAGGCGCACGATGGCGAAACGGGTTCAACGCAAAGCGGGCACATCGCGAGCGGACGGCACGCGTGCAAGCGCACGGACGACAAAGACCACGAAGACGGCTAAGCACACCTCACCTCGTACCGCCTCCACGCCCACGCTCTTGACGGGCGGCAATCCCCAGATTCCCAAGGGTGACGGCGACGCCCCGGTGCGGGCCTATATCAACGCGACGCCCGGATGGAAGCGGCACATCGTGAAGAGGATCGACGCGCTCGTGGTCGAGGCGGTCCCCGGCGTGCGCAAGGCGGTGCGGTGGAACTCGCCATTTTATGGCGTTGAAGGGATGGGGTGGTTCCTCAGCCTTCATTGCCTGACGAAATACATCAAGGTCGGGTTCTTCAGCGGCACTTCTCTCACGCCCATGCCGCCGATCGAATCGAAGGTGCCCGATGTCCGCTACGTGCACTATGTCGAGGGGGAGGCGATCGACGAAGCCCTGCTGGGGTCATGGATACGCCAGGCGGCACGGTTGCCCGGGATGACCTGTTTCTGAGTCGGGAGGGGTGAATGCGTCGGGAGGGATTAATGCGTGAAGACGGCGTACGAATGCTCGATCGCGCACGGGGCGGCGCGGGGTATGATGGCGACCCGGGGGCGTTCAGAACCCGCTTCCCACGGGAGTACTCCATGAAGCGTCCAGCCCTGTACGTCGTCGTCGGCGTGGCGATGCCGATCGTGGGCCTGCTGTGCGGGTGCTGCTCGCCGCGGGCGGCCTCTGAGACCCCCGCACTGCCCACAGGAGAGACCCCCATGCAACTCGGCAACTTCTCGGTCAGCCTGTCGGTCAAGGACCTCAAGACTTCGGTCGCCTTCTATGAGAAACTCGGCTTCCGCCCGGTCGGCGGCGACGGCAAGGCCTATTCGATCATGCAGAACCAGACCAGCACGATCGGCCTCTTCCAGGGCATGTTCACCGGCAACCTCCTGACCTTCAACCCCGGCTGGGACCGCGCGTGCAGCACCCTCCCCGCGTTCGACGACGTGCGCGACATCCAGCGCACGCTCACCCGCGAGGGGATCACGCTGACCTCGACCGTCGAAGAAGCCTCGACCGGCCCGGCGAGTATCACCCTCACCGACCCCGACGGCAACGTCATCCTGATTGATCAGCACGTGCCACGACCGGGTAAGACGCGTTCGATGCCTTAGCGTCGTCGCCGATCAGCGTAATGCAGCACAGATCCCTTGCGCGGGATTGGATGTACAGATCACCTCGAGTTCGATCGCGCGATGAACTAGAACCTCGCCTCGACGCGCATCTTGGGGCCATTGCTCTTCGCGGCACGACCCCCGGCCTTGGCCTTTGACTTTGACTTTCGCTTGCGCCGCGGCTTGGCGGCGGGGCTCGACTCGTGCGTGACTTGCTCGCCGGTGATCGGGTTGGTGAAGTGCGTTTCCTGGATCGGCACCACCTGCTCGAGGATGTGCTGGAGCACACCCGCGGGCGAGCCCGTCGCATCGACCTCGTGGATCAGTTTCGCCGGGTAGCGCTTGAGCACCGGGTAGGTCTCGGCCTCGTAGACCTCCCAGCGCTTGCGGATGACCTCTTCCTTCGCGTCGTCGATGCGATTTTCCTTCAGCGCGCGCCGACGCAGGCGCTTGATCATCTCTTCCTTGTCGGGGCAGACGAGGTGAATGATCGCCAGCACGTCGACATAGCGGGTGAGCAGCCGGGACTGGTTGACATTGCGCGGAATGCCGTCGAGCACCAGCAGGTCCACGTGCGGCTTGTAGTCGCTCAAGACCGTGCGGGCGTGCATGTTCTGCTCCCACATCTCGACGGTCACGTCGTCGGGCACAAGCAGGCCCTTGGACGAATACGTCATGAAGGTTTTGCCCAGTTTGCTGGTGGTGTCGAGGGTGCGGAAGACCTCGCCGCAGGAGAGGTGATAGAACCCGGGGATCTGGCCCAGGATTTTCCCCTGCGTGCCTTTGCCCGCGCCGGGGGCGCCAAAGAGAAGGATCGTCTGGTACTTCTGTCGCATCGGGAGGTCTCCGTTCGCGTCTTGGTCCATGAGCATATGCGAATAGAAGCCTGATACGTCCAGTTGCCCTTGGCCAGTGGGCGACGGGGTCAATCGTGAAGACGGGCGAGTGGCGGCGGCATAGTCGGAAGAGTTGACGAGACAAGCGAGTAGGACTTCCCTCGGGAAATGCCTTGCGATCGAGGCAGGATGTTGTACGGTTGCGTTATCGGCGCATTCGCGCGCCAGGTCA
The DNA here is from genome assembly GCA_013360675.1 of Phycisphaerales bacterium. Lineage (GTDB taxonomy): Bacteria > Planctomycetota > Phycisphaerae > Phycisphaerales > UBA1924 > JABWBB01. The sequence continues at coordinate 19,860 of JABWBB010000010.1, read as the reverse complement.
GGGGATTTGCCACGGGCATTGACAAGGTGATGGATTGGAGAGAATCATGAAGTTCAAGGCTTTGGTTGCACTGGGAACGCTCGCGCTCGCCGCTTCGGTGCACGCGCAGACGATCAACTACTTCTTCACGCTCGACGGCCTGCAGGAGGTCCCGCCCAACGCCAGTCCGGCGTCGGGCACGGGCAACGTCAGCATCAACACCTTGACCAACGAACTGAGCTGGACCATCTCCTTTGTGGATCTGGTCGCTCCGGTCACCGGGGCTCACTTCCACGGTGCCGCGCTCCCCGGGGCCAACGCCGGCGTCCAGGTGAACATCGGCTCCATCTCGGGGCTGTTCAGCCCGATGGTCGGGAACACGACGATCACCAATGCTCAGAAAACGGACCTGTTGAACGGCCTCTGGTACGTCAACATCCATACGTCACAGTTCCCCGGCGGCGAGATTCGTGGGCAGGTCGTTCCCACGCCGGGCGCGGTGGCTCTGCTGGGGGTGGCCGGGTCGCTGTTCGTGCTGCCGCGTCGTCGACACGCTCAGTCGCTCTAGCGTGAACTCAACTCGAACTAGAGCCCGACCGCTGCACACCCATGGGTATGCGGCGGTTGGGCTTGTTTTTGGGGTGACTCTCAGTGAAAAAAAGACGGCCGGGCCAAAGGCACCGACCGTCCGGAGGGGAGAAAACCGGGTTGATGCACCGAGGATACCGGCGTGCCCTCTGCGATTCAATGCGGCCACGTATGATGAATGCTGAAATCCGACGCCGTGGGCCATGTATTCAATCGTCGCTACGATGGTGCGCTCGCGGGGGCTCGATTTGAGTTGATCCCGCCATAGGGTTACCGCACCATGTCCACACCTTCCGACCGGTCGTATTCCAAGACGCACGAATGGCACAAGGTCGAGGGTGACACGCTCACGCTCGGGCTCACGCAGTTCGCCGTCGATCAACTGACCGACATCACCTACGTCGAGATGCGAAAGGCCGGCACGACTCTCAAGGCCGGCGATTCGGCGGGCGAGGTCGAGTCGGTCAAGACCACCAGCGACGTCTACACCGCCCTCGCGGGCAAGGTGCTCGAAGTCAACCCCGCCCTGGCCAACGACCCCTCGCTGCTCAACAGTGACCCCTACGGCAAGGGCTGGCTCGTCAAGATCCAGGTCGCCGACAAGGCCCCCATGGCCTCGCTCATGGACGCCAAGGCCTACGACGCGGCCAACGCGGGCTAGGCCTTGAGCCACTCGTCCACACCACGCCCGCCCCTGCTGTTTGTGCGCGGCGTGCACAAGTCCTACACGCACAGCGGACGCGAGGTGCACGCGTTGCGCGGCGTCGATCTCACCATCGACGAGCCGGGCTTCTACGCCATCATGGGTGCCAGCGGCAGCGGGAAATCCACGCTGTTGCACCTGCTGGGAGCGCTCGACCGACCCGACCAGGGCGAGATCCGCGTCGCGGGCGTCGACGTGGGCGCCATGGACGATCGCGAAGCGACGCGCTATCGACGCGAACGCGTGGGCATCGTTTTCCAGCAGTTCAACCTCATCCCCACGCTCTCGGCGCGCGAGAACATCGAGTTGCCGGGGTTGCTCGCGGGGCGTTCGACGACCGACCTGCGCGAGCGCTCCACACGCCTCCTCGCACGGCTAGGCCTCGACGACCGCGCCGATCATCGCCCCGACGCGCTGTCGGGCGGCGAACAACAGCGCGTCGCCATCGCGCGCGGGTTGCTCTTCTCGCCCCCCATCCTGCTGGCCGACGAACCCACCGGAAACCTCGATTCGGTCACCAGCGATCGCCTGTGGCGGCTGCTGGGCGAGGTCGCCCTCGAGCACGCCATGCTCGTGCTCATGGTGACGCACGAGCCGGCGGCGGCGGCGCACTGCCGGCGTATCTTCTTCCTGCGGGACGGGCGTGTTGGCGGAACCATCGACGCGGAGGGGCTTGATGCCGGTGCCCTTGCGGCTCGCTACCAGGACCTTGCTCGAGCGACCTAGCCGCTCGTGGCTGCTGCTGGGCGCGGTGGCGTTGTCGGCGGCGTTGATCGCCTGCGTCGCCGCCGCCCTGACCAGCGTCAATCGTGCGGTCGATGTCCGCCTGCAGGAGATGATCGGGCGGGCCGACGTGCTCATCAAGCCCGCGTCGGGACGCTCGCTCGATGAGACCCTTCTGCGCACCGTGCGGGCATGGCCCGAAACCCAGGTCGCCACCGGTCGTCTGCTCGAGGGCCTGGGCTTCCGCGCGACGATCGACGCTTACTTGCCCGACGAGAATCCGCTCGCGACGCACCCGTATCGGCGTGTGCGCATCCCCGTCTCGTTCAGCGCGAGAGCCGTGGGTTTCGAGCCGCTGGTGGAGGATCGCTTCCGCCCCTTGCGCCTGGTGGCAGGGCGGCTGCCGCAGAAACCAGGCGAAATCGCGATCGATGTCGCTGCGGTGGAATCACTGGCACGCCAGGCGCGTCGCAAGCCCACGGGTGCATCACCCAATCCCGAACCGGGTCTGCTCGAAGCGATCACCAGCGAGGCCGCCGCGGAACTCGCGACACAGCAAGGCACGCTGGCGTTGGGGAGCACGCTCGATGCGGTGCGCCTCTTTCGTGCGCCGACCCCGCTGACCATCGTGGGGCACGCGGCCAGCCCGCCGCTGGGCGGCCGCTGGCAGGTCTACATGACGCGCGAGCAACTGGGCGCGATCACCGACAACACGGGGCGACTCAGCCAGATCGACATTCTGCTCCAGCCCGGGGCCGATCCCGAGGCCCTCGTACAGGCACGTCGCCCCGAGATGGGCGATCGCGTGCTTCTTCAAACGACGGCGAAGGTCACCGGCGGCGTAACCGCCAACATGCGCGCCAATCAACTCGGTTTCTATCTCGCCACGACGATGGCTTTCCTCGCCGCGGCGTTCATCATCACCACCGGGCTCTCCACGGGCGTGATCGAGCGCCAGCGCCAACTTGCGATTCTCCGCTGCATCGGATCGTCGCGGGCGACACTCGCCTGGGCGCAGGTGCTCTCGGGCGGTTTGCTCGGTGCGGCGGGCGCAGTCGTCGGTGTGCCCCTGGGCCTTGGTGTGTGCGCCATAATCCTCTACGCCGCTCGCGAGGTCATCCCCACGGGCTTGGCGCTCTCGAGCACGCCCTTCCTGCTGCCGTCGGCGGGGGCGGTAGTGTGTGGCGTGCTGGGCGGGTTCTACCCGGCGTGGGCGGCGTCGCGCGTCTCGCCGCTTCAGGGGCTGAGCGTGCGTGCCCGCCCGGCGCAGCCGCGCCTGATGATCTGGCTGAGTCTCGCGGGGGTCGGGGCGATCCTCTTCAACATCGTGGTGTTCACGACGATCCGCGATGCCCAACTGCTCTTCTGGATCTACGCGACGACAGGCCTGCCGCTGCTCTTCATCGGTTATTTTCTGCTGGGGCCAGCGGTGATGCGCGGGGCCGTCGCGGTGCTGAGCGGCGTGCTGACGCGTGGTCTGGCTCTCCCGCCGCGTTTGCTCGGACGCACCGCCCAGGCGACGCCCTATCGCCTGGGGTTCACGGCGTCGGCGATGATGTCGGGCCTGGCAATCATGGTGGCGATCTGGACGCAGGGCCGGGCCGTCCGTGACGACTGGCTCGAACGGATGCGCTTCCCCGACGCCTTCGCCGCCGGGCTGCACGTCTCGCCCGATGCGATCGAGCGCATCGGCGCGATCCCGTTTGTGACGGATCTGTGCCCGATCACGATCCTGCCGGTGGAATCGCAGACGTTCGGCGTTCGTGCGCTGCAGCGATACAAAAGCAGTTTCATTGCCTTCGAGCCCGAGCCCTTCTTCCGCATGACGCACCTGACATGGCTGCAGCCCGCCGACGAGGCCGGGCAGCAGGCGGCTCGCGAGCGCCTGGGGCGTGGGGGGGCGGTGATCGTCGCGCGCGAGTTCTTCGCCGCGTCGGGCATCGGTGTGGGCGGGCGCATCCGCCTCAGCCATGCCGACCGCGAGCACGAGTTCGAGATCGTCGGCGTGGTTACCAGCCCAGGGCTCGAGGTGGTGGGCTCGTTCTTCGAGACCGCCGATCAGTTCGCCGACCAGGCGATCCACGCGGTCTTTGGCACGCGCGCCGACCTGCGCGATCGCTTCGGCTCCGATGCGGTCAACATGATCCAGATGGACCTGGCCGACGACGTGAGCGACGACGAGGCCATCGCCACGCTGCGCGGCGTGCTGCTCGAGACGGGCGTGCTCGAGGTGGGGTCGGGCCGCTCGGTCAAGCAAGACCTTCACACGATCGTCCGGGGCTCGCTCCTGGTGATGACCTCGATCGCGCTCTTTGCGCTCGTCAAGGCGAGCCTGGGCGTCGCCAACATCATCATCGCGGGGGTTCACACGCGAAGGTTCGAGTTTGGCGTGCTGCGGGCCGTGGGGGCCTCGCGGGGCATGCTGGTGCGCCTGATCCTCGCCGAGGGTGTGCTGGTGGGGGTTGTCGCCATCGTGCTGGGCACGATCCTGGGGTTGCAGGGCGTGGCGCAGGGGCAGGTCCTCGATCGGATGCTGCTGGGGCTGGAGCTCACGCTGCGCCCGCCGCTTATGCCGATCCTCATCGGATGGGCGGCGGTGTTGGGGGCGTGCCTTCTGGCGGCGTTGCCCCCGGCACTGGGCATCGCGCGCCAGGGACCGCGCGAACTCCTGGCAACGCCGCGTGGCTAACACTGTAAACTCGGGCCTCTTGAGCCTCGAACAGGGTGATCAAAGCCTGATCATGGGTCATTGCTCTCGCGCCGGCCCCGTCTGCCGCGTTATTCTGTATCGCTCTCAAGGGAGGCAAGCCATGCCCGAGGCCATCGCACAGTTGAACCAGCAGATCCTCGATCTCAAGGCCCGCGTGGCCAAGATGCGCCGCGAGCAACCGCCCCAAGCCGTCAAGGACTATGACCTGGCCAAGGCCGGCACGGGCGAACGCATCCGCCTGAGCACGCTCTTCGCCGGTAAAAAGGACCTGCTGCTCGTGCAGAACATGGGCAAGCGATGCGCCTACTGCACCATGTGGGCTGACGGGTTCATCGGCCTCTTTCCGCACCTGGCCAATCGAGCCGCCTTTGTGCTGGCCACGCCCGACGACCCCGCGACAGCCGGTGAATTCGCCAAGTCGCGCGGGTGGCCCTTCCCGGTGGTCTCGATGCACCAGACTACCTTCGCCCGCGACCTGGGGTTCGCCCGGCCCGACGGCGGGATATCCCCGGGTGTGTCGGCCTTCTCGATGGACGCCGCCGGGGCGATCACGCGTGTGGGCGTTTCCGCCGAGTTTGGACCGGGCGATGACTTCTGCGCTACGTGGCACTTTCTCGATCTGCTCAAAGACGGCCCCGCCGACTGGGAGCCCAAGTTCCGTTATTGAGGAGCCCTCTGATCATGACTCGCCCGCTGTTACTGATGCTCATGACGGCGCTGCTCGGCGCCTGCAGCACAGCCAAGAAAGAATTACAGGCGACACCCCAATCCCGGGTCGTCGTCGCCTTCGGCTCGTGCGCCGATGACCGTGTCTTCCCGTCGATGCCGATCTTCGACGCGATCGCCGCCGAAAAGCCCGCCGCGCTATTCCTCATCGGCGACACTCCCTACATCGATTCAACCGCGCTCGAGGTGCAGCGCAAGCGTCACGCCGAGTTCCGCACCATGCCGCAACTCGCCGCGCTCGCCAGGACCACGCCGATCCACGCCACCTGGGACGATCACGACTTTGGGCGTAACGACACCAACGGCACGCTGGAGGGCAAAGAAAACTCGCGGCTCGCCTTCATGGAGGCGAACAAACTGTCGCACGCGGGCAACGGACGAGAGGGGATCTACAGCGAAGTTCGCGTCGGACCTGTGCACGTCTTCCTGCTCGATTGCCGCTGGTGGGCAGGGACCGAGCCCTCGTTCGCCGACCCTGACAAGCCAACGCTGCTCGGGCGCGAGCAGTGGGAGTGGCTCAAGGCCCGGCTTCAGGCCTCCGACGCCCCATTCAAGGTGCTGGCCAGCGGCATGATCTGGAACGATGCCGTCCGCGCCAACAAGCCCGACTACTGGGGCGCGTACCGCTACGAACGCGACGCGTTGATGCAGTTCCTGGGCGAGGCCAACATCAGCGGTGTGCTGCTGATGGGAGGCGACATCCACCGCAGCCGGGCGCTGATCCACCCCGCCTCAGATTTTCGCGCGCCCTACGCGATGCTCGAACTCATCGCCTCACCCCTGGCCAACAACGTGCATCTCAACTCCAAGGTGCCCCACCCGGCGCTGATCGCCGAGGGCGAGGAGACACAGATGGCGATGATCCTGACTGTCGATGCGGGGCAGTCGCCCGCCCGCCTGCTCGCCCGCTGCATCACCTATGACGGGCGCGAACTCTTCCGCGTGGAGCGCACGCTCGATCAGATGACGCCCTGAGCCGTCCATACACTTGCCCCATGCTGAGAACCGCCGTCGTCGGCGCGACCGGGTATTCGGGCGCCGAACTGGTCAACTTGCTCCTCTCGCACCCGCACTCGCGGATCGTCGGCCTGTTCGGCTCGGCCAAGCGTGACGGGCAGCAGCCCTTTGAAGAAGCCTTTCCGCGTTTTCGCGATCGCCTCGATCTCGCGGTCCAGCCGGGCGACGTGGACTCGATCACCGCCGCCCAGCCTCACGCTGTCTTCCTCGCCACCCCGCACGAGGCCAGCGCCCAGCTCGCCCCCGCGCTGATCGAACGTGGCATCGCGGTCTTCGATCTCTCCGCCGCATTCCGCCTGGGCGATGCAGGCCAATATCCGCGCCACTACGCCTTCGAGCACCCGCACGCGGCCCTTCTCGCGCGTGCGGTCTACGGGCTGGCCGAGATCAACCGCGCGCGCCTGCGCTCGGCCGACCTCATCGCCGTTCCCGGGTGCTACCCCACCTCGGCCATCCTGCCGCTCCTGCCGCTGGTCAGGGCCGGGGCGATCGCGACGCTGCCCGACGGCCGCCTCTCGCGCCCGATCATCGATTCCACCAGCGGTGTCAGCGGCGCGGGGCGTGCCCCGCACCAGCGCAGCCTCTTCTGCGAGGTGCACCAGCAGGCCTACGGCGTGCTGAAGCACCGCCATCAGCCCGAGATCGACGAACACGCCGGTATCGCCACGCTCTTCACGCCCCATCTAGGCCCCTACGAGCGAGGCATCCTCTCGACTATCCATGTCGACCTCGCCCCTGGCTGGGATGAATCACGCGTGCGGCGCACGCTCGAAGAGGCCTATGCCGGCGAGCCGTTCATCCGCCTGTGCCGCTCGGACGTCTGGCCCAGCGTGGCCGATGTGCGGGGGACCAACTTCTGTGATATCGCCCTCGCGGTCGATGAATCCTGGCGCCACCTGATCATCACCAGCGCGATCGATAATCTTGTGAAGGGTGCCGCGGGCCAGGCCGTGCAGTGCTTCAACATCCGGTTCGGCTTTCCCGAGACCGCCGCCCTGCTCACGGACAATAACCCATGAGCGATAGACCGGTCGTGATCAAGATCGGCGGCGCCACGCTCGACGAACGAGCCTCGCGCGAGGCTTTCGCCCGAGCCATTGCACAACTCCGCGAACGCACCCCCGGCGGCATCGTTCTCATCCATGGCGGGGGCAAGGCCGTCGATCGCCACCTCGATCGCCTGGGCTTCACTACCCAGCGTCGCGACGGCATCCGCATCACACCTTCGGATCAACTCGACGAGATCGTCGGCGTGCTCGCGGGTCGTGTGAACAAGGCGCTGGTGGGGGCGCTGCTGGCGTGCGGCGTACGCGCGGTAGGCCTGTGCCTGGGCGACGCGCACGACATCCCCACGCGCAAGGCCACAGCCTTCGATTTCGACCCAGGTCGCGTGGGCGAGGTTATCTCCGCATCGCCCGAGACGCCGCGAGCCCCGCTGCTGCGCACCCTGCTGGGCGCTGGGTTCACCCCGGTGCTCTCGTCGATCGGCATCGACGCCGCGGGCGAGTTTCTCAATATCAACGCCGACGATGCCGCGGCAGGGGTCGCGTCGCTGATCCACGCCGCCGAACTCGTCCTCATGACCGATGTCCCGGGCGTGCTGGATGCCACCCGCGCGGTCGTGCCGGAACTGACCCGCACACGCATCGACGCGATGATCGCCTCGGGCGAGATCAGCGGCGGGATGATTCCCAAGGTGCGTGCCGCCCTCGAAACGGCACGCTCGCTGAACGCCCCCGTCCGCATCATGCCGGGCAATGACCAGGCCGCCCTGACTCGCTGGGCCCATGGGCAGAGCGTGGGCACGCGGGTCCTGCCGGGCTGACTAGGCCATTCGTGCCTGTTTTTCACGATCTGTCGCCCGGTCTGCCGCCGATCCGCCCCGGCGCTCGTGGCGCGGCGATAATCCCCCTCCACCCGATCCGCCCGAGGAGCACCCATGCCCGAAGCCCAGCCCATGATCGAGTCTGCCGCGGCGTTCCGCGGGCGTGATCTGCTGACGCTCGCGAACGTGTCGCCCCGTGCGGTGCTCGAACTCTTCGCCACCGCCGCCGCCTCGAAGGCCGACATCACGCCCTACCGGCGCGTGCTCGACGGCAAGTCGTTCGCGCTGCTGTTCGAAAAGCCCTCGCTGCGCACGAAGATGTCGTTCGAGGTGGGCATCGCGAAGCTGGGCGGCCACCCGATCTTCATGGACCACGCCGCCGCCCGCCTGGGCGCGCGCGAGAGCGTCCGCGACTACGCCAAGAACCTCGAACGCTGGGTCGATTGCATCGTCGCCCGCGTCTATCTCCAGTCCGCGCTCGACGAACTCGCCGATTCGGCCCGCTGCCCGGTCATCAACGCCCTCTCTGACCGCTATCACCCCTGCCAGGCCCTGGCCGACCTGTTCACGCTCTTCGAGCAGGCCGGGCACGACCACGCCCGCCTGCGTGAGATGCGACTGGCCTACGTGGGCGACGGCAACAACGTCTGCCACTCGCTCATGCACGCCGCCACGCTCCTGGGCGTGCACACCACCGTCATCACGCCCAAGGGCTACGCCCCCGCGTCCGACGTCACCCGCGAATGCGAGGCCTTCGCCAAGGCGGCGGGCTCGTCGCTGCTGGTCACCACCGACCCGGCGGCGATCGAGCGCCACCACGCCGTCTACACCGACGTGTGGGTGAGCATGGGCCAGCCCGGCGGCGTCGACGAGGTGACACGCCGCCGCAAGATCTTTTCCAAGTATCAGGTCAGCGCCGATCTGATGGCCCGCGCCTCGAGCGGCCTGCCCTCGCCCAGCCTTTTCATGCACTGTCTGCCCGCCCAGCGAGGGCTCGAAGTGACCGACGACGTGATCGACTCGCCCCATTCCATTGTCTACGACCAGGCCGAAAACCGCATGCACGCGCAGAACGCGCTGCTCATCCACACCTTCGCACGCTGAACGCACGCCCTCACAAGGACTCGACCCCATGCCCACCAAGCGCATCGCCCTCGCCTACTCCGGCGGCCTCGATACCTCCTGCATCGTCCCCTGGCTCAAGGAAAACATCCCCGGGGCCGAGGTCATCTGCGTCGTCGGCGACGTGGGCCAGGGCGAAGAGGAACTCGCCGGCGTCGACAAGAAAGCCAAGAACTCAGGCGCGGCGGAGTGCCACGTCGTCGACCTCAAAAAGACTTTCGTCGACGATTTCGTCCTGCCGACGATGATCGCCGGCGCGGTCTACGAGGGTCGGTACCTGCTGGGCACTGCCATCGCCCGCCCCATCCTCGCCATGGGGCAGGTCGATGTAGCGAAGGAGACCGGGTGCGTCGCGCTCGCGCACGGCTGCACGGGCAAGGGCAACGACCAGGTCCGCTTCGAGTCTGCCTACGCCGCCCTCGCGCCCGAGATGGAAATCATCGCCCCCTGGCGCATGGACCAGTGGACCCTCTCGGGGCGGGTGGCGATGCTCGAGTACCTCAAGCAGCGCAACATTCCGACCACCGCCAGCGCGACCAAGATCTACTCGCGCGACCGCAACCTCTGGCACATCAGCCACGAGGGGGGCACCATCGAAGACCCGTGGAACGCCCCGCCCGATGACGCCTGGATGCTCACCACTGACCCTGCCAAGGCCCCCGACGCCTTCGAGGATGTCACGCTCACCCTCAAGGCCGGGCGCCCCGTCGCCCTCAACGCCAAGCCCATGGAAGCCTGGCGCATGATCATCGAACTCAACGCCATCGCGGGCAAGCACGGCGTAGGTCGCATCGATCTCGTCGAAAACCGCCGCGTGGGTATGAAGTCCCGCGGGCTCTACGAAACACCCGGCGGCACGGTGCTGGTCGAGGCCCTGCGGGCGCTCGAAGAACTCGTCCTCGACCGCGAGACGCGCCACTACCGCGAGCACCTGGGCCTCACCTTCGCCGAACTCGTCTACGACGGCCGCTGGTTTACGCCGCTGCGAGAGAGCCTCTGGGCCTGCGCGCAGAAGATGAGCGAGCGCCTCGACGGCGAGGTCGTGGTGCGCCTCTTCAAGGGCCACGCCACCGCCGTCAAACGCAAGAGCCCGCACAGCCTTTATGCGGAGAAGATGGTCAGTTTCGAGGGCGAGGACGTCTACAGCCAAAAGGACGCGGGAGGCTTCATCCGCCTGCTCAGCCTCCCCGAGCGCATCCGTGCCCTCAAGGCCCGCGGCGGAGCGCATTAACGTTTCTTGGCCGCCTCGTGGAATTAGTTTTCCAAGAGCTGAAGCCTACGGGCCAGCGCGTCGTAGCATGATCCATCGCACGCGCCGACGCGGCGAGCCGCCGAGCCAAGCCACTGAGCCAAGCCATGACGCCCACCACAACCGACCCTCGCTCGCACATCCCCCCCAACTCCCTCGGCTGCATGGACGTCTGGGGCGGCAATGACCCCGCCGATGTCTCGCTCCGTGTCACCGGCAACGACGCCCACCTCCTCAGCCGCGCCGCGGGAGACAAGGGCGGCGGGGATGTCTACTACCTCTCGACCTGTGCCGCGGGGATGGTCACGCGATTTCTCATCGCCGACGTCGCCGGGCATGGCGAAGAGGCGGTCGCCAGCGCCAAGACCCTGCGCCGCCTCATGCGTCGTCACATCAATACCGCCGATCAGACGCGTCTGGCGACGGACCTCAGCCGCGAATTTCTCGAGGGTTCCGATGCGGGGCGTTTCGCCACCGCGATCATCGGCACCTACTTCGCCCCCACGCGCCACCTGATTCTCTGCAACGCGGGGCATCCCCAGCCGCTGTTGTTTCGATCCTCTCGTGATGAGTGGACTCTGCTCACGCACGACACCCCCGGCGTGGTGGCCTCTCCGGGAGAAGGCGATGCCCTGGGCATCCGAAATCTGCCGCTGGGGGTGATCGAGCCCGCGGGCTACGAACAGTTCGCCCTCAAACTCGAGCCGGGCGATCGCGTGCTCCTCTATACCGATGGCGTGATTGAATCAAAGGACACGCACGGTAAGATGCTCACGGCCTCCGGGCTGGTATCGCTGGCCCGCAGCGCAGACAGGGTAACCCCTGCCTCGCTCGTCCGTGGCATCACGGCGCAACTGGCCTTGCTCTCTAACGGGCAACCCGCGGAAGACGACATGACCCTCCTGGCCCTGCAGCACGACGGCGCGCAACCGCCCAACATGTCGATGGGCGACAGGGTGAAGGTGATCGCCAAGATGATCGGGCTTGGTTAACGCCGGCGGCGATTCGCGGCGGCCAGCGCCAGCAGCCCCGCGGGGAGCACACCAGGTGCAGGGACCGTGCTGCTGAAACGCAGATCGTCGAAGAGCGCCGCCCCCTTGGTGATCGTGACGCTGGCGATGGGGGTGGCCGAATAGGCACCCATGAAGCCGTAGGCCGCCGTCACGTTGGCGCTGGTCACCACCCCGTCGATCATGCCGCCGGTGAAGGTGACTGTTTCAAGGATGTTGTTCGAGGCATCCCGCGCGACGAATACCGGATCGGCAAAGGCGGTGTTGCTGACCACCCAGAAACCAAAGGAACGCACCGGCACGTTGAACGACATGGTGAAGGCGTTGACCTGCGATGACGGGATCGCGTGATCGAGCGACCCGCCCAGGGACTGGGCCGTGTCGAAGACCGATGACTGATCATTCACCCAGTAGATATTGGGCGAGAAGGTGACGCCCAGCGAGGCGTACTCCGCCCCGGGCATGAGCGAGATCTGGCCGTCGACCAGTGTGAGCGGCGATCCAGCGCCATCGGTTTCGAAATCAATGAGCGTCGACGGGATCGAATCAAAGAACGAGGCATCGCTGATCACGCCGGCGAGGGCATGCGTCGCGATGAGGGTTCCGGCGACAGCGGCAAGAAAGCGGGTCGACATCTGTACAGACCTCCGTATCCGTGCGGGCGGCTCTGTTCCTGGCCGCCGTATCCCGGCGATGCAGGTTCCCCACGCAGCGCCGGTCACACTCTTCCACCCCAAGCCTGACCCAAAATCACTCCCTGAACCAGAAAAAACCCGACGAATCGTGGCCCACGCACGCCCTGCCCCGGCATGGACCGCACACATCGCGCATGCGGATCATGCCGGCGCGTGCGGTGTCGCACGTCCTAAGCCCATACGCACGAAGTTGTTAGAGGGTGCCGATTTATTCGGCGGCGGCCACGGCGATCAGGCGCAGCTGGAACTCGCGTTCCGCCGCCAGGAGCACCGCGGTCGTGTAGAGGTCCTGCCCGAGCGCGTCACCCGCCCCAAGCTCGAGCGTCGCCATCGGGGCGACCATACCCGCCGAAGCCGGAGGCCTGTTGGAAGCGCAGCCGCCCATAGCCGCACCCGCTACGAGGCACAACGAGATGAACCCACGAACCATCGAAGCCTCCCACGAAACCCGGGCGCACAAGAACGCCCATCGTATCGAGGTCGGCACAATTTGCGCAGGGATTCTGCTCAACTGCTCGGGATCTTGATTCTTCCCGACACTCGATTACCGATGCATCAGTTATGGGGTCGGATTCCCGGGGAAACAAGGGAAAGCAAGAGGTTGTTGTGCGCCTACTCAAGAAGAACAAGGTGGGCTTACGTGCCTTGCTGTCTCGACTCGGTGCGTTGCAAATGCAGATCTTCTCGGACCTTGGATGCGGATTCGCATTCGCGTTGACGCTCGCCGGGGTGGTTTCACAGGCCCAGGCCCAGAGCACAGAAATTGTGGCTCCCGTCGCGGGTGGCCATCGGATTTCACTAATCCAGATCCGCTTTGACCGGCCGCACCCCTGGCTGCCGGACCCGGCCCTGCTGCTCGATTCCACGGCGATGCTCGCCCGACGTGACGGCCTGCTCGGTGCGCCCGCCCCGGATGAGCCCTCGATCGCGCTGCGCCTGAGCGAACTGGCCGGGCTGGACCAGCCGCTCTTCGACGACACCGCCTTCCAGGCCCTCTCGCAGGCGGTCTTTGAGCGCATGCGACAGTTGGGGTTTGTGGGTGTCTGGGTGATGCCCGATACCGCCGAGTTCCGGGTCGAAGACGGACGCGTGGTCGATCTGCGTCCCGAGGGCACCACGAGCATGACCCTAATCGTCACGGTGGGCCGCGTCACCGAGGTCCGCAGCGTGGGCCTGGGCGAGCGGCTCGACCCCGAGAAGACCGTCAACAACCCGGTCCATGCGAGCATCGTGCGTCACTCGCCTGTTCGCCCCTTCCGCGAGGGTGACGCTGTGCAGGCCGACCTGGTGCGTCGGGACCTGATCGATGCGTACACGCATCGGCTCAGCCGCCATCCCGGGCGGCGTGTCGACGTCGCCGTCGCGGCGGCGGAGGACGAGGCCGGGGGCGTGTTGCTGGATTACCTGATCACCGAGAACCGCCCGTGGCTGTTCTTCGCGCAGGCCTCGACGACGGGCTCGGCGGGGACGTCGCGTTGGCGCGAGCACTTCGGGTTCATCCACAACGACCTGACCAACGCCGACGACATCCTCACGCTGGGCTATCAGACCGCGAACTTCAAGGACATCCACACGGCGTACGGGAGCTACGAGCGTCCGGTGTGGAGCGACCGGCTGCGCGCGCGCATCGGCGGCTCGTGGTACGAGTACGTCTCGTCGCAGTTCGGGCTCGCCGACGAGGAGTTCGCCGGGGACGGCTGGGACGCCAGCCTCGAACTCGCGTGGAACGTGGCCCAGTCCGGGGCCTGGTTCCTCGACGTGGTCGGCGGGCTGCGCTACCAGCATGTCTCCGCGACAAACAACCTCGCGCTGATCGAAGGAGAGGACGACTTCCTGAAGCCGGGCGTGGGGCTGCGCCTGCAGCGCACCCGAGAGATCGACCGGACCTTCGCGCACCTCGGGCTTGAGTGGAACCTGCCGGGCGTGGTGACCGATGGGGATGATCTCGACGCGCTGGGGCGCACGGATGCGGTCGATGACTGGGTGCTGCTGCGGGGCGAGGCCTCGCACTCGTTCTATCTCGATCCGCTGCTGCGGGACACGGCCGAGCGCAAGGCCGGGCTGGTGAACGAACTGGCCCTTTCGGTGCGCGGGCAGTATGCCTTCAACTCGAGACTTATCCCGGGCGAGACCTTTGTCGCGGGCGGGCTTTATACCGTGCGCGGTTATCCGGAATCGGTGGTGTCGGGCGACAACGGCGTGATCGCGAGCGCTGAGTACCGCATCCACCTGACGCAGGCACTCGAGCCCGACGTCACGCCCGGCAGCATGTTCGGCGAGGCCTTCCGATTCCGCCCGCAGTACCAATACGGCCCCACGGACTGGGACTTCCAGATCAAGGCGTTTGTTGATGCGGGGGCGGTTTCGAGCGTGAATCGCCAGAGTTTCGAGGTGGATTCGACGCTCGTTGGGGTGGGGTTGGGGGCGGAGTTGTCGTTCACGCGGCGGTTCAACGTCCGCGTTGACTGGGGCGTTGCGCTGGTGGATCTGGAGGACGCCACGGGCGGTCGCACCGTTGATGCCGGTCGTAACGAGCTGAGCCTGGTGATCACGGGTGTCTATTAAGCAGTTGGCTTGTGTGAGAATCACGCATGGGGCACGTTCAACCTGACAGAGATCGGCGGGAACACGAGGTTCTCGGGCCGCGAATCGAAGACAGGGATGGGAGTGCTCAGATGCGTTGGATGATGCCCCCAGAGCGGTTGATGACGAGCAAGCGTTCGCTGCACCTGGCGCTGGTCGCCGGGACGGCCCTGAGCCTTGGTGCGACGGCGTTGGCCGGGCCCGAGGGCGAGCGGGTGATTTCGGGGCAGGCTTCGTTCGCGCGTGGGGGCGGGCAGACGACCATCACGACCTCGCGCGTGGCGGTCATCGATTACACGCGGTTCAACATCGGTATGGGCGAGAGCGTCCGCTTCGTGCAGCCCGATGCGTCGTCGCGCGTGCTCAATCGCGTGACGGGCCCGGGCATGAGCCGCATCGACGGCAACCTCTCGGCCAACGGGCGGGTCTACCTGGTGAACCCCGCGGGCGTGATGATCGGGCGTGATGCGACGATCAACGCGGCGGGCTTTCATGCCGCCGCGGGTCGCTTGAGCGATTCGGACTTCCTCGCGGGTGTGGATCACTACACGGACCTGAGCGGGAGCGTCATCAACGAAGGGCAGATCGAGGCCGCGAGCATCGCATTGATCGGGCGCAGCGTCGAAAACATCGGCTCGCTCAAGGCCGAGGGTGGCACCATCGCGCTGGTGGTGGGCGGCGATGTGCTGATCCGCGAGGGCGACGACGGGCTGTATGTCCGCGTGGATGGTCGCGATGTCGGCACGGCGCCGGGCACGGCGAACCCGGGCACGAACGCCTCGCGCGGGCGTGAGCAGGCGAGCCTGAGTAACACGGGCACGATCAGCGCGTCGCGCGGGGTGGTCACGCTGGGCGCGGGCGATTCGCTGGCGCTGGCGATTCAGAACAAGGGGCGGATCGACGCCGCGGGCGGTCGTGTGACGCTCGATGCGAAGTCGGGCACCCTTCGCAACGAGGGTGCGATCAGCGCGGGCGTGAGCGACGGGAAGGCCGGCAGCGTGACGCTGCAGGGCCCGCGCGTGGTGGTCACGGGGAGCGTCGATGCCGACGCGGGCGCCGGTACCGCCGGCGATGTGCGCGTCGTCTCATCGCGGTCGACCACGCTGGCGGACGGTTCGCGGGTGTCGGCGTCGGGCGGCGAGGGGGTCGCGTCGGGCGGGACCGTGCTGGTTCATTCGCTCGCGGGCGATACGCTGATGACTCGTGGCGCCGTGGTGGACCTGAGCGGCGGCGTGCTGGGTGGCGACGGTGGCGTGGGCGAGATCTCCGGTGCGGGCCGCCTGGGCGTGCTGGGAACGATCGCGGGCGGCGTGGCGGAGGGCTTCAAAGCCGCGAGCGTGGTGCTTGATCCGACTGACATTGTGATCCGCACGCCGGGCGTGGATGATGTGCAGATTCTCGACGGCGTGGTGGTGGGGGGCGATCCGGGGCTGACGTTCCAGATCTCGCCGGCAGCGATCGAGGGCTTCGCGGGCGATGTCTCGCTCGAGGCCACGCGCGACATCCGTGTGCTCGAGTCGATCAGTAAGGTCAATGGCTCGCTCATGCTGCTGGCCGGGCGTGACATCGTGCTGGGCAGCATCATGTCGCCGCTGGGCATCCTGGCGAATGCGATCGATTTCACCGCCGCCCGGCATATCCGCGACTTCTCATTCGGCGGGGCGCACCTGAAATCATCGGTGGGCGACATCCGCACGACGGCGACGACGGGGAGCGTGAAGTTCGGCACGGCGACGATTGCCCCCGGGCGGACGCTGTACCTGACCCAGGGCCAGAGCCGCTACTTCAAGAGCGGGCCTTGGGGGCTGGTGGATGATTCGTCGAATGCCAACATCGTGATCCGCGTGACGAACGGCTGGTTGATCCTGGGGGGCGACAGCGGGGGCTACTCGGGCTACCAGACCATCGGCTCGCTCGACGCGTGGGCGTCGGACTACCTCCGCGTGGAGGATGACATCGACATCACGACCACGGCGAGGCTCCGCTCGCTGGGCGATGTGCAGTTCGACGGGTTCGTGCACGCGGGCGTTTCGATCGAGGCACACGCCGGGCTTGATGGGTCGGGCGATGTGCGCTTCCTGACGCCGGGCCTGAGCCTCTGGGCCGATTCGATCGCGCTGCGGGCCGGATCGGGCGCGGGGCTGGGTGTGGCGCGCGTGGATGTCCTGAGCGGCGCACCGGAGCTTCGCGCCACGGGGGGCGGGGCGACGCGTCCGGCGGCCTTTACGTTTGAGCAGGACGCCGCGGTGACCGACGCGGACCTGGCCAGCACGAGCCAGTTCGGCGCGGGGCTGGCGGGGATGATCTATCGGATCGAGTCGTACGATGCCTCGGTCACGCTGGGGGATACGTCGCGGGTCAATGGCACGGGCCTGACGCTGGGCTCGCAGACGGGAACGACGATCGCCGACGCGCTCGACGTGCAGACACTGGACGTGGAAGGGACGTCGCTGCTCGATGCGGATGTTTCTTCGGTGGGCTATCAGGCATACCAGGGCGCGGTGACGCTGGGCGGGGATCGCCTGCTCAAGGGCTCGCTGATCTCGCTGGGATCGACGCTCGATGCGACGACCGCCGGCGGGCAGGGGCTTAGCGTGCAGGGCGATCTGCTTGCGATGGATGCGATCGGTGCGACGGCCCGGTTGTCGTACCTGATCGTGGACGGAGCCAGCACGCTCAATGGCGGCTCGATCCGCACGGAGGGCGATCAGCGGTTCAACGGCGATGTCGCGCTGGGCGCTCATACCGAACTCACCAGCGAGGGTAACGGCGTGATCCGCTTTGGCGGTCTGCTGGATGGCGCCTTCGACCTTCGCGTGACAACGACCGAGAACGGGCTGATCGTCTTCGCGGGCGATGTGGGCTCGATCGCCGCCCTGCGTGACGTGGACCTGTCGACGGCGGGCAGCGACGCGGTGCGCGGCGTGGCCGACGCGGCGACGATCGTGGGCGAGAATGACCTGCGGATTCGCGTGCGTGAGTTCCGCATGGGTCAGCACGAGAAGTTCACGACCTTGGGCAGCATCCGGATCGATGCCACGCAGAGCGCGGTGCTGGGCGACATGACGAGCCTGGGCGATATGACAGTGATCGCCCCCTCGATCACGCTGCTGTTGCGCGAGGCTTCGACGCTGCTGGATTCCGCTTCGGCGAGTGTTGCTGATCGCGGGCTGGACTTTGTGTCGGGTGGACGGATCGATTTCCAGGGGGCGATCACGCTCAGTGGCGGATCGAACCCCGCGCCGACCTTCGCGGATCTGTGGTTGGGTTCGCACGGCGTGCTTGATGGGTACGAGTTCACGCAGCCGCTGGCGGGCGATGTGTCGCTCGCGGGCTTGACGCTGGGTGGGCGGGTGCTGGATCAGCGGACGCGTCCTGTGGCGCCTCCTCCGCCTCCTCCGCCTCCTCCGCCGCGGAGACGCCGCTCTCCCTCGCCCTGCGATCGCGCTCGCCGGCGGGCGCGGCGCGGGTGGAGAAGGAAGCGTGGCTCCCTTCGCGCGCCGCGATCATCGTCTGCGACATGTGGGACCTGCACCACTGCAGGAACGCGGTCGTCCGCGAGGGCGAGATGGCGCCGCGCATGAACGAGGTCCTCGAGAAGGCGCGGGCCGCGGGGGCGCTGATCATCCACGCGCCGAGCGGCTGCATGAAACCCTACGAGGGCGCCCCGGCGCGGGAACGGGCGAAGTCGGCGCCGGCGGCGGCGCGCATCCCGGACCGGATCGGCGAGTGGTGCAAGCAGATCCCGGCGGAGGAGGCCGCGGTCTATCCGATCGACCAGAGCGACGGAGGCGAGGACGACGATCCCGGCGAACACGCCGAATGGGCCGCGGAGCTCGCGGCGAAGGGCCTGAATCCGAAGGCCCCCTGGACGCGCCAGATCGACGTCCTGCGGATCGACCAGGAGAAGGACGCGATCAGCGACTCGGGCGCGGAGATCTGGAACCTGCTCGAGTCGCGCGGCATCGACCAGGTCGTCCTCATGGGCGTACACGTCAACATGTGCGTGGCGGGCCGTCCCTTCGGCCTGCGGCAGATGGCGAAGAACGGAAAGCGCGTCGTGCTGATGCGCGACCTCACCGACGCGATGTACAATCCGAGACGCTGGCCTTTCGTGAGCCATGTCCGCGGCACCGAGCTTTTCATCGAGCATGTCGAGAAGCGCATCTGCCCCACGATCACCTCGGACCAGATCCTCGGCGACGGCAAGGTCTTCGCCTTCGGCGACGCCACCGCGGGGCCGAAGCGGCTCCAGATCCTCCTCCTCGGCGACAGCACAACGGAGGCGGGCATTCCGAAGAAGTTCGCCCCGGACGAACCCCAGTTCGAGGACAACCTGCGCATCCTCCTCGCAACCGAGGGCGACCTGCCGCCTGCCGACGTTTACAACGAGGGCGTGAGCGGCGAATTCATCCGCCGCCTCCTCGACAGCGGCCGCTACGACAAGGACGTCGCGACGAAACCGAAGGCCGACTACATCTTCATCCGCTACGGGCTCAACGACGCCTCGAAGCGGGAGAAGTTCGCGGAGGACTTCCCGAAGGACTTCCGCGAGCTGCTCGGGCGCCTGCGCCAGGACCACCCCGGCGCGGAGATCGTCGCGATGACGGCGATCCCCTATTCGACGGTGAACAACCACGGCGAGATCAACGCGCTCATCGCGAGGATCGCGCGGGAGGAGAAGCTGGCCCTCTTCGACATCGCGCCCCGCTACCTCGCGGAATTGGAGAAGGGCCCCGACATGCTCAACTACCGGCGCTACTCCCTCGCGAGGGTGCCCGAGGCCCTGCGCCCCCTCGCCACGCCCTACGTGCAACCCGGGGCCGATCCGCAGATCGTGGTCCTCGACAACCGCCTCGACGCGTTTTTCGGACACCTCCCCGGCTGGTTCAGCGACCGCCACCCCACCCTCGCGGGCTACAACGTGATC
>JABWBB010000046.1 GCA_013360675.1 Phycisphaerales bacterium | reverse complement strand
CCCGCCGCCGGTGGCCTCGCAACTGCCGCGTGATGGGATGCCCAACAACGCGCCCGACGCGACGCGCGGCACGGACACTCCCAAGCCCGTGCCGGTCGATGTGACACGGATCGATCTGACGCCGCGGAGCGGCCAGCCACAGCCCTCGCCGGGCGGGCACCCCCCGGTGCTGCCCGGGGCGGGGGGCGATCCGATCGGGAGTTCTGGATCTGGCGCGGGCGGTGGCACGCCCGGCGGGATCACGCCCACGGCGAGCACGAGCGAAGTGCTGAGCCTGATCGCGGCGGGGGACAAGGCCCTGAGCGAGGGCCGCGCGGTCGAGGCCCGCACGATCCTGAGCCGTGCGTATCTGCACCCGCAGTGCACGAGCGGCGATCGGGAGATGCTGCGCGGGAAGTTGACGCACCTGAACGATGACCTCGTATTTTCGGCGCGGGTGACGCCGGGCGACCCGCTTTGCGAGACGTACAGCGTGGCCTCGGGCGACAGCCTGGTGAAGATCGCCAAGAAGCGCGAGTTGGCGACGGACTGGCGGCTGATCCAGCGGATCAACCGGATCAGCAGCCCGCGCAACCTGAGCGTGGGACAGAAACTCAAGCTGGTGCGCGGGCCCTTCCACGCGGTGGTGACCAAGAGCGACTATCGGCTGGATCTCTTCGCCGGCCCGCCCACCGAGCCCGAGCGCTGGGTGCTGGTGCGTTCGTATCGCGTGGGGCTGGGTGAGAAGAACGGCACCCCCACCGGCGAGTTTGTGATCAAGAAGGGGAGCAAGCTGGTGAACCCGCCGTGGGTGAACCCGCGCACGGGCGAGAAGTTCGGCGCGGATGATCCGAAGAACCCCATCGGCGAATACTGGCTGGGATGGCAGGGCGTGGGCGCGTCGGAATCGGTAACGGGGTATGGGCTGCACGGCACGATCGACCCGACGAGCATCGGCGAGCAGAAGTCGATGGGGTGCGTGCGCCTGGGCGATGACGATGTGGCGCAGATTTATGAACTGCTGGTGGAAGACATCAGCCGCGTGCGCGTGGTGCCCTGATCGCCCCACAGATTGTGGTGCAAAACGCCCCGTGGACGGGTGTGGGTGTGCAAGGCGGGGGCCACCCGCGGCCTCGACGCGCATGTGCTTGGTATTTCACCGTTTAGCAAAGGGCAAAAAGGGCCTCTGGCGCGCGCGTGACGGGGGCGTTCCACCTATGATGTGGGCCTGAGTTTCTCGCGTGGAGAAACGCGATTGATCAGGTCTTTGTTCGGCATCGCGGAGCGGCGGTGTCGGATGGTGTTTCGTGGGACCGCTCCGCAACGGAAGCCGCGACCCACCATGCCCGAGCAACTCGCCGACGACACGAAGAAGCCCGCCGCCAAGAACGCGTACGGCGCCGAGCAGATCCAGGTGCTCGAGGGTCTCGAGGCGGTGCGCAAGCGTCCGGGCATGTACATCGGCGGGACGGGGCTGAGCGCGCTGCACCACCTGGTGTACGAGGTGGTGGACAACTCGATCGACGAGGCGATGGCGGGGCACGCGACGAGCGTGGACGTGACGATTCAGCCCGACGGGTCCTGCCGCGTGGTGGACGACGGGCGCGGGATTCCCGTCGAGCCGATGAAGCACGAGGACCCGAACCTCAACGGGCGGTCCGCGGTCGAGATCGTGCTGACGAAGCTGCACGCGGGGGGCAAGTTCGGGCAGGAGGGCTCGGCGTACAAGGTGTCGGGCGGGCTGCACGGCGTGGGCGTCTCGTGCGTCAACGCGCTGTCCGAGTATCTCGACTGCGAGGTCTTCCGCGACGGCAAGATCCACACCATCGGATTCGAGCAGGGGCGCGTGACCCAGCCCATCACGCTGGTGGGGCCGATCCCGCCCGGGGCCAAGCGCACCACGGGCACGACCGTCACCTTCCGCCCCGACCCCGAGATCTTCCCCGACACCACGTTCGACTTTGCGACGCTGTCGGCACGCCTGCGGGAGCTGGCGTTTCTCAACCCGGGCGTGACGCTGCGCCTCAGCGACGAGCGCGTGGGGCCCGACGGCAAGATCCACAGCGAGACGTTCCGCGCGGAGAACGGCATTCTCGAGTATGTCCAGCACTTGACCGCCGGGAAGAATGTCGTTTCGACGCCCGTCTTTGTGCGCAAGGAAGACCCCGCCGAGAGCCTGGTCTGCGAAGTGGCGATGCAGTACCACGACGGGTACAACGAGCAGATCCTGACGTTTGCGAACAACATCAACAACGTCGACGGGGGCACGCACGGGCAGGGCTTCAAGGTCGCGCTGACGCGCGTGCTCAATGCCTATGCGCGGAAGACGAACATCATCAAGGACAAGGACCCCGTGCCGACGGGCGAGGACTTGCGCGAGGGGCTTGTAGCGGTGGTGAGCGTGAAACTCCCCAACCCCGCCTTCAACAACCAGCCCAAGGAGAAGCTGCTCAACCCCGAGATCGAGACCTTCGTGGCCCAGGCCGTGAGCGAGGGGCTCGACCAGTGGCTCGAGGAGCACCCGGCCGAGGCCAAGCGGCTGTGCCTGAAGGGGATCGTGGCGGCGCAGGCCCGCGAGGCGGCCCGCAAGGCCCGCGAGCTGACGCGTCGCAAGAGCGCACTCGACAGCGGGAGCATGCCCCACAAGCTGCGCGACTGCAAGACGCGCAACGTCGAGGAATCGGAGCTGTACATCGTCGAGGGTGATTCGGCCGGCGGGAGCGCAACGCAGGGCCGCAACGTCGAGACGCAGGCGATCCTGCCGCTCAAGGGCAAGATCCTCAACGTCGAGAAGGCCCGTGTGGATCGGATGCTGGCGTTCGAGGAGATCCGCACGCTGATCGCCGCCCTGCGCGTGGGGATCGGCGAAGACCTGGACTTCACGAAGCTGCGCTACGGCAAGATCATCATCATGACCGACGCCGACGTGGACGGCAGCCACATCCGCACGCTGCTGCTCACGTTCTTCTTCCGCCAGATGTCTGAGCTGATCCGGCGCGGGCACATCTACATCGCGCAGCCCCCGCTGTATCAGATCCTCAAGGGGGGCGGTCGCAACAAGAAGGCCACCTACGTCCTTAACGACAAGATCCTTGATGACTCGCTGCTGGGCCTGGGGCTCGAATCGAGCGAGCTGGTGGTGCGAGAGGTGGGCGACGACGGACGGGTCCGCGAGGTGCGTCGCTTCGACAGCACGCAGGCGCGCCGGATCGTGCACCTGCTGCGCCGCATGCGCGAGCTCGTCGAGATCGCCGAGCGCCGTGGGGTGCGCTTCAAGGACCTGCTCTCGCACACGCGCGACGGACACCTGCCCACGCACCGTGTCAGCTGGCGCGGCGGAGAGGAGTTCGTCCACACCGAGGCCGAGGCCATCCGCGTCATCGACACGCACGGGCTGCACCTGGCCGACCGGGCCGAGAACGGCACGGAGGATGAGGGCGAGCGGGCGGTCATCCGTGAACTGCACGAGAACCGCGAACTCGACCGGATCTTCGCCGAGCTTGGCGAGCTGGGCCTGCCCGTCGACGCCGAGTCGTACGCGGGCGTGCCGGGCGAGGGCGTAACGGGTGAAACTCTGCCCGCGCGCTTCGCGTGGCAGACGCGTCTAAGCACGAGCGCCAAGAACGACGAGAGCGAGACCAAGGGCGACGCCGAGCCGGCCAAGCCCTCGAGCAACGTGGTGGAGGCGCCCAACCTGCCGTCGGTGATCGACGCGCTGCGCGACATCGGGCGTCGCGGGCTCGACGTGAAACGCTTCAAGGGGCTGGGCGAGATGGATGCCGAGCAGCTGTGGGACACCACCATGGATCCGGCCAACCGCACCTTGATGAAGGTCACATGGGACATGGGTGGCCAGGCCGATCAGCTGTTCTCGGTGCTGATGGGCGAGGAGGTCGAGCCGCGTCGGCGGTTCATCGAGGACCACGCCCTCGAGGTAAAGAACCTGGACGTGTAGGGCCGAGAACCACCGCCCCGGCGCAACGACCAGCCTACTTCAGCCGTGAAGCGAGCGGGGACTGGCAAGTACCCTGGGTATCGGGCCGATGCCTCCCGAGGGCGCCCCGACGCGCCGGAGGTTCGTGCATGTCCAGCCCAGCGAGCGGCAAGAGCCGTGGCGTCAAGATCGTTTCCGCCGAACGCCCCAACACGATGGGAATCTCGGATCGCGATCTGGCCACGCTGCTGGACCGGCTGGAGGCCGCCGAGCGAGATGGCGCTGGCAAGGCCAAGCGGACGTTCGCCCGATGGCAGTTCCGCAAGGCGACGGTGCTGGTGACGATTGTGCACCCCGGGGGGACGGAATCGAAGCTGAAGCTGGCATGCCGCAACCTGTCGCGCGGGGGGTGTGCGCTCTTGCACAATGCCTTTGTGCA
The DNA here is from genome assembly GCA_013360675.1 of Phycisphaerales bacterium. Lineage (GTDB taxonomy): Bacteria > Planctomycetota > Phycisphaerae > Phycisphaerales > UBA1924 > JABWBB01. Next base: position 13,995 of record JABWBB010000046.1, on the reverse strand, counting down.
TCCGGGAACGGCATGCCGGGTCATCCTGCCGCGGGCCGACGGCTTGACATACCGTGAGATCACGGGAGTCGTAAGGCGCTGCCAGCATCGCGTTTCGACGCTGCATGAACTGGGTGTCTCGTTCGATCAGGAAATCGACCTGAACGACTTCATGGGCTCGCAGCATGGGGTGGCGTGCCACTCGCTCGAGAACGTCAAGCCCGAGCGGCTGGTCGGGCGGCTGCTGCTGCTGGAAGAGAGCGAGATCGATGCGAGAATCGTGACCCACTATCTCCGCGAGACGGGGCTCACGATCACGCAGGTCAAAACCCAGGACGACCTGATGAAGGAAGCCGCGAATGGGTTTGACATCATCATGATGGACTCTCGCCTGGCGAAACTGAACAACCTCGACGTGGTGCAGCGACTGCGTGAAGAGCAGGTCACCAGCCCGATCCTGTTGATGACCGCCGACCCGATGGTGTTGCTGCAGATGCAGCAGGAGCAAGCGGGCATCTCGCCGCTGATCAAGCCGCTGGACCAGCCCCAACTGCTGCGGACAATCGCCGAGTACCTGCTGGTCAAGCAGGGCAATAAGAACGCGACCCCGCCCGGGGCAGGGAACATGGATCACCCGCTGGCGGGGCGGTTCGTCGCGGAACTTCGCAACTGCATCACGCAGGTGGACGCGGCGATCAAGGGGAATGACGCGGGCGCGATCCGTGACATGGCGCTCAAGATCAAGGGGACCGCGCCGGTGATCGGCTTTACCCAGTTGGCCAGCGCCGCCGAGCAGGCTGTGGATGCGATGGCCCGCAACCCTGAGGAGGCGATCCGCGTGGGCCACCAGATGATTGCCGCGATGAAGCGGACGCTCGATTCGTACGGGGGCTAGAACCAGGGCAGGTGACACCATCATGAGCACACCCATTCGTCGCCTAAACACAAAGCCCGGCACCACTACGGATCGCCCCAACACGGTGAATCTGCGCCTGACGGCGTTGCACGACTTGCTCGATCGCATGGAGCGTCGACCGACGGGAAAGAGCATCGTGCCGCGGCGCCGCATCTTTGCACGCTGGCCCTTCCGTCGAGAGACCGTGCAGCTGGAGATCGCCCATCCCGGGGGCAACGCCGCGACGATCCGCGTGGCCTGCCGCAACCTGTCACGCGGCGGGCTGGGTGTTCTGCACAACGCGTACGTGCACACGGGCTCGGATTGTCGCGTCTTGCTGACGCATTACGAGCGCGGGGAGACCTGGATCGACGGGCGGATCGTTCGCTGTGTTCATCGGGGCGGGGTGGTGCATGAGCTGGGGATCCAGTTCTACGAGCCGATCGTGCTCAGCGAGTTCATGCCGCGCGACGCCTTTGCGCCGGTTTTTTCGCTCGAGCGGGTGGATCCGTCCTCGCTGGCGGGATCGGTGCTGCACGTGTCCGACGATCTGACCCAGCGGCAGTTGGTGCGTCGCCACCTTCAGAACACGCGCCTGCGCCTGACTTCGGTGTCGACGATCGATGAGGCGATCCCCTCAGCGGCGGTGTATGACGTCGCGGTGATCGACGTGCCGCCGGTCGAGGCAACAACCACCGCCAGCATCCTGCGTGAAGCCGGGTTCGCCGGGGCCATCCTGGTGGTCGCGCCCGATACAAGCCCCCCGTCCCGCAGCCACCTCGCCGAGGCGCCGTGCCGCGCCATTCTGGTCAAGCCCATCACGGGCGAGTTCCTGATGCGTGCCCTTGCCGAGGTGCTGATCATCGACGCGGCGGTCGCACAATCGTCGTTGGAAGACCTGGATGTCTGCGCCACGAAACACCGAACGCCCCCCGCGTGCCGCGAACTTCAGGCGGCGATGCAGGACGACAACCCACAGGCCTGCCGCCAGGCGTGCATCCGCCTGGCCGATGATGCCCGCCAGCTGGGTTGGGGATCGGTCGCCGCCCTCGCCACGGCGGCGGCGCGGGACCTGAGCCAACGTGAGAGCATCGGCCCGGTGAAATCTGCAATGGACGCCCTTCTGGACGCCTTCCGTGCGGCGTAGGAAGAAACATCCTGCGCGTCGCGGACGGAACAAGGGTGGCCAACGGGACTTGAACCCGCGACCCCCGGGATCACAACCCGGTGCTCTAACCAACTGAGCTATGGCCACCATGAAGAGCGAGGGAACACTACGTCCCGCGCATGCCGTGGACAACTGTGCGGCCCCGGCCGGCCCCGGATTGGACGCCAGGGTCGGGAATCGATCGGGGGATATTGAGACCCGGTATTCGCGGATCTACGCTTCCTACCCCACTGGGACATGGCATTCGTCGGCGCGGGGATGCGCCCGCGTCGCCGTGCCTTGGGCTGGGCCAATGAGAGATCGCCATGACCGACCCGCTTGCACGTCTGGATCAGTCGCCCGCACGCATGTTTGTGAACCTGCCGCCGGCGGAGCTTGTCGAGCGGGCAATCGCCGCGGGTGAGGGCAAGCTCGCCGCCAACGGCGCACTGGTCTGCATGACGGGCGACCGGACCGGGCGCAGCCCTAAGGACAAGTATCTCGAGGACACGAAGGACATCCACGACCGGATCTGGTGGGGCAAAGTCAACATGCCGCTCACACCCGAGCGGTTCGAGATCGCGCTGGGCATCGCCATCGACCACCTGAACACGCGCCCGCGCCTCTACAAGTTCGAGGGGTTCGCGGGGGCCGACCCGGCGTACCGGCTGGGCGTGCAGGTGGTGACCGAGCAGGCCTGGCACAACCTCTTTGCCCAGACGCTGTTCATCACGCAGGGAAGCAAGGCCGCCGGCACGCCCGTCCCTTTTAAGAAGGATTGGACCATCATCAACGCCGGGCGCCGTCGGCTGACCGCCGAAGAGCAGGCGAAACTGGGGGTCAAGGGCCCGGTGATCATCGCCCAATCGCTTACGCGCAAGACGGTGGTGATCATCGGCACCGAATACGCGGGCGAGATGAAGAAGAGCATCTTCTACGCCATGAACTACGACATGCCCGAGGTGGGCGTCTTCCCGATGCACTGCTCGTGCAACGTGGACAAGGCCACGGGTGAAAACCCGGCCCTCTTCTTCGGCCTCTCGGGCACCGGCAAGACCACCCTCTCGGCCGATCCCAATCGCGCGCTCGTGGGCGACGACGAGCACGGCTGGTCGGATCGCGGCGCGTTCAACTTCGAGGGCGGGTGCTACGCCAAGTGCATCAAGCTCTCGAAGGTTGGCGAGCCCCAGATCTGGGATGCGATCCGCTTCGGCAGCGTGCTCGAGAACACCGTCATCGACGACAAGACCCGCGTGCCCGATTACGACTCGGCCAAGCTCACCGAGAACACCCGCGTCACCTATCCCGTTGATTTCATCGACGGGGCGGTCATCCCCAGCGTCTGCGGGCACCCCAAGAACATCATCTTCCTCACCGCCGACGCCTACGGCGTGATGCCCCCCGTCGCGAAGCTCAGCCCCGAGCAGGCGATGTACTACTTCATGAATGGGTACACCAGCAAACTCGCCGGCACCGAGGCGGGCGTCACCGAGCCCCAGCCCAACTTCTCGCCCTGCTTTGGCGGGGTCTTCCTCCCGCGCCCGCCCATCGTCTACGCCCAGATGCTCGCCGCCAAGATCAAGGAGCACGGCGCCAACGTCTGGCTTCTCAACACCGGCTGGACGGGCGGGGCCTACGGCACGGGCCAGCGGTTCAAGCTTGCGTATACCCGAGCGTTCGTGACGGCGATCCTCAACGGGACGCTGGCCAAGGCCGAGTACAAGCCCGATCCCATCTTCGGGCTGATGCTCCCCACGACGGTGCCTGGCGTGCCCGGGGATGTGCTGATCCCTCGCAACACGTGGAAGGATCAGGCGGCGTACGACGCGCAGGCGAAGAAGCTCGCCGCCCAGTTCCGTGAGAACGACAAGACCTTCGACATGCCCGACGCAGTGCGTGCCGCGGGTCCGCGGGTCTGAACCTCTGACTCATCACGTCTGACCCGCGAGCGGTCATTCGCCGGCGGGCGGATCGTCGTCACGTGGCTTTTCTCCAAAGCGGGTACTCGCCGCTCTCAGCAGCAGGACCAGCAGGACCACGATCCCCACGCCCAGCACGATCGCCACCGGTCGCATATTGACCATGCCGATCAGTTCGATGGCGCTGTGTGGGTCGGGGGCGTGCGGCGCGCTTGTTCTCATGCCGCGAGGGTATCGTCCTCATCTTGCGTCGACTCGTGCGGCACACCCCGCCAATCCCGCTGGATCTGGGCCCAGACGGATTCCGGCATCGAGGCCAGCCCCGCCTCATGCCCCAGCCGGAACAACTCCGTTCGATCGTCGGCGTTCAGGATCCGATACAAGGCTCGCAGGTGCCATTCCACGGTGCGTCGGGTCTTGAAGATTGCCTTGGCAATGCCGATGTTGTCCAAGCCCCTGGACAGGTGACGCAGCACCTCGATCTGACGCCGCGTCAGGCGACCGAGAACTCCCCAGGTGTGGTGCGATAGCCATGGCGGGCCGGCGACGTGCGCGGGCGCGGGGACCGACACTCGCGAGATCAGCAGACGAGTCCCGCTCGCCTGGTCTCCCGTCGTGACAAACAGGTAGCAGAAGCGACCCGCACGCACCTCTGCAAAGACCCCCGGGCGGCTATCGCGAGCCACAAGACCCAGCCTTTCATGCGCCCACTCGGAACCACCCAGAACTCCCATCGGCTGCCCGATCGCGTCTGCGGGCAGAATCTCGAAGGCGACGCTAGAGGAATCGCATATCGCCACGATCAACCCGGCAGACGAAACCTCGATGACGGACGGCGCCGGATCGGATTCCATGAACAGCCGCAACCGGCGAGTCTCTATGTTTTCGATGCGTGTGTTCGCAGGTATCATTGCTATGCGCGATCCTCTTCGCGATGTCTACTTCGGTTAGCGATGAAATAACTGTTCAGTGGCGAGCGGCTGTTTGCCAAGGAATAAATACCCAGCACCCGGCTTGTGTGGCGGGTCGGTGCACACACTGCCGCAATACGCCCTGCTCCATCGTTGCCTGGGTTTAAGGTCATTGCGATGCCTCATATTTGGTGCAACCCATCTCCCACGTAGGATCACTAGTTTTGTGTGGCCGTCCCGTGGAGTTGACCTGGGACTCGTCGTGCGTCTTCGAAGCACGTCGCCGCACGAGTCTTGAGTGGAATCCCTACTCCGATGTGATGACTCCATCCGGCCAGGCCGAACCAAGTGTGGGAGGTTCCGATGATTGTCCTGGTCTGCCGCCACCCCGAGACGAAACGCATGGTTTCCACCGCGCTGGTCACGCTGCGGGCCGGCCCCCTCGAGCTGGTTCTGGCGGACCAGGCGCCACGCCTGAGTGAACTAGGGGAATGCTGCACGCTGGCCATCGTGGGCACGGAGATCGGCGAATCCGAGGTGCAGCAGGTGCCTCGATATCTGCGGGGCAAGCGATGCATCCGAACCACGCCCACGATCCTCCTCTTCGATCCGCGTTCGCCTCAGAAACTCAGCACGGCGGGCTCGCTGGGATATGACGATTTCGCGGAGCTGCCGCTGTCAGCCCAGGAACTCACCGCCCGGCTCGGGCTGCTGCTAGGGCGCGGCGCCCGGCGTCGCCAGGCGCTCGCTCTCACGGGCGTTGACTTGGCCACGGGTCTGCGCGACGTCAATAAACTGACGCCCGCGTTGTCGATCCTGCTCGAGAACGAGCGTGGGGCACGTTCGCACATCCTTGCCGCCAGCATCCGCTTTGATGGAGCGCTGGAGATCGAGCAGAGCCATGGCTCGGGCGTGTACGCGGCGTTCATGTCACAGATGGCCGCCGAGATCCGCGGGCAGTGTCAACCCCTTGACCTTGTAGCCTGGGGCGGACCGGACCGGATCACGCTGATCCGGGGCCAGGTGAGGCCTGAAGAATGCCGCCCCTGGCTCGATGCCCTTGCCGCCAAACTCCGCCCGCGCCCTCCCGAAGGCGCCAAGGCGACCGAGGCCGATGCCAGACTCGAGTTCACCATCGGTGCGGTCGGGATCGATCGTGCCCGTGCCGTGCCCGGGCACGATGCCAAGGCCGTCCTCGCCCGCATCGATGCCGCACTGCTGCAGGCCGATTGCACGCAGACTCTCCTTGCGTTCCTTCAGGACGATCAGGCACAGCCCTGCCAGGCGGCGTAATCACAGGCACCACGCGCGGGTGGCTTTCAGGATCGGGCCGCCATTCAATCCCCCGTGCACAGGGCCTTCACGCTCATCGAACTGCTCGTTGTCATCGCCATCATCGCGGTGCTGATCGGCCTTCTGCTCCCCACCCTGGCTTCGTCGCGACGCACGGCCCGGGCCACGGTCTGCGGCGCCACCCAGCGCTCCATCGCCCAGGGCTTCGCCCTCTACAGCAATGACCACAAGGAACTGGTCATCCCCTCCTACACCATGACCGGGCTCGACACCACCGAACCCCTCGAAGGCTGGGCCTCCATCCTCGACCGCGACGGCTACATGGCGGGCGCGCGCGAAACCCGGCGCGGGCCCTTCGTCTGTCCTGAGACCGTCGATATCGACGGGCTCGAACTCGGCCAGACCGGCAGCGACCCCCAGCGCCCCAAGGGCTGGATGGACTGGCCCTTCGTCCGCACCGGCAACGCCAACGTGCCCACGCTCATTCCCGCACGCGGCTTCGATCGCATCCTGCGGGTCTCGTACTGGATCAACGCCCTCAACCCCATCGGCGGGTCCACCAGCGTCACGCCCGACCTCCACTTCACCGGCTCGGTGGGCTATGGGCCGGGCAGCAACGGGCTGACACTCACCCACACACGCCTGAGCGCGTTCGTCCGCCCCTACCAACTCATCGCGACGGCGGACGGGGTCTACGCCGGGCGACACCGCGACAACAAACTCGGCACCGTCAACTCGCGCATCGGCTACCGCCACCCGGGTCGGGGCGGCGGGAGCGTCAACGCTGCCTTCGCCGACGGGCACGCCGGGCCTATCGACGCCATCGAGTTCCCGCGCGGGTTGGGCGCCGGCAACGACCCGGCGATCGTTCGCAACGAGAATCTCGACTCGCGCGTGAGCCTCTACGCCAATCCTGAAGCCGCGCTGGCCGCGCCCTGATCACAGCGGCGACCCTACGCTGTGCGCTCACGGAGCCACACATGACTCAGCGCAAGCCCATCGTCGGCGGCAACTGGAAGATGAACACCAACCGCGGGGTCGCCAGCGAACTCTCCAGAGGGGTCGTCGACGGGCTTCTTCATACCGACGGCGTCGAAACGGTTCTCTTCCCGCCATTCCCCTACCTCCTGCTCGTTCGTTCGATCCTCCGCGACCGCGGGTCGAGCATCAAACTCGGCGCCCAAGACGCCTATCCCCAGCCCGACGGCGCCTTTACCGGCGAGGTCTCCATCGCCATGCTCAAGGACTGCGGCGTGCAGATCGTGCTCTGCGGGCACTCCGAACGCCGCCACGTGCTGGGCGAGAAGGACGAGTTCATCAACGCCAAGGTGCGTGCCGTCCTCGAGGCCGGGCTCGAGTGCATCCTGTGCGTGGGCGAGACCCTCGACGAGCGCCTGGCCGGACATCAGGACATTGTGACCACCCGCCAACTCAAGACCGCCCTGGCCGAGATCCCCGGCGATTGGCTCGCCCGCCTCACCATCGCATATGAGCCGGTGTGGGCCATCGGCACGGGCAAGGTCGCCACCCCCGACGACGCCCAGGCCGCCCACAAGCAGATCCGCGAGTTTGTCGGGCATCTGTACGGCGGAGAAATCGCCTCACGGGTGAGGATCCAGTACGGCGGCTCGCTCAAGCCCGGCAACGCCGCAGACCTCTTTGCGCAGGACGACATCGACGGGGGCCTGATCGGTGGCGCTTCGCTTTCGGCGGGTGATTTCGTGACGATCTGCAAGGCCGCAGCGGCATCGGCGCGGGCACGGCGTTAAGCCGATCGAGCGGCGGCGGCTGCAACAACCCCCCGCCGCCACGACGTATAGTGACCCCATGATGATGAACCGCTTAGCCCCCCCCGTTTGGGTGGGTGTGTTGTTGCTCTCGATGGGCCTGGCCCCGGCCCAGCCGGGTCGTTCGCCCGCGGATGTGGGGCGTCGCCAGATCGATCCGGCTGTGGTGCGCGAGTTCGCGGGCACCAAAGCGGTCACACGCCCCTGCCGCGATGCGATCATGAAGTTCCCCCAGGCGACCCAGATCAAGGAAGTCCTGGCGTCGGGCGGGCGGGCGGTGAAGGCGGGCGAGGTGATGGTCCGCGGGGACGACACCGAGGACCAGGCCCTGCTCCTCCTCCAGAAGATGCGGGCCGAGAGCGACCTGCCCGTGCAGCGGGCGCAGAAGGCCATGGAACTGGCCCAGGCCGAGCACGAGAACCTCAAGAAGGTGCGCGGCGGTGGCGGGTCGAGCGAGTTCGAGTTCGAGCGCGCTCGCCTCCAGGCCGAGACCGCCCGCATCGACTGGGAGACGGCCAAGATCAACCAGGAACAAGAACGCCTGCAGGTCGACCGCCTCAAGGCCCGCGTCGATCGCCTGCGACTCATCGCCCCCTTCGACGGCGTGATCGACGTGGTCGCGGTGGACGTGGGGCACTCGGTCTCCGAGAGCGAGACGGTGCTGAGGATCGTCGATGTCGACCCGCTCTATATCGACGTGCCCGCGCCGATGGAGGACGCCTCGACGTTGCAACTTCGTGAGCGCGACAAGGCCTGGGTGCTCGTCGATGTCGCCGGGAACCCGCGACTACTTGAAGGCAAAGTGATCGAGGTGGCCCCAACGAGCGACGCGGCCAGCCGCACGCGCCGTGTGCGCGTCGAACTGGCCAACCCCGAGGGAGCGGCGCGACTGGTGGCGGGTGAGCCGGCGTGGGTGCGCTTTGCGCAGCCCCCGGAGGACCTGGCGCGCCGGCTTGGGCCGACGATCGCGAGCGACCGCCCCTAAGGCGAATCAGGAACGAACCGTGATCGACGTATCGAACATGAAAGCCCCGGGCTGGCAGCGTGTCGTGGCCGACCTGGTCACGCCGGTGCATGACGACCGCGCTTTCCTGGTACGCCTGCTGGGCGTGCTGGGGCAGGTCGCCGGGGCCAAGCAGGCCGTGCTCTTCCTTGTCCCCCCCTCGCGCGACGACGACCCCGCAGGTGTCACGCCGACCCCGATGCTGACCTGGCCCTTCGCCGCGTCGGGCGCGGATGCGCAAGGACGCCCGACCGTCCGTGTCGAGGTCGAGGCGGTGAAGGACGAGGCGATCGAACAAGCCGCGGAGGTCAAGGCCGCGGCGCGGAGCGCGGCCTCATCGCGCGTGGCCAAGATCTACTCGCAGGAGACGGGCGACCAGTTGTACGACGCGTCGCAATCGCGCGGCTATGTGCTGGCGATCCCCGTGCCCGGCACGCTCCCCGGCCCCGACGCCATCCCCACCCAGGCCTGCGCGGTGATCACCGTGCTCACCGAATCGCGCTCGCGCCAGGCCATGCAGACGACGCTGGCCATCGCCGAGATCGTCGCCGGCTTTGCCCACGGGCACTTCGCGCAGCAGTCGCTGCGTCGCACCCAGGCGGCCAGCGCGGCCCTCGATCTGGCCGGACGCCTGCTCGCCTCGATCAACTCGACGACCGGCTTCAAGGGGTGCACGCTTCAGCTCGTCAACGACATGGTGCGGGCGCTGGGCGTCGATCGCGTCGCGTTTGGGTGGGTCGCGGGCGCTCGTTCGACCTCGGCCCGCGGCACGGGCGACGAGAAACGCTCGACCCGCTGCGTCGCCCTCAGCGACACCGAAAACCTCGACCGGCGCATGACGATGGTGCAGTCGATCGAGGCGGCGATGGACGAGTGCCTCGACCAGGAGCAGCCCGTGCTCTACCCGCCGCCCCCCGAGGGGCAGCCCGGGTCGGACGTGCTGCTGTCGCAGGCCGTCACCCATGCGCACCGTGAACTGGGCTCGCGCGATGCGCGCCTGCGCATCGCGAGTTTCCCGCTGCGCCTGACCGACCGCGCCGGGCAGGGCGTGGTGGGCGTGCTGCTGGTCGAGACGAGCAACCCCGCGGGTCTCGATCTGGCCCAGATGGAACTGCTCCAGGCCACGCTCGACCTGATCGCCCCGGTGCTGCAGGTGCGCTTCAGCGATGATCGCATGCTGGGCCTGCGCGCGTGGGACACCTTGGTCAAAGCCGCGGCATGGGCCGTGGGCCCGCGACACACCGCCTGGAAACTCGGCGGGATCGCGGTGCTCATCGCGACGCTGGCGGCGGTCTTCGTCCACACTCCCTACCGCGTGGGCGCACCCTTCGAACTCGTCGCCGAGCACAAGCGCGTCATCAGCGCACCCTACGACGGCGTGATCGCCACGCTCAGCCCCGGGGTCGAGGCCGGGCGGCGCATCGAGAAGGACGCCGTGCTCTTTGAACTCGACACCACCGACCGGCGTCTGTCGCTGCTCGAGGCGTCGAGCCAGGTGGTGCAGTACGACAAACAGGCCGATGAATCGCTGCGCAAGGGCGAACTGGCCGAGGCCGAGCAGTTCCGCCTGCGGGCCGAGCAGGTTCGGGCGCGTCAGTCGCTGCTGACGCACGAGATCAGCCGCTCGCGGGTCACGTCGCCGCTGTCGGGAATGATCGTCGCGGGCGAGATGCGCGACCGCGTGGGTTCGTCGGTGAAGCTGGGCGATCGACTGCTCGAGATCGCGGACCTGAATGACCTGGCGCTGGTGGCGAAGGTGTCCGACCGCGACATCGCGCTGATCAAGCCCGGGCAGACGGGCGAAATGGCCCCCAAGAGCGGGCCCTCGCTGAGCGTGCCCATCACGGTCGATCGCATCGTGCCCCTGGCCCAGCCCGAAGAGGGAGACAACGCCTTCGAGGTGTATTGCTCCTTCCCCCAGGGCGCGCCCGACTGGTTCCGCCCCGGGATGGAGGGCGAGGTGAAGTTCAACGGCCCGCGCAAGAGCCTGGGCTGGATCGCCAGCCGCCGCGTGCTCGACACGCTGCGCATCTGGCTCTGGTGGTGACGCAAACCCGATGTCCGACCGCCCCTCATTCTCGCCCTTCTGGCATCGCGTGCGGCTGCTCAAGCCGCGCCTGCGCCCGCACGTCCAGATCACCCGCCAGCACTACCGCGGCAAGCGCTGGCACGTCGTGCACGACCCGTCGTCAAACCAGTTCTATCGGCTCAACCACATCGCGCACGAATTCGTGGGCCTCTTCGACGGGCGGCGCACGGTCGAGGAGATCTGGCAGATCGGCCTGACGCGCCACGCCGACGAATCGCTCACGCAGAACGAGGCCCTGCAACTCATCGGCCAGTTGTACGGGGCGAACCTGCTCGCGGTCGATGCCAGCCCCGAGGCCGAGCAACTGCTCCGGCGCGGGCGCGAGCGCCTGGGCAAGAAGATGAAGCAGCAGGCCATCGGCCTGATGTACTTCCGCGTGCGCCTCTTCAACCCCGATCGCATCCTGCGCTGGCTCGAGCCCATCGCCCGCCCGCTGATCAACCGGGTGGGGCTGGTGCTGTGGGCGGTGTGGGTCATCGCCGCGCTCGTCGCCGTGCTCCCCCACTGGGAAGAGCTCGTGGCGGGAGTGGATTCGGCGATCGCGCCGTCGAACTGGGCGTGGATCCTGGTTATCTTCGTCGCGCTCAAACTCTTCCACGAGACGGGGCACGGGCTGATCTGCCGCCGGTTCGGCGGGCAGGTGCCCGAGTTCGGCGCGATGCTGCTGGTGCTGGTGCCCGCGCCGTATGTCGATGCCTCGGCCTCGTGGACGTTCGAGAGCAAGTGGAAGCGCATCGCGGTGGGCGCGGGGGGCATGATCTTCGAACTGGCCCTGGCCGCGGGCGCCGCGTTCGTCTGGCTCAACACCCGCGACAACTCGGGCAGCCTGCTGCATCAACTCGCGTACAACGCGATGTTCACGGCGAGCCTTTCGACCGTGCTCTTCAACGCCAACCCGCTGATGAAGTTCGACGGGTACTACATCCTGTCCGACCTGCTCGAGGTGCCCAACCTGATGCAGCGCTCGACGGGGATGCTCAAGTTCCTCTTCGAGAAGCACGTCTACCGCGTGCGCGACGCCCGCCCCACCACCTCGTCCATGTCCGAGGCGTGGATCCTCATCGTCTACGGGCTGCTCGCCCTGGCCTATCGCATCTTCCTCTTCCTCTCCATCACGCTCTACGTCATGGGGCAGCTCTTTTTCATCGGCCTCTTCCTCGCCGCGTGGACGGCGGCGATGTGGTTCATCCTGCCCGTGGGCCAGTTCATCCACTGGCTGGCGACGAGCCCCAAACTGGCCGAGTTTCGCCCTCGTGCGATCCTCACCAGCATCCTGATGATCGGCGCGGTGCTGCTGGCGGTGGGCGCGGTGCCCGCCCCCGACCGTCGCCGGGCCATGGGTGTGATCGAGAGTTACGACCGCACGGGCGTTTATTTCCGCGTCGATGCCTTCGTGGCCGAGGCGCACGTGCGCCCGGGCGACTGGGTTGAAGAGGGTCAGCCGCTGGTAACGTGCGAGTCGGCGCGCCTCGACGCCGAAGTGCATCTGGCGCAGGCGCAGTTGGACGAGGCCCGCAGCCGCGAGGCCCAGGCCACAGCGCAGAACCCCGCCGCCGCCCAGGTCGCCCGCGAGTTCGTCCGCACGCTGTCCGAGCGCATGACGACGCTGCGCGAGCGCCAGGAACGCCTGATCGTTCGCGCCCCCCACCGCGGGCGGATCGTCGGGCAGAACCCCCAGTTGCTCGTCGGCTCGTTCGTGCGCGAGGGCGACAACGCCTGCGCCGTCATCGACGACACGCAACTGCGCATCGTCGCGACCATCGGCCAGACCGAGGCCTCGTGGGTCTTTGGCCCCCCCGACCAGTACGAGGGCTACCTGCGTTCGCTGGCCGATGTCTCACGCGTGGTGCCCGTGCGCTTCGAGCGACAGGTCGAGTCGGGGCGGCGTGAACTCCCCCACCCGGCCGTGGGCTATGCGGGCGGCGGCGATGTCGAGATCGACCGCACCGACCAGACGGGCACGCTGGCCAAGCGCCCGATGTTCCGCGCCTATTTCGTCCCCGAGATCGAGCCGGGCGACAAGCCCGTGGGCTGGCCGGGCGAGCGCGTGGTGCTGCGCTTCACGCTCGAGTCGCGTCCGCTGCTGATGCAGTGGCTCGACCGGCTGGCCAAACTCACTCAAGGACGGGCCAAGGTTTAGCATGGCCGCCTCGCTCACCCGCTATCAGGCCTTGTACGAATCGGTGCGAAGCCGGCGGGCCAGGCCTCAGGTGCCCACGGGGCTTGACATGGCCGCGGCCCGGGCGACGATGCTGCTGCGATCGGCGCGCACGCGCGCGTCCTATCTGCACGCCCAGGCCAACGCGTGCGACGCACTCTCGGCCGAAATCCGCGCGTATTCCGAGGCCGCGCTCGACGATTCAATCGCCCGCGTGCGCGAGGTCTTCCGGCGCTCGACGCCCGACGCGGCGACGATCGTGCGCGGGCTGGCGTTGACGCGCGAGGTGGCCCGCCGCGCCACGGGCGAACAGGCCTATCCCGTGCAGCTCATGGGCGCGCTGGCGCTGTATCACGGGCGCGTGATCGAGATGCTCACGGGCGAGGGCAAGACGCTCACAGGCTCGATCGCCGCCCCGCTTATCGTGTGGCAGCGCCGCCACCTGCACGTCTTCACCGTCAACGACTACCTCGCCACGCGCGACGCCCAATCGCGGCGCGATATCTACAAGCGCTGCCTCACCGACTGCGGCGCGGTCACGCACGAAATGTCCGAGCCCGACCGCGCCCGCGTCTATTCCCTGGGCATCGTCTACGGCACGCCCAAGCAGATCGTCGCCGACTGGCTGCGCGATCAGATCAAGCTCGACGGCGTCACGACGGCGTGGACCGCCCGCGCCGGCGACGCCCGCGCGCATCCGATGATCCCCGGGCTGCACGCGGCGCTGGTCGACGAGGCCGACGCCGTGCTCATCGACGAGGGCGTGGTGCCGCTGATCATCGCCCGCGCCCGCACCGAGGACCAGATGGCCGGG
>JABWBB010000009.1 GCA_013360675.1 Phycisphaerales bacterium | reverse complement strand
GAGCGCCAGCGTGTCGGGCGCCGGCGCCCGCCTCGCCAATGTCGCCGCCTCGACCGCCGCGGCCAAGCCCAACGCCGCTCCCGTGCAGCGCGTGACCCACGTCCCCGACGGGAACTGACCCTCCTCATCACCCGCACACCCACGCCCGGGGGACGACCCCGGGCTGTTTTTTTTCCTAGGCTGTGCACGCGGCCAAGGGGAGAACCATGAGCCAGGATCAATCGAAGATGCGCTGGGTGCTGGGCGTGCTGGGAGGCATCGCGATCCTGGTGTACCTCGCGATGTCCAACGCGCGCAGCCCCGACGGATCCACCCCGCCCATCATCACGCCCATGGCGTTTGATGCAGCGCTCGCGGCCAACACCGAGAACGACACGCTGCTCGTCGTCAAGGCCACCGCCTCGTGGTGCCCTCCCTGCAAGGAGATGAACCGCACCTCGATGCGCGACGAGAACGTCGAACTCTTCATCCGCGAGCACGGCGTGGCGATCGAGCTCGACGTCGACGATCACCCCGACACCGCCCGGACGCTGCGGGTCGAGGCCATGCCCACGATGATCGCCTTCCGCAAGGGCAAGGAAATCGCGCGGCATGTCGGGTTTCTCGATGCGCGCCAACTGCTCGCGTGGCTCACGCGAGAGACCCGCGCCAAGTAATCAGCGCTCGCCCGCGAGTTTGCGCACGGTCATGTCAAAGGTGCGCACCATGTTGGCGTGGATGCCGTAGCACGCCCCCGCCCAGATCGCCCCCGAGATCACGCAGCCCACGCCCAGCGCCAGTCTTGCCTCGGCCGCATTGCCGCGCGCAAGCGTGCTCACCATCGCGTCCGCGGGGAAGATGAACGCGTTGAGCAGCGAGCCGGGGCTGAGTGCCCCGATCACCGGGCCCACCACCGCGATGCTCGACGCCGCGTTCCACGCGCACAGACCGACCACCCCGCTCACCCCGCCGACGACCGCGATGGTGCCCACAACGCTCGACAGCGTGCCGCGGCTCTTGAGCGACCACTGCAGCCCCACCATGACGCAGAAGGCCATCAGCGGGATCAGCACCAGCGGGAGCAGGAACGCCGCCTCGGGCAGAATCACCGGCACCTCGACCGCGACCGTCGCGATGGTCGTCTTCTCGACCGCCGCACCGTTCATGGAACCGCCCATCATCACGTGCACCGAGGCGGCGAGCATCGTGCCAAAGGGCACCGCCAGCAGGGGCAGCAGGAACTGCACCAGCCCGCGCAGCTTCCCGCGCAGGTACGCGCCCGCCTGGATGGGCGTGGTGAGCAGCAGGTCCAGCGTGCCGTCCTCGCGCTCGCGGCTGATCGCCGTCGCCGACGTATTGATCGCCACCAGCGCGATCACCGCGACCTCGGCCCAGAGCGTGGCCAGCAGCGCGAAGCGATAGTCGGGCAGCGACAGCACGCCCCGGTGATACAGCACCACCAGCATCACCCCAAAGCCCAGCCCCAGCGTGAGGAACAGGTACTTGGCGGCGATCTTGCCCGGGGTGGCGTTGCGGCTGGCCGCCTCGCGCCACGCGATGGGGTTGTGCCACACGCTCTTGGGCGCGCGATGCTCACCCCCCTTGGGGGGCAACCGCAACAGCCGCCGCCAGAAGGGCACGCCCGCCTCGTCGGCCGTCAGCGTCGCTAGCCCGCCCGAACGCACTGTCAACGCCGAGGTCCCGATGAAGAGCAGGCTCAGCAGCGAACCGCCCGCGCACCATGTCGTCACGGGTCGCTCGAGGAACCACGCCGCCAGCCCCTCGTGCGACCCTTCGGGCCACGTGGCATAGGTCGTGGGGTTCAGCAGCGCGTGCAGCGCAAGGAATGGATTCAGCGCGGTCATCCACGTCACGCCCGCGTTGCCCTGCGGCGTGGGCGCACCCATCCCCCGCCCTCGCATCCACACATCCAGCGCGATCGTCACCGCCAGGTACGACACCACGCACACATAGAAGATGAAGAAGGCCCGCTTGCCCACCAGGCGGCTGACGGACAGGGCGATGGCGATCGCCCCCACCAGCAATGCCGCCGCCCCGGCCACGAGGTAACTCGCGAAGATCGCGCTCCCGGGCACCCCGCCGAAATATTGCGTGATGGCGAAGAGGGGCAGGCTGGCGGCGAGCAGCGCCAGCACGAAGAAGAGCCGCCCGATCAGGTTGCCCAGCACGATCTCCATCGCCGTCATGGGCGTGGTGAGCAGCACCTCCCACGATCGGGGGCTGGCCTCCTGGGCGATGGCCCCGCCCATGAAGACCGGGCTGAGCACGCAGATCAGAAAGACCTGGAGATAGGCGATGCGGGTGAAACTCGTCGCCCCCGCCAGGGCCAACTGGCGGTAGTCGAGCGTCGATTGCTGCGTGCTGATGAGCAGCATCCACAGCAGCCCGATGATCAACACCGCGAGATAGGCCGAGCGGATGTAAAGGTGACGCATGCGGCGCGAGCCGTTCTGCACCAGCCGCACCGCGATCGGGTTGGTCGGGCCTAGGCGGAGCATCCAGCGGAGAATCACGGGCATGGGCGTGGGATGGTACCGGCTCTCACACCAAAGGATGCCCGAGAATCAACGGATGTGGTGCTAACCAATACCGTACGATTGGTTGCTGGAACCTCCCCGCTTTAACTGAACACGCGCACTAATGCCCTATTGGTGACATTTTGAGCCGCTACCTATTGAATGTCATTCTGGCTTCCGGTATTTTCAGATAGCGTCGAGGCATGGGTTCCGTCCAGTTTCGTCGTAGCCCGAGGATTGAGAGAGACTTGCAGATTGACAACCAGGACCGATCGCGTCGCCCTGTGCGGGGCGTCGATCACGTTTTCGCCGCCGGGGTCTTTAGGAAACCTCTCGCGGCTCACACCCGGTGACGTCACGTCACCATTCAGGAGAGAGACATGAAGAATCTGATCCCCGCCGTTCTCGTGGCCCTCGCGGCATCCACCGCGTTGGCCGATTTCAACACCGGCATCCAGGCCGGACCCTTCGCATCGAACGGGCCCAACGGCAATGCCGCCAACGGGCTCTTCTCGTTCAATGCCGGGCACACGGGTCTTTTCAACGCGATCCGTATCCGCGGCAATGCCCAGTACAACAACTCGGGCACCTACCTCAGCGAACTCCGCTACTCCATCCTCACCGACAGCGGCGCCCGCGCCAGCGGCCAGTTGATCGCCGGCGGCGTGTGGAGCGGCTTCCAGACCGTCGACAACAGCCAGAACTTCACCCCCTTCCAGCTTACCGGCGGGAACAGCTACACCATCCGCCTGTGGGAGTCCTACGACGACGGTGGGACCGGCGTGATCGACGCCTATTGGCATAGCCTCCAGTTCGACTTTACCAGTGCGGTCATCAATCCCCCCGCATGCACAAACCTGGGCACCCTCGCCAGCGCCAACGACATCAACACCTTCGGCTCGAACTTCGACACCGAGATCGCCCTCTTCGATTCCAACGGTCTTCTGCTGGCCGAAAACGACGACACCGGGGGGCTGCAGAGCCAGATTAACACCGGCGGGCTGGCCAACGGCACCTACTACGTCGCCGTCGGCGGGTACAACACCTCCTTCGGCAACTTCTGGACGGCGAACCCCGGCGGGGCCAGCGGCAACTACACCCTGACCATCGATGGGTCCGCGGTGGCCTCGAGCACCCTCGCGTCCGGCACCGTCCATTGGTATTGCTTCACCATCCCCACCCCCGGCTCGGCCATGCTGCTGGGCATGGGCGGCCTGGTGACCCTGCGTCGCCGCCGCTGAGCAACACCCGGGCGAACGCCCTTCGCACCCTTGTGTCTTTGCACCGCCCGGCCTCACCGCCGGGCGGTGCTGTTTTTGACCTTAATCTGACGCCAGTGCATTCCACGCCCTCTGTTTTAGTCCGATAACTTTTTTGCGTGTCGGCGGCGCGGGGCGGGTTTCTCGAAATGCGCAGAACAGATCAAAAACCCTTGTGTCCGTCACAAACCCCGGTTAGCATTACCCTGAACCGCCTGTAGGAGGGCGGGATCTGAGAGAGTTGCGGGAGAGAGAGACACTCCACTCTCAGAACTTGGTTGATGCATCGCGCCCGATCCGCGTGGATCGTCGCTGTGTGGGATGTTTGCGCCCGGTCGCACGTGTGTGGGGCCGTGTGGGTGTGAGAGAGAGTTGCCGGCCTAGGAACCGGCCAAGAGGAGACAAGACATGAAGACGTATTTGATTGCAGCACTTGCCGGCACGGCCATCGCCAGCGTCGCGCAGGCCCAGTTCAGCGAAACCGAGCCCAACGACACGCGCGCCACGGCGAACGGCGTGGTTGGCATCGCACCGGGCGGCACGATCACCGGCGTGAGCACGGCCAGCACGGGCACGGGCGTGGATTACTTCCGCGTTCAGACCTCGGCCGCCCCTCTGGGCCTCTACCGCTATGACATGATCCTGAGCGGCAACAACGGCGTGCTCCACTCCGCCAGCCTGCGTGGCACCGGCCAGACCGGCGCAGCGGCGGGCGCTTGGCCCCTGCCCGGCGGCGAAGGTACCAACAGCGCCACGGAAGCCACCCTCCAGACCGGCGCCACCATCAGCGGCACCACCAGCCGCCTGAACTCGTGGTACGGCTTCGGCCGCGCCGGCGAGGTCTACTACCGCGTCAACGGCACCACCACCACGACCGCGGGTTACACCGCGACGCTGTCTCGCACGCAGATCACGCCCGTGCAGATCGGCTCCTATCAGCCGGGCTTCATCTCGATGAACTGGCAGGGACAGGGCCACTCGACCGACACCGACATGTGGGTGTATGACTCGAACTTCAACGCCATCCGCGGCTACGGCAATGACGACGGCAACGTCCTCGGCGGCGCTGCGGCCAACTCGCTGCAAAGCTACCTCAACCGCGACTACCTCCCGGGCATCTACTACATCGCCGTCACCAACTTCAACATGGCCAACTCGATGGGCAGCCCCAGCGACGACGGCTTCCGCACCGGCTCGATGAACGAGTTCGCTGATGTGGTGATGAACAGCAGCACCTCGACGGGCCTCAACATGACCTTCACCATCACCGACTCGGCGGGCAACAGCCTGCAGGTCGCCAACACGAAGGCCGGCGCCTTCGACATCAACTGGTTCTGCTTCGAGGTCGTCCCGACCCCCGGCTCGGCCATGCTGCTGGGTATGGGCGGCCTGGTCGCCCTCCGTCGTCGCCGCTAAGCGACACCCGGGCCACATGGCTCGGACAGTTCCGTGACTTCGCGCCGCCCGGCTTCACCGCCGGGCGGTGTCTTTCTTGGGGTGTGTGACAAAGCCCGGGAGAACCCCCGTTCCGTGGGAATCGCGTTCGCCGCGGTTGCCTGAAACACGCGGGGGGTGAATGCTCGTATGAGAGGGTGTGGCGGGTCGGGTCCGATTTTGTTTTTCGGACGTAAACCCACGGGGAGCGTTTGACTCTTCGCGTCGAAAGGCCGATCGGGAACGATCGGGTTGTCATCGGCACGCGGGGTCTTTCGGAGGGTGGATCGTGAGCAAGGTCACAAAGGCCCGCGGCGCGGGCGAGATGGTGTGGGTCTCGATGGTGGCCGGCGCGATCCTGGCGGCGGCGGGGGCCATCGCCACCGTGCCCACCACCGCGCTCGACTTCTTCGCCCCGGGCACGCAGCCGGGCCCGCTGACCCATCCGCTGGTCAGCGCCCAGAGCTGCGCCAACTGCCACGGGTATTACAGCAACGAGCACGAGCCTTACGCCCTCTGGTCGGCGAGCATGATGGGCCAGGCCGCCCGCGACCCGATCTTTTACGCCGCCCTCACCGTCGCCAACCAGGACGCCGCCTTCGCGGGCGAGATGTGCCTGCGTTGCCACACGCCCGGCGCGTTCGTGGCGGGGCGCACGGCCGACCCCACGGGGAACCTGCTCACCGACTCGGACTTCGAGGGCGTTTCGTGCTCGATCTGCCACCGCATGGTCGACCCGGTCTATCGCCCGGGCATCAGCCCCCCTGAGGACGAGAGCCTGCTGGCTGAATTTGAGTATCCCGTCGTGGTGCCCGGGTATCCCGAATACACGCGTCACGGCAACGCGAGCCTGGTGCTCGACAAGCTCGACCGTCGGCGCGGGCCCCTGCCCGACCCCGAGGCGCCGCACGCCTTTCTCTACTCGCCGCTGCACCTGACGGGCAACCACTGCGCCGCCTGCCACGACGTGAGCAACCCGGTCTATTCGAAGCAGCCCGACGGCTCGTATGTCGCGAACACGCTTAACACGCCGCACCCCACGGGCGGGAAGTATGAGCAGTTCCCCATCGAGCGCACTTACAGCGAATGGGCCCAGAGCGCGTTCGCCCAGGCTCCCATCGACATGGGCAGCCGTTACGGCGGGATCAGCCCGATGGTGAGCAGCTGCCAGGATTGCCACATGCCCAAGATCCCGGGCACGGCGTGCGACCCGCAGTTCAACCCGCCCCAGCGTCAGATGCCCCGCCACGCCTTCGCGGGCGGGAACACCTGGGTGCTGCGATCGATCCACGGGCTCTACCCCGAGTATGAGACGGGCCTGACGAATGAAACGGTGGATGACGCGATCGCGCGGACGCAGGCGATGCTCGCCGCCGCCAGCGATCTGGAGCTGATCCAGGACGGCAACCTTCTGACGACGCGCGTGATCAACCAGTCGGGGCACAAGCTGCCGACGGGGTATCCCGAGGGTCGTCGCATGTGGGTGAACGTGAAGTTCTACGACGCGCAGGATGTGCTGATCGCCGAGCGCGGGCACTACGACGATGCGTCAGCGGTGCTGACCGGGCACGACACGAAGGTGTACGAGGCGAAGCTCGGGCTCGACGCGCACGCATCGGCGCTCTCGGGCAAGCCCGCGGGCGAGAGCTTCCACTTCGCACTGAACAACACGTGGCTGAAGGACAACCGCATCCCGCCGCGAGGGTTCACCAACGCCGCCTTCGCCTCGGTGCAGTCGGCGCCGGTGGCCTACACCTACGCCGACGGGCAGTACTGGGACGACACCGAGTACTGGATCCCCACGACGGCGACGCGGGCCGAGGTTCGCGTGCTCTTCCAGACCACGACCAAGGAATACATCGAGTTCCTGCGTGACGCCAACGTGACCGACACCCGCGGGCAGGTCGCGTATGACCAATGGGTGCTGCACGGGAAGAGCGCGCCGGCCCTGCTCGACCTGGGCACGATCGACCTCTCCAACCGCTGCCCGGCGGACTTCAACAACTCCGGCGGGACGCCCGACGACGCCGACGTCGCCGAGTTCTTCGCCGCCTGGAGCGAGGGGAACGAGCGGGCCGACTTCAACGCCAGCGGCGGGACGCCCGACGACGCCGACGTGGCCCTCTTCTTTGACCGCTGGAACGAAGGCTGCTGATCCGACTGCGTGCGCACCTGCAACGACGTAGGTGATGTTCTGATTCATGTGTCGCGGGATGCGGGCGGATGGCCCGCGGCCGCGGCCTTGTCCGAAGGAGTTGCTCGATGTCTCGATTCGTTCGTTGTGTGCTCGGCGCGACCCTGGCCCTCACGATGGCCGCCGGCGTCGCCCAGGCCCAGACCCTGCGCAGCCAGATGATGACGGCGGGGATTACCCGCCCGATCTACGTCGTCGCCCCGCCCGGGGATAACAACCGCCTGTTCATCATCGAGCAGCGCCTGGGCAGCTCGAACACGTCGGGGCGCATCCGCGTCTTCGACCGCATCAACAACGTGCTCAGTTCGACGATCTATCTCAGCGTCACCGGGCTGGCCGGCGGCAGCGAGCAGGGCCTGCTGGGCCTGGCCTTCCATCCCAACTTCATGACCAACGGCTATTTCTACGTCTACTACACCGAGAACCCCGTCACCGGTGTCTCGCGCGGCTCGGCGGTCGTCGCCCGCTATCGCGCCACCGGCGGCAACCCGCTGGCCACTACCGCCGACCCCGCCAGCGCCACCGTCCTCATGCGCATGCTCCAGCCCGACGCCAACCACAACGGCGGGTGGATGGACTTCGGCCCCGACGGCCACCTCTACATCGCCACGGGCGACGGCGGCTGCGGCAACGACAGCAACTGCGGCGGGGGCACGCCCTCCATCGACCCGCCCGGGCACACCGCCGGCATGGGCAACGCCCAGGACATCACCAACAACCTGCTGGGCAAGATGCTCCGCATCGACGTCGACGGGCCCGACAACATCCCCGGCAACGCCGACGATGACCAGTTCCCCGCCGACCCGGCCCGCAACTACGCCATCCCTGCCGGCAACCCCTTCAACGGGACCAACGGCGATGCGGAGATCTGGAGTTACGGCCTGCGCAACCCCTGGCGCAACAGCTTCGACCGTGACACAGGCGACCTCTGGATCGCCGACGTGGGCCAGGACGCCCGCGAAGAAGTCAACTTCGAGCCCATGGGCGTGGGCGGTCGCAACTACGGCTGGCGCTGCATGGAAGGGAACGTCTGCACCGGCCTCTCGGGCTGCACGTGCAACAGCCCCTCGCTGACGCTGCCCGTCCACACCTACAACCACTCGGTCACCAGCTCGGTTTGCTCGATCACCGGCGGGTACGTCTATCGCGGGTGCGCGATGCCCGCACTCCGTGGCACTTACTTCTTCGCCGACTATTGCTCGGGTCAGGTCTGGTCTTTCCGGCGCGCGGCCAACGGCGCCATCACCGAGCTGACCGAGCGCACCAGCGAACTGCGCACCGCCATCGGCGGGCAGATCCTCGACAATCCCACCTCGTTCGGTGAGGACAACGAGGGCGAGCTCTACATCACCGACCAGACCGGCGGCCAGCTCTTCAAGATCGTCCCCGCCGTCGCCCCGCCCGACTGCAACGCCAACGGACGCGCCGACGGGTGCGACATCGCCTTTGGCATCAGCCAGGATTCCAACGCCAACGGCATTCCCGACGAGTGCGAGTGCCCCCCCTGCGTGGCCGACTTCAACAACTCGGGCGGCACCCCCGACGACGCCGACGTCGCCGAGTTCTTCCAGGCCTGGAACGACGGCGAGTTCTGCGCCGACGCCAACGGCTCGGGCGGCACCCCCGACGACGCCGACGTCTCGGTCTTCTTCACCCTCTGGAACAACGGCGGCTGCTGAACCGCCCGCGACAATCAAAACCTTGCAAGGGGCGGATCTTCGGATCCGCCCCCTTTTCTTAGATTCGATCACGCCTTGACAGGGTGCCCATGGGCTTGTCAGGCTGGCGAGCCGTGGATCGTCAGACACCGGCCACCCCCGCCCCCCGAGACAGAATCAACGCCGCCCGGCTGCGGGCGCTGCTCGCGTGGATTGCCTTCGCGGGCGGACTCGCCCTGGCCCGCGGGCTGACACCAGAAGCGGGCGGAGTCGGCTCGGGCGTGCTGTTCGGGGCGGCCGTCGTCTTCGGGGCCATCGCGCTCGTGGTGCCGCGCGTGTTCTGCCGCGTGTGCGTGCTGGGGGCCATCGCCCTGCTCGGCGCGGGATGGTGGACGATGCGCTTCCACGAGATGCCCACGCACCACATCGCCCGCCTCGCGTCGGACGGCCTCGTCACCGTCGAGGGAACACTGCTCGATTCCCCCCGCGCCATCGTCCGCCCGCGTGACGGGATCGACACCTTCCGGCGCGCATCCCCCGCCTATCGCTTCAATATTGAGGTCGACACCCTGGTTCACGACGCAGGGCGCGACGCCGCCACCGGGCAACTCTGGGTCGTGTGCGCCAACCAGCCGCCCGACGTGGGCGCGGGGCGAAGGGTGCGCATCACCGGCATACTGCGCGCGCCCGAGGCCCCGCTCAACCCCGGCGAGCAGGACCTTCGCCTCTTCGCACGCCAACAGGGATTTGGCGGGCTGCTCACGCTCTCGGGGCCGCCACTGGTCATCCCCCTCGACGATCAGCCCACGGGGCTCATGGGCCGCACGCGGGCGGCGATCGACGCGCTGCGCCAGCGGGCCCGCTCGGTCGTGCTGCGGGGCGTAGGCGATGATGCCTCGCCCCAGGCCAGGTCGCTGCTGCTGGGGCTGGTGCTGGGCGAGGTTGACGAGGGGACCCGCGGCGTGCGCGACGCCTTCGCCCGCACGGGCCTGGCGCACGTCCTCTCGATCTCGGGCTTTCACCTCGCCGTCATGGCGCTGGTCGCGCTCACCGTCGTGCGCCTGGGCGGCGATCACGGTCGTCTCGAGCCGCTGGTCGTCGGGGTGCTGGTGTTGCTCTATGCCCTGATCGTGCCGCCGGCCTCGCCCATCGTGCGCTCGGCGGCGATGGTGCTGGCGATCCTCGCGGGTGAGGCCTTCGGGCGGCGTCACGACCGCCTCACGCTGCTGCTGTGGATCGCGCTCGCCCTGCTGGTGTGGAAGCCGCTGGACCTCTGGGCGATCGGCTATCAACTCAGCGTGGGGCTGACGGCGTTGCTCTTCTGGGCGGGGCGCGACTTCCACCACCGTCTCTTCACACCGCCGATCCGCACGGGGCTCGACGTGCCCTTGTCGCCCTGGCACGGCCTGCTCTCGGGCGTGCGAAGTCTCTTCGCGGCGAGCGTGCTCTGCTCGCTCGTGAGCGCGCCGATCGTCATGGGGCACGTGGGGCTGCTCAGCCCCGGAGGCGTGCTCGCGACGCTGCTGGTCACGCCGGTGATCGTGCTGGTGCTGTGGGTGGCCTACATCGCCCTCATCGCGGGGATGGTCATCCCGGGCGTGGCCGACGCGAGCGCGTGGCTGCTGGGACTGCTGGCCGATCTCGCCGCCATCCTGGTGCGATGGATCGACACGCTCCCCTTCTCGAGCCTGCGTGTCCCGCCGATGCCCGTGGCGTGGGTCGTGTGCGCGACCGCGTGCGGCTTGTGGTGGGTCCGCCGCGGCACGCGCAAAGACCCCGTCGCCTGGTCGCTCACGCTCGTGACGCTGGGCTGGTTCATGCTGGGCGTGCTCTATGCCCAGCGCCTGCCCCCGGGCGTCGCGGCACGCCTCGACATGCTCAGCGTGGGCGACGGGACCTGCCACATCCTCCGCGCCGGCGACGAAGCCCTGCTCTGGGATTGCGCCCCGTCACCTCCCGGCGGCGTGCTTCCCCCCATCGTGCAGAACGCCCGCGCTCTGGGCGTGTGGCGCACCCCCACCGTCGTCATCACCCACCCCGACTTCGACCACTTCGGCGGGCTGCCCGAAGTGCTCGAACCCCTGGGCGTGCGACGGGTGATCGTCCCTCAGCGTTTCATCGACCAGGCACGCGACGAACCTCGCCAAGCCGCGGCATGGCTGCTGGGGTTCCTCGAATCCCGCGGCGTCGAGGTCCGGGCGATCGCGCGAGGCGAAACTATCTCGCTGGGTCGCACCACGCTCGAGGTTCTCTCGCCCCCCGACGAAGCCGCGTGGCCCCTCGATAACGATCATTCCATCATGGCGCGACTGGCCACGCCCGCGGGTGATCTGCTCCTCACGGGCGACGTGCAGGAGCACGCGATCGACGAGATGGCTCGGGCGCACCCGGGGCTCGCACCCCGCGTCCTCGAACTGCCGCATCACGGCTCGACGCTGCCCCGCTCGATCGAGTTCGGCGTCGCGTCACGCCCGCGCGTGGTGCTGCAGTCCACCGGCCCATCGCGGCTGGATGATTCACGCTGGTCGCCCCTGCACGCCCTGGGCCCGGCCTGGTACACCAGCGCACGCCATGGCTGGTCGTGGGTCGAGTTCCACCGCGACGGACGCCTCCGTCACGGATCGATGCACCCGTAGATTCTTCCTGGTGCCACCACCCGCCGCGTCTTCGTGGCGCGTGGTGTCCGGCATGCAGCCCGACCGTCAGGGAGGGCTCTCTGTTCTTGCTCTTGCTCTTGCTCTTGCGGTTGCGGTTGCGCATGTCAGCCAAGAAAGCCCTCGCTCACGCTCGGGCTGCGTGCTCCGCATTGCACCGGTGTTAAATCCGGGTGCCTCCACCCGACGCGTCTTCATGGCGCGTGGAGTCTTTCATCGCACACCGCACGACACGCGGGCGTTAGACCGCCCGTGATTCGTGGCACCCTCTGGGATACAGCACTAAAGGTGCGTCTACCGGTCGAGTTCCGCCGCCACCACGTTGATCGAGCCCAGGATCGCGACGATGTCGCTCAGCAGGTGCCCCTCGGTGATCTTGGCCATGATCGAATAGTTGATGAAGCACGGCGGGCGATGGCGCACGCGCCACGCCCGGGGCGACCCATCGGACACGATGTAATACCCCAGTTCGCCGTTGCCGGTTTCCTGGCAGGCATACGCCTCGGCGATGGGCGGCTGGAAGCCGCGGTTGGTCATGATGAGTTCGAAGTGCTGGATCAGCCCCTCGATCGAGCCGTAGACATCCTTCTTGTTGGGCTTGACGACCTTGCTGTCGGCGAAGGCGTCGACGCTCCCCCCGGGGATGTTGTCGATCAACTGATCGATGATCGCCAGGCTCTGCTTGATCTCTTCGACGCGCACCAGGTAGCGGCAGTACGCGTCGCCACCCTCGGCGGCGGGCACCTTGAACGTGACGCCCTTGGCGCCCTGCCCGTCCCAGTTGTCGGCGTAGCAGAGGTACGGCTGGTCCTTGCGCAGGTCGCGGATCACGCCGCTGGCCCGGGCCATGGGCCCCGTCAGCGACCAGTCGATGGCGTCTTGCTTTGAGATGACGCCCACGCCCTGGGTGCGGTCCATGAAGATGCGGTTGCGGTTGAGCAGGCTCTCGAGGTCTTCGACGGCCTTGGGCACCTCGTCGCGGATGAGTTTGTGCACCAGGGTCTTGAACATGCCCTCGTCGGGTAGTTCCTGCATGAGCCCGCCCACGCGGGTCCAGTCGGGGTGGAAGCGCTGGCCCGAGATGAAATCGCACAGGTCGTAGATCTTCTCGCGCACATTGAAGGCGTAGATGAACCCGGTGAAGGCGTTGAGGTCGAGCCCCGCCGCCCCCACGCACAGCAGGTGGTTCTGGATCCGGGCGACCTCGGCCATGATGGTGCGGAGCACCTTGCACCGGGGCGTGAGTTCGATCCCGAAGAGCGCCTCGACCGCGTGGTGCCAGGCGATGTCGTTGGCGATGGGCGACAGGTAATCCGTGCGCGAGGTGATCGTCACGTACTGGTTGTAATCGAGCGCCTCGCCCAGTTTCTCGAACCCGCTGTGCAGGTAGCCGATGTGCGGCGTGCAGCGCGCGACGCGCTCGCCGTCGAGTTCCAGCACCAGTCGCAGCGTCGTGTGCGTGGCGGGGTGCTGGGGGCCGAAGTTCAGCACCCAGCGGTCGCCCGTGTCCACGTGCTTGTCCAGATACTTCGTATTGTCCGCGTCGACCGTCAGGGCGTCGTCTGGCTTGATGGTGTACGGCACGCGAGTCGGCTCCTGCTGTGTGGTCGCAAGTCTAGTGGGCGATCGCGGGGGGCGTCCGCACCGCCCCCTCGCGCGGATCGACGCTGAAGGTCTAGCGCCGCCCGGACGGGAGTTTGCGGTTGAGCAAACGCGGCGGGAGTTTCGTCGGCACCAGCCCGCCAGGGAACTTGGTCTCGTCGCCGGGCGTGGGGAGATCCGGGTTGGCCGCGGCGGTCAGGCGATCGACCGGGGGCTTCTTCTCGGGCACGCCCTCGATGACGGCGACATGGCTGGGCACCTCGTCGCGCCAGGTGTTGGGCTTGGGCGTGG
Source organism: Phycisphaerales bacterium (assembly GCA_013360675.1). Classification (GTDB taxonomy): domain Bacteria; phylum Planctomycetota; class Phycisphaerae; order Phycisphaerales; family UBA1924; genus JABWBB01. The sequence continues at coordinate 54,459 of JABWBB010000009.1, read as the reverse complement.
GCGTGAAGTCGGAGTAGTCGAGCTTGGGGATCTCGGTGTTGATGAGCATCTCGATCTGCGTGAGGAGATGCCCCTGCTCGCCGGTGACGAACGACCACGCCGTCCCGCGACGCCCGGCCCGCGCCGTGCGCCCGATGCGGTGGACGTAGATCTCGGGGTCCTCGGGCAGGTCGTAGTTGATGACGTGGGTGACCCCGTCGGCGTCGATCCCGCGCGAGGCCAGGTCCGAGCAGACCAGCACCGAGAGATGGCCCGAGCGGAGTTTCTGCATCGTCTTGGTGCGCTTGCCCTGGGGCATGTCGCCGTGGATCGCGTGGGCCTCGATGCCGCGGGCGTTGAGCAGCTTGGTCAGGTCGTCGACGGTGCGCTTCAGGCGGCAGAAGACCAGCGTGAGGGCCGGCTCTTCGTGCGTGAGCAGGTGGGCGAGCAGCGCCCGCTTATCCCAAGGGTTCACCGTGAGGTAGTGCTGCTCGACGAGGCTGACCGTCAGGCTGCCGCTGGCGACGACCAGTTTCTCGGGGTTGCGCAGATACTTGCGGGCGAGGCTCTCGATGTCGCGCGAGATAGTCGCCGAGACGAACATCGTCTGGCGTTCCCTGGGGCACTGGTCGAGGATCCGCCGGATGTCCTCGCGGAAGCCGATGTCGAGCATGCGGTCAACTTCATCGAGCACCGCGAAGCGGATGTTCTTGAGGTGGAAGTGCCCGCGCTCGAGCATGTCCTGCACGCGCCCGGGCGTGCCCACGACGATGTGCGAGCCGCGCTCGAGTTCCTTGGCCTGCCCGCGCACCGATTCTCCGCCCATCACCGTCGTGGCGCGGATGGGCGTGTGCTTGCCCAGCTCGTCGAGTTCCTCGGTGATCTGCACCGCCAGTTCACGCGTGGGCGCCAGCACCAGCGCCTGGTAGGGAGTGTCCTTGTCGCACATGTGCAGCAGCGGCAGGCCGAAGGCCGCCGTCTTGCCCGTGCCCGTCTTGGCCTGCCCCAGCACGTCGCGACCCGACAGCGCCAGCGGGATCAGGCTGGCCTGGATCAGCGTGGGGTGGAGGAAGCCCGCCTCGGTCACGCCCTTGAGCACGCTCGAACGCAGCCCCAGCTCGGTGAACGTCTTGTGCGTGTCGAAGAGTTCCTTGCCCGCCTCGACGCGGGTTTCGCTCCCCTCGGGCGGCGGCGGTGGGAAAGCGTCGGGAGGGGTTGGGAAGGCCGCGTCGGGATTCTCGGGCTGCTGCGTCATTGGATGGCTTTGCGTCGTCAATGGATACCTGGCCGCTGGCCCGCCCCGGATCGATCGCCGCCGGTGAACCCGGCAAAAACAGGGGGCAAGCCTCTTGGCCCATGATCCTAGGGGCGCTGGCGCGAACGAGCCCGCCCCGCTACGCTGGGGCCGTGACCCGCGTTCCCAGCCGCCCCAAGCGTTCCAAGGCCCCCGGCCCAGCCGCCCTCAACCCCCCCGAGGGCGTCGCGGTGCACGTGGGCGACTGCCGCCAGGTCCTGCCCACGCTGCCCGAGGTGAAAGCCGCGGCGTTTGATCTCATCTTCGCCGACCCCCCCTTCAACTGGAACCGCGCGTACGACCAATGGGACGACGCCCTCCCCGAGGATGACTACCTCCGCTTCACCTACGACTGGATCGACCTGTGCCACGGGGCTCTCAAGCCCGGCGGGTCGTTCTGGATCAACATCCCCGACGACTGGGCCGCCGAGATCGTCGTTCACCTCAAGCGCACGCGGAGCATGACTCTGCAGAACTGGTGCGTGTGGCACTACCGCTTCGGGCAGAACGCCACGGGACGCTTCATCAACAGCAAGGTCCACGCCCTCTACTTCATCAAGCCCGGCGCCAAACACACCTGGAACGCCGCCGAGATCCTCGAACCCTCGGATCGTCTCTCGATCTATGGCGATCCGCGCACGCTCGAAAAACGCGACGGGATGCCCCCGGGCCATCGCCTGCCCATGGACGTCTGGTATGGCAAATACTGGGGGCGCGTGCAGGGGAACAACAAGGAACGCCGCGGCTATCACGACAACCAACTCCCCGAGGTCTACCTCGCCCGCGTGATCCGCGCCTGCTCGAACCCCGGCGACCTGGTGCTCGATCCCTTCCTGGGAAGCGGCACCACGGGCGTCGTCGCGCACAACCTCAAGCGTCGATTCGTGGGCGTCGAGTTCTCGATCGAGAACGCCAAGCGTGCCGTGGATCGCATCATCAAGGGGCCCGTGCGTTCGCTCGACGCCCCCGCCGAGAGCAGCGCGATCTTCCCCAAACGCCGCGCGATCAAGCGCCCCGGCGGCTCGAGCACGGACGCGGAGGAAACATGAAGTCGCTTCGCATCGCGCTCGTCGCCCACGACCACAAGAAGGACGACCTGCTCGCCTGGGCCCGCGCCAATCGGGCGATCCTCGCCCCGCACACACTCGTCGCCACCGCCACCACCGGCGGGCTGCTGCAGCGCGAGCTTGAACTCGACGTGACCACCTACGCCTCGGGCCCGCTGGGGGGCGACCTCCAGATCGGGGCGGCGATCGTCGAGGGAACCATCGATCTGCTCGTCTTCATCTGGGACCCGCTCAGCCCGCTGCCGCACGACCCCGATGTCAAGGCCCTGCTGCGCGTCGCCGCCGTGCGCAACATCCCCGTGGCAACCACGCTGGCGACGCTGGATGCGTTGGCGCACTCGCCGCTCCTGAAGCGGTAGTCACGGCGCGATCACTTCTTCCCGGGGATCAGGTCGCCCAGGCCCTCGCCGATCTTCTCCACGCCCTTCTTGAGTTCATCGGCGGCCTGCTCAACTTTCTTGCCCGCCTCGCCCGCGATCTGCTCGACCTTCCCCGTTACGCCCCCCACGACCTCGAGCCCCAGGTCCTTGATCGAGCCCAGGTCCGCGAGGCGCGCGCTCATGTCACCCAGCACGTCGGTCGGGAGCAGATCGCCCGCGTTCTCGACCGTGGCGGCCATGATCGCCTGCACGATGATCCCCGCGAGCTGCCCGATCGTCACGCCCGAATCCGCCACGCCCGTGCCCGTCTTGCCCACGTTCGTGAGGCTGATCTCCTTGATCGGGATCGTCGCGCGGGTCGATCCGCCGGGCAGGCCCAGCAGGTCCACGCTCACCGTCACGTTCGAGATCGTCAGTTTCTCGATCACCAGCTTCGTGTCGTTCGACGTCGCCGGCTTGGCCGACTCGCCCTGCAGCTTCTTCAGGTTGTCCAGGATCACCTGGTAGTTCGAGCCCTGGGCATTCTTCTCGAGGCGGACGTCAAGGTCCCCCAGCGTCAGGTGTGGCAACGTGATGGTCGTCGCACGCAGCGACCCCGCATCCACCGCCACCGACCCCTGTCCCAGCGACATGAAATGCTTCGACGCATACCCCGACGGGTTGGCCACTTCGAGCCCGCTCATCGCGAACGTGCCCTTGAGCAGCCCCACGTCCGCGCTGTCGAGCGTGGTGTTCACGCCCAGCGCATACGTCCCGCCCTTCTCGACGGCGGCCTTGGCCAGCGCGTCCACGCGCGTCAGCCCGACGATCACCAGGCCCACCACGATCAACACCAGCATCACGCCGATCACCAGTAGCCGCTTGACGATTTTCATGGTTGTTCTCCTGTATCCGTGGGTTCAGCCTTCGAGGGCCAGGCGTGTCATGAGCTCGACGCCCAGCGGGATCGCCGCGTCGTTGAAGTCGTACTCGGGCTGATGCAGGTTCGGGTAGCCCGCCGCCCCCGCGGGCTTGACGCCCAAGAAGAAGAAACACGCCCGGGCGTGTGCGCCGTAATAGGCGAAATCCTCGCCCCCCATCGTCGGCTCGGGGGCGATGCCCACCGCGCCAGGTCCAATCGCCTCGCGCGCGATGGCGAGGAATCGCTCGGTCGCCTCGGGGTCGTTCGCCGTCACCGGGTACCCCTCGTGATAGTCGATCTTCGCCCCGCACCCGCACGCACGGCTTGTCCCCTCGACGATCTCGACAAACCGCGTCTTCGCCAGCGCCCGAACCTCGGCCCGCAGCGAGCGCACCGTCCCGATCAGCCGCACCTCGCCCGGGATGATGTTGTTCGCCGTTCCCGCGTGGATCGCCCCCACACTCACCACCACGCTGTCGAGCGGGCCCACGCTGCGGCTGGCGATGGTCTGCAGCGCCGTCACCACCTGCGCCGCGCACACGATCGGGTCCACGCCCTGGTGCGGGTACGCCCCGTGCGCCTGGCGCCCCACGATCGTCACGTCAAAGTCATCCACCGCCGCCAGCAGCGGGCCGGGCCGGGTCACGACCGTGCCCAACTCGACCTGCGGCCAGCCGTGCAGCCCGTAGATCCGCGCGGGTGCCGTGCCCACGCCGCCCCCCTTCGCGCCCGCCAGAGCCCCCTCGCGGCACATCACGTCCGCGCCCCCGCCCCCCTCCTCGGCGGGCTGGAAGACCAGCGTGACCCCGCGCGGCCGTTCAACCTTGCTCAGCACCTTGGCCGCCCCGATCAAGATCGCCGTGTGCCCGTCGTGTCCGCAGGCGTGCATCACGCCCTTGGTGCGCGAGGCATATTCCAACCCTGTGCGTTCCTCGATGGGCAGAGCATCCATGTCGGCCCGCAGCGCCACGCCCGGCTCGCTCGCGCCGTTGCTCGGGGGCAGATAGCCCACGACCCCGGTGCCGCCGCCCAGCCCGGCCTTGAACTCGATCCCCAGGGCGCCCAGTTCGCGCTGCACCACGCCGCTCGTGCGCGATTCCTGGAACGAGAGTTCCGGGTGCTGGTGCAGATCGTGGCGGATCGCGACGATCGACGCCAGCTCCCGCTCGACGCGGGCCTTGAGATCCGAGGGCGTGGGCATGGGGGATTCTATGGGGCGAGCCTGGGGCTCCCATATCATCCCGGTTCGTGCGCATCGTCATCCTCCACAACCCCGGCTCAGGGCGCGGGCGGGCCGCCCGCATCGCCCGCTTCGCCGCCGAATCACTCCGCGCCGACGGGCACGAGGTGCAGCCCGCGCCGCCCCGCCCCGACACCCCCACCCTCGCGGGGCTGCTCGACCCCGGCACGCTGCTCGTGGTCGCCGGGGGCGACGGCACCGTGCACCGCTCGCTCCCCGCCCTCATCGAATCGCGCGCGGCGCTCTACCACCTGCCCCTGGGCACCGAGAATCTCTTCTCGCGCGAGTTTTCGATGGGCGGCCCGGAGGTTCTTGCCGCCGCACTGCGCGAACCTCGATTCACGCCCATCGATCTGATGCGCGTGCGGAGCGCAGGCGTGGACGAACCCGCCGCCCTCATGGTCAGCGTCGGACCCGATGCCTCGATCCTCGCGCGCCTCAGCCGTCGCCGTCGCGGGCCGATCCACCGTCTGTCCTACGCCCCGCACATCCTGGCCGAACTGCTCGGGCCGGCGGTGTACCCCCTCACGATCGAGGTCGATGCCCAGCCCGCGGTGCTGGCCCGTCCGGGCCTGGCGGTCGTGGCCAACTGCGCGATGTACGCCCTGGGGCTCAACCCCGCCCCCGATGCACACCCCGCCGACGGCGTGCTCGATCTGGCCTTCATCGAGGGCTCGCTCGCCCTGTCCCTGTTGCCTCGCTTAGCTCGGGCCTCGCGCACCAACGAATCGATCGTGCGTTTGCGCGGCAAGACTTTCCGCATCACGGCCGACGCCGGCGCCCACGCCCAGGCCGACGGCGAGCCAATCCCTCAGGCCCTGGGCGGCCTCGACCTCTCGATCGGCGTGCTGCCGGGCGCGATCCGCATCCTGCGCCCCGTACAGTCCGTGGCCTGATGCCTCAGCCCGACCCCCTCCAACCCGACCCGCCCCAGCCGGCAACGGTCGAGATCCTCGATTCCACCGGCGCACTTACGCCCCGGGCCCTGATCTGGCTGCACGACCAGGCGGCGGCGGCCCTGGGGCTGATGCACACGACGGGAGAGTTGCGCGCCCGCGTGGTGGGTGACGCCGAGATGTCCGCCCTGCACGTGCGCCACACCGGCATCGAGGGCACCACCGACGTGCTGACGTTCGACTTGCGGGATACCCCTCCCCAGCCCACCGATTCGGTAAATGACAGTAATATGTTCGTCATTGATACGGATATCGTGGTCTGCCTTGATGAGGCAAGGCGTCACGCGGGGCCGGGCGGATACCCTGTGGAGCACGAGTTGCTTCTCTATCTCGTGCACGGCGTGCTGCACTGCATCGGGCACGACGACCACGCGGAGGATCAGGCCCTGGCCATGCATGCGGAGGAGGATCGAATCCTCCGTGCGCTGGGGGTCGGGGCGGTCTACACGCGTGGCAGTGGGTGTGCGGACGGGTCCCAACGCTCGGGCGGAACGGACACGGCGCACGGCGGAGGTACGCCCGGTTGAGTCCTGATCTCTGGATTGTCGTGGCCATCGCGGCGCTGGCGGGTGGGGCCGTCTTCTCGACGCTCTTCCAATCCCTGCGTGATCTCTCGCGCGCCGCGCTTGAAGAGATCGCCGTCATCCGCAACAAGCCTAACGGCAGCGCCCGCGTGGAGCAGATCCTGGGCGACGTCGACGGGCACGCCACGGCGATCGCCCTGCCCCGCATCGTCTGCACCCTGGTCGTCGCCATCGCGCTGGTGCTCTGGATCTCGAACATACGCGGCGAGCCCTCGCCCACGCCCATCGACGGCTTCCTCGGTGTAGGCGTCGCGTCGCTGCTGCTGTGGCTCTTTGGCGTGGTGCTGCCCACGGCGATCGCCCGTCACGCGGGCGAGGCCACGGTCTACGCTTGGTCTCCCGTAATCCGCCTGGCCTACATCCTGTCGCGCCCCTTCCAGGCCGTCGCCCGGGTGATGGATGAAGCCGTCCGCCGCCTCTCGGGCAAGGGCGACCAGGACGAGGCCGAGGCGCTGCAGGACGAAATCCTGTCGGTGGTCGAGGAGGCGAGCGAAGAGGGCCAGTTCGACCGCGTCGAGCGCGACATGATCGAGGCGGTGGTCAAGTTCCGCGACAAGACCGTCGCCCAGGTCATGACCCCGCGCATCGACATCGAGGCGATGGAGTTCTCCAACGACCTGAGCGAGGTGGCCAAGACCATCCGCAACGTCGGGCACAGCCGCATCCCCGTCTACGAGGGCGATCTCGACCACATCGTGGGCATCTTCTACGTCAAGGATCTCATGAAGTGGCTGGCGGGCGATCACGCCGGGGGCTCGCGCGGCGGGCGGACCTTCGACCTGCGCGCCGTCGCCCGCCCCGCCCTCTTCGTCCCCGAGACCAAGACCATCCGGGAACTGCTCACCGAACTGCTCAAGAAACGCGTCCACATCGCCATCGTCGCCGACGAGTTCGGGGGGACGGCGGGGCTGGTCACCATCGAGGACATCGTCGAAGAGGTCTTTGGCGACATCCAGGACGAGTACGAGTCCGGGAACGACGAGAGCCCCGAGATCAAAGTTCTGCCCGCCCAGCGCACCGCCGAGGCCGACGCCCGCGCCTACATCGACGACGTCAACGCCGAACTGCGCAGCCTGGGCATCGAGATCCCCGAGAGCGAGGATTACGACACGCTGGGGGGGTTTGTCACCGTCACGCTCGGGCGGATCCCGCTCAAGGGCGAGAGTTTCGCGGCCGACGGCGTGCGCGTGACGGTGCTCATGGCCGAGCCCACGCGGGTGACGCGCGTGCGGATCGAGCCGGCGACGCCCAGTTCGATCCCCGAGCCGGCCCCGGCCAACCCCGACGAGTCGCGCCCCGAGTCCGAGCCCTAATCGCGGATCGAGGGCCCTTGGCACTTGTCCCGGGCCGCGGGCGCGTTATCTTTTGTGTGGTGGTGGCGCCGATGCGGCGTGCGGGACGTGATCCCGGGCGTGGCACGGACAGGGGCTCGACGGTGCCGGGCGGGTGGTCGTGGTCGATCGACCGCATCCGACGCACGCGTGCGAGCGACGGCGCATGGGCCACTTGTCCGACGGCGCACCCATGGCCCCTGATCAAGGCCGCGCCCAGGTTCAGCCACGAGCAGACCTCTCGCGCGTTCGCACCCCGATCCAGAGCACCCCAGCCACGATGGCCACCATCACCACTCGATCCGCGTTCCTCCACGGCCAATGGACCCCCGCCGATGCCTCGGCCCTGTACGCCATCCCCGAATGGGGCAAGGGCTACGTCGCGGTGAACAGCGCCGGCCACGTCGCCGTGATGCCCACCAAGGACCCCGCCCGCCAGATCGATCTGCACGAAGTGGTGTCAGGTTTGCGAGAGCGCGGCATTCACACGCCGGTGCTGCTGCGCTTCAACGACATCCTCATGCACCGCCTGCGCGAAATCCGCGACGCCTTCAAGAACACGATGGCCGACCAGGGCTACTCGGGCGGCTATTCGTGCGTCTACCCCATCAAGGTCAACCAGCAGCGCCACGTCTGCGAGCAGATCGCCTCGCTCGCCGTCGAGCTGGGCTTCGGCCTCGAGGCGGGCTCCAAGCCCGAACTGCTCGCGGTGCTGGGGCTGTCGGCCACCGCCGGCGGCCCGGGCGTCAACGGGATGCCCATCATCTGCAACGGCTTCAAGGACGACGAGTTCATCGAGACGGTCATCCTCGCCACCAAACTCGGGCGCTACATCATCCCCGTCGTCGAGAAGTTCAGCGAACTCGAACTCATCATCAAGCACGCCAAGGCCTACAACGTGCGTCCCAAGATCGGCCTGCGCGTCAAACTCTCCGCCCGCGGCGCGGGCCGCTGGGAGGGCTCGGCGGGCGTGCGCTCCAAGTTTGGCCTCTTCCTGAGCGAGGTGCTCCGCGCCGTCGAACTGCTCAAAGCCCACGACATGCTCGACTGCCTCACCCTGCTGCACTGCCACGTGGGCAGCCAGTTGTACGACATCCGCGTGCTTAAAAACGCCATCAACGAACTCGCCCGCGTCTACTGCGAACTGCACAAACTCGGCGCGGGGCTCACCATGCTCGACATCGGCGGGGGCATGGGCGTCGACTACGACGGCAGCCAGTCCGCCTGGCCCAGTTCGATCAACTACACCATCCAGGAATACGCCACCGACGTCGTCTACCGCGTCAAGTCCGTCTGCGACGACAACAGCATCCCCCACCCCACCATCCTCTCCGAGTCCGGGCGGGCCATGGTCGCCTATTCGAGCATGCTCGTCGTCGACATCCTGGGCACCAGCCGCTTCGACGGCAAGGTCGACCCCGACGCCATCGAGAAGCAACTCCGCGCCGAACCCGACGCCCCCAAGCCCGTGGTCGACCTGCTCGACTGCATCCGCAACCTCACCGACCGCAACGTGCTCGAGACCTACCACGACGCGACGCAGGCCCGCGACGAGGCGATGAGCCTCTTCAGCCTGGGCTACATGACCCTGCCCATGCGCGCCGCCGCCGAGCAGCTCTTCTGGGCCACGTGCCTGCGCCTGCTCGACCGCGCGGGGCGCAAGGGCGAGATCCCCGACGAACTCGAGCCGCTGACCGACCTGCTCAGCGACATCTATTTCTGCAACTTCTCCCTCTTCCAGTCCATGCCCGACTCGTGGGCCATCGACCAGCTCTTCCCCATCTGCCCCATCCACCGCCTCAACGAAGAGCCCACGCGGCGCGGCATTCTGGCCGACATCACCTGCGACAGCGACGGCAAGATCGACCGCTTCGTCGACAAGCGTATCGACAAGAAAGTGCTCGAACTCCACGAACTGCGCGACACCGCCGCCGGCGGGCACGAACCCTACTACCTGGGCGTCTTCCTGCTGGGGGCCTACCAGGAGATCCTGGGCGACCTGCACAACCTGCTGGGCGACACCCACGCCGTTCACATCTCGCTCGACGAGCAGGGCGGGTGGGAGATCGACGAGGTGATCGAAGGAGACACGGTCGAGGAAGTGCTGCGCTACGTGCAGTACGACGTAGAGGACCTCAAGCGGGCGATGCGCCTGGATATCGAGGCCGCCTGCCGACAGGGCCGCCTGACCCTGGCCGAGGGCAAGAGCCTGCTGCAGTACTACGACCACGGGCTTGAGGGGTACACGTACCTCGAGGGGTGATCGGCCTCGCCGCGACGTGCGTCCGAGAACCGCAGCTATCCCGTCATGGTTATCTTTTTTGACGATTTCGTGGCCCCCAGTTTTTTATGGGGCAGATTCCCTATTGGACGTCAAGTGATTCGTCCTCAAGGGGTTGATCGATGAAGAAGTACATGGCTCTGGCCGCCATCGCGGCGGCGTGCCCGTTGGCAAGCGCCAACATCGTGGTGAATGGCTCGTTCGAGGATCCGGCACTGACCAACCTGAGCGACGACGGCCTTGGGATCTACTGGTACACCTTCGTCGGCGCCAATGGCTTCACCGGCTGGACTCACCCATTCATGGTCGGTGCCGTGGATCGGCCGGGCGCGTGGGAAGCCTCGCACGGCCTGCAATACATCAACATCGAATCCTCACGAGGCTTCTTCATTGAGCAGCGTGTCCCCACCACCCCCGGCGCGACATACCTCCTTTCCTTCGATTACGCACCGGATCCGTTCGAGACGCCCGGCTCCACCGAGTCCGACATCGGCGTCTATTTCGGTGGCAATCTGGTGGGCATCGCCAGCGGCGACGATTCCACAGTGGGCAATCTCAACTGGACCAACTACAGCCTTCAGGTCACCTCGCCCAGTTCGCTCACCCTTCTCCGCTTCGAAGACCGCGGCAGTGCCGGTTCCACCGGCGGGTACCTCGACAATGTCTCGCTCGTCCTCATCCCCACCCCCGCCTCGTTGGGCCTCCTGATCGGCGCGGCCCCGCTTCTCGCACGCCGTCGGCGCTGATCCCGATCCTCCATCCCTGCTTGCAGCCACCCGGCGACAACTCGTCGGGTTTTTTTCGCGCCCGACGGATCGCCGCGCCAGCGTGTAGACTGGCGATAACCCCTCCCGGAGAGCCTCATGGGCAAGCTGCTGACCGAGTTCCTGGGCACGTTCTTCCTTGTCCTGACCATCGCGCTGAGCGTGACGCACGCGGGCGCCATGGCCCCGCTGGCCATCGGCGTGGTGCTCATCGCGATGGTCTACATGGGCGGGCACGTCAGCGGTGCCCACTACAACCCCGCCGTCTCGCTGGGCGCGTTCCTCACCCGGAACATGCCCGGGCGCAACCTTGTGCCCTACATGATCGCGCAGGTTGTGGGCGGCGTCGCCGCGGGCGCGGTCGCCCTTGTCCTCACGGGTGAGCACCCCGCCCCGGCCCCCACCACCGCCGACAACATGGCCGCCCTGCTCAACGAGATCCTGTTCACCTTCGCCCTCGTTCTGGTTGTGCTCAATGTCGCCTGCACGCCCTCGACCAGGGGCAACTCGTACTACGGCGTGGCGATCGGCCTGACCGTCATGGCGGGCGCTTTCGCGGGCGGCTCGATCTCGGGCGGGGCCTACAACCCCGCCGTGGGCGTGGGCCTGTGCGCCATCGACGCGATCCGTGGCGGCTCGTCGCTGTCGCACGTGTGGCTCTACCTCGCCGGTCCCTTCGTGGGCGCGATCCTCGCCGCGGGGGCCTTCGCGATCCAATCACGTCCCGCCAAGGCCGCCTGAGCCCCGCCGCATCGACCGCCGCACGGGCGTCAAGAAGAGGACGCTGGCCCGTGTGCCACCACCCGACGCGTCTGCGCGGCGCGTGGTGTCCACCCCCGCGTCTCGATGAAACATCCGCCCATCGCACGACGCGCGGGCGCCAGACCGCCCGCGGGTCGTGGCACCCAGACCCGAGCATGCTCGTGACATGCAGCACGAGCGTCAGGGAGAGGACGCTGGCCCGGGTGCCACTACCCGACGCGTCTGCGCGGCGCGTGGTGTCTTCCCCGGCACAACGCACGGCCCGCGGGACCTACCCTCATCGCATGCACGAGGACGACGAGATCTGCCTGTGCTTCCATGTCTCGCTTCGGAAGATCCGCGCGTACCTGAACCGTGAAAAACCCCCCGTGGCGTCGCTGATCAGCGAGTGCCTGGGCGCGGGCACGGGCTGTGGCTGGTGCGTGCCCTTCCTCACCCACCTCCACGCCATGCACAAGGCCGGGCGCGAGCCCGACCTGCGCGTCTCGCCCGAGGAATACGCCCGCACGCGCACCAAGTTCCACGCCACCAAGCAGCGCGATCCCGACGTGGTGACGCGCGCAACACAAGGGGCGGACGATGCGTCCGCCCCCGATCCTACGTGAGATTTGGCGTGAGATTCGGCGTGTCGATCAGGACTCGATCTTGCGCAGACCCAGGCCATGCTCGGCCAGTCGCTCGCGCACCTCGGTGAGCGAGGTCGCGCCGAAGTTCTTGATGCCCATGAGCTCGGCCTCGGTGTGGCTGGCCAGGTCGCCCAGCGACTGGATGTTGAGCAGCTGCAGCGCCTTGCGGGCCCGCACCGACAACTGAAGGTCGCTGACGGGCTTGGCCAGGATCGTCTCCTGCCCCGTGCCCTTGTACTGCTCCATGAGCGCCCGCCGGGCCTGGCGGTGCGCCTCTTCCAGACCCTGGCCCAGGCGCAGCCCCTTGGCCGTGAGCATCTTCTTGATCTCGAGCAGGCTGCTCTCGCCGAAGTTCTTGTAACTGAGCAACTCGGCCTCGGTGATCTTGAGCAGATCGCCCAGCGAGCGGATGTTCATGCGCTTGAGGCACGTGCGGGCCCGCACCGAGAGCTCAAAGTCGCTCACGGGCGTGTCGAGCAGCGCCTTGCGCTTGAAGACGTCGCGGTCAGCCTCTTCCTCGACCACCATCTCGCGGCTAGCCTGCACGTCCTTGATGTACAGCCGCGCCCGCGGGTGGTTCGGATCGGTATCGAGCACCTGGCGAAGGCAGCGCTCGGCGCTGGCGAACTCCTCGCGGTCCTCGTAGAGCACCGCGAGGTTGATCAGGGCGTTGACGTTCGCCGGCGGACGGGCGCAGACCTGCTCGAACAGGCTCAGCGATTCATCCTCCTCGCCCACCAGGTCGAGGTGATAGGCCAGGCGGAACATCGCGCTGGGGCTCTCGGGATCGGTGCCGACAGCGCGCCGGAGTTCCGCGATCGCCGTCCAGCGGTCCTGGCTCGCGTCGGCCTTGTCGGCCTGGGCGAGATGCTTTGCCGCCGCCGACGCGTCCCTGCGCGCCGACTGCTGCGTACCGATCACCGTATCAAGCGGATCGTGGGCCATCGAAATCTGCTCCTGTCGAAATGCCGTTTCGAGCCGTAAGGATAGGCGCGATCTACGCGTGCCCCGCCTCCCCCACCAGCCGCATCGCCTTCCACTGCCCTGACATAAACCGACCGAGCACGGCCAAGCTCAGGCACGCGATGTACGCCGCCGCGGCGAGCCATGGCCCCAGCGACTCGAGCCCCGGGAACAGCCGCACCAGCGCCCAGCCCGAAATGCACCAATAAAAACGCCATTGCTCATTGGCAAGGGCGTGTGAATCAACAGCCGACCCGTTTATGCGATTAAGGCGTGATTGGGCCACTGACGCCTTAGCATACCCACGCTGATAGCTAGTCGACGTAAGTACCAAAATGATTAACTATTTCGCAGCGATCATCGTAGTCGATATTCTTGTCGCCGTTTACGTCTAGAATTGAGAACGTTACGCCATTCCATGCTTGTAAATTGCTCAGATCATCAAATAAGAGCAAATCATTACCGTCAACTATGCCGCTCCCGTCGATGTCGTACTTTGCGGCAGAGGATACCGATTGATCAATAAGATCGAGAAGCCATGCCGATATCTCCGCGGGGGACCCAGAATACCTCTGTCCACTCTCCATCTGCAGCGTCACCTGATCGATTGGAAGGGTTTCTGCCAGTATTGCTCGAGTGATTGAATCGAATATGCTTACTCGCTGCGATAGTGAGGTCTCATCCATTATTGAAGGAACGCCTAGGATGGGCAATGAATCAACAAATGGGGACACATCCATAGAGAGTACGCGAAACGGCACAATCTGCTTTTCGTCGCCATACGTCAGACTTGTTGTTCCAGTGCCTCCCGGACAAGGACAATTCTCGTTTCCCGCCTGACGGCAGAGACACGGATCATCCTCGTGCTTGCACGTACAAAATACTGTGCCCCCCGACTCAAAGTGCGTCGTCACGACATCCCGATACCGATCTTCCCATTCTCCGACTGGTCGGCCACAAATGTAGTCGCCGCTTGGTATAAATATTCTGTATCGCTCGCGACATACTCTCACGGTGACAGTAGAGTTTGGGTAGCATAGACGCAAATACACTTTTCCACATGGGGCCGATTGGCACGTACAGGATGTGCCTACCATACGAACTTGGGAAACTGAGTAACCTATTCCATTACAAGTAACCGAAACCGTTTGCGTAATGGAGTCGGCGGCATTGATTGATGCTGCGGCCCCACAAGCCGCACCCCAACGATTGTTTGTATTGGGCTGATACACTTCGGCGCAATGTAATCCTGTCGAGCTTGTGCATTGTATACAGTTGTTGGGCTCTGATAGTCCCGCAATGGTCACATGCGGCACAAATACGATACCTGCTAGACCTAAAAGCTGACGAACCCCTAGTGTCATTGACTGTTCCCCACGTTTCGCCCGGGATTCGCGCCCGGGATTCGCGCCCGGGATTCGCGCCCGGGGGTAAGCCAACCTACTCTGTGTACCGACGGCGTGTCAACAGGATTCGTCCACTCTCAAACATTTCAACACTGATGTGGGTAAGCCTTCTCGCGGCTCGATGGCTCGTCACTCCCCCCTCGCCTCCACCCCCGCCAATCGCATGCTCTTCCACCGTCCCGAGGCAAACCGAACAAGTACGGCCAAACTCAAACACGCGATGTACGCCGCCGCGGCGAGCCATGGGCCCAGCGACTCGAGCCCCGGGAACAGCCGCACGACCAGCACCCCGCCGCCGACGATCAGCGCCCACGACAGCACCAGCGTCACCACGCCCACCCACACGGTGTCGCCCGCGCCGCGCAGCGCCCCCGAGAGCGTCATGGCCACCGCGTCGCACAACTGAAACGTCGCCACGACAATCATGAAGCGCGAGCCCATGGTCACCAGGATGCGCGCATCCTCGGGGCTGGTGTCGCGCTGCAGGAAGAACCCCACCAGCGGCTCGCGCAGCACCACAAAGCCGATCGCGCACAACGCCATATAGCCCATCGCCAGTTTCAGCCCCAGCCACGAGCGGTGGGCCGCAAGGTCGGGTCGCCCCATGCCCATGTAGCGCCCGACGATCGCCGTCATCGCCACCGAGATGCCGATGGCGGGCATGAACGAGATCATCATGTATTGATGGGCGATCCACCCCGCCGTCGCGTGCGCAGGCCCGAACCCGCCCACGAGATAGACCATGAAGATCGACCAGCAGAGCATCTCGTTGCCGAACATCGCGGCCCCGGGCCAGCCGATGCGCCAGATGTCGCGCATCTTCGCCCAATCGGGCCGCCACGCCCCGCGCGTGGCGTATTGGGTGTTGTATCGGGCGCTGAGAAACACGGCGACGGGGATGCCCATCTCGACCGCCGTCCCCGCGACCGTGCCGATCGCCGCCCCCTGCAGCCCCAACGCCGGGAAGCCCCAGTTCCCGAAGATGAGCAGGTAGTTGACGCCGAAGTTGACGAGGTTGCCCGTCACCCCCGAGACGAGCACGACCTTGGGCCGGTGCAGCCCAAAGAAGAACTGCGTGATGCCGCGTGCCCCCATCGAGAAGAACGCGCCATAGATCAGGATCTTGCCATAGTCGGCCGACAGGCGTGCCGAGCGTTCGTCGTGCCCCAGCCACGAAAAGATCTCGTCGAGCACGAAGGCATAGGGCAGCAGCACCACCGCCCCCGCCAGCGCGATCCACAGCCCCGCCCACGCGTAGGCCGGGCTGCGCTCGGGCTTGCCCGCCCCCAGGTTCTGCGAGACGTACGTGCTCACCACCGACATGAAACCCATCACCACCGAGATGGGCACGAACGTGGCCAGCCCGCCGTTGCCCTGCGCCCCGACATAGATCGGGTCGGGCCCGATCCGCGAGACCATCACCTTGTCCACGAACTGCATGATCGTGTACGACGTCATCGTCGCCACAACCGGGGCGGCCATGCTCAGCAGCTCGCGCAGGGGCGAGCGGGTATCGATCGCTGGCTCGCTCACGCCTCGCGCCGCCCGGCACGCGTGGCCATCCTCGCCGCCAGCAGCAGCGCGGCTTTCATGCTCCCCGCGTCCGCCGCGCTCTTGCCCGCGATGTCGAACGCCGTCCCGTGGTCGGGGCTCGTGCGCACGATCGGCAGCCCCAGCGTGATGTTCACCGCCCGGTCCCACGCGAGCAACTTCACCGGGATCAATCCCTGGTCGTGATACATCGCCACCGCGAGGTCAAACTCGCCCCGCGTGCAGCGGTTAAAGAACGTGTCCGCCGGGAAGGGACCCTGGGCGTCGATCCCCGCGGTCTTCGCCCGCTCGATCGCGGGCGTGATCACGCGCGATTCGTCATCGCCCAGCACGCCGTGCTCGCCCGCGTGGGGGTTGAGCCCCAGCACGCCCACCCGCGGCGAGGCCACGCCAAGGCGTCGCACGCCCTCGGCCCCCAGCGAGATCGCGTCGTACACGCGCTTCTCGGTCAGTTCAATCGCGACCCGCGAAAGTGGAATGTGCGTGGTGGCGAGGACGACGTTGAACGCGGCGTACCCACCGCCCGCCGCCGCGTGGAACATCATCGCCACGCGCTTGGCGCCGAATCGATCGGCGAGCAACTCGGTGTGCCCCGGGAAACGCGTCTCGCCCGCGAGGGCCCAGGCTTCCTTGCAGATGGGCGCGGTGACGATGGCGTCGATGGCGTCGGGGCGGCCCGGGGGCGCCTTAGCCGCCAATATCGCCGCATCAAGCGCGCGCAGCGACGCCGCCCCGCCCGCCTTCGTGGGCTTGGCTTCGGTCGCGCCCCCCTCGACGGACACAAGTTCGACCCCCGCTCCCTCGCGCCAGACCGGGGGCAGCCCTGCGAGCGACGCGGCTTTCACCAGCGCCTGCTCGCACCCGTAGATGCGATAGACCCCCGCCGCCCGCACCGAGGCATCGGCCAATGCGCGAACCACCACCTCGGGCCCGATCCCGCCGGGATCGCCCATGGTCACGCCGATGACGGCTTTGGTGGCTGGCGTCGCGTTCACCCGCGATGGTACGTCGCGGGCGGGGCGCTTACTTCACGTTCTTCCACTGGTTGGAAGCGCCCCAATACACCAGCCCCGACGGGCGGAAATAGAACCACTTGGAGTCCGAGTGGGTGAAGGCATAGCGGCTGCTGCGATAGCGCAACCGCTCGTTGATCGACACGCGGTACGCGTCGACCGGCTCGCCGTCGACCTGCTGCTGCTTCACAAAGACCGCCGAGGGGAACGCCGCCTTGAACTCATCCACGCTCATCCCTGGGCGAAGTTTCGCGAACGATTCCGCGTGACGGCTCTCCACCGAGGGGAGTGTCTCGCCCGGCGCGAGCGCGGGCACGCACTCGGCCTCTTCGCGCGACAGCCGCTCCCCGTCGCGGTGCGTCGACACGATGATGCACCCCGACATCCCCGCCAGCAACCCCGCCAACGCCGTCCCCACCACCGCGTTCTTCATCGCCTGCATGATCGTCCTCCTGCGCATGATCGCGCATGTTAGTGATCATTATAGGGATTCCACGCCCGTGGGTTTCACGCCCTCGTAAGTGACTGCTGTGCAGCAGGTAACAAGCCGATAGCCCGCGGTCAAACCCGGAAGATCGACCCGAGTTTCTTCCCCAGCAGACTCGACGCCCCAAAGAGCGTGAGCGTGAGCAGGGCCATGCCCCAGACGCCCATCGCGCTGGCGATCGACGGGCCGTCGCCCAGGCGGTCCATGAAGCTCCAGATCGCCTTGGTCACGGGGAAGTCCACCGCCTGCTGGGCCAAAATCAGCGAGTCGCTCACCTCGAGCATCGAGAAACTGAAGACCAGCAGGCCCCCGGCGATCAGGTTGGCCATGATCAGCGGCACGATCACGCGACGCATCGCCGTCACGCGGCTGGCCCCCAGGTTCACCGCCGCCTCCTCCAACTCGCCGCTGGTCTGCTCGAGCCCGGCCACCGTCGAGCGCACGATGTAGGGCAATCGGCGCACCGAATAGGCGATGATCAAGAAGGGGATGGGGTTGGGGTCCGCCGCGAAGACGCTCGCAAACCCGCCCAGCGGCCCGCGCCCAAAGGGCCACTCGAGGCTCATCGCGACATACCCAAAGGCCATGACCAGCCCGGGCACGGCCAGCGGGAGCATGCACAGCGCATCGAGCACCTGCCGGCCGCGCACGTTCGTGCGCACGATCACATAGGCCACCAGCACGCCCAGCACGATGTCGAACGTCATCGCCGCGATCGACAGTTTCAGGCTGTTCATGATCGAGCGGAACGAATCGGGCGAGCCCAGCGCCTGCCCGAAGTGCGACAGCGTGTAGTGCTCGGGGAGCACCGACTTGTACCACTGCCCCGGGCTGGCCACGCTGGTCAGCACCACGCCAAGGTGCGGCATGATCGCCGCCGATCCCACCAGCGCGAAGACCCCCGCGATCGCCCAGCCCCATCCGCCCACGCTCTTCTCGCCCGCGGCTCTCGAGGCCTTGCTGTACATCGCGTGCCCGCGCCCGCCAAAGACCACCTTCCCCAGCACGTAGAGCCCCACCGCGCTGGCCAGCAGCACCACCGTCAACGCATAGGGGCGGGCCGAGTTCTCGACCTCCTTGAGCCCATAGAAGATCTGCACCGGCGTCACCCGGTAATAGTCGAACATCAGCGGCGTGCCCAACTCGGTGAACGACCAGATGAAGACGATCGTCGCCCCTGCGAAGAGCCCGGGCCTCACCAGCGGCAGCGTGATGCGGAAGAACCGCCGCCAGGGCCCGCACCCCAGGTTCTCCGCCGCCTCGTTGAGCGCGGGGTCGAGGTTCGCCAGCGACGCCGTCGCGTTGAGAAAGATGATCGGATAGAGCGCCAGCGACTGGACCAGCACCACACCCGCGAGCTTGGCGTCGCCCAGGATGTCAAAGTCAGTCCCCAGCAGCGCGTTCACGGCACCCTCGCGCCCCAGCAGCGCCCGCATGCCGATCGCTCCGACAAAGGGGGGCAGGATCAGCGGCACCAGCACCGCCGCGTTGAAGAAGGCCTTGCCCGGAAACCGGTACCACGCCGACAAGACCGCCAGCGGCAGGGCGATCAGGATCGCCAGCGTCGTCGTCAGCGTCGCGATCTTGAACGAGTTGAGCAGCCCCTCGACCAGCACCGGGTCGCGAAAGACCATGACTAGGTGCTCGAGCGTGAACCCGCTGCGCGTGGCCGGGTCGGCGTAAAAACCACCCCGCACCGTCAGCAGAATCGGGTAAACCAGAAAGACCCCCAGCAGCGCGAGCATCGCGCCCAGGAGGCCATAGTGCCAGAGTTGGCGGCTGATCAACGCCCGCTGCATCGGGGCGGAGTTTACGTCGCCCGCAGGGCACAAGCCCGCGCCCGCCTCCCCGATCGCCCCGACATGGCCACAATACCAGCGTGGATGCCATCCCCATCGCCGACCCGCGCGACGAACGCGTCGCCCCCTACCTCGACCTGCGCGATCACCACCGGCGCGCGCAGGAGTTCGCCGGCGTGCGCCCCACATTCATCTGCGAGGGTGCATTCCTCGTCGAACGCCTGCTCCGCTCGGGCCTGGGCGTCCACTCCATCCTCGTCACCGAGCAGGCCCGCGCTCGCGCCAAGGACCTCTGCTCGCTCGCGCCCCCCCAGACCCCGATCTATGTCGTGCCCGAGAGTGTCCTCGCCGGGCTGGTCGGGTTCGAGTTTCATCGCGGGATCATGGCCTGCGGCGTGCGCCCGCCCCCGCGCGACCCCGCCACGCTGCTCGCCCAATGCCGCCTGCTGGTCATTCTCGAAGACCTCTCCAACCAGGACAACGTGGGCGCGGTCTTCCGCAACGCCGCGGCCCTGGCGGGCGAGGGGGCCGGGGTGCTGCTCAGCCCCGGCTGCTGCGACCCGCTCTATCGCAAGGCCCTGCGCGTCTCGATGGGGGCGGCCCTGGTCCTGCCCTTCGCACGCCTGGAACCCTGGCCCGACGCCCTGGCACAGGTGCGCGAGTCCGGGTTTGACCTGCTGGCCCTGACACCGGACCCTGACGCGACGGATCTCCGATCGATGCCGCCCCCTTCCCGTCCCGCGCTGCTGCTGGGGGCCGAGGGACCCGGGCTGAGCCCGGGGGCCTTTGCGAAGGTCGTGCATCGGGTACGGATCCCCATGAGCCCCATGGCCGATTCGCTGAACGTGGCGACGGCGGGGGCGGTGGCTCTGAGCCATCTGGCCGCCCCCGGGGTGTCGTCCCCATGAGCGCAACTCGGGGGATTGGGTGAACCATTGGGGCTCGGGGGCGTCTTAATAAGGAACGCCGGGCGTGGTATGGTTAGCCGCCCGTGGTGTTGGTCTGATCCTTGGTGCGCGTCGTCGCACCGGTGGGAGCGTTTCGCGATGAAGAACCGATCGATCCTTCGTTCCTTGGCCGTGGTCCTGGTTGTGCTGGGCGGCTCGCTGGCGAGCGCACAGCATCAGGCCGATCCGTCGATTGTCCGCGAGGGTGAGGGCCCGCGTCGCGGGCAACTGAACAAGATGGAACTGGCCCCCTTCCCGGCGGACGCCTGGTCGCTGCTCTCGGACTGGAAGCACGGGGCCGCACCCGCCGCCGACGGAAAGGTCGTGCTGATCTGCACGTATGCCGACTGGTATCCGTCGGCCAAGCGTGGCTTTGCGCTCGCGCAGCGCCTGGCCCAGACCAAGGCCAAGGACGGGCTGATCGTCGTCGCGGTGCACCACAAGGACGGATGGGACGCCGCGGCCAAGGGCGACTCGTCGGTGATCCTGGCGCACGACGCGCAGGGCAAGTTCCGCGAGCGGCTGCTGGTCGACCAGGATCCTGATTTCTACTTCATCGATCGCTCGGGGCAGCTCCGCTACGCCGACGTGGCCACCGAGTCGGTCGAGCAGGCGGTCGATCTGCTGCTGGCCGAGAAGGCCGATGCGGCGGCGGGCCTGAAGGGTCGCCTGGCCGACGAAGCCCAGGCGCGAGACCTCGAGCTGCGCCGCATCGACGCGATGCGCGACCAGGTCGACCTGACATCGATCCCCGAGTTGCCGTTCCCCGAGCCCAGCCCCGAGGCGATCAAGGCGGCCAAGTGGCCCCCTCTGCCGCGCGACCCCAGCGCTCAGCAGGGGCAGGCCACACTGCTCGAGCCCAAGCCCGTGGCGCTGCCCGATACGAACTGGTTCCCGCGCAAGCCCGAACTCAAGGGGCGCGCGGTGCTGCTCTATCTGTGGCACCCGGACCTGCCCGGGTCGTTCCACGGGATCATGCACAACGCCGACCTGCTGCAGCGTCAGTACGGGCGCGACCTGGTGGTCGTGGGCGTGCTTAGCCCGCTGTCGACGTCGATCAACAACCAGCAGCTGACCGAGGATCAGCGCGACCCGGTCAAGCTGCAGAAGAAGCTCGAAGAGGTGGCCAAGAGCCGCAAGTTCGACCATTTCCTGACAATCGACCCGGGCAACGCGATCTTCGATGCGCTGCAGAACCAGCAGAACGTGATCCCCTGGCCCTTCTTCGTGATCGTGAGCAGCGACAAGATGGCCCGCTGGTGGCCGGTCGTGAGCCAGGGCGGGCAGACGGTCGTCGCGGGCGTGGATCCCATCGCCGCCCTGCTGCAGGTGCTCAAGGTCGATCCGGGGGTGCAGGCCCGGCGCGCGGTCGAGGCCGAGTGGATCCGCACGCAGCAGAAGTGAACGCGTGCCTCGCGGCCTCTTTGGCGTCGTGCTCCATGAACCCGAGATCCCCAACAACGCGGGGAACATCGGGCGCACCTGCGTGGCCACCGGCTGCACACTCGACCTGATCCGTCCGCTGGGGTTCGATACGTCCGAGAAGGCCTGCCGACGCGCGGGACTCGACTACTGGCCCAGGCTTGGCGTGCGCGAACACGACTCGTGGGAGGACTTCGAGGCCGCCCTCGCCCCGCAACGCCTCTGGTTCCTCTCCACCAAGGCAACCCGATCCTGCTTCGAGGCCGACATTCGTACGGGCGATTGGCTTGTGTTCGGGAAGGAGACGGCGGGGCTGCCCCAATCGCTCCTGAACCGGCACGAGGGACGGACGCTGGCCTTGCCCATGGTGCCCGGCGAGCGGAGCCTGAACGTGGCGACGGCGGTCTGTGCGGTGGTCTACGAAGGGATCCGCCAGTGCCTGAGCCGCGGGGAGCTGATCCTGACCGCCCCGGGGCGATTCGTCCCAAAATCTGAGGCGAACCATGAACCTGCGCGGGGTGAACCCGGTAGACAAGGATGAGCGGCGCTCATGACCGCCGACTGCCGAAGAAAGTGTCCTCTCTCCTCTGAGTGTCCCGCCCCGCGTCGTCGGGGCGGTACACTTTTTGGACCGGCACGCGTGAGGGCTCTCTCCTCGCGCCCCGGGCGCATGGGGCCTGACGCATGAGTCGAGCGATGAAACGGGCAACGCTGGTGATCCTGACGGGCGCGGCGGGCCTGCTCCTGGGCGGGTGCGAGAAGGCGGTGCTGACGCCCGACGAGCCGCGGAGCCAGTACGACCGCTTCGACGCGGTGCGTGATCGGCGTGCGCCGTCGTACGTGATGGATGAGTTTGGGAAGCGTCGTCCGAATATTCGTGCGCGACTGCAGCCGCCCGAATAATCGGGAATGGACGTGCAAAACTCCTGAACCGGCCTGAAGTGGGTTGCGGCGCAAGGAATTCGTCCTAGGATTTGAATCGCACGGATGGATTGTGACGATTTGAGTGAGCGGCGGAGCCGTGATCCGTTCCTGTTGTCGCATCCGCACTCAATCTGGGTACCACCGCTCATGGCTCAAGCTCGCACCAAGGCACGCGCCGGCACACACAAGGGTGGGGTTTCTCGGCGCGCGCGCGTGGTGTGGGTCTGCCTGATGGGGGCGATGACGGGTGTGGGCGGGCTGCTGCTGGCGCTGGGCGGGAAGCCCATGCATCGGGGCGACGGCCTGACGCTCATGCCCATGCTGGCCACGAGCGCGCCCGGGTCGATCGAGGCGATCTTCAGCACCAAGGCGCCGCTCGATACGCCGCGCTGGAAGGCGATTGTCATTCACGACAGCGGGTCGCCCGTGGGCAGCCCCGAGAGCCTCGAGGCCGAGGCGCGGCAACTGCGCCTGCGCGGGCTGGGCTACCACTTCGTGATCGGCAATGGAAATGGAATGGCCGACGGGCAGCTGCACGTGGGGTACCGCTGGGGCGGGCAACTCGCGGGCGCGCACGCCGCCGGCCTGACGGCCGACTGGTACAACCAGCACGCGATTGGCATCTGCCTGGTGGGGGACGGGAACCGCCAGTCGATCACGCCGGCGCAGCGCCAGCGCCTGGTTCAGCTGGTCACGAGCCTGCGCCGGGAACTGGGAATCCCGGCCGACCGGGTGTACATGCACCGCCAGATCGCGGCGGTGGACAGCCCCGGGCGTCTCTTCCCCGAGACCTCATTCCGCGAGCAGATCGCGGGCGAACCCTGAAACCCAAGAGGGTCGGGCGACGAACAAGGCTGACCCGCGCTCACTCGTGGGGGGCCATGGTCGTGGATTCTGAGGCCCCCGCGTTGATCCGAGGGGGCGTTGGGGCGATACTCATTCGCTCGGAGCGGGGGTCGCCCAGGGCTGGGTCAGGATGCCTGCTCGCGTTGGCAGGGCTATGGTCGGGACCGCCCGTTCGAGGCGGATGACCGGGGTGGAGAAGACGACGGAATGAGTCTGTCGGAGCCCATGTTCAAGGCCGGTGAGACCGTCGAGGGGTACCGCGTTCACACGGCCCTGGGCGAAGGGGCCGCGTCGCATATCTATTTGGTGCAGGACCCCAAGACCAAGCAGGTATGGGCACTGAAGCACGTGCACCGGGGCGACGCCAAGGACGCCCGCTTCCTCGACCAGGCGATCCAGGAATACCAGATCGCCAGCAAGCTGAACCACCCGAACATCCGCAAGATTACGCGGCTCATCAAGAAGACCCGGCGGCTGCTGTACCTGACCGACGTGATGTTGGTGATGGAGGTCGTGGACGGGGTGAGCATGGACCGTCGCCCGCCCAAGCGGTTCGATGATGCCGTAAGCCTCTTCGAGCAGACCGCGCGGGCGATGGGGCACATGCACGAGCGCGGGTTCGCCCACGCGGACATGAAGCCCAACAACATCATGGTCTGCCAGTCGGCCAACGGGCCCATGGCCAAGATCATCGACCTGGGCCAGTCGTGCACGCTGGGGACGGTCAAGGGGCGGATCCAGGGGACGCCCGACTACATCGCCCCCGAGCAGGTGCACCGGCGGCCGATCACCTCGCGCACCGACGTGTACAACCTCGGCGCGACGATGTACTGGACGGTGACGGGGCGGCATGTGCCCACCGCGCTGCCCCGGGGCGACAGCCTGGTCTCGCGGATCGACGATCACCTGATCCCCAAACCTCGTGCGGCCAGCGAGATCAACCCTCGCATCCCCGGGAAACTCAACGAACTGATCATGCACTGCGTCGAGATCGACCCCGAGGACCGACCCGACGACATGGGGCACGTGGTCGAGGTGCTGCAGAACGTGCTGGGCGAGCTGCGGCTGTCGGGCATCGCCGCCCGCGACAAGACCAAGGAGGGGAGCAGCGTGGGCGGGCTCATCCTCAATGATGCGACAAACCACGAGGGGGCGCGGCTGAACGAGGGCTCGGCCCCCGGGACGCTGCGGGCGACGAGCGACGCCTCGGGGCCGGTGCCGCCGCTGGCGTGATTTGTGTCCGACGAGCCCCCCCCACCCCCGCCGAACCTGACCAACGCGGACAGCGTGATTGATTGCTTCGGGCGCGGGGCCGAGGCCGCGCGGAACGCTGCCTGCCGACGCGGTTCGATCGATCGAATTGAATCGCCCGGACGCCTGATCGCCACGGGCGATCTGCACGACAACCCGATGCACTTCGAGAAGGTGGTGGCGGCGGCGGGGATGGGCGCAGCCGGCGGCGCAAGCGGGGGCGAGATCGCCCACCTGGTGCTGCAGGAGATCATCCACCCGGATCGGCTGTTCAACGGGATGGACATGTCGTACCGGGCGCTGGCCAAAGCCGCGGCTCTCAAGACGCGATACCCCGAGTTGGTGCACGTGCTGCTGGGGAACCACGAGTTGGCGCAGATCTGCGGGTCGGGGATCGTGAAGGACGGCGTGCGGGTGGTCGAGGCCTTCAACAAGGGGCTCGAGTATGTCTTTGGCGCGCGGACCGAGGATGTGGCCAAGGCGATCGCCGACTTTGTGCGCGCGATGCCGCTGGCGCTGCGCTGCGTGACGACGCGCGGGGACATTTTGTGCTCGCACAGCGTGCCCAACGCGGCGATGATGAACCGCTTCGACCCGACGATTCTGTCGCGCGATCTTGTGGAGGCGGATTATGAGCCGCGCCGGGGCTCGGCCCACATGATGGTGTGGGGGCGCGGGTACGACGCGGAACTGCTCGAGGACCTGGTGGAGCGCTGGGGGGTGAACATGTTCATTTTGGGGCACGAGAAGGTGGAGGAGGGGGCGAAACTGATCCCGCCCAACGCCGTCGTGCTCAACAGCGACCACGCGCGGGGCGTGTACCTGCCCATCGACCTGTCGGACCCGCCCACGCCCGAGGAGGCGGTGGCACGCGCGGTGGCGCTGGCGGTGTAGGGGCGCAGGGGTCTGTGGCGGCGTACCCTCGCCATCATGGCCAATCACACCGCGACGGCGAGCGTGCTCGAACTCATCCGCAAGGCCGACCCCGAGATCGGGAACCTGATCGACGCCGAGGCGAAGCGCCAGGCGACGACGATCGAACTCATCGCCAGCGAGAACCACGTGAGCGGCGCGGTGATGCACGCGATGGGCACGTGCCTGACCAACAAATACGCCGAGGGGTATCCGGGGGCGCGGTACTACGGCGGGTGTCTGCACCACGACGCGATCGAGACGATCGCGCGGGAGCGGGCGTGCCGCCTGTTCGGGGCGACGTTCGCGAACGTGCAGCCGCACTCGGGCGCGCAGGCGAACCAGGCGATGATGATGGCGCTGCTCGAGCCGGGCGACACGTTCGCGAGCCTGGTGCTCAAGGACGGGGGGCACCTCTCGCACGGGATGAAGATCAACTTTTCGGGGCGGTTCTTCAAGCCGGTGCACTACCCGCTGCACTACGACAAGGGGCACGCCGAGTTTGAGCGGATCGATTACGATGCGGCGCGCAAGGCGTGTCTGGAGGCGAAGCCCAAGATCATCCTGTGCGGCTATTCGGCGTACCCGCGGGTGATCGACTTTGCGAAGTTCCGCGCGATCGCCGACGAGTGCGGCGCGCTGCTGGTGGCGGACATCGCGCACATCGCGGGGCTGGTGGCGGCGGGGGTGCACCCCTCGCCCTTCCCGCACGCGCACGTAGCGACGACGACGACACACAAGACCCTGCGCGGGCCGCGGGGCGGGCTGATCCTGACCAACAACGAGGACCTGGCCAAGAAGATCGACAAGGCGCTGTTCCCGGGGGCGCAGGGCGGGCCGCTGATGCACGTGATCGCGGCCAAGGCGGTGGCCTTTGGCGAGGCGCTGTCGCCCTCGTTCAAGGCGTACGGCGCGAAGGTGATCGCCAACGCGAAGACGCTGGCGGCAAGCCTGGCCTCGCACGGGTATCGCTGCACGACGGGCGGGACCGACAACCACCTGATGCTGGTGGACCTGCGGGCCAAGGACGCGAACCTGACGGGTGCCGACGCCGAGGCGTGGCTTGAGGCGGCGGGGATCGTGTGCAACAAGAACGGGATTCCCGACGACCCCAGGCCGCCGCGGGTGACGAGCGGGGTTCGCCTGGGAACGCCGGCGATCACGACGCGCGGGCTGGGCGAGGCGGACGTGAAGCAGGTGGGCGCGTGGATCGATCGCGTGCTGAGCGCGGGGCTCAAGGGCGATGCGGAGCGCGAGACGGCGGCGGTGCGGGGCGAGGTCGCCGCGCTGTGCGCGAAGTTCCCGCTGCCGGCGTGAGGATTACTCGACGCCGTCGATGCTCGGGGCGGTGATGCGCCAGACGGGGAAGGTCGCGCCGGGCGTGAGCCAGGGGTCAAAGAAGTTCCACGTGGCCAGGCCGTCTTCGGACTGGGGCTCGAGCGCATAAACGATCAGGTTGCTCAGGGGCTGGGCGGTGCTGATGTACCAGTCGCCCGCGTTCAGCGGTACATCGCCGGCGGCGGCCTCGGCCTCGGCCTTGACGAGCACGTGCCCCTGGAAGGGGCGGCTGGCCGCGGTGGCCTTGGTGATGGTGAGGCGTTCGCCGGGGATGGTGGTCGCGCGGCGCACCTCGCGCACGACGACGCCGTGCATGCGGAGCGTGTCGATCACGGGCTCGAGGCGCACATCGCGCTCGATGCGATAGGCCCGCGGGCGGGCGACGCTCACCTCGGGCTCGTAGCAGTCGAGCAGATCGACGCTGTAATCGCGGGGGATGCCGGTGCTGACGGATCGCCCGTTCTTGATTTCTTCCTCGAACCCGAGCACGGTGACCTTGCCCGGGCAGGCGACGGTGCGCGTGCGGATGGCGACCATGTCGCGGGGTGAGGCCCTGGCGCGGGCGTCGGCGCCGTCGCACAGGCGCGCCAGTTCGTCGTGGTTCTGGTCGCACCAGGCCAGGGCGGCGTGGACGAAGTCGTAGGTGCGGAGCACGCGGTCCTTGTACGGCGCGTAGGAATAGGCCTCGCTGAGCAGGCTCATGCGCCCGCGCAGGCCGACGTAGTTGGTGCCGAATCGCGCCTCGGCGGGGTAGGTGCCCCAGGTGGCCTTGTCGTGGGCGGGGTCGCCAAAGACGCCGTCGCCGAACGAGCCGTAGTAGAACGTGGGCTCGCCGCAGGAGGCGCTGTAGCGATCGGCGACCTGGGGCATGAATCGATCGCGAAAGAAGAGTCGGACGGCTTCATCGCCGGCGAGGGCCTTGGGCCCGCCGTAAGTGATGGTGAAACGGTGGTGCGAGCCGTTGGTGGTGTGGGTGTCGATGAAGAGGAGGGGATCCCACGCGTTGAGAAAGCCGACCAGAGCGCGGGTTTCGGGGGCTTCGAGCTTGATGAAGTCGCGATTGAGGTCGAGGCCCTGGCCGTTCTCACGCTTGCCCATGCCAAGTTCGGGGCCGTTCTGACCCGGGCGGTTGTTGACGGCGACTTGTTCGTTGCCGTCGCAGTTGTAGATGGGGGCGATGGCGATGATGAGTCGAGAGAGGAGGGGGTCGTTGCGAACGAGGAGATCGCGTGCGAGCATGGGGAGGGCTTCCTTGCCGCAGACCTCGCCCGCGTGGATGTTGCCGATGATGAAGACGACGACTTTGCCGTCCATCTCGCGGGCGATCTGCGCCTCTTCGGCGCTGCGGATGGGCGGGTCGGCAAGGATGACGAGCGGGATCTCGCGCCCCTGGGTTGATGTGCCCAGGGTCAGGCGCGTGACGCGGTGGTCCTGCGCCATGGCATCGAGGAACGAGACAACTTGCGCGTGCAGGGCGGTGGCCTTGTAGTCACTCGATTCGGCGACGCTGCGCAGTTCGGCGATCGGGACTGCGTCTTTCGCCGGCTCGGCGTGCGGCGCGGGCTGGGGAGCAGGCTGGGCGAGGGCGAGCGGGGCGGCGAGCAACGGCAAGAGCATCGTGCGCATCGGCACAGATTACACGCTCGCGGGGGGGAGGCTCAGGCGCGCCACGATGTCGAGCACGCCCTCGATCTCTTCATACGGCGAGATGTAATCGCTGGCGGCCTTGACGCTCGCCTCGGCGTTCACCGGGCTGGCGAAGAAGGCCACCCGCTCACGGATGGCCAGATCGCCGGGCATATCGCCGATGCCCGCGGCTCGCTCGCGCGTCAGGCCCGTCATCGCCAGCAGGCGGTCGATCCCCGTGCCCTTGTTCACGTGGGTCAGGTCGCAGTTGATCCAGGCGACGGTGTTCGACACGCGCAAAGGCCACGATTCACGCGTGAACCGCTCGCGGATGGGCTCGCGCAGCGAGAGGAGGAAGGCGGTGTCGGGGTGCCACAGGCTGATTGATGCGGTCTTGCCCGGCTGGATCACCACGCCGCGGGGGATGAGGTCGGCCTCGAACCAGCGTGTGGCATCGCGGACGGCATCGAGGTGGTGCGCCGTGATGGTTGGATCGCGCAGGAAGGCGTTGTCGCGCGGGTCGTAGAGCCACACGCCGTTCTCGCAGACGCAGGGCAGGAGCGTGTTGCCCAGCAGGCGGCACATGGCCTCGGCGTAGGGCTGGGGACGCCCCGAGCAGAGCGTGATGAGCGGCACGTCGCCCGTCGACACCGCCCGGGCATTGTGGCGCGCGAGCGTGAGGAGCGACGATGCATCGAGCGGGGCGTGGGACTCGGGGCCCAGGCAGCCGTCGATGTCGGAGATGATCGCGTCGAAACGGCGGGCGGGATGGGGTGTGAGGCGAAGGTTCACGAGCGGCGGACCTCGACGCTGCCGCCGGGCCCGTCCTTGATTGCGAGGCCGCGCTGGGCGAGTTGATCGCGGATGGCGTCGCTGGTGGCGAAGTCCTTGGCGGCGCGGGCGTCACGGCGCAGCGCGAGCAGGGCCTCGATCTCGGGGCTGGGCTCGACGCCCGGAGCGTAGACGCCGATGCCGGTGGTCGTGGCCTTGGGCCGCTCGAGGCCGAGCACGCCCAGCACCGCGTCGATGGTGCGCAGGGCGGCCTGATCCTCGCGCGTGGGCTTGGTGATGGTGTTGAGCCACGAGTTGACCGCGGCGATCGCCCCCGCGACGTTCAGGTCGTCGTGCATCGCGTCGGCGAAGGCGGCTAGGGCGGCCTTGGCGCCGGGTGAGGGCTCGTCGCCCGCGGTGTCATCATCGAGCACGCGACGCCAGCGGTCGATGATGCGCTGCCCGTCGGTCAGGCCCTGCATGGTGAAGTTGGCGTTGCTGCGGTAGTGGGTGCGGATGAGTTCGAGGCGCAACGCCGCGGGCTCGATGCCCTTGGCGAAGAGTTCGCGCGGGGTGAAGAAGTTGCCCTTGCTCTTGCTCATCTTCGCCCCCTCGACGAGCAGGAAGCGCGGGTGGAACCAGACACGCGAGAACTGCCCGCTGAGCGTGCTGGCGGTGTAGGCGCAGCAGGACTGGGCGATCTCGCACTCGTGGTGCGGGAAGATGTTGTCCTCGCCCCCGCTGTGCAGGTCGAGCACTGCGCCCGGAAAGGCGACATCGGTGGGGATGAACTCGCCCGGGGAGGGCGGGCTCGTCAGGCGGGCGATGCTCATCGCGGTGCACTCGATGTGCCAGCCGGGGTACCCATCGCCCCAGGGGCTCTCCCACTTCATGATGTGCGTGGGGTCTTCCTTCCACAGCAGGAAGTCGGCGGGGTGCTTCTTGCCGGCCTGGTTCGCGGCGCTGACGCGCCCGCCCTCGCCCTCGCGCAGGTTGTCGAGCGTGTTGCCCGACAGCCGCCCATAGGCCGGGAAGGCCTGCACGTCGAAATACACCACGCGCGCACCCGGCTCGCCCACGATGTAGGCGCACCGGCGCTCGATCAGTCGCGCGATCGCCTCGATCATCCCGGCAACGTTTTCGGTGGCGCGGGGCATCAGCGTGGGGTCGCGCTGCGCCTCGATCGCGAGTTTCAGCCCCAGGCGGACGGCGTCTTCCTTGAAGCGAGCCTCATAAAACCGGGCGACGGCAAAAGGATCCGACGGGTTCACGTCCACGCCCGCGGGGAGTTTGCCCGCCTTCTTCGCCTCGGCCAGGCGTCGCCCGGCGGCGGCCATCTTGTCCTCGCCCGCGCCGTCGGCCACGTCGTCTTCGGTCATGTGCCCCACGTCGGTGATGTTCATGACGTGGGTGACGGTGCGCGGCCCCGCGTGCACGCCCCCCTCGCGCAGCGTCACTTCGCACAGGGGGCTTTCGAGGAATCGGCGCAGGAGATCGGCGGCGAGAAAGGACCGGAAGTTGCCGATGTGCGCATCGTCATAGACCGTCGGGCCGCAGGTGTAAAAGGTCACATGCGCCGGATCGCGCGGGACGAAGGGGCGGGGCTGACGGTCGAGGGTGCTCTGCAGGACCAGCGGCATGGGCGATGATAGATCACGAATGGGCTAGAACCGCTCGCTCAGCACCTTGAGCAGGCTCGCCCAAACCTCGTCGGGGCCTTTCGAGGCGTCGATCAGGCGGTGGCGGTCCGGTTCGCGGGCGGCGAGTTCGTGGTAGCCCCGGCGCACGTTCGCGTGGAAGGCCTGGCCCCGCTGCTCGATGCGGTCGTCAAAGAGCGTCACCTGCCCGGCGACCTTGGCCTGCTTGCCGCCCGATTTCTTGACCACGCCCCGGGTGCGGCGGGCGGCGGTCTCTTCGTCGACATCGAAGATCAGCACGAGTTCGGGGGCGGTGCCCTGAAGGGCGACCTTGGCGACGGCGTCGATCTCGGCGACGGGGATGCCACCCGCCGCCCCCTGGTAGGCGTAGGTCGAGCCGACGAAGCGGTCGGCAATGACGAGTTCGCCCCGGGCCAGGGCGGGGCGGATGCGCTGCTCGACGAGCTGCACGCGGCTGGCCATGTAGAGGAGCATCTCGCAGCGGAGAGACATCTCGTCCTTGGTGTGGAGGAGGATCTGGCGGATCGACTCGCCGATGGGCGTGCCGCCGGGCTCTCGCACCTCGCAGACGGGCACGTCGTGCTGGAGGCAGAGGGCGACGAGGCGCTTGAGCTGCGTGGACTTGCCCGAG
The DNA here is from genome assembly GCA_013360675.1 of Phycisphaerales bacterium. Lineage (GTDB taxonomy): Bacteria > Planctomycetota > Phycisphaerae > Phycisphaerales > UBA1924 > JABWBB01. Next base: position 22,749 of record JABWBB010000009.1, on the reverse strand, counting down.
CCGTCGGGCCCTTCAAAGGCGATGAACCGCCCGCGGAGTTGGTTGAGGAGGGCCTGCTCGGTCACGCGGGGAGGTTACCCGCCCGGCGGGCGGATGTCAGCACCCGGCGTTCCAGCGTTCAAAGAAGTAGTCCACATCGGCGTCGTCGGGGGTGCCGCCGCTGGCGTTGATGTCGGCGCTGTCGAGGCCCTGGGACCAGGCGTCAAAGAACGCATCGACGTCGGCATCGTCGGGGGTGCCCCCCGAGCGGTTGAAATCGGCGAGGCACGAGGGCGTGCACGTTGTCTCAAGTGTGGATGGTTCTGTGTAGGTGATGCCGCACGTGTTTGAGATGGCGCAACGGACCCGCGTGGGTGCGAAGGATGTGTGGGGTGTGATTTCGAGCGCGATCGTGTCCGCACCGGCCGCGCTGGCGATGTGTTCTCCGTGGACCATGATCGGGCCGTCCACGAGGTCGAGCCACGTGTTCGCGGCGTGAGGGTCCTCGATCTGCCATGACGGTGAAGCCTGCGCATAACCGCCAGCAAGCGTGACGCTGTACGACATCGCTTCGTGGCACGCGGGTTCGGGCGTGGCGGGCTCACGCATGACCATGGGCATGCCCGTGTCGGTCCATCTGGCGAATCGCGTGGCGGGATTGCCGCCCGCGAAGAGGAATGTTCCGCTCGCGAGCAACTCGCCGCCGGGCAGAAGCAAAAGACTCGACACGCTGGGCGTGGTGACCGTGCCGGTGGAGACCCCTCCCAAGAACGTTGACCAGGTGGAGCCATTCCAGCGGGCGATGGCCGACGCGGGAGAGCCCGCGACGGAATCAAATGTGCCCCCAACGGTGATCTCGCCACTGGGTGATAGTGCTAGCGCGACCACTTCGTGCTGGGGTAGTGATCCCACGTTGCCGCCGACGCTGGCCCAGGCCACGCCGTTCCAGCGGGCGATGGAGCGAGCCGCGACGCCGCCGGCGAGGTTGAAACGCCCCGCGGCGATGAGCGCCCCGTCGGATTCAAAGGCCAACGCGCGGACGATCGCGGGCGAGCCGCTGTTGGTCATGCCGGTGGACAAAGCCGACCAGGCCGAGCCGTTCCATGACGCGATGCACCCCAGCCCCAGGGCGCCCGAGTTGAGGAACTGTCCTCCGGCGATAATCGCGCCCGAGGGGGCCAGCGCCAGGCCATAGACGGGCGTATACGAACTAAGGCTGCCGAAACCCGCCCCGAGGGCGTGCCAGGCTTCGCCGTCCCATCGGGCGATTCGCATGGCCGGCGTGCTTCCGGCCGTGGTGAACTCGCCGCCGACGATGAGGTCTCCATCGGGGAGCGCCAGGAGTGAAAAGACTGCCGGGTTGTTGCCTGAACTTGCGCCGGAGACCCCGCCGCCCAGAGACGACCATGTGGTTCCGTTCCAACGCGCGATGTGGTTTGTGGTGATGCCGCCTGCGCCGCCGAAGTGTCCGGCGACGATCAGGTCGCCGTTGGGCATGACCGCCATCGCGTGCACGCGTGGGGTGAGCTGGGCTGGCGTCAGCGCGGCATTGATGGAAGACCACGCCACGCCGTCCCAGAGCGCGATGCGATTCGCGCTGACCCCGCCCGCCTGACTGAAGGACCCACCCGCAAACACGCGCCTGTCAGGGTGCCGCACCATTGCGGCCGCGCCGAGGGACAATGGTTGCGTCGGGGTCTCCGGGAGCCACCGGGGATCGCACTGCGCCGCCGCGGCTGCTGTCACGCACGCAACGATGACGCTGGCCGCCCGCTCACGCGTCATCTTGACGATCCATGAATGCATCCCTGAGAATATATCTTGGCAGATCTCAACAAGTGTTCATCGGATGATATTTCACGGGCACGACCCGCTGCCCACGACTGCCCCGCGGCCTCGACGTCGCGTCTGCCGGGGGCGATGTCGCCGCTGAAGTCGACGTCATTCGGTGTGCCGCCGGGCTCTCGGACCTTGCAGACAAGCGCCGCGTGACAGAGGCAGGAAACGACGAATTTGCAACAGGTGGACTTGCCCGAGCCGTCGGGCCCTTCAAGGGCGATGAACCGCCCGCGGAGCATGCCGAGGAGGGCCTGCTCGGTCACGCGGGGAGGTTGCCCCCCGGCGGGTGGATGTCAACATCCCGCGCTCCAGCGGGTAAAGAAGTAGGCGACATCGGCGTCGTCGGGGGTGCCGCCGCTGGCGTTGATGTCGGCGCTGTCGAGGCCCAGGGACCAGGCGATGAAGAACGCGGCGACATCGGCATCGTCGGGCGTGCCCCCCGAGCAGTTGAAGTCGGCGGGGCAGACGCTGAGTTGCGCCGGCGTGCTGGTCGCGCTGCCGCAGGTATTGGTCACGATGCAGTCATACGGCCCTTCGTTGGCCATGCCCGCTGCGGGGAGCACGAGCGTGGGCGTGGCGGCGGAGGGATTGGCCAGCGGGTTGATGGCGACGCTGTTCTTACGCCAGGCGTAAGTCAGGGGCGGGCCCGGCAGGCCGCTGCCCGAGACGCCCGGATCGCCGATGCAGGTGAATGACGTGGTGATCTGTCCGCAGTTAGTGATGTCGGCGGGGTGCGTGGTGATGATCGGGGCCGGGGCGCCGATCGAGTAGCGGGCGATGCGGTTGGAGGTGATCCCCCCCGCCGCGGAGAAGTGACCGCCCACGAGAATGTCGCCCCCGGTGTGGCGCAGCAGGGCATAGACGTTGAGGTTGGTCCCGCCGCCAAAGGCGGACCATGCGCTGCCATTCCATCGGGCCAGGTAGGGGGCGCCGGCGCCGCCCGCGCTGGTGAAGTAGCCGCCGACGAGCAGGTCGCCGCTGGGCAGGGCGTGGAGTGCGGCGACGTCGCTGCTGACCCCTGCGCCCAGGGCGGACCAGGCGCTGCCGTTCCATCGTGCAACGCGGCTGGCGGGGGACCCGCCCGCCGTCTGGAAACTGCCGCCCACAACGAGGTCACCACTGGGCATGAGCGCGAGGGCCACACCGCCCGAGCCGAGGCCCGAGCCGAGGGGGGACCAGGCGCTGCCGTTCCACCGGGCAATGTTGTTGACCGTCTGGCCGCCGGCGAACATGAAGTTGCCGGTGGCGTAGAAGCCGCCCCCCGGGGCGTTGATGAGGGCGCGGACGCGCTGCTCGGGGCCGGGGGCGAAGTTCGACCAGGCGCTGCCATTCCAGCGGGCGATGTAATAGGCGGATGTTCCGCCAGCGGTGTTGAAGTCGCCCCCGGCGATGAGGTCTACGCCGCCCGAGGCGCTGGGCGTGGTCAGGAGGCACCAGACCGGTGCGTCCATCGCGCCGATGCTGGACCAGGCCGAGCCGTTCCACCGGGCGATGTAGGGGGTGGAGACGCCGTCCATGATCCAGAACGACCCTGCGGCGATGAGGTCGTTGCCGCCCGAGGCGTTGGGGAGGAGGGCAAAGGCGCGGACGGTGCCGTTGGAGCCCGTGCCCATCGGGATCCATGTGGTGCCGTTCCACGCGGCGATGTTGTTGATCCAGTTACCGCCGATGCGGGCGAAGGACCCGCCCACGACGAGCATCGATGGGCTGGGCCCCGTGCCGTCGGGGTCGTAGTTGATCATGGCGTGGATTGGGTTGTCGGCGCCGGGGGCACCGAAGGTGGTGGACCAGCCGTCGGGGCACTGGGCGAGGGCCAGGGAGGGGAGCAGCGCGAGCGAGCCCGCCGCCGCCGTGTAGACACAACGCCGAACCGCCGAGCACAGATTCATCGTGCACCGCCTTGCCATGAGGTGTTGAGGACGCAACGCGCGAATTGCGGACTACAACAACCTGTTTTTAAGTCTACAGGCAAGGCGGGGTTATCGCCAGGGATTTTGTGCCTTGTTCTATACCCCTGTTTGAATCAAGAAGAACGCGGTTCCGGGGTCAGCACCCGGCATTCCATCGTTCAAAGAACTCGGCCACGTCGGCGTCGTCGGGGGTGCCGCCGCTGCCGTTGACATCGGCACGGCAGGCGGCGTCGTTCCAATCCGCAAAGAACGCGGCGACGTCGGCGTCGTCGGGCGTGCCCCCCGAGCGGTTGTAATCGCCCACGCACGCGGGCTCGGGCATCAGGGCCAGTTGGCGCACATCGCCCACCAGCGAGGCGGCGACGAGCACATCGGTGCGGAGGTCGCCCACGCTCATGAACGTGCCGTCGGCGTCGGTGTCCACCAGGCGGATGATGCGCTTACCGCTGTTGTCGGTGATGAGGACCGAGCCGTCGGGAACGCTCACCGCATCAACGCTGGTGAACCCGGCTTCGGCGGTCGAGAAGACGAGAACGGCCTCGCCCGCGTCCAGGGCGTCGCCGTCGCCATTGAGATCGGTCAGGCGGTACAACTGGTCGACGCCGCCCGTGGCGATCTGGAGGAAGTAGAGCGAGCCGGGGCGGGCCAGGTCGGGCTCGATGGTGAAGCCCGCGCTGAGGGTGACGCCCGACGCGTTGGCGGCGGAGAAGAAGGTGTTGAACTCGCCCGCGTCGTCGGCGCGGGCGTTGTCGTTGAGATCGATGAAGCGGTAGACGCCGTGGAGATTGGCCGAGGAGTTGCGCAGATAGAGAATGTCGCGCCCGCCCGGGCCGCCGGGCAGGAAGCAGATTTCCTGGGGCGAGTAGGGCCCGTTGCCCGGGCCGAAGAACCCATCGGCGACGTAGGGGGTGACCTCGCCCGCGTCGTCGCAATCGCCATCGGCGTTGAGATCGGTCAGGCGGTTGATGATGTCGTCGCCGAAGCCGTTGCCCGCGTTGCAGACGTAGAGGCGGCCCAGGGAATCGAACGCCACGCCGGTGGGGAAGGCGAAGGAGCGGATGGGGAGGGTGGCGTAGATGCGGGACTCGCAGGGGTCTTCGGCGTCGCCGTCGCCGTTGATGTCCTGCCAGGCGTAGATGAAGCCGGTGACCTGATCGCCGCCGACGACGAGGGCGTCGGACGCGCGTACCGCGAAGGCGTTGATGTTGTCGACGCGCTGCGTGCCCTGGGCGTTGGCGATGGTGAAGTAGGGCACGACGCCCGCGGGGTCGGGGATCTGCCACGTGCCGTTGGCGTCGAGCAGCGTCCACATCGAATCGCGCGCGCGATCGGAAAGCATTAAGCGGGTCTGGGCCAGCGCGGGCGCGGCGAGCGCCAGGGTGACAAGCAGGGCGATCTTCATGCGGTCCTCCGGGTCCGATTCAAGCATGAACCAGGCGGCGCGGCAAGCCCAAATGTGTTCGATCCAAGACAGCGAGCGGCGTTGCCTCAGCAGCCGTTGTTCCAGAGAGTGAAGAACTCGGCGACGTCGGCGTCGTCGGGGGTCCCGCCGCTGGCGTTGATGTCGGCGGCCTCTTCGCCCGCGCTCCAGGCGGCGAAGAAATCGGCGACGTCGGCATCGTCGGGGGTCCCGCCGCTGGCGTTGAAATCGGCCAGGCAGGCGGGGGTGATGACGAAGGCGAGGGCGGCGTTGCCGCCGGCGATGCCGTTGCCCGAGGGGAGCGACCCGGCGATCTCGCCATCGAGCGCGCTGCCCCCGACCTGGGCGGTGACGCCCGCGCCGACGCCGAGCGTATAGGCCCCGGGCGCGAGCAGACCGGTGGTGATGGTCGCACGCCAAGAGGCGGCGTTGTACGCGAGTGTCACGGGGATGCTGCCGCCGGGGCCGGTGAGCGTGACATGCGCGGGCGTGATGGAGACCGCGTCGCTGAACTGCAGCCACACCTCGCCCGCGAAGAGATCCGCGCGGATCTCATCGCCGGGGGCGATCGACGCGGCGGCGATCTTGGGCGGCCCCGGGACGTATGCCTCGCTCGTCTTGGCGGTGTTCAGGATCCAGTTGAACTCGTCGAGCACGATGTCCGTGGCGGGGGCGGTGAGCGGCAGCAGGAAATATTGATCGCGACGGTCGTTGCGGACGGTGCGCGTCGTGTGGGTCGCGCCCGTATTCACGCGGATGTCCACGGGCATGTCGAAGCGCGAATCGACGCCCCAGGTCGCATCCTGCGTCTGGCGGATGCGCAGGCGCAGGTAGGGCGCGCCGCCGATGGTGGCGTTCTCCCAGGCGTAGACATATTCGGGCGCGCCCCCGGCGTAGACCCACTGGGTGAAGAAGCCCTGCAGATCTTCGCCGCCGTTCTGCATGTTGATGCTCGAGGCGAGGGCGATGAACTCGTCGGTCGTAGCGCCGCGCCCGGAGAACGCGGCGCGATGGGCGGCGAGGATCTGGAAGAACGTCGCATCCCCCACCACCTTGCGCAACTGGTGCAGCACCCACGCCGCCTTGCGATAGGAATAGGTGCTGCTGAAGATACGGTTCATGTCGTTGGTGGCGTAGACATAGACGCTGCCGCTGACGGCCCCGGGGCGGCGCGAGGCCATCGCCCCGTGCAGCGCCGAGATCCCCGCCGAGCCGGGCTTGCGCTCGTACCAGAGCGCTTCGGAGTAGGTCGCGAAGCCTTCGTTGAGCCAGATGTCGTGCCACGTGCGGCAGGTGACGTCATCGCCCCACCACTGGTGCCCGAGTTCGTGGGCGGTGACCGATTCGCTGAAGGTGCCCTGGCCGGTGTTGGTCTGGTGCTCCATCCCGCCGCCGAAGGGGAACTGGTAGATGCCGTATTTCTCGTTGACGAAGGGGTACTCGCCAAAGACGGGGCGGAAGGCGTCGAACATGGGAAGACAAAGTTCCCACGCGGTGCGGTTGGCGGGCGTGTCGGAACCCGGGTAGATGTTGAACTCGACGGGCATCGAGCCCGTGCCGCCGCCCGACAGCGGATAGGTGTAGGTGCGCGTCCACGTGTTGTAGACGCTCGACGAGAAGGCGACGAGGTACGTCGAGATGGGGTAGTTGTGCACCCACTGGTAGCGACGGCGGCTGTTGGGCAGGTCAGTCACGCCGGTGAGCAGGCCGTTGGAGACGCTGCGCAGGGTGTTGGGCGCGGTGATCGCCAGGCGGAGCGTGGCCTTGTCGTCGTTGTCGCCCGGCAGGAAGACGTCGCCGTCTTTGACGGGCCACCACGTCCCCGCGTAATACGCCTCGCTGAGCGTCGAGACGATCGGGTTGGTCGAGCCGGGCTGCGTGCCGAAGGTGATCGAGCCAAAGCCGCGGCTGACGGCGGGGCCGTTGTAGGCGATCCGCAGGGTGAACTCTTCGCCCGCGTTGTAGGCCCGGTCGAGCGTCACGCGACGCGCGTAACTGTTGGCCGGCGGGTTGGCGACGCTGACGTTGGTCGCGCCGTTGATCGTCGCCGAGGTGATGGCGAAGTTGCTGCGCAGCATGAACGTGAACTCGGTCAGGCCCTGCGTAAGCACGCGCACGCGCATGGTGTTGCTGCCATTGATGGTCACATTGGCCGGATCGATCTCGATGTCGAGATCGTTCGAGAGCACGTCCGTCGCGCCCATGGCCTCGCGCCCCTGGAAGGACTGGGCGGGGTCGTCATTGACGGGCAGGCCCGCGGCGGCGCGCTGGCGCAGCATGCAGGCCTTGCCGCAGCCCGTGTGATCATCAAAGCCCGGGGCGTAGGGATCTTCGCACGGGCCCTGGCCGAGCGCAACGGCCGAGAAGAGGGGGATCGCCAGCAACGAACGTAGATCCATGGCGCGCTCCGTAAAAAAAGTCGCCCGTGCGGCGCGGGGGCTATCCGCACGGGCGACGACAAGAGGACGAAACTCAGCAGCCCTGATTCCAGAAGTTGAAGAACTCGGCGACGTCGGCGTCATCGGGCGTGCCGCCGCTCCCGTTGATGTCGGCGCGGGGATCACCCGCGTTCCAGTCGGCGAAGAAGGCGGCGACGTCGGCGTCGTCGGGCGTGCCGCCCGAGCCGTTGTAATCGCCCGGGCAGGGGGGCGCGTTGTCGCAGGTGATGCCGATAACTTCAAGGTCATCGATGGCGGCCTCGACGATTGAACCTGAATAGATGTCCTCGGCGCGGAACCGCACGCGCACCGACGACGTGGGCGTCAACCGCACATCAGAGAGGCGGAAGGACGAGGCCCTCCACCCGCCGGTGGTTTCAGGGCCGTTGGGTCCGACGAGCTGAGCCAGCCGCCAGGACGAGCCGCCGTTGGTGCTGACGTAGGTGTAGAACCAGTCGGCGCCGGGGGCGGCTCCGGCGTTGTTGGAATACCAGCGGTTGTAGCGGATCTCGGCATCGGCGAAGCCGTTGAGGTTGTAGGTGGGGCTGGTGAGAATGGTGTAGCCGCCGTCGACGTCGGCCTCGCCGACCGCGCCGCCGGCCGTGCCTTGGCCGGTGAACCAGCAGTTCACGCCGCCGGGGGTGGTGTCGTCTTCAGGCTGAGCGGCGGTGCCGATCGGATCACCCAACACCCATGCCCCCGAGCTGGCGTTGCCACCGACCGTCCAGCCGCGGTCGATCTCCATGTCGTCGGTGGCGACGACACTCTGGCCGCTGGTGATCGTCGCGTAGCGCGTGGGCTGTGCACAGAAGGCATAGGGCGAGACCGCCGCGCCGCCGTTGATCCCGACGCGCACGTAGTACTCGATCGGGGCGCCGCAGTCCTGCGCGGGAATGGTCGCGGTGTATTGGTTGGCCGCGCCCTGCGTCATGGGGGCGATCGTGAACGACGAAGCGCCCACGCGGCGGTAGTAGAGCGACCCGGTGCCCGGCAGGGGCGTCGCGCTGCCGGCGGAGACATTCACGCGGAAGTTCGTCGCCACGCCCGGCACGAGGTTCGAAGGCTGACCATCGGGGAAGGCGAACGCGACCGACGGGGTGAGCTGCGGCTCGGGGATGCCGCTCTGCGCGAACGCGCCGACGATGAGGCAGTAGTTGGGGCTGCCGTTGTTGAGGTTCCCGTCGTTGTCATCGATAGTGAGCCATTCCCACAGGGTGCCGGGGTTGGCGGATTCATTGCCCACGCCGCCCGCGGTGATGAGGGCCCAGTCGATGTGCTGCTGGCGGATCATGTCGCGCCCGTTCGTCAGCCCGTGCTGGTTGACGAAGGCCTTGCGCAGCTCCCACATCACGTTGCCCAGGATCTGCCCGCAGGTGTGCACGGCGGTCGTCGAGCAGGGGTACTGCTGGTTGGTGGTGTCGGGCGTGCGGACGGCCCCGCCGCTGATGTTGAAGAACCGCCCGACCACCGGGTCGTCGTAGATCATCATGCTCATGGTGTCACCGAAGCCCTCGCCAAAGGCCCCCTGGGCCAGGCCCAGGCGGTTGACGATGTGGTGCCCGTACTCGTGCGCAACGACCGACGAGAAGGCGGTGTTGTTGCACGTGGCGCTCATGTTGTAGTAGTTGGTGGAGGTGCCGTTGTAGAAGGCGTTGCACGAGCCCGAGACGGCGGTGTTGGCCGGGAGCTGCGTGTCGAGCGCGGTGAAGGTGGGCGCGCGATCCTTGAAGTGGTTGTGCGTCAGCGTCTGGTGGATGAACGCGTTGGCCTGGGCGTTGGTGAACTGGCCCGGGGTCGTGTTCAGGGTCAGCGTCGCGGGGATGCCCGGCGTCGCGGTGGTGCTGGCGGTGATCAGCGGCGTGCCGCCCTGATCGGCCACGCGGGCCCAGCGACCATCGCCCACGCTCGCCTCGATCGTCACGGGGGCCGTGCCCGCGTGCGCGATCGTGAAGTTGCCGTCGGCGTCGGTGAAGGCCTCGCCCCCGCCCACGATCCGCACCTTGATGTTGGGCACGGTCTGCAGGATCGGCGGGTTGCCCGCGTGATCGGCGGCGGCGTTGCCCAGCGGCCAGGGCGTCGCGTTGGCCAGCACCTGGCCCGTCACGTCGATGTGCAGCACCTCATTGCGGATGAACAGCAGCCGCCCGTTGCTCGCGTCGACGAAGAAGGTTTTCTTCTGGTACTTCTCGGGATCGGCGTGCACCAACTCGCCCGTGAACTTCCACGCGCGGACGGGCTCGATCGGCGCGGGCAGATCGCCCTCGCCGAAGTAGATCACCATCTCGGGCTTGGACCAGTTCTCGAATCGCTTGAAGACCTCGAAGGACGTCACCACGTTGAACGCGTCGACGGCGTCGTGCGTGTCGGGGCGGAACCCCTCGAAGGGGCGCGGCGCCACGCGGGAGCTCACGCCCACCACGCGGCTGTCGTCGCGCGTGTTGAGCACGATCACGCGGACGCGCCCAAACTCGACGGGCACGCCGTCCATCTGCTGCTCGTACACGAACACGCTGAACTTGCCGTAGTTGACCTCGTCCTCGCGGATGAGCGCGGTCTCGAGCGGGCCGGCGCCCAGCGCCCGGTCGTGCATGGCCAGCCACGACTGGGCCGCGGTGGCCGGATCCTTGGCGGCGAGCATCGCCGTGCCCCACAGGCCCATCACGCGCCCGGGGAGCATGTCGGCGTGGAGGCCCGGGGTCGCATCGATCAGCGCTTGGGTCTCGGGCGGAACAAAGCCGCCGGCGGCATTCTGATCAATACCCAGCGCCAGGCCGCAGGTGGCCAGCAGACTGGTCAGTACCGCGGCACGCACGCCCGCGCGAAGGACATGGGACATCTCTCGACCCTCCTGAAAAAGGCCCGCGCCAGGGGTGCAGGCTCGACTCGACCAAGGCTCAGTCACCGACTGCCGGCGTCAGCCACGCAGGCGTCTACGCGGGGACGCCCAAGGTGTTACATCCCGCGCCGGGGTTCTCGGACACCCCGCCGCGCACCGCGATGTGCCGGCGAGTTGAGGCGGTCTACTCAGGACCGACGATCAGCACCCGCCTGCGTTCCAGAGATCAAAGAACGCCGCCACGTCGGCGTCGTCGGGCGTCCCGCCCGAGAGGTTGGCATCGGCGCACGGATCGCCGTTATTCCACGCGTCGAAATAGGCGGCGACGTCGGCGTCGTCGGGTGTGCCGCCCGAGCGGTTGAAGTCCGCCGGGCATGGGGGACAGGGGTTGGGCGGCTCGCAGAAATCGGCGCGACCGTTCCCGTTGTTATCGGCGCAGTTGGTGTTGGCGCCCATCCACTGCCCGCCGACAGCATTGCAGGTGTCGATGTCGAAGAGCAGGCACGCGTTGGTCGCCGCGATGCAGCAGGCCCCGGGGACGCCCGGGCAGTTCACCGGGTCCCACGTGGCGCGGATGACCCAGTCGCCGCGCGGGCGGCATCCCGTGAGGCAGAACCCGCCGCCGAGCACCGTGTCTGGTGAGAGGCTGCTGAACCGAGCCCACCCGCCATTGGGCGGACAGCCGAGCCCGCCGCAGTTGAGGCCATAGAGCCAGTTGTGGGCGGGCTGCTGGAGCTGTCCATAGCCCGTGCCGCAGCCGACGACCGAGTTGTCGGTGGCGGGGAAGGCGTTCTGCGTCGCCGGGGGGGCGACGGTGCAGGGGTTCTGCGTCTGGTTGTTGTGGCGATCGATGCGGAACCCGACGGAGAAGGTGTTGAGCGCACTGGGATGGGTGCCGAACACAAAGACCTGCTCAGGATCGCTCGGATCCACCTGCACGTTGACGTTTGTTGCACGCGTGCCCGGGGCCATGACCACGTGCGGCAGGATCGAGCCGTCCGATGAAAACTCGGCGACGAGCTGGCCCGTACCCGGTAGCCCGTCCCAGATCAGCACCGACCACTGCGTGGTGGTCGTCACGGAGGCGTTCTGCTGCCCGATCAAGAACTCAGCCCCGGTGATCTTCAGCGGGAAGCGGCTGGCCTGCAGCGTGTAACTGACCGCGGCGACCTCGCCCTGCGCAAAGCCCCCTTGCAGCGTGAACGTCCCGCCATTGAACAGGTCGGTCGAATGCATGCTCGTCTGCGGGCAGTTGTCGCGCGAACTGAACCCGCCCGGGAGGCGCGTGCCGCGGGTGGTCACACGCAGCTGCTCGATCTCGACGGAATCGACCGGGAACTCAACGTAGCGACCGGGGGTGGCGGATGCGGACTTGGACGCGGGCGCCGACTTGGTCGACACCTGAGCATTCGCCGTCGCGACCATGGCCAGTGTCAAGACCGCCGCGGCTTTGATCGATCGATCCATGACCTTCCTCCTCATCCCCCTCGGGAGAGCATGACACGCCAAGGCCGCCGTACGGGCGCGGCGAAGACCGGAAAAGAACCGAACTCTGCCATCCAATATGGTCGGATTGCGCATCCGGATCAAGGGAACTTGCCAGATGGCGGCAGTCGGGCGAGTTTTCGCGCCAAGATTGCGCGAGGAGGAGTCCGATTCCATTGACTCAATCGGCATTTCGTCTACTCTGAAAACCGATTGACTGGCCCAGATCGCGCTATCAATACGGATTTTGATAGGCGATCATGGTTATCGACCTCCTCTTTCAGCGACTCGGGATGCCGGGCCTGATAGACGGGCGGTCATCGATGGGGCCTGAATCGGCGCGGGTCACGGAAGGCCAAGTCTTTGTCCTGCCTAAGGTTGCAGACTCGTTTAGGTCACTCCCAGGGAGATCATGCAGATGAAGAGGAATGTCTTTGCCGCGGTACTTCTCGGCTGCGCGGGCTTGGCCTGCACGGCCAACGCCCAGGTGGTCATCAGCCAGGTTTACGGCGGAGGGAACAACTCCGGCGCAACCTACCAGAATGACTACGTCGAACTGCGCAACACCACCGCGCTCCCGGTGAGCCTCACCGGCTGGTCGATCCAGTACGCGTCGGCCACGGGCTCGACGTGGTCGACCGCCGCGCTGTCGGGCTCGATCCCCGCCAACGGCTTCTACCTTGTCCGCCTGGCGGGAGGCACGACCAACGGCGTGCCCCTCCCCGTGACCCCGGATGCCACCGGCACGCTCAACTTCAGCGGCACCAACGGCAAGGTCGCGCTCTGCAACGCCACCACCGCGCTGACGGGCACCTGTCCCACGGGCGCGCCGATCATCGATTTCGTCGGGTATGGCGCGACGGCCAACTGCTCCGAGACGGCGCCCACCGCCACGCTGTCGAACTCCTCGATGGCCATCCGCAACAACGACGGCTGCACCGACTCGAACAACAACAGCAGCGACTTCACGGTCGGCGCGGGCGTTCCCCGCAACTCGTCCAGCCCCGCGGGCGCCCCCTGCGCCGGGATCACCGACTGCAACAACAACGGCGTCGATGACGCCCAGGACATCCTGAGCGGCTTCAGCCAGGACTGTAACGCCAACAACATCCCCGACGAGTGCGACATCGCCAACGGCGCACCCGACGGCAACGGGAACGGGATCCCCGATTCCTGCGAATCGAACATCAACCAGGTCATCATCAGCGAGATCGTCGACGGGCCCATGGCCGGTTCGCTGCCCAAGTTTGTCGAGATCACCAACATCGGCACCACGCCCGTGATCTTCGGCGCCAGTGATGCCCTGCGCATCTACGGCAACGGCTCACTGGTCGCCACCCAGTCCTACAGCCTCAACGGCGTCACCCTCGCCGCGGGCGCCTCCTACACCGTCGCCAACGAGGGCTCGGGCGGCGCGGGCGCGGTCAACTGGCTCACGGTCTACGGCGTTTTCAACCAGCCTTCGGCCTATGGCAATGCCTCGTTCTTCAACGGCGACGACGTGCTCACCCTCGAGCGCAACAACGCCGTCGTCGATGTCTTCGGCCGCATCGGCGAGGGCGCGGGCGGGCCCACCAGCATCGACTGGGGCTACATGGACAGCTACGCGCGGCGTCGCCCCAACGTGTGCGCCCCCAGTGCCACCTTCACCATCGGCCAGTGGGTCCTCCCCGGCAACAACGCCCTCGAGGCCACCATCCCCGATTCGCCCGGCTCGCCCAATGTCTGGCTCACCAACACCCAGCACCTCACCAACCCCAACACCCACGCCAACACCTGCAACGGGCGTCTCAATGACTGCAACGGCAACGGGATGGACGACACCATCGATATCCTCGGCGGCACTCCCGATTGCAACGGCAACGGCGTGCCCGACTCGTGCGACCTCGCCCGCGGCGCGCCCGACTGCAACGGCAACGGCGTGCCTGACAACTGCGACATCCTCGGCGGATTCTCGCAGGACGTGAACCTCAACGGCATCCCCGATTCCTGCGAATCCATCCTCTTCGACTGCAACAACAACGGCATCGAGGACGCCACCGACATCTCCAGCGGGACCTCCACCGACTGCGACAACAACGGCGTGCCCGACGAGTGCCAGATCGGCCAGCAGTACCTGACCGACGTCAACGAAAACACCACTCGCGATCGCTGCGAAGGCGCCGCGGTCGTCACCACGATCGTCAACGGCACCGTGCAGACCAACGGCGTACGGACCGCCCCCAACGGCGATGCCTTCTTCAACATCCAGGGTGATGGTGGCGGGGCCTCGTTCCAGTCCTACGGCGGGACGCGCTTCGACACCGCCGCCATCGCGACCCAGCTCGATGCCACCTTTGGCGCAGGCCAGTGGGTCGTCGATCGCGTCTACCTGCACCTGATGCAGTCCAACGCGGGCTTCTCCGCCGCGGGCGATGTCGTGGCCTGGTGGACCGACAACGACAGCATCAGCTTCACCCCCGGCACGACCACGACGCAGTACGGCAACTTCGCAACAGACTTCCCCGACCGCCAGCCCGCCGCCACCTTCCCCTACACGGTGGTGGCCAACGGTGACGTGGACGGCGTGCTGCTCTACGACGCGGCGGGCTCGAACCAGGCCGGCGGCCTGGCGATGGCCAGCGAGATCCAGTCGGGCGCGGGCCAGATGACGCTGCTGCTGAGCGAGGACTTCAACCTGCCCAGCCCGCGCACCGTCGCCGCTACCTACGCCGGGCGCACCAACATCAACTACCGCGGGCCCACCCTCGTGGTCTTCGCCGTCGCCGGGTCGCCCTGCCCCCCCTGCGTGGCCGACTTCAACAACTCGGGCGGCACGCCCGACGACGCCGACGTCGCCTCCTTCTTCGACGCGTGGAACAACGGCGAGGCGTGCGCCGATGCCAACGGCTCGGGCGGCACGCCCGATGACGCCGACGTCGCCACCTTCTTCGACCTCTGGAACGCCGGCGGCTGCTAACACCCGCTCTGGCTGATCAACACCACGAACCCCCGGGCCGCATGGCTCGGGGGTTTTTCTTTTTAGGCATGATGATGGGTCATCCGCGGTTACGGCGTGTCGTTGAACGTGAACGTGCCTGTACTGTCGTCATAGATCCACGCGATGAACTTGTCTGCACTCGCCGCGATGCCGTTCGATCCCAACCATGGCCCGCTCGGGGCGGGCGGAATGGCGGCGATGTAAGGCCCGTAGAAGTAGGGATCCTTGAGCACGTCGGACGTATTGCCGTCGATGTCGGTGTACTTCGTTAACTGCGACGCCACATCGTCCGCCGTCGGGAATACACCCGCATGCTCGGCGGCGTACAGGTCCGCGGCCTTGTTGAGGACCGCGAGATCGCGCGCGATGGCCGAGGTGGCGGCCCCCTCGGCGCCGCGGCTCATCCGAGGTACGGCGATCGCCGCGATGATCCCGATGATCACCACCACGATCACCAGTTCGATCAGACTGAATCCACGCGCACGCATGATGATCCTCGGCGTTGCCGACCCGCATGAGGATCGGCTGTAGCCCACTTTCGTACCGGTGCGTCCGCTGTTTTCTTCGATGTTCGTTCGGCCTGTGCGGGGTATGTGGCCGGTGGCACCCCCGCCAACCTGCGGCCAAATCGGATCTTCGCCGATTGACGGGGCCGAGAATCCGTTATTCTTTATGTGACGGGGGTCGGTGCCGCGACGAGCAGCGCCGGATGCGCGCGGGGTGCGTCCTCGCGACAGGCCATTTCAAAAGGAGTCCTTGCCGATGTTGAGAACTGCCGCTTTGACCATCGTCGCGTGCGCCGCCTCGGCCTTTGGTGTCGGCCCGGACGTTGTCCTTTCCGATGTGCAGAGCACCAGCAACTACGGGCTGGTCGGCTCGATCCGCGGCTACGCCATCGGGTCGCACACGTGCAACATCGGCAACCAGAACCTGCTGTGGACCAACAACGGCACGCCGGGTCTGGCCATGAACATGTACCGCCTGCACGACGGGCGCCTGAAACAGATCGGCCTCTCCTGGGTCAAGATGGCCTGCTGTGCCGCCGCCGGCAACGGGTGCGGCCTGGGTTGCAACGGCGCGGGCGGGAGCGTCCTCGGCGCCGGCTGCCTCGACGTGTATTCCTCCGGATGGAACGGCGGGCAGACGCGCCTTGGCCCGCGCTCGGGCATCAACGCCTGGACGGGACAGTTCTCTGCCATCCCGGGCGGGAGCGGGAACGCCATCTTCCGTCGCATCCAGGTTGAACAAGCCGACCTCGTCACCGCCAGCTTCCCCGGCGCGCTCTACTTCATCGAGGGCGTCTATGTCGGCAGCGACGACGCGGCGAACAGCAACCGCAACAACAACGCCTCGTACAAACGCGTCAACGTCAATCAGAGCACGTTCAACCTTGAACTGCAGGGCGCCAACACCACCGGCATCCCCGCGCTTCGCGCGTGGCGCGACCACGGCGGCGGGATCGGCGTGGTCGACACGAGCGTCAGCGTGAACAGCATCGACGTGCCCAACGAGGGTCGCTTCTGGTACGCCGGCAAGGCCCGCGACCTTGGCAACGGTACGTGGCGTTACGACTTCCTCGTTTTCAACCTTTCGTCGGATCGCTCGGGTGGTTCGCTGTCGATCCCCCTGTCGCCGGGCGTGACTTTGACCAACGTCGGTTTCCATGCGCCGCTGTACCACTCGGGCGAGCCCTACGCGAACACGCCGTGGACCTTCACACAGAGCGCGACGAGCGCCACGTGGGCCACGCCGCAGACCTTCGCGCAGAACGCCAACTCGAGCGCGCTGCGCTGGGGCACGATGTACAGCTTCTGGTTCGATGCCAACGTCGGGCCCGTCTCGGGCACGGGGAACGAGACCGCGACCCTGGGCCTCTTCAAGCCGGGCACGCCCGCGTCGATCGCGCTGACGGGCCTGCCCCTGCCGAGCACCCTCTGCCGCGCCGATTTCAACAACTCGGGCGGGACCCCCGACGAGGCCGACGTGGCGGCGTTCTTTGCCGCGTGGAACGATGGGCTGCCCAGCGCGGACTTCAACATGTCGGGCGGCGTGCCCGATGACGCCGACGTTGCCAAGTTCTTCGAGGCCTGGGACCTGGGCTGCTGATTTCGATCCCTTCTCGGCGGTCATCGCCCCAGCGGGCGCTGACCGTCTTTCACGCCGGGACCAACCGGGCGTAACCAAGTGCGTGCCGCGTGCGAACCAACCTTGCCTAGGGCAATCCATCGCCCGGGCGGAGGAACTGCATGCCGTCACGTCCGATCACCCGGGTGGACACGGGCCCCATCGCGGCCGCCAGCATCGCCGTTGTGGCGGCGTTGTGGCTGAGTGCCTGCGCGGGCGAATCCCGCTCGCGGCATGACGACGCCGTGCCCTATCAGGCCCTCGCGCCATTCATGGGCGACGACGTACCCGCAGGGGGGGCGGCGGCTCAACCCCGCCCCGCGCCCGACCTGACCAAGCCCGGCGCCGTGGCCCGCGGCACGACCCCGGCTTGGACCATCGACACACGCCAGTTCCCGGTGCAGATCCAGCCCATCGACACCATCGAGGCCGAGCGGCGCGTGCGCGAGATCGTGCCCTCGCACGAGCGGCCCGCGGAACCACCGCCCGGCCCCGCCAACACGCTGGTCGCGGGCGAGACGCTCGACGAAGAACGCGCGACGATCACCGGCTTGTGGCCTTCGGTGGGCTCGACGGGGTGGACCCCGCCCGACCCCTGCCTGGCCGTGGGTCCCAGTCACGTCGTTGTGACGGTGAACCAGTCGATCGCGTGGTACACGCGCAGCGGCACCCAGCAGTTCTCGGCGATCCTGGGCAGCCAGGGCAGCCCGGGCTTCTTCGAGGGGATCGGCGCGAGCACCTTCGCCTTCGATCCCAAGTGCGTCTATGACCACCTCGCGCAGCGCTACATCGTGCTCGCGCTCGAGGTCTACCAGTCCAGCAGCGAGGCCTACATCACGCTGGGAATCTCGGACGACGCGGACCCTAACGGCACGTGGCATATGTACCGCACCGATTGCGTCATGACCGTCGGCGCGAATCAATACTGGTGGGATTTCCCGGGCCTGGGTTACGACCAGAATGCCATCTACGTCACGGGCAATCTCTTCCAGATCAACGGCAACGGCTATGCGGGCGGAGGGTTCCGCGTCTTCCACAAGACGCCCCTGCTCTCCGGCCAGCCCGCGGTCTATTCCACGCTCCGCGCCAGCGGCGAGTACACCGTCCAGCCGGCGATCCACTTCGGCAGCAGCAGCACTCCCTACTTCGCCACCATCGCCAACAGCACCACCGTGCGCCTCTGGTCGATCAATAACCCGCTCACCACCCCGAGCCTGACCAGCATCAACGTCGCGATCCCCTCGGCCTCGGGCGCGATCTCGGCCCCCACGCTCAACGGCAGCGCGGTGTCGAGCGCGGGCATGACCATGCCCTATTGGCGCAACGGGCGGCTGTGGATCTGCCACAACGCCTCGACCTCGGGTCGAAACATGGCCCGCTGGCACGAGATCGCCACCAACACCTGGCCCGCGTCAGGCTCGCCCACGCGCCTGCAGAGCGGCACGATCGACGCCGGCCCCAACCTGCACACCATCTTCCCCGCCATCGCCGTGAACATGAACGGCGAGGTGGGCGTGGCCTTGGGTACCACGGGTGAGTTCTCACGCGTCAATGTCGCCGCCACGGGACGACGCGCCACCGATCCCGCTGGTCGCATCGGCGTGCCCGGCCTGGTCAAGCCCGGCGAGCGCGACGGGGGCGGGCGATGGGGCGATTACTACGCCATCTGCATCGACCCCACCGACGACACCACCTTCTGGGGCATCGGTGAATACGCCCGCTCCGGCAGCGGCTGGCAGAACTGGGTCTACTCGTTCCGCGTGAGCGACAATCCCCTCTGCCACGCCGTGCCCGATGATGCGGGCATCCATCAGTCGGCCACGCCCATCGACCTCGACGTGCTCGCCAACGACTGGCACAGCCACGGGCTGTCGATGGTCATCGATTCATTCCAGAGCGTGAGCAACCGCGGCGGGCTGGTGCAGCGCGTCGTCGGCGCGGGGCCGGGCGGGCGCGACCTGCTCCGCTATACCCCCCCGGTCGTCGACGGCATCGATTCCTTCACCTACACGCTGCGCGACACGAACAACACGACGGGCGTGGGCGCGGTCAGCGCACGCCTCTTCAACCCGGCGAACTACCGCACGCCCGAAGACCCGACCATCGTCAATCCCGGGGTCCACGTGGCCTGGTATGCGCTGAGCGCGCCGACCGCACTCCCCGATTTCGCCGCGCTCTCGCCGTACGCCTCGGGCACGCTCACCAACATCAACATCCCTTCGACCGGCGGGGTCTTCTCGTCTTCCGGGCGGAGCGACGACCTTGGCGCGGTCTTCACGGGCTATGTCGATGCTCCCACCACCGACCTCTACACCTTCTCGCTCGAGTCCGACGACGGCTCGCGCATGTTCCTGGGCGCCACGCGCATCATCGACCACGACGGCGCGCACTCGATGAGCGAGAAAACCAGCGCGCTCATCGGCCTCAAGGCGGGCCGCCACCTCGTGCGCGTGGAGTACTTCGAGGGAACCGGCTCGGCGGGCCTTATCGCACGCTGGACCAACAGCACAACCGCACGACAGGTCATCCCCGCCAGCCGCTGGTGGGCCAGCCGCCCGTGCCCGGCGGATTTCAACAACTCGGGCGGCGTGCCCGACGACGCCGATGTCGCCGCCTTCTTCGCTTCATGGAACGCCGGCGACTGGCGCGCCGACATCAACCAGAGCGGGGGCACCCCCGATGATGCCGATGTCGCCCTCTTCTTTGACCACTGGAATCTCGGCTGTTGACCCAACGTTTTCCCCGGCAGCAATCACCGCTCGATCCGGTCTCTTCGCGAAACAATTCCCCATTTGTGGGCGAATACGGATACGGAGGCTTTTCACAAGTGTGCGCCGTTTCCCGCCGATCCCGCCTCTGTTGCGGGTGATGTGCTGGCGAGTTCTCGCCCGCTGGGGTGCGGCGCACGGCTGACCCTCCGAGAACCCGGGCCCTGGTGACTTCTCGGACGCGCCGCGTCCATTTGCTTCACCCGGGTTTGGGTCTTGCCTTGCTCCGACGTCGATTGACGGCAATCTCTTGGTCTGGAAGGAGTTTGATCGATATGACGGCACACACCCTGATCGGCATCTGCGGCGTGATTGGTTTCTCGGGCCTGGCCCTGGCCGATCGCACTCCTTGGGATTGGCGCTCGCTCACCGACGTCCCGCGACTCGAAGAATCGATGCAGAACGGGCTGCGCCGCGGCCTGATCGTCAGCGACTCGGGCCTCCTCTCCATCAACGATGCCGACGACATGGGGCAGGTTTCGCTCTGCTACGCCGAGGGAACTCTGATCACCCCCGAGCTTCACCAGGCCATCCAGGATGCGCTCCAAGCGGGCTTTGAATCGCGCTACAACCTGGGTGGACGATGGACCTCGACCGCCGCCGGCGGCACGGGCGGCACCGGCACTCCCATCACCCTGAGCTGGAGCTTTGTCCCCGACAACCTGACCGTCGGCTCGGGCACGGCGCCGGGCGGCACGGGTCCGAGCAACCTCTTCTCGCGGATGGACTCGCTCTTCGGGGCCGCCAACCGCTCTCTGTGGATCTCGCAGTTCCAGTCGGTCTTCGACCGCTGGTCCTACCTCACGGGCGTCACCTACGTCCGCGTCCGCTTCAACAACAACGACTGGGACGACGGCGCGGCGTGGGGCTCTTCCGGCGCCAACAACCTCCGCGGCGATGTCCGCATCAGCATGAAGAACATCGACGGCGGGGGCGGCATCCTCGCGTACAACAGCTTCCCCAACAACGGCGACATGGTCATCGACTCCTCCGAGTCGTGGAACTCCTCGTCCAACTCCTACCGCTTCCTGCGCAACACCATCTCCCACGAGCACGGGCACGGCCTGGGCTTGTCCCACGTCTGCCCCCAGACCGGCACCAAGCTCATGGAGCCGGGCCTCAACACCAGCTTCGACGGCCCCCAGCAGGATGACATCCGCGCCGGTCAGGCCAACTACGGCGATCCCTCCGAGAACAACGACGGCCCCAGCGTCGCCACCCCCATCGACCCCATCCCCGGCGGCGCGCAAGACCCCCTCATCGGCGGCTCGACCGTCTTCCTGGGCACCATCTCCAGCCCCAGTGTCGCCTTCACCACGCTCCTCTCGATCGACAACAACGGCGACGTCGATTACTACTCGGTCGTCACCGATCAGCCCCGCCTCTTCAGCGTCTCGGTCATCCCGGTCGGTTCGCTCTACCAGGATTACGACCAGAACGCCAACGGTTCATGCCAGACGGGCGCCAGCAACACCGACGCGGCCGCACAGGCCGACCTTGTTCTGACGGTCTACAACACCAACGGCACCTCGATCCTTCGCCAGACCAACGACAACCCGGCGGGATTCAACGAATCCATCACCAACCTGCTGCTGGGTCCGGCCGGAACCTACTACTTCCGCGTCAGCGAGAACGGCTCGCCCTCGCAGAACCAGTGCTACCGCCTCGAGGTGCAGGCCCAGAACACCCCGCTCAGCGTCACCGCGACTGATGGCACGCTGACCAACCAGATCCGCGTCTCGTGGACCACCGTTCCGGACGCCGACAGTTACCAGGTGCTTCGCTCCGCCGTCCCGCTGCAGGGCACCGGCTCGGTCGTGGCCACAATCAACGCCCCCACCACCGAGTTCTTCGATTCCCCCCCCAGCAACACCGACGTGTACTACTACACCCTTCGCGCCCGCCAGCCCGGCTCTTCGCTTTACCGCTACATCACCGAGTCGGGTGAACCGGGCCACGCCAACGCCGCCCCCGTCGCCAACGCGGGCGTCGATCAGACCGTCACCGACGTGGACAACAGCGGGGCCGAGATGGTCCTGCTCAATGGCTCATCGAGCAGCGATGACGTGGGCATCGTCAACTACCGCTGGATGGAGGGTGTCACCCTCCTGGCGCAGGGCGCCAGCCCCACCGCCAACGTGAACTTCAGCGTCGGCGTGCACACCGTGACCCTGCGGGTGACCGACGCCGTCGGGGCCACCCACGAAGACACCGTACAGATCACCGTCCTGGCTGGCGGGCCTTCCTGCCCGCCCTGCCCCGCCGACTTCAACGACTCAGGCGGCACGCCCGACGACGCCGACGTCACCGCCTTCTTCGAGGCCTGGAACAACGGCGAAGAGTGCGCCGACGTCAATCTCTCGGGCGGCACGCCCGACGACGCCGACGTCACCATGTTCTTCGAACTCTGGAACGCCGGCGGCTGCTAAAGCCCGCCACGACTAGGAATTACTACCTCCCAATAACCCCCCGAAAAGGGGGTTATTTTTAGATTGGATTTCTCGAACCCGGCTGTCCCCATGCTGGTATACTCAAGGCGACGGCGTATGCCCGATGGGGTATTCGTGCGTCAAGTTTCGGGACCGAAGCGTCGAGCCCGGGTGTTGGCGGCGGTTCACGGTTTCACAGGTCAGGTTTACGCCCGGGCAGAAGGTATTTGACTGATGACGAACATTTATGTCGGCAACCTCCCTTACACCACCGCGGACGGGGAGCTCGAGCAGATCTTCTCGGCGCACGGCCAGGTCGACCGCGCCCAGGTGGTCATGGATCGCGAAACGGGCCGCTCGCGCGGCTTCGGCTTCGTCGAGATGAGCAACGCCACCGAGGCCCAGGCGGCCATCGCGGCCCTCAACGGCTTCGACTTCAAGGGCCGTAAGCTCAAGGTCAACGAGGCCCAGCCCCGTGAGCAGCGCTCCGGTGGCGGTGGTGGCTTCGGCGGCGGCGGCGGCGGCGGTCGTGGCCGCGGCG
>JABWBB010000081.1 GCA_013360675.1 Phycisphaerales bacterium | reverse complement strand
TTGGAGTACGTCTGTTGTGGTTGAGTACGCCCACGTGGGGGGTTGTCGCCGAGGGCGTGTATGCACGCGTTGCCCGCGAGGTTCTCGGGCGGCTCCCGGACGGACTCCGGTCCTGACCGGGTCGCTCAGGACGCCGCGGCCACGCGCGCGGCGAAGCGATCGAGGATCGCTCGCCCCGAACTGCTCACCTCGGCTGCTCGGATACCGACGTCGGGGAGAAGGTCGGGTGCGAGCGCGGCCTCGTCCGCCTTCGCCGCCGCCTCGGGATCCACGCTCGGCGGAGGTTCCACCACCACCGGCGGCAGAGGGGCGCCCTGCGCCAACTCTCCCAGAGGCGACGCCGCCGGCTCGACCGCCTTGGGCTGGCCCATCGCTCCGGCCTTGAGGATCTCTTCCAGGTCAAGGGCGGCCTGCGCCGCCAGGGGCCCCACGTCGCGCGCCGGGCCGGTGCCGTCGGGCCCCATCAACTCAAAGGGCGTGTCGCCCGCGAGCAGCGTCCCCAGCCCCGAGTTAACCTCCGCGACGGGCTGGGCCTTGGGCGTCGTACCCGCGCACCCGGCCAGCAGGCCAAGCCCGAGACACGCCGCAACCGCCCGTTTCGTGTCTCGATCCACCGCACGCCTCCTGCGCGTTGCTCCCCCGCTCCGCGGGGGATGCGTTCCCACGTGCGTCTATCGGCCGATCCCGGCTCGCACGCTTGATTTCAGAGCTCGTCCACGTCCTCGGGCTCGATCCCGCGCGACGACCGGAACGACTCGCCGAACCATTTCCCAAGGTCCGCCATGCGGGCGCGGGCGCTGGCGAAGGGATACTCAGGATTGACCGGGCTGACCCACACCCCGCTCACCGGGCAGATCACCGGCTCGCGTTCGATCAGGCTCACCGCCTCGGCACGCCCGCCCCACGCGTCGGGCACGCGCAGTTCGATCCGCCGCGCCGTCTCGCCCGTGGGCGTCAGGGAGATGCACAAGCACACCTCGGGCGGGGGCAGGGCCGCGTCGATCCGCGCGGGCCACTCGACCAACGCGACGGCGTCGCCGCGGGGCGTGCTCCCCTCAAACAACCGATCCCACCCGGCATTGGCCAGTTCCTCCACGTCTCCCACGCGGTACGCATCGACATGGATCAGGTGCCCGCCCGAAAGGGGCAGCCCCCCTGCCGGCACCGCATATCGGTTGATGATGACAAACGTGGGGCTCGAGACACCCGTCGCCCCCAGCGCGGTGGCCAGCGCGCGCACGAACGTGGTCTTGCCGCCGCCCAGGTCCGCCTCGAGACGCACGACATCCCCCGGGCGCAGGCACAGCGCCACGGCGTGGGCCAGCGCGCCGGTGCATTCCACACAGGGTGATTGTCTGACGATCGTCGTCACGCGTGGGATTGTTCACCCATCGCGACGCCTCAAGAACGCTTGCCCAGGAAGAACCCGATCCCCGCGCCCAGCAGCGTCACCAGGGCCATCGCCCCGACGAGGATCATGAAGTTCTCGCCCACGGCGTTGAGCAGCCCACCCCCGGCGGTCGTGGTCAGGCCCACCAGCAGCACGAACCCGGCGATCATCACCGAGGCGATCATGCCGAGGCTGAACCCACCCACCAGGCCCGAGCCAGCGCCGTCGTAGACCTCGGCGACCATCATCATGGGCATCGCCGCGGGCTCGTTCGATTCGCCGGCGTGGCTCTCGAAGAGCGCACCCTCGCCCGCGATGGCCGGCTCGGCGGCGGTCTGTGCCGCGATCGTGTCCGATCCATAGACATCATCAAGCAGCCCGGCCCCCAGCGAGGTGTCGTCGGCCTCCTTGGTCAGATCCAGCAGCCCGCCCGAGCCCGACTTCTCGCCCGGATCAACGATCGAGGGCGAGGCCGAGACACGCGTCACCGCCGACGGATCGGCCTCTTCGGTCTCGTCGGCCTCGAAGATGCTGATGCCCGTCGAGTCCTTCTTATCCCCGGCAAGGCCGAGGCCCGTGCCCGAGGCGCCCGGGCTGGTCATGGGCGTCAGTTCGCCCGAATCACCCGCGAGGGGAATCACGTCGTCGTCGCCGCCCGCGAGCAGATCGACCTGCTCGCGCTTGAACATCAGCTTGTCGCGGTCGCGGAACTCCTGAAGCTGACCACGTGCGACCAGATCGCGGATCTGGTCCTCGCTCTTGCCCAACTTCGACGCCGCCTCTTCGATCGAATAGAACATCTTGGCCATCGCACAGGCTCCACGCGACACATTCCCGGAAACGCGACGCCCACCGGACGCCGCGCAAGGGCCTGACCCTATCCGATGTTCGCGTCCGGCTCAAGCCGGGTTCACCCTCGGTCGGTTTTTGTTGTCGTATCGGGAAGAATGGGCCGGACCAGGCTCGTCGCCGCATAGAGCCCCGCCACCTGCTCGCGCGGCACCACCCGGGGCGGGAAGTCGCTGTTCAGCGGCTGGAGTCGGATCACCGGCTCGCCCGCGGGCCCGCTCTCGAAATAGACCCGCTTGAAGGTCGATTCGTGGTTGGGCTCGAGGCGTACGAAGCAGTCCATCCCGCTGCGCACGGGCGTGCCCGGGCTGAAGACCACCAGGTCCCCCTGGGCATAGGTCGGGAGCATCGAATCGCCCACGATGCGGGCCGCGAAGGCATCGGGGTCGGTCGCGTCGGGGACGCGGATGTAATCGTCGGCGATGCGGGCGGGATAGCCCAGATCGGTGAACTCGGCCGGGTACCCCGCCGCCACCTTGTTAATGATCGGCACTTCGCGCGCCAGGCCCATGTGGGGTATGCCCTGCGTGGCCTGTTCGTTGTGATCCCTCGTGTCCGTCTTGAGGGCATCGGGCGGCGACATCCGCTCGACCAGGCGGCGGAGATCGCCCGAACGAAAGAGGCGATCGAGCGCGGTCTCGCCCCCCCGCCCCGCGCCGCGCGCAAGCATCGCCCGCAGTTCGCGGGCCAGGGCGCCGTCCTGCTCGAGCTGCTCGATGCGATCGCGGACCACCTCGCCCCCGGCCTCGAGCGAACGCTCCCACCGGGCAGCCTCGACCAGCGACCCCGCGGGCACCATCAGCGCCATCTCGAGACGCTCGAGCAGCGCATCGCCCGGCGCCCGCCGCTGGCCCGTTTCGACTAACGACAGGTAGCTCTTCGCGCACCCGCTCAACTCGGCGGCCCGGGCGATCGTCATGCCGATCGCCTCACGCCGGGCGCGGATCACCGCCCCCACCCTGGGACGGGCGTCGTGATCGACCGGGCTTGTGCGCAAACTCTCTGTCATGCCGTACACACCCCTTGCAAATGGTACACACACTGGTAAAACATTGCAAGTGTTGTTCTCTATTCTGTGTACAAATGGGCCGGGGGGCCTTGCAAAGGGGGGGTTGGCATGATCCGTATCGATCCAACGGTGATGGACCGGATGGGCGGGGGCGTGGACCTGCGGCGGCAGCGCACCGCGGCGATGGCCGAGTTCGTCGCCGACCGGGCCGCCCCACTCTCGGCCCCGGACCGTGAACTGCTGCGGGCCATCTATGTGATGGGGCAGGACGTGAGCGACGTCGCCGCCCTGCTGGGTGTTGCGCCCCGCACCCTTCGCCGACGCGTGAAGCGACTGCTGGCGCGGATCAGCACCCGCGAGTACGTCCTGGTGCAGCGTGCAGGCGAGCGCCTTCCCCCCACCCGTCGTCGCGTGGGCATGGCGATGTTCATCGAAGGCAAGAGCCTGCGGGCGACCTCGATCGAACTCAAACTCTCGCTCCACAGCGTGCGCCGGCACGCCGACGCCATCAGGGCGCTCGTCGAGGGTGGGCGCTGATGCGCGTGGTCCCCTGCGCGGGGTCGCCCACGCCCCGCCTGCTCCGCGCATGCGCGATCTTCGGGCTGGGCGTGGAGACAGCGCCCAGAACACGCGC
>JABWBB010000008.1 GCA_013360675.1 Phycisphaerales bacterium | reverse complement strand
GCCCGCTCGCGCAGCGCCCCCAGCGTGCGCGCCGCACCACGTGCCATCGACTCCTGAGCACGCGGCGTAAAGCGCCCGCTGGTCCACCGGTCCCACGCCACGCGCCGCGTGCCAATATCAATCAGCAGCACCGCCAACGCCCACAGCAGCAACGCCCGACGCAGCGGCACCCACGCCTCACGCGGCGTCAGCCCAGCTCGATCAAACATCGCCGCGGCGTTGAGTTCCTCGTACGTCAGCAACCGCCCGCCACCCGCCGCCGCGATCTCCTTCAGCAGGGCGTCATCGCTGCTCAGGGCGGCGTATTCGCTTCCCGCCGCCATGCTCGCGCCCACGACCACAGGGGGCAGGCGCTCCCCCGCCGCCATGGGGCGCACCAAGGCCACGTACCCGCCCTCCTCGCGCAGCGGGGCTTCCCCTTCATACACGCCCGGCGCGGTCTCCGCCAGACGCAGTTCGATCGCCTCACCCGACGGCGCGTAGAGCGTCGCGGGCATGCTCAGTCCCTGCCTCGGACGCTGAGTGGTCTCGTCCATCGCCTCGACCCGAACCCGAAGGCGTGCGCCATCCACGATCGCGGCCGCGCTCATCCCTTCGCCGCTGGGCGCCCGCGAGGCGTACCGAGCGATTTGTGTCCACACCCCGCGATACCCCTCCCACGCCGTCCACCCTTCTCCCCAGCGGTGCGCATCCGAAGTGAACGCCACCACGCGCCCCGCCCCGGCATTCCAGTGCGCGAGCACCGGCTCTCCTTCGGCGGTCTGCAGCGCGTTCTGCACCGTCGGCTCGGCACGCACGCTCGCCAGCGCGAGCCCGCCAAGATCGGGCACGCTCCCCACGCCCGCCAGCAGCGGCGAGGTCGCATCGCCCACCATGGGTGTAAAGGGCTCCTCCCGCACCAGCGGCGAACGCACCACGCGCACCGCCTTCAGAAAGATCTGCGGCAGCATGTCCGGGTTGAGCGCGTGGTAGTACGCCCCCTGCCCCAGCGTGGCCATCTTCGCCATCGTCTCGAGCGACGAGTCATCCCCCACCGCGATCGTCGAAACGCGGATCCCCTCCGCCGCGAGCGCCTCACAGAAGGCGGGCAACTGCGCGTCCTTCCGCGATTTCCCGTCCGACAACACCACCACGTGCCGCACCTTCACGTGCGCCACGCCCCGCAACTGCTCGCGGGCCAACTCCAGCGCGGGCAGCGCGTTGGTACCGCCCCCGGGGGATATATCACGCACCTTCTCGCTCGACGACTTGGCGTTGACATTGGGGCCCAGCGGCACCACCACGTCCGCCCGGTTGTTGAACGCGATCACGCCCACCAGGTCCTTGGCGTCGAGCGAGCGGATCGCCAGCGCCGTCGCGTCGTTGGCGATCTCCTGCTGCGTACGCGACGACCCCAGCACGAATCGGCGCATCGACCCCGAGTTGTCGATCACGAACAGTGTCGCCGTCTCGGGCACAATCAGTCGCTGGGGCAGGTCCAGCCTCACCGGCAGCAGCGGCTCGAGCGTCGAGCCTTTCCAACCGCCCGCGGCGAATGAGTTGGGCCCGCCCACCATCACGAGCCCGCCCCCCATCTCCTGCACGAATCGCGTCAGCTGTTCCTGCGTCGCCTCGGGCACGCTGTCCGCGGGCACGTTCTCGAGCACCACCAGGTCGTACCGCTCGAGTTCGAGCAGACCCGTTGGGATTCCGCCTGGCGGCGTCACCTCGACCGACAACCCCGCCTCGCGCCACACCCGAGCCAGCGCCGAACCCGCCCCCGGTTCGCCCATCCCCACGCCATCGACCAGCAGCACCGCGCCCCGTCCGGGCGTCATCGTGAAGGCGCCGCCCGTGTTGTTCTCGAGGATTGTGTCCCCCGCATAGACCGCGCCGCCTGCATCGTGCGCCAGCACATCGGGCTCGTAGGTCACGCCAAATCGATGCACTCGTCCCGCGGGCAGGCGCACCTGCACCATCTCGATGTTGAGCCCGGGCGTGAGCGCCACGCGTCGCCCCGTGCGATCGGGCGCGGGGTCAAGATCAACCACCGATCCCTCGCGCTCGACGCGCAGCGTGCCCGTCGAGGCCGAACCGGCACGCAGCGCAATCCGCAGCGTCGCCACCGACTCGGCACCCGCGGTCGGCGGTGCATCCACCGATTCAAGCACCACCTCGTCCTTCAGGTCATACGCGACGGGCACGACATCCACCCGCACCCCCGCGCCGGCCAGTTCGCGAGCCGCGGCCACCGCGTCGCCCCGTGTCTGGCGCCCGTCGCTGACGAGCACCACGCGCCCGGTTGTCTCCGCGGGGACGATCGCCCTCGCCAATCGCAGCCCAGAGTCGAGATCCGTCGCGCTCTCATCCCCCCCGAAGAGTTCGCGCCGTCCGACGCTCGCCCGCGAGGGCATCGCCTGCACCCGCGCCGTCGCCTCCGCCGACACCACACCCAGCAGATCCTCCACGCCCCGATCCGTCTCCAGCCGTGTCAGCGCGTGCGTGATCGATTCACTCACGCCGCGCGTCACTCCATCAGCCCAGCGCGTTGCCGGCGCATACCGCGCCAACGACCCCGACACGTCCGCAACCACCACGACGCTTACACCCTGGGTCTTGCGCACATTCGACGCGCCCGCCAGCAGCAGCGCGAGCAGCGCCACCAGCACCGCCCGCGCCACCACCGCCGAGATCCGACGCCCGGGGCTCATCGTGCGAAACCAGATCAACCCGACCACCGCCAGCGGCAGGCTCGCCAGCGCCAGCCAAAGCCAGAGGGGTTGTTCGAATCGAATCTCCATGGCTTATCGACGCGGCGCGTCGGGCGCATCCTGCAGTACAGGCGGCGAGGACGATCCCTCCGCTCCCGGCGACTGCGCACGGCGCACATATCGCTCAAAGACGCGCCGGACAAAGTCTCCATGACGCGCCGGCACCGCCTGCTGCTCGAGCGATTGCTCGATCCCCGCGGCCGCCCGTCGCACCCCCTCGGCCAATCGCTCCCGCTGCGGCACGCCCCGCTCGCCCTCGCCCAGCCACTGCGCGATCGTCGGCCCGCCAGCATCGGGCGCCGTACCCCTCGCATCCACGGGAGCCGTAGGCACCTGGTCGAGTTCGCGCCTTGGCGTAGGTGGCGTTATTGGCCCGCCGCGCTTCGATCCCTCGCCCCCTATCAGGCGCTGGGCCAGATCTTCGAGCCGCTCGCGCTGTTCGGGGCTAGCCTGATCGAGCATCCGCCTGGCCTGTTCGCGGAGCGATTGCGACTCGAGCAGCCGCCTGTCGATCGTGCGCCCTTCTTCGGCCATGCGAAGCAGTTCTTTTTCCAGGCGTTCCAACCCCTTTGCGTCCGGGATTTCTGCATCGGTCGGCGTGGGACCCGAGGCATCACCACCCGGTTTCATCGTGCCCGCATCGGGCGGCTTCACACCCTCGCCGCCCTGTGAAGGCGACTGACCCTCTCTCGTCGGCTTCGTGCCCGTGGGCGAGGGCTTCGCGTCACCACCAGGCAGGGCTGACGTATCCGAAAGTACTTCACCCGGTGTCCCATCGGTCGCAGGCCGCGGCACTCGCGTGCCGTCCTGCCCGGGCTCGCCGGGCCTGCTTTGCCTCGGCGTGGCCCCGGCATCGGGCGATTGTGATGAGGGACCGGGCACCGATTGCTGCCCTGGAGCAGGTGTTGTCACGCCTGAATCGGGCGCCCCCTGCGTGCCCTTGGGAGGCTGTTGTTCCTTTGATACTTCCGGCGCCGATGGTTCGCCACTTGGCTCAGTTGATTCTTGTGGTTTCGTGCCCGACTCGTTTTTCCCAGGCGAGGGGCGGTCGCCCGCTGCGGGGCGTTCCCCTGGCGTCACGCCCTCTGGCCTTGGCTCCACCGACGGCGAGGGTTTCTCGACTGGACCCATCGCTCCCGGCTCGCGCTGTTCAGGCTGACCTGTTGGGGATGAGGGTGAAGGTTCACGCCGCGGCTGGCCGGGCTTGTCTCCCGGCTTCTCGCCAGGTTGCTCGCCCGTCTTCTCGCCCTGTACTTCACCAGTATTCTCGCCAGGTCGCCGGGCTGGTTTATCCCCTGATTTTTCTCCCGGCCGCACACCCGTTGGGTCGCCCGGCTTCTCCGATTGCTTCTCACCGGGCTTGGTCGGTGGCGAATCCCGCGTCGGCTTCGCGCCCTGCTCTGGCTTTCGCTGCTGGTCCCCGGGTGGCGTGGTCCCATCCTGCCCGGAACGTCGCAACTCCTCCGCCGCCTCGCGCAGCGCATCACGAACGCGCTCGTTCGGAGTCGTCGAACCATCTCTCCCCGTTTGACCCTCGTCTTGCGGCGTAGACGCCGAACCTTCGCTCGATTCCGATGGTGGCTTCTCCCCAGGCTTTGTTTCAGGCGCGCGATCATTCTCGGTCGGCTTGGTCGATGACGACTCGGGCTTCTCGGCTACGGGCTCTCTCGGATCCACCGTTGGCGCGGCCTTTTCATCCCCCGCCGTCCGCTCCCGACTGGCCTGATCCTTCCCCTCCGCCGGTTCATTCACGCGTTCCTTCGCGGGCAACGTTGAAGTCTCGCCCGTGTCTCCTTGAGCAGTTGAGGGCTGCGCATCCTTTAGCTCGCCCTCGCTCATTGAACCGTCGATCGCTCTGGCCATCTCCTCGAGCCCGCGTGCGATCCGCTCTCGCTCCTCGGCGGGCATCGTCGCCGCGTCGGCGCTCAAACGCGATGCTTCTCGCGCCGCCGCCTCCATGTCTCCCTTGGCGATCGACCTCGCCAGGGACGCGGCTCGCTCGTCCGCGATCTCCCCCGCCCGCGCCAGGTTCTCTCTCAGTTGTTCAATCGCCTGCGTCTGCTCGCGGGCGCGTTCCTCGATGCGACGCCCCGCTGCGTCGAGCGCTTTGGCGCTCTGCGCCAACGCCCCGTTCGCGTCGCTCCGTCCCGATTCCAACTCGCGTTCGATCGAGGCGATCTCGGCGGCGTACTCATCCAATCCCGGCATATCGGCCGCTCGTTCTATCTGTTCGATCGCTGCCGCTGCCTGCTGCACCTGGTCCACCGCGTGCGCGATCACTCCGCGATCCGGTGGCGGTATCGATTCACCTTCCCACCGCACGACAGGCAACCGCAACGCCGCGATCGCCCCCGCGAGTACCAGTGGCCAAACCAGATGCGTCCGCGGTATGCGAACAGGAACAGCCTTCGCCGAGTCAACCTCCGCCGCCGTCGCCTCGGCCGCATCCACCGCAACACGCGCAAACCCACCCGCAGCCTCGTGCATCGCCAGCCCTGACGAGAGCCGATCCTTGAGCCCCAGCACGCGATCGAGCTCTCGCGCGGCTCGTGATTCGTCCCAACGGTCACGCACGGCCATGGCGATCGCAACACCCAGCCCGACCATCATCGCTCCCGCGATAACGATCGCGCCCCCGACCTGCCCAAGCAGCCGCAACAGGCCGACGCCAATCAGCCCCGTGCCCGCCCCGATTGTCAGCCAATGGCCCAGGCGCAACAGCAGGCTGGCCATCAGGCGCCGGCGAGCGGCCCTGGCGGCAACAACCCTCGTCCTGGTGCAGGTGTTCTGGGTCACTCCTCACTGTACGAGGCTGGTGCAGGGCGTGTGCGTGGGCCGATATCAGTCACATGCCTATCCGCGAGGTCCTTTCCTGCCTGGTCGCCGGCGAGCGCCTTTCCCCCGCGTTGGCCGACTCCTTCTTCGACGACCTCTTCGCCGGACGCCTCGATCACGCCCAGATCGCCGCCGCCCTCGCCCTCATGCAGACCCGGGGCGTTACTTGCGACGAACTCGTGGCCGGAGCCTTGGCTATGCGCGCCCATGTCACACCCATCCCGGACACCGACTCTTTGTCCGGCGTCGTGCTCGATACCTGCGGCACGGGCGGCGCGCCCAAGACCTTCAACATCTCCACACTCGCCGCCATCGTCACCGCCGCCGCCGCACCGCCGGATTCGCCCCATCCCGTTCGGGTTGCCAAGCACGGCAACCGCAGCCGCACCGGTCGCGGGAGCGCGGAACTCCTCGCGTCGCTCGGAGTCAACATCGACGCCACCCCCGCCTTGCAATCCCGCTGTCTCCGCGAGGCGGGTGTCTGTTTCTGCTTCGCGGTGAATCATCATCCCACGGCGAAGCACGCCGCCCCCGCCCGGGCCTCGCTGGGCTTTCCGACAATCTTCAATCTTCTCGGGCCTCTCACCAACCCCGCTCGTGCAACTCACCAACTCCTGGGCATCTATAGCCCCGCCCTGGTTCCGCTCATGGGTGAAGCGCTGGCCCGCCTTGGCTCCTCGCGCGCCTGGGTCGTGCACGGCGAAGGCCAGATGGATGAAATCAGCTCGCTGGGCCTCACCAACGTCGCCAGCGTCGCGGAAGGCAACGTCACTCACCGCACCATCGACCCCGCTCAGCTCGGGCTCGCTACCCCGACTCGAGATTCCCTCCTCGCCGACGATCTCGAGCACGCTGTCCGCATCGCCCGCGAAGTGCTCGCGGCTTCGCCCGGCCCCTGCCTCGACATCGTCTGCCTCAATGCCGCCGGGGCCCTCGTGGTCGCGGGCGCCGCGTCCGATCTTGCCCAGGGCTACTCGATGGCGCGTGAGGCTGTCTCATCCGGAGCCGCCCCGCGCGTGCTGACCCTGCTGGCCCGGCTTTCACACGAAACGCCGAAGACCTAGAGCACGACAGCCCGGGAACATATCCCGGGGACATACCTTGCCTGCATATCAGGCCCCGCATGTCCGCTGCGCGTACCATCCAAGGTCTCGTACCTGGAGGTCTTCCCCATGGCGTACTACACCAAACTCGGCCTTCTCCCCAAGAAGCGCCACGTTCAGTTTCGCCGCCCCGACGGCTGCCTCTATTCCGAGGAGGTCTTCGGCACCGAGGGCTTCGTGGGCCCGACGACGACGATGTACCACATCCACCCGCCCACGCAGGTGTACGGGTGGAAGCCCCTCTACTCCACCGCCGTCGAGTACGTCGAGCGCGACATCATGCGGATGCGCCACGTCAAGTCCGCCCCGATGAAGCCCAAGGGCGATTTCGTCACCGGGCGTGTCGTCCTCTTCGGCAACTCCGACTGCGAGATGGCCGTCTGCAACCCCAGCGAGCAGATGGCGTATCACTACAAGAATGGACAGGGCGACGAATGCCTTTTCATCCACTTCGGCTCGGGCATCTGCCACACCATGCTGGGCACGCTCAAGTTCGGCCCGCGCGATTATCTCGTCATTCCCAAGGGCGTCATCTACACCATCATCTGGGATCAGCGCACCAATGGGCCCGACGGCAAGCCCACCGACAACGGCCCGCCCATCGCCGATTGCCCCTTCGGCAAGGTCCTGCTCATCGAGACGACCAACGGCAGCCACATCGGCCCACCCCCTCGCTACGTCAGTAAAACCACGAGCCAGTTCCTCGAGCACGCGCCCATGTGCGAGCGCGATTTCCGGATCCCCGAGTTCCCGATGACCTGGGACGAGAAGGGTGATTTCCCCGTCCGCATCAAGGCCCGCGATCTCATCCACGAGTACGTCTACCACTATCACCCGCTCGATGTCGTCGGATGGGACGGCTGCTACTACCCCTTCATCTTCAACGCCGACGACTTCAGCCCCATCACCGGCATGCTCCACATGCCCCCGCCCATCCACCAGACTTTCGAGGCCCACAACTTCGTCATCTGCACCTTCGCCCCGCGCATGCTCGACTACCACCCGCAGGCCATCAAGGTCCCCTACAACCACTCCAACCTCGACAGCGACGAGGTCCTCTACTACGTCGAGGGCAACTTCGGCTCACGCAAGGGCATCGAGGTCGGCAGCCTCACGCTGCACCCGCAGGGCATTCCCCATGGCCCGCACCCGGGCACGCTCGAGGCTTCCCTCAAGGCCACGTGGACCCACGAACTCGCCGTCATGTGCGATACCTTCCGCCCGCTCTTCCCCACCAAGGCCGCCCTCGACATGGACGACACCGCCTACCCCGCCTCCTGGCAGGGCGAGCACTTCCCGGGGTTGACCAGCGGCAAGATCCGCCTGAGCGCCGAGGCCGAGGCCAAGTCGGGCAATGTCCCGGTCTTCGATCACCGCAATGTCGCTAATGTCTGGGCACCATGAGCCTCTTGACCACGCGTTCGCTGGGTTTCGTCATCTTGGCATGCCTCTGTACGCTGGCTCGCGCCCAGACGGGGCCGGTTCGATATCGCGTCGATCTGTCCCACGCCGCGGCCCAGGTCATCTCGATCGAGATGACGCTCGAAGGCGTGAGCACGGACAGCGTCGATGTGCGTCTGCCAGTCTGGCGACCGGGCCTCTACGCCATCCTGGATCAGGCCGGCACCATCCGCACCCTCAAGGCCCGCGGCCCCGACGCCCAGCCCCTCGACGTCGTCAAGGTCGACAAGTCCACATGGCGGGTCACCACCGGAGGTCACCCACGCATCCGCGTGGCCTACGAGGTGTGGGCCGCGTCGCTCGACAATCGGACGCGACACGCCGACGACACCCACGCCTTCATGAGCCCGTCGACGACCTTCCTCTACGCCGACGCGTGGCGCTCGCTCCCGGTTGAGGTCTCGCTCACGCCGCCACCGAATGCGACGGATTGGCAAATCGCCACGGGCATGGCCTCCGAGCCCAACGCCGCCGGCTGGACCATCACC
Source organism: Phycisphaerales bacterium (assembly GCA_013360675.1). Taxonomy (GTDB): domain Bacteria; phylum Planctomycetota; class Phycisphaerae; order Phycisphaerales; family UBA1924; genus JABWBB01. The sequence goes on along the minus strand of JABWBB010000008.1, from coordinate 111,601 downwards.
GCTCCAGACTTTGACGTGCTCGTCGATTCCCCTATCGAAATCGGCCAGCACCACCGGACGACCTTCGACGTCGACAACGTGCCCCACGAACTGGTCCTCTGGACCGGCGCAACGCCCAGCCAGGCCCTGCGCGAAACCAATCTGTACACCAAGACCCCCGACGCCATCGCCGCGATCGTGCGCACACAGAAGGCGATCTTCGGCACTCTCCCCTACGACCGCTACGTCTTCCTGCTGCACTGCTACCCGGGCGCCCGTGGCGGGACCGAGCACCTCAACTCGACCGTCATCCAGGCCCCACCCGAGGCCTTCCACGACGAGGCCCGGCACCGTCGCTTCCTCTCGCTCGTCTCGCACGAGATCTTCCACACCTGGAACGTCAAGCGCTTCCGCCCCGCGGGCCTGGTGCCGTATGACTACCAGAAGGAGAACTACACCGAACTCCTTTGGGTTGCCGAGGGCACGACCAGTTACTACGAGGACCTCGTCCTCGTCCGCGCGGGGCTGATGAAACCCGACGACTATCTCAAGGCCCTGGGTGAGTCGATCGACGCCCTTCGCCAGCGTCCGGGCAACAGCGTGCAGAGCCTGCGCGATTCGAGCTTCGACGCCTGGATCAAGTACAACCGTCGCAACGCCGACGCGGCCAACAGCACCATCTCGTTCTACGACAAGGGCGCGCTGGCCAGCCTGATCCTCGACATGTCCATCCGCGCTCGCACGGGCAACGACCGCTCGCTCGACACGCTCATGCGTGCCCTCTTTGAACGCTTCCCCAACCCAGACAAGGGCTACACCACCGACGACGTGCGCACGATCCTGGCCGATCTCGCCGGCGACTTTGGCGAGTTCTTCGCTCACGCCATCGACGGCACGGGCGATCTCGATTTCGAAGCCGCCCTGCGCACCTGCGGCCTTGAACTCCACCGCGAAAAAGGGGACGAGTCGATCCCCGACTCGGGCCTGACGCTCACCGACCAGGGCGGGGCCGCGGGGGTCACCGAGGTGCGCTCGCCGGGCCCGGGCACAAACGCGGGGCTGATCCCGGGCGACGTGATCGTCGCGGTTGACGCGCATCGGCTGCGCGTCGCGGACTGGGACAAACTCCTCGAGCGGCGTACACCGGGCGACACGCTGACGATCACGTACTTCCGCAATGACCAGATGCGAGAGACGCACCTGACGCTCGCCGCCCGCCCGAAGGGCAAACTGCTCGTCCGACGCCTCAAGGACGCAGACGACAAGGCCCGCGCCGCGTATACCACATGGCTGGGCCAGCCTTGGCCCGGGGACAACTCCGGCGATACCAAGCCCTAAGACACGGTTCATCCCCACGCCTCCGGCGAGCGGCCGCCGAGTCGGGTAGCATCCCGCCCATGCGAAGGACGAGGGGACTCTTTCTCGGCGCACTCCTGGGTGCCCCGCTGTGCCTGACGCCGGCCATTACGCCGGCCCTCGCGCAGATTCCCTCGTTTGCCGGCGGCCCGATCACCGGGCGCGACTTCGCGGGCGTGCAGTTCCTCCAGCAGCCCGTGGCGGGCACCATCCACTTTGCCGGGACGCACATCGCCCACTGGTCCGAGGGGGCCTGCCGTCGTCTGCTGATCACCGGGCGCGTCCGCGTCCGCCTGGCGCAGTATTCGTTCGAGGCCAAGCGGGCGTCGGTCTGGATCGAACGCGTAGGTGAGGCCGAGGGCAAGGCGATCCAGCAGGTCTTTGTCTACTTTGACGAGGTGGGCACCACCGCCGCTGCATCGGGCGCGGTCTCGATCTCGGCCCCGCGCTTGCCTGTGCGGGCGATGATCCTGCTCGAGGCCCCGATCGATCTCGCCGCCGACCTTGTGACCGATGGCCGCCCACAGCAGCGTGGGCGCAGCGCCGCCGACGCCGAGTTCGTGCTCGAGGCCGAGGACGTGCTGGCCCGGGTGATTAACCGCCAGCTCAACCCCGACGCCCCACCGCTCACGGGGCTGACCCAGCGTCGTGATGGGCTGCCCACCGCGGGCGAACTCACCCGCCGCCTCGAGGGGGCCCCTCCCGCCCCGATCTTCGCGCGTCAGGGCATCATCAGCGTCTCGCCCGGCAACGTCACGGTGGTCTCGGGTGAAACCGAGAACGCGGTGATGGCGTCGGACGGCGTGACCGTCGCCTACTTCGATCAATCCACGCGTCGCACCCTCCAACTCACCGCGCAGCGTGCCGTCATCTTCCTCGACCCGGGCCCGCTGGCCGATTTTGCGCGTCTCAGCGTCGAACAGGTGCGCGGGATCTATCTCGAGGGGGACGTGACGGCAACGGACGGCAAGTACACACTCCGCGGGCCGCAGATCTACTACGACCTGCGCGCGAACAAGGCCGTGCTGCTCGATGCGGTCTTCTGGACGTATGACGAGCGTCGGCGCGTGCCGCTCTATGTGCGGGCCGAGTCGATCCGCCAGGAATCGAGCCAGCAGTTCACGGCGACCAAGGCGGTCTTCACCAACACGGCGTTCTTCGACCCCGAGTTCTCGATCGGCGCGTCGAGCGTGACGATCACGCGCGAGGACAAGGTCATCCCCGCCACGCCCGATTCGCCCGCGCAGGTCCAGACCGCCACCACGGCGGAGGCCAAGAACGTCACGCTGCGGGCCGGAAGCGTGCCCTTCTTCTGGTGGCCTTACTACCGGGGCGACCCCGAACTCTTCCCGCTGAAGGATTTCCGGTTCGAGAACCGCACGGGCATGGGCGGCTCGATCAAGACGCGTTGGAACGCGCACGCCCTGATGGGGCGCAAGCCCCCCGAGGGCTTCTCGAGCGAGCTCATCGCCGACCTCTACTTCGAGCGCGGGCCGGCCCTCGGCACCGACACCCGCTGGGAGAGCGAGAACTCCAAGGGTCGCGCGTTCGTCTACGGCCTGCTCCCCGACCGGGGCGATGACCGCATGCCCACGGGCGCGACGGTCAACCGTGATACGGGTGTCCGCGGCATTCTCACCGCCGAACAGCGCTGGCGCATGAGCGAATCGTGGACCCTGCTCGCCGAGGGCTCGTACATCAGCGACGAATCCTTCGTGCCCGCCTATTTCGAGTCGCTGGGCAAGAACCGGCGCGAGTTCACCAACCGCCTGCTCGCCCAGCGCACGGGCGAGAACACGGTCTTCACCGCTCAGGCCAAGGGCTCGCTCAACGACTTTGTCGCCAACGAATACCTGCTCCAGAGCCAGGGCTACAGCGTCGCCAAACTGCCCGAGGTCGCGTACGTCCGCCTCGCCGACGACGTGCTCTACGAGTCCTTTCCCGGCTCGCTCACGTACTTCTCCGAGTATCGCGCCGGACGCCTCGAACTGCAGTTCGACGAGAACACCGCCGCATCGCGCGGCATGAACTCACTCGCCCGCGCTCAGCGGGCCTTTGGCATCACCCCCACGCAGAGCCCGGGCGACGCGCTGCGGGCCGCGGGCCTGACCGAAGACGCCGTGCACCGCCTCGACACACGCCACGAACTGGCGGCGAAGATTCCCTGGGGCCCGGCGATCGTCACGCCCTTTGTCGTGGGCCGCGTGACGGCGTATGACGACGACTTCTCTTCGTACAACGCCGGGCGCGGGGACGACATCCGCCTCTGGTCCGCCGCGGGCGTGCGGGTATCGACGACGGTCTCGCGTGTGTATGAGGATGTCGAATCGCGCGTGCTCGACCTGCACCGCCTGCGCCACGTGCTCGAGCCCAACGCCTCGGTCTGGATCGCGGGCACCAGCGTCGAGTCTCGACTGCTCCCGGTCTATGACGAATCGATCGAGGCCCTGGCCGACGGCGCTATCGCCAAGGTCGGCCTGACGCAGGTGCTCCAGACGCAGCGCGGCGGGGCGGGCCGCTGGCACAGCACCGACGTGCTCACCCTCGACACGCACGTGGTCGTTTCGTCGGGCGACGCCGATCCGCGCGGGCCCATCGGGCGCTACTACGACTTCCGCCCCGAATACTCGAACCCGGGCGAATACCTCGTGGCCGACGCGATGTGGCGCGTCACCGACGCCTTCGCCCTCACCGGGTCGAGCGTCTTCGACTTCGACAAGAACCAGCAGGCCATGGCCAGCACTGGCCTGCTGATCTATCACGCGCCCGGGTTCATCTCGGGCATCGACGCCAGGTACATCAACAGCCAGGACTCGACCATCATCTCGGTGGGCACGCAGTACGACCTGACCAGCAAATACGCCATCGCGCTGGCGGGCAGTTACGACGCCACCCGCGGCGGGATCCAGGGCGGCGGGGTCGAGGTGCGCCGACGCTTCGCCAGCCTCATGTTCGGCGTCAACGTGGGCTACAACGACATCTCGGGCGAGACAAGCCTGGGCTTTGTGCTCGTGCCCTACGGCGCGGTGGGCGAGGCCCGCATCAGCGGGATCGGAGCCTCGGGCACCAGCATCGACGGGGATTGAGCCGGCCCGCTCTGGTTCCGTTTATTTCGGTGCCGTTACGCTTTGCGCGGCTTCCTTCTTCTGCGCGTCGCGCAGTTGCCCGAAGGCGTAGAAGACCATCGCCGCGGGGATGAATGCCTTTTCGCCCGCACGCTTTGAGACTTCATCGAGCGTAGTGACGCGGCCCAGCTCAACGTCCGCCGTCAGGTCGATGATGGTCTTGTCGAGCGTGGTGATGAGGCTCCCCCACACCTGGTATTCCTCTTTCGAGCGGGGCCAGGCCGAACTGATCCCGGGCAACGCCGTGGGGATCACGATGTACCAGTCCCCGTTGGTTTCCTGCTTCATGGCCAGGCCCAGCGGTGGCAGAACGGGTTTCTTGTCCCACATCACGGCGGCGGTGTTGTCGGTGATGTAGACCGTCGAGAGTCGCTCGCTGGATCGCTCGAGAAAACCGTACGGGTCGGCGAAGAGGTTCGAGAGAGTGTCGTCGAAGGCGCTGCGCTCGGCGTCGCTGGGCGGGCCCTGACGCCGGCGGTTGCCGCGCTGGGGGCCCATCGACTGGGTCATCTGCGAAAGGAGCGAGGTGGACTGGCCCTTGTTCGCCGCTTCTTCGGCGCGGGCCTTGAGTTCGCCCACTTCCTGCGGGAACTTCGCCTGGATCGCCACGCCGAGTTTCTGCAGGCTGCCGAGCATCCGCCCCAGGTGCGTGAAAAGGCGACGCTCATCCTCGTTGGCGGCCCAGATCAGGTCGGGCAGACGCGATGCCTCACCCCGCTCGACCATCAGGCGGGCGGTCTGGATCGTTTCGTCCGGCGAAGCCTGGCTGTAGGGCGAACGCTCGCACCCGAGCAGGCACGCGCCCAGACAAACCACGGTCATGACATGCAGCATTCGCATGAGGTCAGCCCTCCCTACCGGGCGTAACTCAGGACGACGTGCGATCGACGACGCGGTACTGCTCGCGCTCACCCCGTCCGCGCACCGGGTAGTCCTTGCGCAGCGGGTGCCCGGGATATTCCTCCCACAGCAGGATGCGCCGCAGGTCCGGGTGGTTCATGAAGCGCACGCCGAACATGTCGAAGATCTCGCGCTCCATCCACTCGGCGCCGGGCCACAGGTCGGTCACGCTGTCGACCACGAGGGCGGGGTCGTTGACGATGCCGTCGGTGGGCAGGCTGGGGTCGAGGAAGGCCTTGACGAAGAAGCGGTCGTTGCGGTCGAGCGAGATCAGGTTGTAGATGACGCCGAATCGCCCGGGCATCGGCGTGGGGTAGCCGAGGTAATCGACGCAGGTGATGTCGGAAAGGAAGTTGTACCCCGTCGCGTCGTTGGACTTGAGGAAGGCCAGGACTTCGTGCAGGTCCTTGGCCTCGACGATCAGGGTGGATTGCCCGCGGTATTCGGTACCGCGAAGGGGCTTGCCGGGGAACTGTGCCTTGGCCGCGGCGAAGGTGGGGTGATCCAGCCTGGGGCCCGTTGCGTTGTCGCTCATGCCTGCCTCCTGCACCCGGCCAGCCGCCGGACCTTTATAGCGTAGACCGCTCCGGGACGTGGCCCGCGCGGGCGAGGCGCTGAGCATCCGCGGGTGTGAGCACGCCCACGGGGGCATGGCCTGCGCCGCTGGCACGCCACGCCGCGACCATGGCGTCAATTGGGAGACACCCCTCGCCCAGGGGCACGCGGACCAGTTGCCCGTCGTCCACGCGGGCGTCGCAGATCAGGACCGCACCGAGTTCCCGCCGCCCGCCCATGGCCATGAAGATGCGCATGAGGTAGTCGTCTGCCCGGGGGAGCATCTCGGGGGTGAGCATGGCGACGGGGTCGAGCAGAAACCGCCAATTCGGTCGGGCGTCGAGGAATGACCGCAGCGATGGAACATCGGAGATTGGGCTCTGCTGGGTGGGCCAGATCCAGGCAACGGCTTCGTGAGCCAACGCATCGCAGGCGCGGGCGAACGCCGCACGCGGCGCGGGCAGCCAAACAGGTTCATTCTCGGTGCCCGAGATGCCCCGGATCGCGGTGGAACTCTGCTCGTCGAGGGTGATCGAGGCGAGGGAAGGATCAACCCCGTCCACAATCCTACCGCAGGGGGTCCATGAGCCGTTGGAGGTATTGATGCGGTAGAGCGTGAGCACGCCGGAGGGTACCCCCTTCATGGCTCTGCATGGGGGATGTGCGCACGGGACGTCCCAAAATAAAAGCCGGACCCCCATCCCCAGCCGATCGAGACTCCTCACGCATCCCGGCGGAGCCCGGATTGGTCAGATGGGGATTGGAGATCCCCGCAGACCCCGACACGGAGGCCGCCGATGGTTGCAGAATGCCTTGAGCAGACTGGTGTTCATTCCGCGATCGCATGCCGTGAGGACGACGGGCCGGGTGTCAACACGCTGACGCGATCGCAGATCATGCTGCAGATTCTCGAACTCAACCCGAGCGCGACGCCGTCGTTCTTGATGCGGTTCGATGATGTCCACCTGAGCGAGTATCTCGAGCACCTGTCGATCGGGTTCAGCCCTCGTGGGCGGGGCTCGACCTGGGTGCGCCGCGGGCTGACGCGGGCGATTGTGTCGTGCGAATCGCTGGCCTGATTGTGCCAAAAAGGATGTCTTCAGCGGGGCGGACCCCACCAGGGAGGGGGTTCGCCCTGTTGTGTTTTTGGTGGGACTCGGCGAACGCGGGGAGTGGAATGCCTTATTGGACTCATGCGGGGCGGGCGGCGGGCCGATGCTCACGAAGATCGGGGCTCCGGGCTTGAAGCCCGGGCACCTTGCAGTCCGATAAACGGATGCGCCGCCATGCTGGTGCGCGGGGATTGCGGGAAGTGCCCGCCGATCGTGGAGGTTGGTGTTTTATGAAGATCACGAACAAGTGTGGCATGGCGTTCCTTGGCTTTACGATCGCATCGCTGGCAGGATGCGCGTCGAGCCCGTTCACATTCAACCACGAGCCATCGGCCCAGCCCAACAAGGCTCCGGCTCCTGTGACAGCCTCCAAGGACGTTGTTCCGGTGCAGCCCCTGGCCGCGGAACCTGTCACGAATCCCGCGGAGCCTGTCGTCGTCGCGATGACGCCGGCCCCCTCGACGCCCAACGTGACGCGTGCGACATTCGCGAGTGAGGGTGCGGACTTTGATCCGTGCGTCTCTCGCGACGGGCAGTGGCTGGTGTATTCGAGCACACAGCACCGGCCCACGTCTGACATCTATATCAAGCGGTCGGACAGCCGCGTGGTGACGCAGTTGACCAACGACCCCTCGGACGACGCGATGCCCAGCCTGAGCCCGGATGGCACGCGGATCGCCTTCGCGAGCAATCGGGGCGGGAACTGGGATATCTACGTGATGCCCATCACGGGCGGCAAGGCGATGCAGGTCACTTCGGACGGGGCCGACGAACTGCACCCCTCGTGGTCGCCTGACGGGAAGAACCTGGTGTATTCCAAGCTCAGCGCCATGAGCGGCCGCTGGGAGATGTGGGTCAGCGACGCGGCGAACCCGGGGGTCTCGCACTTCATCGGCTATGGGCTCTTCCCGCAGTGGTGTCCGACGGCGGGCACCGGGGCCGAGGGCAAGGACACGATCCTTTTCCAGTTGGGACGCGAACGTGGTTCGCGTTCATTCTCGATCTGGACGGTGGATTACGCCAACGGCCAGGCGAGCAACGCAACCGAGATCGCCAGCGAGCCGGGCATGGCGCTGATCAACCCGGCGTGGAGCCCGGACGGGAACTGGATTTCTTTTTCCGAAGTGCCTGTCGGGGCGGCCAACTCGCCCCGCAACGGCGAACTCCCGCGTGAGGCCTCGCTGTGGATCATCAACATCGACGGCACGGGCAAGGTGCGGCTGACATCGGGCACGGGGGCGTCGATCAGCCCCGCCTGGGCGACCAACAACCGCCTCTACTTCGTGTCTGATCGTGGCGGCTCGCAGAACATCTGGTCGCTCGATCTGGGCCCCGCGCTGTTGGCGGCGGGTTCGACGGGCGGTGCGACGGCGCCCATGGCCGAGGCCGGGAACGGGAACTGATTCTTTTTACGACGGAGGCAGGAGGCCCATGTCGAACTTCGGGAAACGGACTCGCTCGATTCTGTGTCGGATCATGGCGTGCGTGGGCGTGGGCATGCTGATCGCGTGCGCGGGAGCGCCGCGTGATGAGCAACTGGCCTCGCCGCGATCGCTCGTGGCCCCCTACGACACGCTGCAGGGCGAGGTGCTCTTTGCCTTCGCCCCCCTCAACAACGAATCAGGCACCACCGAGGTGGATGTGGGCATGGTGACCGATCGGCTGGTGGCGGCGGCGGAGGAAGTCCAGGGCGTGCGCACCGTGCCGCTCAACCGGACCCTTCAGGCGATGCGGGCCTTGAACATGACCCGCGTGACCAGCCCTGAAGACGCGATGCGCCTGACGCAAGCGATGGGCGTGGACGCGATCATCGTGGGCTCGATCACGAACTATGACCCCTACACGCCGGTGCTGGGGATGACGCTGGGGCTGTACGCCCGCCCGGGCTCGCTGCAGCCCGCGGGCGGGCGCGGCGAGGTTGATCCCCGGTCGCTGACAAGCGCGACCACGGATCGCGGCCCGAGCGGGACCCGCTTCTCGCAGACACCCGGCGTGGTGGTGTCGGGGAACCTCGACGGGAAGAACCACCAGGTGCTGCAGGATGTGAAGACCTTTGCCCGCGGGCGGGCCCGGGAGCAGTCCGCCCTGCGCTGGGAGCGATATATCGCCAGCATGCCTCTCTTCTGCGAGTTTGCCGCGTACCGGATGATGGACGAGCTGATGCAGCGTGAGTGGATCCGCCTGGGTCGGGTCCAGGCCCGTGTCGAGGACAAATAACCAGGGTGGGGAGTTCCCGCACCCGTTTTTTCGATGATGTCAGGCTCGGGCGATCAAGCCAACGTCCGAGTCAGCCGACGAAACACGTGTTATCGCCCAAGACCGGCGCACGGAAGCGTCGGAGAAGACTTTGAGGAGTGCCGCCCATGTCGACCCTTCCCATCACGGATGCCTTCACCGTCTACCTCTCGGACGAACGGCACTTCAGCCCGTACACGGCCCGGTGCTACGGCGCGGACCTGCGCCAGTTCATCGAGTTTCTGACGACGAAGTTCGGGATCGAGGTGCGTCCTGATGCCGAGAAGGCCGCGTTGGACCGCCTCAACCAGGCCCGCGGGAGCGGTCGCCCGACGCCACAGACCGACCCCACGCGCTGCACCACGCTGACCGAGATCATCGCGACGGCGACGAGCGACACCATCCGCATGTTCCTGGCGAACCTGGGCGAGCAGTCGTATTCGGCGGCGACCATGGCGCGCAAGATCGCGACGCTGCGTTCGTTCTACAAGTGGGCCGAGCGTCGCGGGGTTTCGGCGACGAACCCGATGACCTCGATCCGCACGCCCCGCCAGGGGAAGCGCCTGCCCAAGGCCATCACGATCGAGCAGATCGAGCGGCTGCTCTCCGCCCCCGGCGACAGCGACGTGCTCGGGCGGCGCGACCGCGCGATGCTCGAGACGCTGTACAGCACCGGGATCCGCGTGAGCGAACTGGTCGGCCTCAACAACGCCGACCTCGACCTGCCCGGCGAGGCGCTGCATGTCCGCGGGAAGGGCAAGAAGGAACGGATCGTTCCCCTGGGCTCGCACGCCTTGGCGGCGATCCAGCGGTATCTCGAGATGCTCCGGGCCGACGTGCGTTTCGGGGCCCAGGCCCGCGAGAACGCACCGGCCAAGCCCCTGTTCGTCAACAAGCACGGCGGGCGGCTGTCGAGCCGCAGCGTGCGGCGCAAGCTGGACAAGTACCTCAAGTACGCCGGCCTCGACGCGACGATCAGCCCGCACACGCTGCGGCACAGCTTCGCGACGCATCTGCTCGACAACGGGGCGGATCTGCGGAGCGTGCAGGAACTGCTCGGGCACCAGAGCCTGAGCACCACGCAGGTCTACACGCACCTGACCACGCAGCGGCTGCAGCAGGCGTACGACAAGTCCCACCCTCGGGCGCAGGCGAGTTGAAGAACTCGCCACGCGCGGGGTAACACCGGCGCGAGGACCGCCCAGCCCTTGAAACGATCAACCCCCGCCATCGCGGGGGCTTTTCATTCAGGCCCTGATGCGGGTCAGGCCTTGGGTTCGGCCTTGGGTTCGATCGGGATGGACTTCACGTGGACATCGCGGAGCTGGGCCTCGTTGGCCACGCCGGGTGCGCCGGTCATGAGGTCCTGGCCCGTCTGGGTCTTGGGGAAGGCGATCACGTCGCGGATGTTGGTCGTGCCCACGAAGTTCATCACGAGGCGATCGAAGCCAAAGGCGATGCCCGCGTGGGGCGGCGCGCCAAAGGCCAGGGCCTCGAGCAGGAAGCTGAACTTTTCCCTGGCCTGCTCGGGCGTGAGGCCCAGCAGACGGAAGACCTTGGACTGCACGGCCTGGTCGTGGATTCGGACCGACCCCCCCGCGATCTCCTGCCCGTTGAGCACGATGTCGTACCCCGCCGAGACGATCCCCTCGATCGTGTCGTCGTCGTTGACATCGGCGGCGAGGAAGGCCTCGAGTTGATCGTCGCGCGGGCTGGTGAAGGGGTGGTGCATCGCCACCCAGCGGTTGCTTTCCTTGTCCTTCTCGAACATGGGGAAATCGATGACCCAGAGGAAGTTCCACGGGCCGCCCTCGGCGCCGCTCTTGGGGATGAGGCCAAGATCGCGGGCGACGACCTGCCGGAGTTCACCGATCGCCTTGGTCGCGATGGCGTACAGATCGGCCACGAACAGCACGGCGTCGCCGGGCTTGAGGTTAAGTTCGCGGGTGAGATCCTCGCGGATGGGCTCGAGGAACTTCGCGATGCCCGTTTCAAAGGCGCCCTGAGCGTTGACCTTGACGGTGGCCACCCCGCCCGCGCCAAAGCCCTTGACGAAGGGTGTGTAGCCGTCGGTCATCTTGCGCGTGAGCTTGTCGGCCCCGCCTGGGACGTGGATGGCCTTGACGACGCCCCGCTTGCTGTTGAACTGGGGGCGGTCCTGACCCTTGGCGAGGACGTCCTTGAAGACGCCAAAGTCGCACTTGGCGGCGAGGGATGAAATGTCGCGGCTCTCGAGGGCGTAGCGGGTGTCGGGGCGGTCGATCCCGAAGCGTTCCATCGCCTCGCGGTAGGTCATGCGGGCCAGCGGCGGAACCTCGACGCCCATGACCTCCTTCCAGAGGGTGCGGACGAAGCCCTCCATCATGGCCATGACCTGATCGCGACGGACAAAGGACATCTCAAGATCGATCTGTGTGAACTCGGCTTGGCGGTCGGCCCGCGGATCTTCATCGCGGAAACAGCGGCAGATCTGCATGTAGCGGTCGCAGCCCGCGACCATCAGGATCTGCTTGAAGAGCTGCGGGCTCTGCGGCAGGGCGTAGAAGTTGCCCGGGAGATGCCGGCTGGGGACGAGGAACTCGCGGGCGCCCTCGGGCGTGCTCTTGTAGAGAATCGGCGTTTCGACTTCGAGGAAGCCGTTCTGGTCGAAGTAGCGGCGCGTCGCCTGGTAGGCCTTGTGGCGGAGACCCAGGATCTTCTGCATCGTGGGGCGGCGCAGGTCGAGGTAGCGATACTTCGAGCGGAACTCCTCGGCGGGGAGATTCCCTATGTCCTCGGGGAGGAAGGGGGGCGGCTCGGTCTTGTTGAGGACCTCGAGTTTCTTGACGACGATCTCGATCTTGCCCGAGGCGAGTTTGGGGTTCTCGCCGCCGATGCGGATGCGTACCACACCCTCGCACGCGACGACGTCCTCGTTGCGCAGTTTGTCGGCGGCGGCCATGAGGGCGGCGTCGGTGCCGTCGTCAGGGTCGAAGACGAGCTGGGTGACGCCGTAGCGGTCGCGCAGATCGATGAAGATCAGGTTGCCGTGGTCGCGGTACGAGTTGACCCAACCGTTGAGGCGGATGTTCTCTCCGACGTTGGTGTCGCGCAACTGGCCGCAGGTATGCGTGCGGATGAGCATGAGTCGTGGTCCTTGGAGTGCGAGGACCAGTATAGCGCGGGGGCACGAAGGACTTACCAGGGGAGCGTCTGGCCGGTGCGTTCGATATAGCGTCCGTTGTCGGCCTGGGTGAAGCGGCCGATGGTGGCGATCATGTCGCGGACACTCTCGGGGGGGAGCAGTGGCGCATCGGGACCGCCCATGTCGGTGCGGACCCAGCCCGGGTGCATCGCGACGCACGTGAAGCCATCTCGCCCCAGTTCGAGCGAGATCGTGCGGTGGATCTGGTTGAGGGCGGCCTTACTGGCGCAGTAGGCGTAGGACCATCCGCCGTTGTTGAGCGAGACGCTGCCCAGTTCGCTGGTGATGTGGACGACGCGTTTGAGCCCCCCCGCCATCGAGAGTCGCAGCGCCTTGAGAAGTACGAACGGGGCGATGGTGTTGACACGGAAGGACGCGGCGAGGTCCTCGCTCGCGAACTCGGCGAGCGTGCCGTGGTTGATGTAGATGCCCGCGTTGTTGATGAGGACGTCGATCGTCGTGCCGCTGAGGGCCTTGGCGAAGGCGAAGATGCTGGCGTCTTGGGTCAGGTCGAGGGGCTCGACGCGGACGCCCTTGGGAAGCGTCACGCGCGAGGGGTCGCGCACGCCGGCGATGACGTTGTCGCCGCGGGCGGCGAGCTGATTGCAGAACTCAAGACCTAGGCCGCGCGATGCGCCGGTAATGACGTAGGTGTGTGCCATGCGTGATCATTGCACGCCCATGGCATGCGCGCATTACCTCGGCGATCGCCATCGGGTTTGCGGGTCAGTTGGCAACGGGCGGCTTGCCGCAGTGTGGGCATGCGGGGGGGAGTTGCCCATGCCCGACGGGGCGCACCAGCTTGGTGCAGTTGGAGCACGGAACGCCCAGCACGACGGTGCTGGTGCCGCAATGGGGGCACGGGGGCACGGCGTCGGGAGAGTCACGCCGGATCCTGGCGTAGTCGGGCGCGGGAAACTCGAACTCTTTGCCGCAGGAAGAAGCGGTGCAGATCCAATGGGTCTTTTCGATGATGACCGCGTCTTCTTCGGCGTTACCGAAGCGGTACCAGGCGATGGCCGCGGCCGAGACCAGCAGCACGATCGCCAGCGTAAGTTTGACGGCGTTGCTGTTCATGCGGGTTCCCTGTGCGGGCTAGTGCGGCTCGTTGTCGTTGTTCCAGCGGCGGCGGTTGATGGGATCGGTGGACATGAGGATGTCGTAGCGCATCATCTTCACCGCACCGTCGCAGAAGAGTGTCTGGGCGCTGCGATTGTGGCGCTGGCCCGGCCATGAATAGGGAGCGTCGGCCTGCGGGGTGAGCCATGTATCCCAGATGCCGTCGGTCTTGCTGTCGGCGATGGCGATCATCTCGCTGGGAACGCGGACCTGCCAATCGCGGATCTCGTTGTAGGGGCGGTCGGCACGGTCCTGCATGGTCGGAATGGGCTCGAGGGCCGCGACGTGCCCGCCAAGGCCCAGGTGCGGGCGGGAGAAATCGCGGACCCCCCAACCGTTGTAGGCGTAGCAGAAGAACTCGTTGCCGTACATGGGGTGTTCGTTGGCGTCATACCCATAGCGGCGCGGGTCGCGGTTGGGATCGGTGTTGGGGAAGCCGGTGTAGGGGTTGTAGCGGTACTCCTTGGGGGCCGAGGGGCACCAGAAGATCTGGTAGTTGTCGCCCAGGTAACTCTTCAGGCGCGGGACCCAGGTGATCCATGAATCCGAGCCGATCTGGCGGTGATCGCCGGGGTAGTAGTCCTTGTTGTTGCCGGTGTATTGCAGGAGGGCATAGCCCACTTGCCTGAGGTTGGCGGCGCAGATGGTCGCACGGGCGGCCTCGCGGCTCTTGCCCAGCGATGGGAGCAGCAGGCTGATGAGCATCGCGATGATCGCGATGACCACGAGCAGTTCGATCAGCGTGAAGGCTCGCCGCGTGGGAATGCCGCGTCCACGTCTCGGTGCAAGTGCCATGCGCATGGTGTCACCCCGCATCTCAGACCCAGAACGGGTCTGGTTGGAACACGTCCAGTATGGCCGATCCCGTCCAAAAACACAACCCCCCGCCCAGGGGACGGGGGGTTGCTTTTGATCAAATCAAGAGCGATTGACGAAGTCAGCAGGCCTCGACGACCATGGCGACGGCGTTGCCCCCGCCCAGGCACAGGGCCGCCACGCCGCGTTTGCCGCCAGTGCGCTTGAGCTGGTGGACCAGGGTCGTTAGGACGCGGGCGCCCGAGCAGCCGATGGGGTGGCCCAGGGCGATGGCCCCGCCGCAGATGTTGACCTTGGCCTCGGGGATGCCGCCTTCCTTGATGTTCTGGAGGGCCTGGGCGGCGAAGGCCTCGTTGACCTCGAACAGGTCGATGTCGCCGAGCTTGAGCCCGGCCTTGGCGATGACCGCGGGGACGGCGAGCGCCGGGGCGCGGAAGATGTCCTTGGGCGACACCCCGCTGGTGTGATAGGCGAGGATCTTGGCTATGGGCTTGATGCCCAGTTCCTCGGCCATCTTCATCGAGGCAACGGCCAGGGCCGCCCCGCCATCGGAGATCTGGCTCGCGTTACCGGCGGTGACGGTCCCCTCCTTGGCGTCGAAGACGGGGCGGAGTTTGGCGAGCGAGTCGGCGGTGCTCTCGGCGCGGATGCCCTCGTCGGCGCTCACGCCCGGCGACTTGCGGTCGAGGCACTGCTCGCCCGTCACTGCGACGAGTTCGCTCTTGAAGTAGCCCTTGCTCGTCGCGTCGGCGGCGAGCTGGTGACTGCGGGCGCTGAAGCGGTCCTGCTCCGCACGGCTGATCTCGTGCTTCTTGGCGATGTAGTCAGCGGCGTTGCCCATCGCCCAGCATTCGAACGCGCAGCGCAGGCCGTCGAACTGCATGTGATCCTCGAAGGTCATGGGGCCGAACTTGGGGGCCCCCGCGCCGTCGCGGATCTTGGCGAAGTAGGGCGCCATGGTCATGCTCTCGAACCCGCCCGCAATGGCGAGCGAGGCATCGCCCCCCTTGATCGCGGCGGCGGCCTGCATGACGGCCTGGAGCCCGCTCCCGCAGACCTTGTTGATCGTCACCGCGCTCTGCGTCTCGGGGCAGCCGGCCTTGAGGGCGGCCTGGCGGGCGGGGTTCTGGCCCAGCCCGGCCTGGAGCACGCATCCCATGATGACATCGTCGATCTTGCCCGACTCCGCCGCGGCCTTGAGCGCGGGCTGCTCGGCGAAGAGCCCGGCGATGGCGTAGGACCCCAGCAAGGGCGAGGGGACCTTGGAAAGACCCCCGAAGAAGCGGCCGATGGGGGTGCGTTTGGCGGCGAGAATCACGGGCGTGGACATCGAAAAACTCCTTCATGGATACGGGAAAGCCAAGCATAGGGCGTCAGCCCCGCAACCCCAACGCCGACCCGCCGCAAACCCGAACACGGCAATCCCAAGAAGGGGACATGGAGGCCGCCCCGGTATCAGTCCCCCACCGCTCGCGCCGATCGCTGGCGATCGAGTTTGGCGTGCTGTTCGGCGTGCTGCCGGTGCTCGCCGCCTTCGCGGACGGGCGAATCCCGCTGCTGGTCATGCTGGGGAGTGCGGCGACGGCGTGCCTGGTGATGCTGGTGGGCGATCCGGCCTTTGACCGGCGCGGGCTGTGGAACGCTGGCCCGGCCATGCCCGGGCACCCTTCGCGCGAACTGTGGCGCGTGCTGGGCACCTTCGTGGTGGCCGGCGGTGCGCTGACGGCCCTGGTGGCGTGGGCCAGGCCCGAGATCCTGTTCTACTTTCCCAGGGCCAGGCCCGAGTTGTACGCGCTGGTGATGCTGGCGTACCCGGTGCTGTCGGTCATCGCGCAGAACGTCGTCTACCGGGCGTTCATCTTTCACCGATATCGCGATCTGTTCACCGACCCGCGCGACATGATCCTCGCCTCGGCCCTGGCCTTTGGCTTTGCGCATGTGATTTTTCAGAACGTGCTGGCGGTGCTGCTGACGGCGGTGGGCGGGCTGCTCTTTGCCCGAACCTACGCGCGGACGCGCTCGCTGGTGCTGGCGTCGATCGAGCACACGCTGTACGGGTGGCTGATCATCACGATCGGGCTGGGGTGGTATGTGTACCTGGGGGCAGTGCGGTGAAGGCGTGCGACATTTGTCTAGGGTCGTGCGTTATTCCATAATAATCACAACGAAGCGTACAGATGCGGCGGGTATTGACACGCGAAAAAGTCTTTGGACTACATTTCGTCCACAGGGTACCTGGCTTGTCCCTCGGCATGCCACCAGGCCTGCAGAGCAGTACGCCCTGCCTGTGTCAAATGGAACCATGCCCTAGACCATGTGACGCCAAATCCTACCTCGCTCACTTGGACAGGAGAGCTTTTGTCATTTGACGACGCCTGTTCAGCCAACGGTATGACGAAGCCCTTATTCATCAAACAAACGAGGGCTGATTGTACTTCTGATTCGGAGAAGGACTGGCCACGAGCCGATTCCCAGGAGCGTCGGTCATCGGCCCCATTAAGAACTCTCAGCAATGCGGCCAAATTCTCCATGACGTCGTCCTGAAGGCAGTCCATGACGCACATCTCAATATCACGCGGCGTCATCTTGCTCCACCTTTTCGATGCGCTCACAATCCATGATCGGGCGAGTGGCCCGACTCTTTTCGCGATCCGGTGTGTTTTCCGCAGTGCCCCGACTGACCGGCCTTGGGGTCAGTCGGGAAAGTGTATCAGGGTCTCCCCCCTACCCCTTTCCCAGCGCAGTCATACCGGCTTCAGCACGTTCGCGCTTCTCACAGTTACCCCTTCCACGTCTCTAACCCTCGCGGGCGTGGCGACTCATTCAACCGCTTCCTCACCCGACTGACCGCGGACGGTCAGATCGGGGCACACTGGACGCAGATCCTGCATCAAGAGTCGGGCCACCTGCCCGGTTCGGATTCACGGGTATCTCCTCCAGTTCGGCGGGTGGCACCGAAGTCGGCAGCAACCTCCGAAACCTTGTCAGCGACCTCGTGCCACCGAAGTCTGCTTTGAGACTTCGGTGTCTTGGTCGTTGCCGGTTCGAGTGCATCGGTATCCCTTCCATTTCGCACACGCCCCGGTGCGGGCGGCGGGTCGCATTCTACCTCACCCTCCCGCACGCCCAACCACAACGCGGCGAGTCTACCGAGCGGCGGGAAGAGGCACCGAAGTCTCAGGGCAGACTTCGGTGGCACGGCGGAGGGCAGACGCCTCGCTACGAGAGCGGGCCACTTGGCATTGAGTCTGCCGAGCGGTGGGAAGAGGCACCGATGTCTCGGGGCAGACATCGGTGGCACGGCGGAGGCAGCCGCCGCACCACGCAAGTTCGGCGTCACCAGACCGGATGCCCGTGAGGACTGAAGCCGTCGTGTGGTTCGACCAGGTCCAAACACCCGTCGGCGTGCGAGCGCGTTGCCGGGGCGGCTGGCCGCGGCGGCTGGCCAGAGCGACAGGGCGGGGCGTACCCTCCCCGCATGAGCGACATCAAAGCAATCGGCGTGGTGGGTTCGGGGCAGATGGGCGGCGGGATCGCGCAGGTCGGCGCGTGCAGCGGCTTTGCCTGCATTGTCTTCGATTCCAACGCCAAGGCCCTCGAAAAGTGCAAGGCGGACCACGCCAAGCGACTGGCCCGCGAGGTTGAGAAGGGGCGGATGAAGCAGGAGGACGTGGACGCCGCCCTCAAGCGGCTGTCGTACGTCGGCTCGCTCGACGGGCTCAAGGGCGTCGACATCGTGATCGAGGCGATCGTCGAGGACGTGAAGATCAAGCGCGACCTGTTCGCCTCGCTGGCGAAGATGTTCACGGGCGGCCAGATCCTCGCGTCGAACACGAGTTCGATCAGTCTGACGGACATCGCCGCCGCCGCGGGCGACGCGGCCCCGCGCGTGATCGGCATGCACTTCTTCAATCCCGTGCCGGTGATGAAACTCGTCGAGGTGATCAAGGGCCTGCAGACCGCGCCCGAGACGACCGAGCGGGTGATCGCGCTGGCCAAGGCGATGGGCAAGACGCCGATCCCGGCCAACGACCGGGCGGGGTTCGTGTCGAACCGGGTGCTGATGCCGATGATCAACGAGGCGTTCTTCGCGTGGATGGAGGGGGTCGCCGAGCCCGAGCACATCGACGAGATCATGAAGCTCGGGTGCAACTTCCCGATGGGCCCGCTGCGCCTGGCCGACTTCATCGGGCTCGACACGTGCCTCAAGATCCTGGGCGTGCTGCACACCGAACTGGGCGACGACAAGTACCGCCCCTGCCCGCTGCTGCGTCAACTGGTGACGGCGGGACGCCTGGGCGATAAGTCCGGGCGGGGCGTGTTCAGTTATGCCAAGTAACGCCCGCTGCGGAACACGCTTCAGGATGCGCCGGGAGGGGGCGAGGTGACTCCCCCACCGCCGAGGGAGTGTCGTCACGCCCCGCCATCGGAGGGGGGCGTGCAACCGTAAGGCTTGCTGGGGTGTAGGCCATTCGAGATAGTCTCTCGCATGCGCCTCCTGACCCGTCGCATTTACCGTGCCTTCCCCGAGCTCGACCGCTTCCCCGACGAGGCGTGCGAGCGATTTGTCCGCGCGGCACGCCGCGGGCTGGCGGCGAAGGTCGTGCACGCCTCGTGCGTTCTGATCGTTTCGCTGCTGGCGGGGATCGGCGCGTCGTTCGCCTTCTTCCGCTCGATCCGGTTCTTTGATCGATGGGGTGATTCGCTCGCCTTTGAATCGGTGTGGCTGACTCTCGGGCTGATTGCCTGGATGCTCGTGCTCGGGTGCATCCCCGTGCTGATGGGGCTGGCGGCTCGAGATCGCCTGCTGCGCCGACGCGTGGGGCAGGTACTGCACTCGCGCGGGTCGTGCAATGTCTGCCGCTATTCGCTGCTGGGGCTGCCCGTGGGCGATGACCTAAAAGTGGCCTGCCCCGAGTGCGGCAGCGTCGTGACGGTCGATGCCTCGATGGCCGAACTCGCGGAGGGCGCGGGCGGGGCGAAGCGCTTTGCGCCGGCGGCGCCGAACGAGCACATCCCCCCGCCGCTGTTCTCGCGAAGGACGTGGCGGCGGATCTTCATCGGCGTGATGGCGCTGGTCGTGGCGCCGCTGGTGCTCGGGCTGATTTCATGGGGCGCATTCGAATGGTGGCTGCGGGCGCAGGCCCGGGACGCGGCGGATCTCATCGCGTCGATCAACGCCCAGGCACAGCGCGACGCCGAGAGCCTCTCGCCCGAGGAGCAGGAACTCAATACACAAGTCTCACTACGTCTGGTTGAGGCGATTGAAAAGATACACGAAGGCGATCGGCGGGCCATTGCCGGCCAGGAGGCCCGGCTCGGGGCTGGCGCGACACTCGTCGTCGAGCCTCCATTTTTTTTCCTTGGCTTGCATCCCGATTTTGATTACGCGCCCGAACAGAACAGCGGCGTATCCGAACGGTTGGCGATCATGCCCATGTGGCACGACGAGTACGAGCGCGCTGACGTGTTCCGCGCCATCGACGCGGCCGCGAAACATGCGGGCATCGGCGCAGCCCAGGGAATCTCTTCGATCCGTATCTGGAATGGCGCCGGAATCCAGGATCTCTCACCGATCACGCAGGCGATAAGCCTGCGGCTGTTTCTCGCCGCAGCACGGGGTGAGCACGACACGTTTGACGCGACACTCCAGGCCGCGGCTCGTCTCGAGCCCTTCCTGATGGACAGCCTGGGCACGAGGGGAT
This sequence comes from Phycisphaerales bacterium, assembly GCA_013360675.1. Lineage (GTDB taxonomy): Bacteria > Planctomycetota > Phycisphaerae > Phycisphaerales > UBA1924 > JABWBB01. The sequence goes on along the minus strand of JABWBB010000008.1, from coordinate 91,515 downwards.
TCATGCGAGATCCCACATTGTCGCGGGTGATCGACCGAGCGATGATCCACGTGCTAGCCGCGCCCCCTTCGCCGGCGTGGGTCGAATCGATCGATCGGGCACAGGCGATCCGGACCGCACCGGCAACGAGCGAGGCGATGGACGCGTCGAGAGCATTTTTTCTCTCACAGGCGGCTGCCGCTTATACGAATCCTCTCGCCGTACGCAAGGCCTACCTCGACGAGGCCCGCAACTGGGCCTCGCAGGGCACGTGGAGTCAGCCCACCTACGGCCGCCTCGGCACGCTGAACGAAGTCGTCGGCATGATCAATGCGTCGAACCGCGTGTACCGTACGCACGCGGACCAGATGCCGTGGGAGCGAACCGGCGTCGTGCCCGTTCAGACTCCACTCATCATGGCGTCGTGGTACCACACCGTCACGTTTCAGATTCTCTCAGCCCGCGACGAACGCGTGCTGCACGCGCGCGGCATCAGCGCGATGATCGCCATCGAGCGCTTCCGCGATGCACGCGGCGAGTATCCCGCCACGCTCGACGCGCTCGTGCCCGAGTTCATGCCCGAGGTGCCGCGCGATATCTGGGCGGACAGGCCGTTGTCGTACCGTCGATTCGGGCCCGGCGAAGACGCCGCGGGACGTGGCTACGTGCTGCATTCCGTAGGGCCCGATGCGGCCGACGACCTTGGGCATCGCCTGTCTCTCAAGACGCCGCAGCAGTACGTATTCTGGCTGGGCCGGATGCAGACTCTGGGCGCGACACCTCCGTCGACCAAGGCCGATTACATCCTGAACCCGCCTCCCGCACCGAACCCATGGAATTAGCATGAACACTCCCCCACCGTTCTGGCGTCTGCGCACCATCCTGCTGCTGGTCTTTGGCGTGCCGCTGCTGGCGTTCTGCGTGTGGAGCGCGTGGGCGGTGCACTGGGCGTTCAACGCGGAGGAAGGTTCGAGCGTCGATTACGCGAAGAAGATGGAAGAACTCGTGGCGTCTCGCCAGGTTGCCGACGCGCACCAGCCCAACAGGTGGGACGAGTTCGCGGGCGTCATCGTGATGTCCCAGGAGTCGACCAGGGCGTATTACGAATCGCTGTACAATTCGAGCGTTCCGATCAATGTAAACAACCCGCCCTCCGGGTGGCCCGAGGGCTGGTCTTGGCCTCCACACCCCGCCGATGTCCTGGCAACCAATACCCCAGATATCGTGCTGATGCACACCCGGGCGATCATCGCGGCCCACGAGCAGGCCGGCGTGTTCGAGCGGCTGGCCGCCCTGCGCAATCAGCGCCACTTTGTCCGACCGCTCCCGTCGAACGAAAAACTGCTCAACATCCTTCTGCCCGAACTAGGCCACGCACGCGCCCTGACACGGACCGGCACCGCGCGCCAGCGCCTCGCGCACCAGGCCGGCGACGACGCGACGATGCTCGCGTCGTTCGAGGGCACGCTGACGCTCGCCCGCGCGCTGGGGCGACAGTCCACGCTGATCGACCGGCTCGTGGCCATCGCGATCCGTGCGATGGCCTGCCAGGAACTCCGCACCGAACTGATCGAGCGAGCACCCAGCGAAGAGATGCTCGTGGCGCTGTTGCGGGCGCTCGATCATGTTGACACCGAGCCAGGGCTCGAACTCTCGCTCGAGGGGGAACGCCTCTTCGCCATGGACACGATCCAGTGGACGCACACCGACGACGGAAACGGCGACGGCCGCTTCATCCCCAGCGCCGCAGGCCCGCTCAGTTCCATGGCGGGGGGCACACCGATCTCGGCTTCGCCCATCGCTAATCTCGCCGGATTCGTGATGCCCTCCAAGAAAGAGACCACCCTCGCCTTCAACGAGTTCTATGACCTGGCCATCCAGGAGGCTGCATCGACCCCCGGATCGCGAGCCGCCAGCGGGAGGATTCTGGATGAGTGGATCGAGGCTCTGCCGAGGTTGCAGGTGCTGCCCAAGTTGCTCCTGCCCGCCTTCGACAAGGCCATCCATGCGTCCGATGCCTCCACGCTCGATGTGGCCTCAACGCGCCTGATGCTCGCCATCGAGATCCACCGCGCCCGCACGGGCGTTCTCCCCGCCGCACTCGCCGACCTCGTGCCGGGCATCTTGCCCGCGCTCCCGGTCGATCCGTGGAACCCCGACGGCTTTGTCTATCGCCCCGACGCGAGCCAACGCGCTGGGTACACGCTCTATTCCAAGGGCGCCGACGGCGTGGACAACGGCGGCGCCTTCGATCCGAAGGCGAACCAGGAGTCGCTCCGCCCAAAGGGTGCGGGGAAGGACTATCGGATTCTGCAGGAACGCGACCGCCGCGAGTGAGAGCGGGCCGTTCCCCCCTCAGTGGTGGACACAAGCAGGAACAGACATCGCCGCCTTTCCGGGTTATGGTTCACGGCTGCGAATGGCGATTCAGGATCGATGCCCTGTGGGGAGGCTCTTTCAATGAAACCCAAGCCCGGTTTCTGGCGGTGGCGGAACATCATATGGCTAACGCTCGGCGTTTCGCTGCTGGTGTTCTGCGTCTGGGGTGCGTGGGCGGTGCACTGGGCGTTCAACGCCCAACCGGGCAGCAGCGTCGACTACGCGGCGAAGGCAGAAGCACTTGTCGCTTCATATCAGGCCGACGTCGCCCACGAGCCCAATGGGTGGGAGGAACTCTCTGATATCATCCAACGCTCTCGTGATACCTATGCGTCCTATCTCGACACGTTGCGCGAACCGAATACGCCTCTACATCTCCTGCCGAGACCCGCGGATTGGCCAAAGAAATGGTCTTGGCCCCCAGACGCTGAAGATGTGCTGGCGGATGGCGCACCCGAGAGCGTGATGACACACGCTCGTGCAATCGTTGAAGGCCAAGCACGAGCGGACATTTTTCATCAAATCGCCAATCTCAGAAGCCGCCGATTTTTTTCTCGTCCGGTTCACAAAGGCGTGCTGCTGGAACATCTGCGCGACAGTGATCTCATGTACAGACAATTTGCCCGGCTCTTGTCTGCGCGTCAACGTCTCGCCCACATGGATGGCGATATGACCACGCTGGCCGATGCGTTCGACGACGCGTTCACGGTTGCTCGTGCCGTCGGGCGTCAGTACCAACTGATTGATCGGTTGCAGGGCATGGCGATCCGCTCGGCTGCATGCAAAGAACTCCGTCACGAATTGATCGAGCAACCGGTGCACGAAGCCATACTCGAGAGGCTGCTTCAAACCCTCGGCCGCATCGCCGACGAACCGGGCATCGAATTCGCGTTGGAGGGAGATCGTATTGCCATGCTGGATCTGATCCAGCGGACGCACACCGATGATGGGCAAGGCGATGGACGTGTCCTTGTGGTGCGCTTAAGAGCATTGGACGATTCTTGGGTCGATCCTGGCGGCGTATCTTTGTCGGTCGTCAACGTCTTCGGATTGTTCTTGCCCACGAAATCCGAGACCACCAGAGTCGTCCATGAGTTCTATGACAAGGCGGCCACGCTTGCGTTGGTTACAAACCCCGCATCGCGTGCGGTGAAAATCCGGGAGTTCGAAGAATGGGCGTCCTCACTGCCTCATGATCAGCCGCCAGCCAGGCATTGTCTGCAATCCGCCATCATGGCGATACATGCCTCCGATGCGGCCGCTCTTGAACTCGCCGGTACACGCCTGATGCTCGCCATCGAGATCCATCGCGCCCGCACGGGCGTTCTCCCCGCCGCGCTCGCCGATCTTGTGCCGGGCATCTTGCCCGCGCTCCCGGTCGATCCGTGGAACCCCGACGGGATTGTCTATCGCCCCGACGCGAGCCAGCCCTGGGGGTACACGCTCTATTCCAAGGGCGCCGATGGCGTGGACGATAGGGCACCCTACGACGAGGACACCAATATGAATGCCCTCAAACACGAAGGCGCTGGCACCGACTTCCACTTTGTCTATCCACGATATCGCGTTGGCAACTAGCACGGAATTCATCCGGCTTGATCGCGGCACCACGGCAGTGTGGCTTAATCACCCCATGACCGCGCTGCAATTCCCGGCTAGTCTGACTGCATGAACACTCATAACCACGACGTGCCGCGCGAGCCTGCCACGCTCGATCGGCGTTCCGCGCTCGCGGCCCTTGGCCTGGCGGGGGTTGGCGCCCTCGCGGCCGGTGCGAGCGCACAACCCGGGTCACTCCCCGCGCCAAGGGTGCCCGCGGGTGCGGCACCGTCGGGCGAGTTCGGGCCCGAGGCCTTCGGGTGGGACGAGAGGGCGGGGCAGTTCACATTGCCCAAACTGCCGTACGCCAGCAACGCCCTCGAGCCGGTGATCGACGCGCAGACGATGGAAATCCACCACACCAAGCACCACGCGGCGTATGTCGCCGGGCTCAACGCCGCCCTGGGCGAACTCAAGCGCCTGCGCGAGGGGCGGGGCGATCTGTCGCTCGTGCGCCACTGGTCACGGGAACTCTCGTTCCACGCCAGCGGGCACATCAACCACTGCCTCTTCTGGCGGCTGATGGCCCCGGCGGGGCGCGGGGGCAGCCCCGCGGGTGAACTCGCCACCGCGATCGACCGGGACTTTGGCTCGCTCGACGCCTTCACGGCTCATTTCAAGGCGGCGGCGGCGCAGGTCGAGGGGGGCGGCTGGGCCTGGCTGGTGCGCGACCGGGCCAGCGGACGCCTGTGGATCACTCAGACGGAAAAGCAGCAGGACATGTTCCCCACCGCCGCCAGCCCGGTGCTGGGCATTGATGTGTGGGAACACGCCTACTACCTGAAGTACCAGAACCGACGTTCGGATTATGTTCAGGCCTGGATGGGTCTGGTGAACTGGCGGGCGGCGGGGGAACTCTACGAGGCGGTGGCCTGACGGGGAAAACGACCCCATTTGTTCAAAGGGAAGCGGGGTTTTTGGCCCGTCGCGGCGCGTTTTTCCGTGGCCGTAACACACTGCGAACACAACCCTTGCGCGACGGCGGGGCGGAATAAACGGAAAAACCGGCACGATTGGTGGCAACGTCCGAATCGTGTGGCATGTTGTGGGTGTCTTGTCTCTCTCTCCTCCTATGACTCGGCTGCGGGCGGAAACACGTAGCCGGGTTTGAACTAAGGGTTGACTGGGCCGGCTGAAAAGCGGGCCACCCCTTGTGACGGCGTCTTGTCTCTCTCTCCTCCTACGACTCGGCCGCGGGCGGAAACACGCGACCGAGTCGTTTCCTTTTTTGACTGAAGCGGTCGACGGGATTGGGTGGCTCATGAAGAGCCACGAGAGGCCAATCAGGCCTATCGCCGTCCTTGGAGGGTGCTCAACGGGCTCCTCCCCGGCTACCCCCACTGTTTCGTCGCTCACAACTCGTCACTAGCCACCACTGCCCAATGGGGTGAGCCTGTATTCATTGCATGCTCTGCGGTGTCTTGGGCGATGTCGTTGCGCAACGTACATCACCCCGGCCGATGCATGCGGAACGGCATTGACAGGCAGTGCCAGGCGGTAGGCATCAACGGCAAGCAGTACAGCTTAATCGCACCGCGCTGAAGCGACCCAGCAGTGGGTACGTCACATCCAACAATTGCATACATTGTGCACGTTGCAATACGGGGCCTTAGTGAGGTTCATTGCTGCGATTCCCAATTACTCAGTTTGAAGTGAATCCCCTGAATACCCATTGCCTGCGCGTGAACGTCCACGAGAATCGTCGTTGGAGATTCTGTATCAAGCGGGCCGTGGGCCTGATGGCGCGCACGAGTGTGAGAGGAGGATCGAGATGCAATCCGCAGGAATGATGATCGCCGCGGCTGGCCTTGGTTGGATGGTCTCGCAGGCCTCTGGCGCCATTTTTTCTTCGTTTGCTCCGCCGGCGCTGGATCTCGCGATGGGCACGCCGCTTCTTGTCGTCCCGGGCGACGGTTCGCCACTGGGCGCAATCTACGGCCACCCGCCGTCGCTGACGCCGGGCATGCCTCTCGCGACGCCAATCGGTTCGATGGGGTTCATGCCCAGCCATGACCGGGTAGCGCCGGGCACACCGTTCATGTCGGGGGCGTTCCACGCGCTGCCGATCGGCGGGCCGGGCGGGATTGCAGGATCGGACGTGGTGCCGCCCGTCGGGGCGACGGCGATCGACTTCTTCCTGGAGGCCGAGTCGGGGTCCACGCATTCGTTCTCGATCACGGCGGTGGGCACGGTCAGTTCGCACACGATCGTGGTACCCGGCGTGGTACCCGGAGTGCCCGTCTATGTCGGGTTTGGCGCGTTCGGCGAGACGCTGGTCGACATCTCGATCGTGAAACTCCCCTTCCCCACCACCACCATGTTGACGTGGGTGGTGAGCGACATCCGCGTGCTGCCCTCGCCGGGGGGCACGTCGCTGCTGCTGGGCGCGGGGCTGATGGGGATTCGTCGCCGGCGGTAGGACCAGACTCGCCGTCTCGGGTATGAAGTCTCTCGCGGCAGGAACTCCGCGACGTTGGCCCGCACCGGCCGCTCGCTGAATCCAAGCGACTCAATTTCCAGTCTCCAAGCCCACACACCCGGGGCGATAGCCGTATCGGTATGCTGAGGCCCGCGCACGGAGGACCCGTCGCAACGGAGGCCACGGATGCCGCTCACGCTAGGTGCCCTGGGATGGATCGACTGGGGCGTGCTCGGGGCGTACGGGCTGATGCTGCTGGTTTCGGGGTTGTTCATCAATCGGCGCAAGCAGCACGACACGGGCGATTACTTCCTGGCGAAGCGATCGATGCCGTCGTGGGCGGTGGCCATCTCGGTGCTCGCCACGGCCCAATCTGCTGCAACCTTTGTCGGCGTGCCCGAGTCATCGTATTACGGCAACCTGACGTACCTCTCGGGGACCATCGGCGGCATACTGGCGGCGGTGGTGCTCGCTTGGGTCTTTATTCCGGCGTTCTATCGGCACGAGTGCTCGACGCCCTACCAACTGCTCGAACGGCGGTTCGGGGTGCGGGCCAAGCATGCCGCGAGCGTGACGTACCTGATCGGACGCGTCTTCGCGGGCGGGGCGCGGGTGTTCATCGGATCGGTGCCGGCATCGTTGATTCTCTTCGGCGATGTGGAGCCCCTGCACCTGGTGGGCGGCGTGGTCGTCATGACGACCATCGGGATCGGCTACACACTGGCGGGCGGGATCCGCAGCGTGATCTGGTCCGACGTGCTGCAGGCCACCGTCTATGTCGGGGCGGCGGGCGGCGTGCTGGTGTATCTCGTGTGGCTGATGCCCTCCGATTGGAGTTCGATCATCGCGGCGTGGCGCGAGCCCGGGGCGGGCCTCGCGAGCAAGTTGACGTTGATCGATGTTGGAATCGATCCTGGCAAGCCGCTGTATGGGTTTGACGCGAGCAAGAGCTTCACACTGCTGACGAGCGTGACGGGGTTGATGCTGTTGATCGTGGCCTCGCACGGGACGGACCAGGACCTGGTGCAGCGGATGCTGACCTGCCGCAGCGCGAAGGAGGGGGCGCGATCGGTGATCGGCGGAGTGTTGGCTGGGGTGCCGACGGTGGCGGTCTTCCTGGCGATCGGGCTTTTGCTGTGGGTGTTTTACCAGCGCCCGGACCTGACGGGGCGGAGCGTCGAAGCGCCCAGCCGCATGGGTTTGTTCGTGAGTTTCGTGATGCACCACCTGCCTCCGGGGCTGGGCGGACTGGTCATGACGGGGCTCTTCGCGGCGGGGCTGTCGACGGTGAACTCGACGCTCAACGCGATGTCGTCCACATTTGTGACAGACCTGTACCGGGGGTGGCGGCCTGGGCACGCCGAGGGACACTACCTGCGCGTGGCCCGGGGTGGTGTGGTGGGCGCCGGGGTGGTGCTGGGCGGCTTTGCCAGCCTGTGCATCCTCTGGTACGACCCGGAGAACAACACGCTCGTGGAGTTCGCCCTGGGGGTGATGTCGTTCGCCTATGCCGGGCTGCTGGGGGTCTTTCTGACGGCGCTGTTCACCCGGTTCGGGAATGAGACCAGCGCCGTGGCGGCGTTGATCGCGGGGTTTGGCGTCGTCCTGGTGATGCAGCCGGCGGTCTGGGTATTGCTTCGCACGGGGCTGGCGGGGATGGTGTCACTGCCCGAGTTCAAAATGGCCTTCCCGTGGCAACTGGTCATCGGGACGTGCGTGGCAACACTGGTGTGCCTGGCGGGACAAGGCCGGAAAGTTGACCCGGTGTCGCATGGGGCCTAACGATTCGGCTGGAGTTGGCGGAGTTGATCCGCCGATTGGGATGAAGAGGCACGATGAGCACCACGACGGCCAACCTGGCGGGCATGAACGGCGAATTCGCCGCGTGCGGTGTCGTGTCGTGCGGCCTCAAAGCCAAAGCCAAAGGGAAAGCGAAAGCCCCCCCGGGCCGGTGACACCGAACACGAACTGGGCGCGGAAGCGCCAAGGATCGGATCGGGCTCGCCGGACCAGTGGTCGGTGGGCCCGTTGTGCTTTTGAACTCTTCCGGGGCGTGTGACCCCGGGCTCGAAGGTTGAGAAACGAAAGGAGACTGCGATGGATACCGGAACGTACACGATCGCGTGTGAATGCCCCGAGTGCGGCGGGCGGGTGGAGTTTGCCCGCGCCCCGCTCAATGGCGAGGTGGTGCGGTGCGCCGAATGTGCGGTGGAACTCGAAGTCACCAGCACGCAGCCGCTGAGCGTGGTCCTGGCCCCCGAGGTCGAGGAAGACTGGGGCGAGTGAGTCGGCCGCGGAAAGGTATTTGTCGCGCTTGTCACGGTTGATTCACGAGGGGAACAGGAGTCGGTCATGCGGATTGCGATACTGCATTCGAGGATTCGGGTCGAAGAGAGGCTGCTGGGCGAGTCGCTGGCGGCACGGGGGATCGAGCACGAGTTCGTCGACGTGCGTGAGATCGTGCTCGATCTGCACGACCCATCCCCCTGGCAGCGGTTCGACGCGGCGATCGATCGCTGCGTCAGCCACTCGGCGGCCCTCGCGGTCGTCCGAGTCTTCGAGGGCTGGGGCATGCCGGTGGTGAATCCCTCGCGCGTCATCGATACCTGCGGCGACAAGCTGGCCACGAGCGTGGCGCTGGTGCGGGCGGGTGTGCCCACGCCCCGGACACGCGTCGCGGTGAGCGAGAACTCGGCCATCGCCGCGATCGAGGCCAATGGCTATCCGGCGGTCCTCAAGCCGACGGTGGGCTCGTGGGGGCGGCTGCTTTCCCGGGTGAATGACCGCGACGCCGCCGAGGCGATTGTCGAGCACAAGGCGACGCTCGGGAGCGTGCAGCACTCGGTCTTCTACGTGCAGGAACATGTCAACAAGCCCGGGCGTGATCTTCGCGTCTTTGTCGCGGGGGACGAGGCGATCTGCGGCATCGCCCGCGAGAGCGAGCACTGGATCACCAACACCGCGCGGGGTGGCAGGGCCACGCCCATCGATGTGAGCGGTGAGGTGGGCGCGATCTCGGTGCGGGCGGCGCACGCGGTGGGCGGGGGTATCGTTGCGGTCGACCTGCTCGAGCACCCGCGCGACGGGCTGACCGTGGGCGAGGTGAACCACACGATGGAGTTTCGCAACAGCATCGAGCCCACAGGGGTAGACATCCCCGGGCGGATTGTCGAGTGGACGCTGGGGCTGGCACGCCGGGGCTGGGTCCGCACGCCTGAAGGAGTGCGGGCATGAGCGTGCGTTGTTCGATCATCGGGGCTTCGGGGTACACTGGCGGCGAGTTGATCCGACTGCTTCTGGATCACCCGCTGGCCGAGGTCGCGCAGGTGACCTCACGCCGCCAGGTCGGCGCGTTCGTGCACACGTCGCACCCGAACCTGCGCGGGCGCACCAAGTTGCAGTTCGTGTCGCCCGATCAGGTAGAAAAGTGCGACGTGCTTTTCTTGTGCCTGCCGCACGGCGAAGCGAGCCGCTCGATCGAGAAGTACGCGGGGCTGGCCGAACGTGTGGTGGACCTGTCGGCGGATTTTCGACTGCGTGACGCGGCGGCGTATCGACGCTGGTACGCCGAGGATCACGCCGCCTCCGCCTGGCTTGATCGCTTCGTCTATGGCCTGCCCGAACTGCAGCGCGAGCGCCTGCGCGGGGCCCGGCTGGCCAGCGGTGTGGGGTGCAACGCGACGGCGGTCAATCTTGCGCTGTTGCCCCTGGCCCGGGCCGGGCTGATCCGCTCGGCGGTCGCGGACCTGAAGGTGGGGTCGTCGGAGGCAGGGGCCGAGCCCAGCGCGACGAGCCATCACCCCGAGAAGAGCGGCACCGTGCGAACCTTTGCCCCCGCGGGGCACCGGCATCAGGCCGAGGTGGCCCAGGAACTGGGCGCGTTTGAACTGCACATGTCGGTCACGAGCGTGGAACTGGTGCGGGGCGTGCTGTGCACGGCGCATGTCTTCCCCACGCGGGCGATGACCGAGAAGGAAGTCTGGTCGCTCTATCGCGAGGCTTATCGGGGCGAACCCTTCGTGCGGATCGTCAAGGACAAGTCGGGCATCCACCGCTACCCCGAGCCCAAGATCCTGGGCGGGACTAACTGGTGCGACGTTGGCTTCGAGGTCGATGAAGCCACGGGGCGGATTGTCGTCATCAGCGCCATCGACAACCTGATGAAGGGGGCGGCGGGCTCGGCGGTGCAGTGCATGAACCTGATGTGCGGCTTTGAGGAACGGGCCGGCCTCGGCTTTGCCGGCCTGCACCCCTATTGAACGAGGGAGAACTCGAGTGCTTGTCGTGAAAGTCGGCGGGAGTGAGGGCGTAGATCTCGAGGCGATCGCCACGGACGCGGGGACGCTCACCCACGGCGGGCAGAAGCTCGTCATCGTGCACGGGGGATCGCACGCCACCAACACGCTGAGCGAACAACTGGGACACCCGGCGCGGTTCATTACCTCCCCCTCGGGGCACACCAGCCGCCGGACGGATCGAAAGACACTCGAGATCTTTCAGATGGCCTGCCGCGGCGTCATGAACCAGTCTCTGGTGGAGCGTCTCTTGCGTGCGGGCGTGAACGCGATCGGGCTGTCGGGGCTCGACGCCAGGCTGTGGGAGGGGAAGCGGAAAGAGGCCATCCGCAGCGTCGAGGCAGGTCGCGTGGTGGTGGTGCGTGACGACTACACCGGCACGGTCGAGCGGGTCAACGCCAGCCTGCTGCAGATGCTGCTCGAGGCTGGGTACACGCCGGTGATCTCGCCCCCAGGCATCAGCGAGCAGGGCGAGCCGATCAACGTGGACGCGGATCGGGCGGCGGCGGCGACCGCCGCGGCGCTCCATGCGCACACGCTGCTGCTCCTCTCGAACGTGCGCGGCTTGCTCCGGGCGTTCCCGGATGAATCGACGCTGATCCGGCGCGTGCCCCGGCACGAGATCGAAGCCGCCGCGGAGGCCGCCCAGGGACGCATGAAGAAGAAGGTGCTGGGCGCGGGCGATGCGTTGCAGGCGGGGGTTGGGCGTGTCATCATCGGCGATGCGCGCACCGCGACGCCGATCAGCAGCGCACTCAACGGCGAAGGGACGGTATTTGAATGAACCGGCATCCCGTGAATGAAGGCGCACCCAGCGACCCCGACGCTCGCCTGCTCTTTGAGATGGTGTCGATCGCGAGCCTGACCGGGCACGAGCGCCCGCTGGCCGAGCATCTCTCGCGAGCGATGCGAGAGCGGGGCATGGACGCCCACATCGACCCCGCGGGCAACGCCGTGGGCATCGTCGGCTCGCCCGACGAGAAGGGGCGGAGCATCGACATCGTGCTGCTGGGGCACATGGACACGGTGCCCGGCGATATCCCCGTGCGGATCGAGGGGGACACGCTGCACGGGCGGGGGAGCGTCGACGCGAAGGGCCCGCTGGCCACGTTTGTGTGCGCCGCCTCGCGGGCGAATGTGCCCCCGGGCGTGCGCCTGATCGTGATCGGCGCCGTCGAGGAAGAGGCCGCCACCTCGCGCGGAGCGCTACAGGCGATCAAGTCGTTCACGCCCACGGCGTGCGTCATCGGCGAGCCCAGCGGGTGGGACGGCGTGACGCTCGGTTACAAGGGTCGCTTGCTGGTTGAATATGAGGAGCGTCGCGCGTCGGCCCACGCGGCGGGGCCGGGCACGAGCGTGGGCGATGATCTCTGCCGCTGGTGGGATCGCGTGCGCATCCGGGCCGAACGAGAGCGCGTCTCCGAGCGTGCGTTCGAGCGCGTGCAGGCGACGATGCGCCGCATGGGTACGTCAAGCGACGGGTTGTACGAGCGGGCCACGGCTCTGGGCGGGTTTCGATTACCGCCGGGGGTGACGGCGCGGCGGATCGAGGTTATCTGCCGCGAGGAAGCGGGCGAACACGTGCGGCTGGGGTTCACGGGAGCCGAAGTAGCGCATGTGTGCGACCGGAACAACCCGGTGGCGCGGGCGCTCACCGGCGCGATCCGGGGCGAGGGCGGCACGCCCCACCCCAAGCACAAGACGGGCACGTCGGACATGAATGTCGTCGGGCCGGTGTGGGGGTGCCCGATCTCGGCGTACGGGCCCGGTGACAGCGCGCTCGATCACACACCCGAAGAGCGGATTTCGCTGCGCGAATACGCGCGGGCGATCCGCGTGCTGACTCGTGCAATTGAAACGCTGGCTGCGGAACTGACCGGTGTCGAGGTGGCCTGCGCGCGGTAGGATGCCCCGGCCCGCCCGGGATGGAGTTTGGGCCGGGCACGCCGCATGGACTCACTCAGACTCATCCCGACACCCATGAACGTGCGCATGCTCGAGGGCGTGGCGCACGTGCCGCCCGACGCGAGCGCGTGGATGAGCGGCGCACTCACGATGTCGCCGGCACCCGCGTGGCTGCGTGAGCAGACCTCGGGCGCCTGGTGCGGCGCGGATGAGCGAGACGCCCAGTCGTATCGGCTGACCATCCGCGCCGGCGATGCCGGATGCCTCATCGCCGAATGCCTCGCCCCCACGAGCACGGGTTTACGCCATGCGCGGGCGACGCTCGTGCAGATCCTGCGTCAGTTTCCAAGCCAAGCCCCGTGCTGCGAGATCGACGATCGCCCGGCGATCGGGCGGCGGGGCGTGATGCTGGATGTTTCACGCTGCCGCGTGCCGACGATGACCGAGTTTCATCGGATCATCGGGCAACTCTCGGCCCTCAAGTGCAACCACGTGCAGTTCTACACCGAGCACACGTTTGCCTACGAGGGGGCCGAATCGGTCTGGGGCGGGTGGGATCCGCTCACGCCCGAACAGGTGCGAGAGATCGACGTGGCATGCGCGGCTCATGGCATCGATATGGCGGCGAACCAGAACTGCTTCGGGCACCTGCGCGAATGGCTCGAGAAACCCGCCTTTGCGCACCTGGCCGAGACCCACGGCGACTGGATGTTTGACGTCTGGCCCCGCAGTGGGCCTTTCTCGCTCTGCCCGACCGATCCCGCCTCGCTGCGCTTTGTCGAGCGATTGCTGGGCGAGTTGCTCCCCCACTTCAGCGGTGCGCTCGTCAATATCGGCTGCGATGAGACCTACGACATTGCGTATGGGCGTTCGGCGGACGTGGTACGCCGGCGCGGCCGGGGCGCGGTCTTCGCCGAGTTTGTGGGCCAGATCGCCGCGGTCGCGCGGGGGCTGGGCAAGCGTTCGATGTTCTGGGCCGACATCGCCCTGTCGCACCCGGACTGTCTCTCGATGCTCGAGGCCGACATGACTCCCTTGGCCTGGGGATATGAGCCCGACGCTCCGTGGGACGACTGGTGCGGCGCCCTCACGCGCCACGGCCCGGCGTGGATGCACGGGTTCTGGCTCTGCCCGGGGACGAGTTCGTGGCGGTCGATCACCGGGCGAACCAGCGAACGCCGCGGCAACATCGAAGGGGCGGCCCGGGCGGCGCTGTCGCAGCGTGCCGCGGGGCTGCTCGTCTGCGATTGGGGTGACAGCGGGCATTGGCAGACCTGGCCCGTGGCGCTGCGTGGGATCGCCGACGGGCTTCACGCGGCGTGGTGCGGTTGTGACACGCCCGACGCGGGCACCGTGTCGCTGCATGCCTTCGACGATCCTTCACTCGAGATCGGGGCGTGGCTCGATGTTCTGGGTGACGTGGATGAGCCGCTGCGCAGTGTCGCGATGCCTCTCTCAAGGCCGGGGCAGACGGGCCGCATCAGGAACCAGACCGCGATCTTCGCCGATCTCTTCAAGGGCTGTGATGAAGCCCGCGAAGTGGGCTCGCGCGAGGTGTATGACGGGTGCGTCGCACGCCTTGAGGCGCTGGGCAATGCGCCGGCGGCATCGTGCCCATTGCTGATGGACGAACTGCGCCACACGCTGGCGATGACGCGTCTGGCCATGGACCGCTTCGGGCGTCGGCGCGGCTGGAGCACAGGCTCACCGCCGGGGAGCTGGCATGAGATCGAGGCCGAGCATCGGCGTCTGTGGGTCGAGCGCTCGCGTTCTGGGGGGCTCGCGCAGAGTTGCGCGTTCTTCAGAAAGATCGGGCCCGAGCCCGGGGAGGCCACTGCGTGAGCACGCGACGGGTCGTCGGCTGCATGACGGGCACGAGCCTCGACGGGCTCGACGTCGCCCTCGTCACGATCGAGGGGCGTGGGCTGGCGATGAGGGCCCGCTTCGTGCGTGGGCGCAGCACGCCGCTGGGGAGTGTGGGGCCATCGCTGCGCCGCCTGGCCGAGCAGCAGGCGATGACCGCTCGCGAGGTGTGTTCAGCGCAGCATGACTTTGCACTGTTGCACGTGCGGGCGATTGAAGCGTTGCTTGACAGCGAAGCGTGCGACATTGTCTGCGTGCACGGGCAGACGGTGTTTCACGAGCCGCCCCTGAGTTGGCAGGTGATGCAGCCCGCCCCGATCGCGCACGCGCTGGGCGTGCCGGTGGTCTATGACCTGCGTCAGGCGGACCTGGCGGCGGACGGGCAGGGGGCCCCCATCACGCCAATGGCCGATTGGGTGCTCTTCCGCGATGAAACCTCGCCGGTGTCGGTTGTGAATCTCGGCGGGTTCTGCAACATCACGAACCTGCCCGCGGGCGGGGATGAGGCGATCGATCGCATCGACGCGAGGGACGTGTGCGCGTGCAACCAGTTGCTCGATGCCATCGCCCGCGCAAGGCTCGGGTGTGGGTACGACACGGACGGCGCGACAGCCATGAACGGCGCGATCGTCCCACGCGTCTACGACGATGCAAAGCGCCTCCTCGAGCGACAGGCAGAGTCTGGGCGGTCGCTGGGCACGGGGGATGAACTCGCCGCGTGGGTGGATGCGCACGCGGATGCTGCGAGCGAGGACCTGCTCCGCAGCGCGGGCGAGGCGATCGCCGAGGTGATCGTTCGCCGCGGGGTTGCCTCGGATTCACGCCAAGTGCTGCTCGCGGGCGGGGGCACGATGAATCGCGCCCTCATCGCGGCGATCAGCGAAAGGGCCCAGGGGCGAAGCGTGTGCACGACCGACGAGGCCGGCGTGCCCGCGGCGTATCGCGAGGCGGCGTGCTTCGCGGTGCTCGGCGCGCTCTGCCAGGATGGCGTACCCATCACCCTGCCCCATGTCACGCGATGCTCGAGCCCTGCGCCCGTGAGCGGGGCGTGGGTATACCCGGCGCGTGGGCGATCGGCCTAGGCGAAGGGCCGCTATTGTCGCCCATGAATGTGACCCCGCCGGATCGTTCACACGTCTCCACCGAGAAGCGCAACCCACGCACGATGAACCTTCACACCCTTGGGGTCGGGGAGATCATCGAGACGATCAATCGCGAAGACCGCGACAGTGTGCAGGCGCTCAAGCGCGCAAGGCCACGCCTGACGCGACTAATCGAGGCGATCGAGCCGCGGTTCCTCGCCGGCGGCAGGCTGATCTATGTGGGCGCGGGGACCAGCGGCCGGCTGGGCGTGCTCGACGCGTGCGAGGCTCCGCCAACGTTCTGCGTCCCGCCCGACCGGATCATCGGGCTCATCGCAGGTGGGGATGCCTCGCTGCGCAAGAGCAGCGAAGGACTGGAGGACGACCCCCGCGGTGCATGGACTGAGTTGGAATCACTCGCCCTCAACCCGAACGACAGCGTCATCGCGATCGCCGCGGGCGGGACGACGCCGTATGCGCTGGGTGCGCTGGCCTACTGCCGGCGCGACGGACGCACCGCTGAGGACGCCCCGCTCACGGCCCTGCTGACCTGCGCCGATCCGGGGGTCGTCGAACACGCGGACCACGTGCTCGTGCTCAAGACCGGACCCGAGGTGCTGACGGGCTCGACGCGGATGAAAGCGGGGACGGCGACGAAACTCGCGCTCAACACGATCTCGACCACGCTCATGGTGCGTTCGGGGCGGGTCTACCAGAACCTGATGGTCGATGTGCGGGCCACCAACGCCAAGCTGCGCGACCGCGCCGCACGCATCATCGCGACGCTGACCGGGCTCGATCGCGAGGCGTGCCTGGCGCTGCTCGACGAGGCGGGGGGCAGCGTCAAGGTCGCGGTGGTCATGCGGCTGCTGGGCCTGGCCCGCCCCGAGGCGGAGGCCCGCCTGGACAAAGCCCGCGGGCGGCTCGATTCCGCACTCCAGGCCTGACGGGCGGGTGACACGACGAGGCGAGCGACTACAGTCCGCCCATGAAGCGAATCGTGCACGTCGGGCTTGGGCCGCTGGGTATCCGGATCGCCAACGACCTCATCAAGCGCGAGGCCGGACAGATTGTCGGGGCGATCGATGCCTCCCCGTCGCTCGTGGACAAGCCCCTGTGCGAGATCGTGCCCAGCGCCGATCCCCGCCTCAAAATCGCCCCGAGCCTCGACGCCTTCGACAACTGGGAGAGCGTGGACGGCGTGGTCGTCGCCACGTCGTCGGACCTGCTCTCGTGCGAGGCGACATTCCGCGGCCTGATCGAGCGGGGCAAGGCCGTGGTGAGCACCTGCGAGGAACTCGTCTACCCGTGGCTCCGACATCTGGCCCTGGCCGAGGATCTTGACGACCTGTGCCTGCAGCACGGGGGACGCCTGCTTGGCACCGGGGTCAACCCTGGGTTCCTGATGGACTTTCTCCCCGCGGCGATGACCAGCGTCTGCAACGGTGTCCGCGAGGTTCGCTGCTACCGCATCCAGGACGCCTCGTCCCGGCGGATCCCTTTTCAGAAAAAGATCGGGGCCGGGCTCGATGACGACCAGTTCGCGGCGAAGATCAAGGACGGCTCGCTCCGCCACGTGGGCCTGGGCGAGAGCCTCCATTTCATCGCCCACTATGCCGGGCTGAAAGTGGAACGCTGGGAAGAAGACATCGGCCCCGTCCGCGCTGAGCGCGAACTAGTCTGCGGGCTGGGGACGATCCCCAAGGGGCGGGCGGCGGGTGTGCGCCAGGTGGCCCGGGGTTACACCGACGAGCGCTGCGTGGTACACCTCGAGTTCCAGGCCGCCATCGGCCAGGATCAGCCGCACGACCGCGTGGTGATCGAGGGCGAGCCCTCGATCGACATGGTGATCCCGGGAGGGGTGCACGGGGACATCGCGACGTCGGCGATCGTGATCAACGCAATCCCGCGGCTGATCAAGGCCGCCCCGGGGCTGCACACGATGGCGACGATCCCTGCGCCGATCCATGTTGCGCCCGGGCACGAGCGACGCTGAAGCGTGCGTGAACAGTGTTGGCGGGGAAGGTTTCCTGCCGATCGAGAATGGACATGCCGCGAATCCCTGTTGAGTCTTGGCCGACCCCCACCACCGCGATCGTCGAGGGTCGTGAACTTCTCGCCTTTGGGGGGTGCAACTACCTCGGGCTGGCGCACGAACCGCGGGTGCACGCCGCCATCAGCGCTGGGCTGTGCCGCCTGGGCGTCACGACGACCGCATCGCGCGAGACCACCGGCAACACGCTGACGCACGAGGCGCTCGAGGCCGAACTGGCGGCGTTCCTTGGGCAGGAGAGCGCGATCCTTTCGGCGGAGGGATACACCGCCAACTTCATGGCCTGCCAAGCCCTCGCCCCCGAGCGGGGTATCGCGCTGGTCGACGCCCGAGCCCATCGGAGCATCCGCAACGCCGCCTCCGCCGCCGGGATGCAGGTCTTCGACTTTGAGCACCTCAACGCCGATTCGGCCCGCTGGCTCGCCGCACGTCACGCCCAGGCGGGGGTGGTCGTTCTGACCGACAGCGTTTTCGCGGCGGACGGCGGGATCGCACCGCTGGCCGAACTGCTCAAGGCCCTGCCATCGCACCGCTCGACGCTGCTTGTGGATGATTGCCACGGGTTCTGTGTGCTGGGGCCGCACGGACGCGGGTCGGTGGTCGGCGCGGGGATCGACGACCCCCGTGTGGTCATCACCACCACGCTGGCCAAAGGGCTGGGGTGCTACGGCGGGACCGTCGCGGGGCGGGGCGAGTTTGTGCGCAAGGTGCGCGAACGGGCCTGGGTCTACCGGAGTTCGACGCCCGTGCCGCCCCCTATTGCCGAGGGGGCGCGGGCCGCCTTGGGGCTGCTGCGCGAAAGCGACTCGATGGTCATGAAACTGCGCACGAACGCGGCGCATCTGCGCGAGGTCTTCGGCCGACTTGGACTGCCGCAGCCGGCGCCGGGCATCCCGATCTTTACCTTCGCGTTGGACAAGGACGAGCAGATGGAGCACCTAGCCGCGGGCGTGCTCAAGGCGGGCATTCTGGCCCCTCTGATCGACTATCCGGGCGGGCCTTGCCCGCGGTATTTCAGGGTGGTGGTGAACGCGGCGCACACGCCCGCGCAGATCGACCGCCTGGGCGCCGCGCTCGATGCGGCGCTCTCCGGGGTCGAGGCTAAGGCGCGAGCCGCGGGCTGATCGAGCGCGGCGCCCCCAGTGCCCGTGCCCGGCGCACGACCTTGTCCCAGTCGAAAGCGGGGCCGGGATCGATCTTCCCTTTGGTGATATGGAAGTGCCCCAGCAGCCCGCGATGGGCGGCGAGTTCATCGGGCGTCATGGCGCGGGCGACGAGATCGCCTTGTGCGTCGCGGGGGTAATCACAGGCAAGGTTGGGCAGCACGCGGCAGAGGGTCGCGGTAAGGCGGGCGAGGCTCTCGTACTGCTGCGGGGTCAGGTCGTACATCTCGTACGTCACGCCATGGATCGCGCCAGCGATGCGGTGTGGGCGCACGGGCCTGGCGATGTACCCCTTCGTGCGCACACCCCCGTCGCCCAGACGCGAGGGGAGCGTCACATAAGGCCCAGCAGCATCGGTGGCGTACCAGGAATCCAGAGGTGATGGCTTGCCGGGGGGATAGGCCCCGATGTTGGCGATCTCGATGCCGACCGAACGGTCGTTGGCGATGCCCGCGTGCCAGGCCCGCTCCTTGACGTCGAGCGTCTGGTAGATCGTGCCATCGATGTCGAGCATGAAATGCACTGAAAGGCAGCGTTGGTCGTGGAGAACCTGGAAGCATGTGCGGCTGGTGCCGCAGACGTCGTAGTGGATCACGAACTGATCGACATGCTGACGGAGTAGATCGAGTTCCCATCCCCCGCCACGGACGAGTTCGGCGGCCTCGGGGGAGAGAGACACACGCCGCGTGCCGTAACGGTTCGGAGTGGCGATTTTCTCTTTCGAGGCCTCCCACGAGGCCTGGTCGATGGGGGCGAAGCGGCGTTCGACGCGGTAGGCGTCGTAGCCGCCCGGGTCGGTCCAGAGGACGATGGGGGTTCCGGTGTGGAAGTACTGGCCGGCGATGACGATCTCGTCGCCGCGTCGGGGCAGGCGTTCGCCCACGCGTGACGCGCAGGCGAACTGGAAGAGCATCAAGAGCCCTAGGAGCATGCGAAGGATCAGCATCGTCGAACGATACCCATTACGAAGCGAGGATGCCTTCGACTGTTGCCTGGGGCTTAGTTGAGCGTGATCGAGCCCCCCCACTCGGGAAGTTCGGCATCGATGGCGAGGGTGGCCTTAAGTTTGGCCTGGAGGGCGGCCCGTGCGCCGGGCTCACCGTGCGTCAGCACGAAGCGGGGTCGTTGACCCGCAGCGTTTTTCTCGTAGTTCCCCGCCCAGGCGAGGAGTTCGGACTGACCCGCGTGCGCCGAAAGCCCGCCGAGCGTGCGCACGGTGGCGCGGACGATGACGCGTTCGCCGAAGATGCGGACGAACTTGGCCCCCTCAACGAGCTGCCGCCCCAGCGTGCCATGGGCCTGATAGCCCACGATGAGCACGGTGACATTGCGCCGCCAGATGTTGTGGCGGAGGTGATGGATGATTCGGCCGCCCGTGCACATGCCCGAGCCCGCGATCACCACCGCGCAGCAATGCATGTCGTTGATCTTGCGCGATTCATCGGGCGTCACCGTGCAGGTGAGATTGGGCACATCGAGCGGGTACTCGCCGTTGCGGGTCTGCTCGCGCGTCTCGGCGTCGAGCACGTGCAGATACTTGCGGTAGAGTTTCAGCGCGTCGATGGCCATGGGGCTGTCGAGAAAGACAGGGAACTCGGGGACCCTGCCCGACCGCGCCAGTTTGTTCAGGTAGTAAAGGATCAACTGGCTGCGCCCTACCGCGAAGGAGGGGATCAGGACTTTTTCCTTGTTCCACACGGCCTCGCGCATGATCCCCGCGGCTTCTTCGATCGTCTGCTCGAGGGGGCGATGGTCGCGGTCGCCATACGTCGATTCCATCAGGACGAGATCGGCCTTGGCGAGCGGAGTCGGATCGCGGAGCAGCGGCATGCCGTTCTGCCCGATGTCACCCGAGAAGACAATCACCCGCTTCACGCCTCCATCAACAACTGTCATCTCGATCGACGCCGAGCCGAGGATGTGCCCCGCATCGACAAAGCGGATGCTCACACCGGGGGCCACTTCGGCGGGGGTGTCATAGCGGAGCGTCGAGAGCTGATCGAGGATCGCGATCGCGTCCTCCACGCTGTAAAGAGGCCTGACGGCGGGCTTGCCGCGGCGCTCGTTGCGCTTGGTCATGCGCTTGGCGTCGGCCTGCTGAAGTTCCGCTGAATCGCGCAGCAACAATTCCACCAGGTCGCGTGTCGCGGGCGTGCAGTAGATCTGCCGCGTGTAGCCCTGTCGCTTGAGCAGAGGCAGCCGCCCCGAGTGATCGATATGGGCGTGGGTCAACACCACGGCATCGAGGCGATCGAACGGAACCGGCGGCAGCACGCGGTTGCGCTGGCGCTGCTCTCGCGTGCCCTGGTGCAGACCAAAGTCGACCAGCACACGGGCCCGTGACGTTTCGACGTAGTAACACGACCCCGTTACTTCGCCCGCCGCCCCGTAGAACGAGATCTTCATGCGCACAGTGTACGGCGGCGCGGCAGGCGGCCCGGATCAAGCCTTCGCAGGTATCGTGATCGGCGCGGCGCGACGGAGGCTTTCCTGCTCGGCCTCGAGGATTCTCGCTACCACAACCGCCTCGGAAAGGGTCGCCCGCAGCGGTCCTCGCCCAGAAGCGATGGCACCGATGAAGTGCGCTATCTCTCCTGTATATCCGCTGCCTTTGCCCAGTTTCACGGGTGTCGTACCGCCAGCCTCATGCAGCAGCAGCGGCGCGGGGCGCGAGATGTCAAAGTCTGCCGTGGCCTTGTCGAAACAGACGCAATAACGCATGCGGAACCCGGCCGTTGCCTGCACCGACCAGCCGCCTTCGGCCGTGACATGGCGAGGCCCCGAGGCAAAGCGGTACGCGGTGGTGACATGATCGACACTGCCGGTGCTGGCGACACTCGTGGGCGTGCCGAAGCACCATGTGATGAAATCAACATCGTGGATGTGCAGATCCACGAGTGCGCCCCCCGAGCGGGCGGGGTCGCGATAGAAATCGCTGGCCCACGACGGACCCGCACCGACGCGCTGAAAGACCGCGCTCCGCACCTCGCCGTAGGCCCTGGTCACGATCGCCAGTTGAAGCCAGTCCCACCCCGGCCAGAAACGCATGCACATCGCCGGCATGCACAAGCGTGAAGACCCGGCCGCGGCCTGAGCCAGTTCCTCCACGCGGCTTGCCTTGAGCGCCAGCGGCTTCTCGACAAGCACATGCTTGCCCGCGCGCAGCGCCTTGATCGCATAATCCACATGCGTGTCGGTGTACGTGCAGATCGACAGCACATCCAGATCGGGATCGTTGATCATCGCCTCGGGATCGGTCATCGTCGAAACGCCCGCAAGGCCGGTAGCGCCCGCGCTGGGCAGGTTGCCGCCAGCGGCTTGTGGCTGTGCTTGAGCATTGGTCTGCGCGAATGACGGATCACAGACCCGGGTGATGCGCACGGGAAGCCCGGCCTCCGCCGCGTCGCGATACGCGGCCAGGTGCGTTCGTCCCATGAAGCCAAAGCCGAGAATGCCCGCACGAATCATGAGGCTGAAGAATAACCGAATCGTACGACCCACGCCCGGGGATCCTTCCAGATTCGCCCCAAGCGAGCAGGGCCGTACACTCTCATCGCCATGCGTTGCCATACTCCTTGGATCATCTTCGCGGCCTGCGTTTGGCTGCTCGTTGCGTTGATGGGGTGCACGCACGGGTCGGGCGATGGCGAGCCCACGCTGCGGGTGGCTGTGGCCTCCTCAGTCAAGACGGCAGCGGAGGAGATTTCACTCGAGTTTTCCCGCAAAAACCCCGGTGTGCGGGTTGAGATCGCCGCGGGCGCTTCGGGCAGCCTGGGCGTGAAGATCCGCGAGGGGGCACCCTTTGACGTGTTCCTCGCCGCGGACGAAGATACTCCCCAGCGGCTCGTCCAAGCCGGTGCGCTGGACCGCGAGAGTGTCCGCGTGTACGCGCGTGGTCGTCTGGCCCTGTGGACGCGGGCCGAGTCTCCACAGGCTGCGATTGATGATCCGCTCATGGCAATCCGTGATCCGCGTGTGCGGAACATCGCGATCGCCAGCCCGCGCCTGGCCCCCTATGGGCGTGCCGCCGAATCGTTTCTGGAGCAGGCGGGGTTGTTCGATGCCATCGGCACCAAGGTCGCCATCGCCGATAATGCCGAGCAAGCCGCCCAGTTCGCCCTGACGGGGGCGGCGGATCTCGCGTTCATTCCGCGTTCGCTCGTGCTGAACCTGGGTGGCCGCTCGACGACGATGCTTATCCGCCGATCCTGCACGCGGGCGGAGTCGTCGCACACAGCACGCGGGTTGAACTCGCCATGGAATTCCTCGCGTTCATGCATTCGCCCGAAGGCCAGGCCATCCTGGATCGACACGGGCTGGGGAAGGAGTAACCGCGTGGAGTGGGGCGCGATCTGGCTGAGCGCGAAACTCGCGGGCGTCACAACCCTGTTTTTGCTCGTGCTGGGCATCCCGCTGGCGTGGTGGCTGGCCTCGACGCGATCACGACTGCGGTTCGTGGTTGAAACCCTTGTGGCGTTGCCCCTCGTGCTGCCCCCGACCGTGCTGGGGTTTTATCTGCTGGCGGCTCTGGGCCCGCGCAGCCCGATCGGTCGCCTGCTCGACGACAGCGTGGGGCTGCGCCTGGCCTTCTCGTTCTGGGGGCTTGTGATCGGGTCGATCGTCTACAGCCTTCCCTTCGCGGTGCAGCCCATTACCGCGGCATTCGCCGGGGTGGATCGCCGCCTGATCGAGGCCTCGTGGTCGCTGGGGCAGTCTCGGCTTCGCACGTTTGCCCGCGTGGTCGTGCCGCTGTCATTGACGGGGATCGTCGCCGGGGCGGTGATCTCATTCGCCCACACCATGGGCGAATTTGGCGTGGTTCTCATGATCGGCGGGAACATCCCCGGCGTCACGCGGACGGCGTCGATCGCGATCTTCGAGGATGTGCAGGCGTTCGACTTTACCTCCGCCGCGTGGACCTCGGGCGTGCTTCTGATCATTTCCTTCGGCGCGCTGGGGGCAACCTACGCGCTCCGCGCCAGGGCCAGCCCACGATGAGCCTCGAAATCGACATCACGCGACAGTTCCGCGGTGGCGCGAGCATCAGCGCCCGCATGACCCTGCCCACCGGCGGAGGCACCGTCACCGCGCTGTTCGGCCCCTCGGGCGTGGGCAAGACCACCATCCTGCGCTGCATCGCCGGGCTCGACACGCCCGCGTCAGGGCGGATCCGCATGAATGGCGAGGTCTGGTTCGACCGAGCAACACGTGTGAATCAGCCGCCCCAGGCCCGGCGCATCGGCTACATCGTGCAGGAGCAGTCGCTCTTTCCGCACCTGACAGTGGCGGAGAACATCGGATTTGGCGTGGCTCAAGCCGCGGCACGGGCAGTCATCGTCAAACGATTGTTGATCACACTGGGGCTTGATGGGCTGGGCAACCGACGCCCATCGCAACTCTCGGGAGGGCAGCGCCAGCGCGTCGCGATCGCGCGCGCATTGGCAATCTCGCCTGCATTCTTGCTCATGGACGAGCCCCTGGCCTCGCTTGATACTCCCGCACGGGCGTCGCTGCGCGCCGAGTTGAGGGGCCTGCTCGCCAGCGCAGGAATCCCGGCAATTCTCGTCACGCACGATCAGTCCGAGGCCCTCGAACTGGCCGATCATGCGGCATTGATGATCGACGGGAGTGTGCGCCAAGTCGGCCCGATCGCCGAGGTCTTCAGCCGCCCCCAGGATGACGCCTGCGCCGCGGCGATCGGCGTCGAGAGCGTGCTCTCCGGGCGGATCGAACGCGTGGAGGAGGGCATCGCCCATGTGCGAGTGGGCTCGGCGCTCCTGGTCGCGCTGGCCCCGCCCGAGTTTGACGGCATCGAGGTGCTTGTCTGCATCCACGCCTCGGATGTGCTCCTCTCGCCCGATGGCACGGGCGCGATGAGCGCCCGCTCGCGTCTTGATGGGCGAATCACGGGCGTGGTTCAGGAACCGAGCCTGGTCCGGGTTGGGATCGACTGCGGGTTCGCCTTGACGGCGCTGGTCACACGGGCCGCCGCCCGCGAGCTGGCCCTGGCCTCGGGGCAACCGATCGTCGCCTCTATCAAAGCGACCAATGTGCATCTGATCCCGCGGCGATGACGGCGAAGCGGACGTTGACAGCGCTCAGCGCGATTCGCGCGCCAGGAATCGCTCGAACGCGGCGAGCGTCGCGCTGCTGACATGGTGTTCGATCCCCTCGGCGTCGGTCAGGGCTGCGGCTTCGGGCACACCCAGGGCACGGAGAAGGTCCAGCACGACAACATGGCGTCGCCGGGCGCGCTGCGCCATCGCCCGCCCCTCGTCGGTCAGGAAGATGGAGCGGTAAGGCCGGGTAGTAACCAGGCCGTCGCGCTGCAGACGGGCGACCGTTCTCACAACAGTGACGTGCGAAACACCCAGGCGATGGGCGATGTCGACCACGCGGGCCTCGCCCTCGTTGTCGATGAGGTCGGCGATGAGCTCGACGTAGTCCTCGGCGATCTCGCCAGCGTGGGCCTGGCGGGTCCGCGCATGAACCGCGGCCGGATCAGCCCCCGCCCTACGCCCCGGTGTCGGTATCGCCTTGGCTCGTGCTCGTGTAGGCATGACGCCCTCAGTGTAGCCGATGTTCCGGTTGTTGACCATGGAAACATTCTTGGGTACGATATCCAGCATGTAGCAACGGCTACATATCCGGTACTCGCCTCTGGGAGACGAACGCCATGCTCGCCCTGATCATCACGTTCTTGACCCTGCTGGGCGCGACCCCACAGGACCCATCCGCCAAGCCCCTGAATGTCGTTGCCACCACCGGCATGATCGCCGACACCGCCCGCGAGGTCGGCGGCCCGCGCACACACGTGACCGCCCTGATGGGTGAGGGCGTGGACCCCCACCTCTACAAGGCTTCGCCCGGTGATCTGCGCCGCTTGCAGGAGGCCGACCTGATCCTCTTCAACGGTCTCCACCTCGAGGGGCGCCTGGCCGACATGCTCATCCGCCTGGCCCGGCGCCAGCCCACGGTGCAGGTGACCGAGACGATCCCCGAGAATCTTCTGAGAGAGCCGCCCGAGCTCGAGGGGCACTACGACCCGCACGTCTGGTTTGATCCCACCCTCTGGGTGTTTGTCGCCGAACGCACACGCGACGCGCTGATCGAGCGGGACCCGGCGGGCAAGGATGAATTCACGGCGAACTGCGCCCGGGTCGTTGCCCGTTTAAAGACGCTCGATGCCTGGGCCCGCGCGGAACTGTCTCGAATCCCCGAGCAGTCGCGAATGATCGTGACGGCGCACGACGCCTTTGGCTATTTCGGGCGTGCCTATGGGCTGGAAGTGATCGGCCTTCAGGGGATCAGCACGGACAGCGAGGTGAGCATCCAGTCGATCAACCGCCTGGTGGACACGCTTGTATCGCGTCGCTGCCGTGCGGTATTCGTCGAGTCTTCCGTCCCCCGCAAGGCTGTCGAGGCCCTGATCGAGGGGTGCAAGTCGCGCGGGCACACGCTCACGATCGGTGGCGAACTCTTCTCCGACGCCATGGGCCCCGACGGCACGCCCGAGGGCACCTACGAGGGCATGGTGCGCCACAACGTACGCACGATCGTCGAGGCGCTTGCGCCTGCCGCTTCTGCGCCCATGCATACCCCGCCGTCATCCACCACTCCGGAGCCCGCCCCGCGATGAGCCACGCCATGGTTGACGCCGCAACAACACCGGTAGGCGCCCGCATCGCGATCGAACTCCACGATGTCTGCGTTGCGTACGACCGCAAGCCCGTGTTGTGGGACGTGGACGCCTCGCTCCCTGCTGGCCAACTTATCGCCATCGTCGGACCCAACGGAGGGGGCAAGTCCACGCTCCTCAAGTCGATCCTCGGCCTGGTCCGCATCGCCAGCGGCTCCATCAGCGTCTTTGGCAAACCTGTTCGAGATGTCCGCCGCCTCATCGGCTACGTACCCCAGCGAGAGAGTGTGGACTGGGATTTTCCAGTCAACGTCGCGGACGTCGTCCTCATGGGTCGGTACGGGCGCCTGGGCTGGCTTCGTCGCCCGGGGCGCGAGGATCGACGCATCGCCGCTGAATGCCTCGACATGGTGGGCATGACGTCATTCGCGTCGCGCCAGATCGGGCAACTCTCGGGGGGCCAACAGCAGCGTGTCTTCCTGGCCCGAGCCCTGGCCCAGGAATCCACGCTTTATCTCATGGACGAGCCCTTCGCGGGGGTCGACGCCGCGACCGAGGCGGCAATGGTCGAGGTGCTCCGCACGCTGCGCAATGCCGGCAAGACCGTCATCGTTGTTCATCATGACCTGCAAAGCGTGCAGGCCTACTTCGATCATGTGCTGCTGCTCAATCAGCGACAGATCGCCGCGGGCCCGGTGCGCGAGGTGTTTACGTCATCCAACCTGCAGAAGACCTACGGCGGGCGGCTCACGCTCATGGATGAGGCTGCTCAGGCCCTGCGCCTCTCCGACCAACCGCACGGACGCCCGCGATGAACGACCTCGATCTGCTGCGCCTCATCACGCTGCAGGATTCGACAACCCGCACCGTGCTGCTGGGGACGGGCACACTGGGCCTGGTGTCAGGGGTGGTCGGGGCCTTTGCGATGCTGCGTCGCCGCGGGCTGGTGGCCGACGCCGTGGCCCACGCCGCACTGCCGGGCATCTGCGTGGCATTCTTGATCGTGGGTTCGCGTCAGTTCGGATCGCTACTGCTGGGCGCGCTGGTCTTTGGTGCGCTCGCCGCGTGGGCCATCACGCTCATCCGCGGGGCCACCCGTGTGAAGGAGGATGCGGCGATCGGCATTGTCATCGGCGCCTTTTTCGGGCTGGGCATCGCCATGTCGGGGGTCATCCAGCGTTCGCCCGGCGGCAACAAGGCTGGCCTCGACGGGTTCATCTTCGGCAAGGCGGCATCGATGGTGCGCGATGATGCACTGCTCATCGCCGGGGTCTGTGCGGGTGTGCTGCTGATCGTCGTGCTGCTGTATAAGGAACTCAAACTCCTCTGCTTCGATGAAGACTTTGGCGCGTCGCAGGGTTGGCCCACGCTGCGGCTTGATCTGCTCCTCATGCTGCTGGTGTGCGTCTGCACGGTCGCCGGCCTGCCCGCCGTGGGCGTGGTGCTCATGGTCGCGTTGCTGATCATCCCCCCCGCCGCCGCTCGCCTGTGGACGAATCGCCTGGGCCCGATGGTTCTGCTCTCGGGGCTCATCGGCGGGGCGTCGGGTCTCGCGGGCACCGCAATGAGCGCGGTGCTGCCTGCACCCGGCACACGCGGCTGGCCCACCGGCCCGCTGATCGTGCTCTGCGCCGCGTGCGTCTTTGTCGTCTCTCTGCTGCTGGGCAAGGCCCGCGGCGTCATCCCCGGCTGGCTCGGTCGCCGCCGCATCGAGAGGACCGCATGACGTTCGACCTTCACATATGGCCCGAGGGCAGCGAGTGGTGGGTTGTGACCGCCGCTGCCCTCGCGTGCGCGGCGTGCGCGGTCATCGGTACCTTCCTCGTGTTGCGCAGGCTCTCGCTGCTGGGCGATGCGATCTCGCACGCGATCCTGCCGGGCATTGCGATGGCGTTCATCCTGTCGGGCTCGCGCGACGTATGGCCCATGCTGCTGGGCGCGCTCGCTGCGGGGCTGGCCACGGCGGGTCTGACGGCGGGCATCCAGCGCGTCGCGCGTCTCGGCAGCGACGCATCGCTGGGCGTGGTTTTTTCATCTCTCTTCGCGTTTGGCGTGCTGCTCATCACGTGGGTCGCCGACCGTGTCGATCTCGACCCCGGTTGCGTGCTTTATGGCCAGATCGAGTTTGTCCCCCTCGATACGACGACTGTCCTCGGCATTGACATCCCGCGTGCGGTCCTCTGGCTGAGCATGATCCTCGTCGCCGATCTGCTCTTCGTGATCGTTCTGTTCAAGGAGCTCCGCCTGTCGAGCTTCGATCCGGCCATGTCGACAGCGATGGGCTTTGGCGCAGGCGTAATCCACTACCTGCTGATGACCTTTGTCGCCGCCACGTGCGTTGCCGCGTTTGAATCGGTCGGTTCAATCCTGGTCGTGGCGATGCTCGTGGCCCCGGGCGCCACCGCCCACCTGCTCACCGATCGCCTCTCGAGCACGCTGGTTCTCGCCGCCTTCCTGGGGGTTACGGCAGCCTTCCTGGGTTTCCTGGGTGCGAAGTGGTTCGATACGTCCGTCGCTGGCGTTATCAGCGTGGCGGCGGGCGTGCAGTTCCTCACAGCGGCCCTGCTCGCGCCGCGCCACGGCATCGTCACGCGATGGGTCCGGCGCGGCTTGCTCGCCATCCGCATCGCACGAGAGGACGAACTCGCCGCCCTCTATCGACAGCACGAGGCCAGCCCCGAACCCAGTGCCACGCTGACGGTCTTGCCGCCCAGCACACTGCGCCAGCGCCTGGCGCGTCGCCTCCTGCGGCTTGATCAGAGTGTGCGTCGGATTAACGGCGGGCTCTCTCTCACGCCCGCGGGCCTCGAACAGGGTGCGGCGATCGTCCGTGCTCACCGCCTGTGGGAGACCTACCTTGCCCAGAAGACCGACTTGCCCCTTGATCATCTGCACGAGGCCTCGCACCGCGTCGAACACTTCGTCTCGGCCGAACTGGCCAAGCGCCTGAGCAAGGCTGTCCAAGCCACTCAGGACCCGCACGGCAGGCCCATCCCGCCCGTCTGACCGCCGCCCCACCGCCCCACCGACAGCGTCAATCGAGCCAATCCTTGGCCTTGAGACGCGCGGGGACGTATTCCTCGGTGACGTACGAGATCCCCTTGTTGATCATCGCTTCGACTTCCATCTTGAAGCCGTTGTCGAGCAGTCCCTGGATCTCCTTCTGCCAACCCTTGTGGTGCGCGAACCACGGATAGGCGGCGATCTCCTTGGCCCGCTTGATGTCGTTATCGTTGAGCGCGATCTGCACGTCCTCGCTCAGGCCGCACGCCGTGAAGTCTTTCGAGCGCACGCCGATGAACTTGGCCTGCGGAATTGCCAGGCGGTTGCTCTCGAAGGCCAGCGAGATCGAGCCCTGCTTGATGACGCTGAAGATGTAGTGCCCCCAGGGGTCGCAATCGAGCAGGCAATAGATCGGCAGCCCCAACTCGCTGTTGAGTCGCTGGAGCAGGCGGCGCACGCCCCGCGAGGGTTGCCCGCCGCCCTCGGTCAGGATGCAGTTGTGCTTCTGCCAGAATTTGTCTTCGTTGAACCGCCCCCACACCGTGTCCTTTTCGACGTGCAGGACGAACTTCGCCTCGCACTTCTTGAACTGCATCACGTCGGGCTCGACGATCGACGGGATCGAGTATCCACCCGAGCCCATCTTGCGGCAGTCGATCTCGTCCCCGCTGTCGATGATCGTGATGTTCCCGATCATCGTTCCTTTCTTCTTCGCGAAGATGTGCAGTTCCTCGCGCAGCGCCCCCAGCGAGACCTCAAGATCCTCGAGAATCCCGTCCGACTCGGCCTGATCGGCGAAAGTCTTTTCCTTAGTCCCCGCGACGGTGTGCAGCCCCTTGTAGAACATACCGCGGAGGCTGAGCGTTTTTTCGACCTCGATCAGATCCTTGATCGAACTCGAGTGCAGGCACGTCTGCATGAACTGCTTGGCCTGGTTCAGGTTGAAGAGCAGGCGCTCGCTCGT
This sequence comes from Phycisphaerales bacterium, assembly GCA_013360675.1. GTDB lineage: Bacteria > Planctomycetota > Phycisphaerae > Phycisphaerales > UBA1924 > JABWBB01. Next base: position 61,172 of record JABWBB010000008.1, on the reverse strand, counting down.
GGCATCCCCCATCTCGAGGATGCCCTTCTTCTTATTCCAGTTCGTGTTTGATCGTGTCCGCGTGGGGATCTCGAACCGGGGCTCCTTCCCGCCCAGGGCCGCCTTGGCCACCCCGTCGGCCAGATCCTTGATCTTGCTCAGCGTCCTGGCGTCGCGGTCCTTCACACTGCTCGTCAACCCGCTCGATTTCGATTTGGCCATGGCCGGCGCTCCTTCGCCCGTGAACTCGTCAATCCTGCCCCAGTGTACGTCGCCGGGCCGCGGCGGCACCATCCCTCGGGGCTTGCGTCGGTTCGGTTCCCGGTTATCCTGATCCCATGCTCCGATCCACCCGTGCGGCGTTTCTCGCCGGAACCCTGGGTTTGTGCGCCGTGGGCCTCGCCCAGGAGAGCCCGGAACCGGTGCTGAAAGGGCCGGCCGTCCCCGACACCGTCGCCAAGACGCTGGTCAACAAGGATGCACGAGGCAACTTCCGCCGCCTCGAAGGTCGCCCCGAGGAAGCCGCCATTGTCGTTCTTGGGCTCGAGGGCAAAGCGCGCGAACGCGCGACCAAACTCTGCACCGATCGGGCCAACGCCATCGGCATGCTTCTGGCCGAACATGTGGAACTGCTCAAAGAAGCGACCGACGCCCTTTCAGCCGGCAAGAACGCCGAAGCCCAGGCGGCCTACGCGAAACTCTACGAGCAGTTTGAGGCCTCCCCGCCGCGTGACCCCCTCGCCGCGCCGATGCTCGAGATCCTCAAACCCGCGCAGAAGGTCGAGTTCACCCGTCTGCTCGATGACTATTGGCAGGCCTGGATCGACTGGGAACTCCGCTCGTCCAAGGACAAGAGCGACGAGGCCCGCGCCCGCGTTGAAAAACGCCTGGCATTCCAACTCTTCCAGGACGAGGTCCGCCTCGCCTATGAACGGGTGATCCGCCCATACCGCGAGCGCCTCGAGGTGATGTACGCCGCGCTTGAGCCCACGCCAGAGCAGCGCCTCGCCATCCGCGATGTCGTGCTCGATCTGATCCGCGAAGGCAAACTCAAGCCCACACCTGACCAGCGCCGGGCGGCGATCAACAAGGTCTACGACGTGCTCGACGAGGAACGCCGCGCCAAACTCTTCGAACTCATCCTGCGCCAGGTCGTGCCCAACGAGTGAGTCTCACCCGCCCGTCGCCGTGGCGGTGAACTTTTTCTCCTTGAGCGAGCTCACCATGGCCTTCACGTCGGGGCTGGCCCCGTCGCGCAGATTGACCTTGGCCTTGGCGCCCTTGAGATCGACCTTCACGCTTTCGACGCCATCGAATGCACCCAGGATCTCCTCCACCTCGGCGGCGCACCCCACGCAGGTCATCCCCTTGACGTTGAACGAGAGGCTCCGCATCGCGCCCATCGCCGCGATCGGGGCCGCGGCATGCGCCGCTTCATCACCGGGCAGGGCCGATACAGGCTTGCCGGGGATCATCCCCAACTGCCACATGATGAACATGCGTTGATCGACGATGTCCCGCAGGCGCAGGTGCAGGGGCTTGCCCTGCCCGTGCCCCGCCTCACGGTCCACCCACAGCAGCACCGGACGCGTATTGGGATCCGACGCTGTCGCAGCCTGAAGTGCGGCGGCCATTTTCCGCGCGTGCATCGGGTGCACCCGCGTGTCATTCTCGCCCGCGGTCACCATCACCGCCGGGTACTTCGTGCCCGCCTTGATGTTCTGGTAGGGGCTGTACTTGAGAATGAACTCGAAGTGGTCCTTGTTCTCGGCAGTCCCGTACTCGGGCACCCAGTACCGCGCCATCAGGAAGTCCTGATAGCGGATCATGTCGAGCAGCGGCACAGCGACGATCGCCGCCGCGAACAGGTCCGGGTTCTGCGTCACCAGCGTGCCTGTCAGCAGACCGCCGTTCGATCCGCCCGTGATCGCCAACTTTGAGGGGTTGGTGTACTTCTGCTCGAACAAGTACTTCGCCGCGGCGGCAAAGTCGTCGAAGACATTCTGCTTGTTGGCGAGCATCCCGCCCTCGTGCCAGGCCTTGCCGTACTCACCCCCGCCGCGCAGGTTGGGCAAGGCGAAAACCCCGCCGTCCTCAAACCAAGGGAAGAGCGTGGCGGAGAATGACGGGTTCATCGAGATATTGAACCCGCCATAGCCATTGAGAATCGTCGGGTTGTTCCCGTTGAGGACGAGGCCCTTCTTGTGCACGATGAACATCGTGACGGGCGTGCCGTCCTTGGACGAATACGTCACCTGCTTGACCTCGACCGTATCAGGATCAACCGGAACGGCAGGACGCTCCCACAACTCGGGGGCCGCGCCGGGGTTGGCCAGGTCCACGCGGAAGACGGTGTTGGGGTAGTTGAAACTGGTGAACGTAAGGAAGGCCTCGGTGCGGTCCTCCTCCGTCTGGAGACCCGCCGAGCCGATGCCCGGCAGCGCAAGGTTCGACAGGGGTTTGCCGCTCATGTCAAAGAGCATGTAGCGCGTGGTGGCCTTTTCCTGGTAGTCGGCGGCGATGACGCCGCGCGCCACCGAGAACGAATCGAGCACGGCGTCCTTGCGTTCGGGGATGAACTCACGCCAGTTCGCCTTGGCCGGGTTGTTGAGATCGACCGCGACCACCTTGCCATTGGGTGCTTCGTGGTTGGTCTGCATGAGCAGCGTGTCGCCGACAACCGAGCCGCCGAAGGTGGCATCCGCGCCGACCATGATCTCGTTCTTGACGAATTCGCCCGTGCGGAACCAGCGATCAAGGTCGATGCACCAAATGTCATTCGATGAGGTGCCCGTCCAGTAGGAGAGGATCATCCAGCGGGCGTCGCGCGAGATCGACGCGCCGGGGCCCCAGGTGGTCGCCAGTTTTTCGTTCTCTTCCTTGGTGTACTGGCGGAAGAGCATCGGGTCCATCCGCTGGTGCGTGCCCAAGCGGTGGAACTTGACCTGCGCCGAATAGGGGTTCTTGATGTCCGCCAGGCGCTCGTAGAAGAACCCGCTGTTGTCGGGCATCCAGTTCACGCCCCCCGCCTTGCCGGGGATCTCGTCGGCGAGCCAGTGCCCGGTGTCCACGTCCATGACATAGACCGTGGTGTTTTCATCGCCCGCCCGGTACAGCCCGAATGCCAGGTACTTCCCGTCCTGGCTGGGCCAATACCCGCCCAGCGCCGTCAGCCCGTCGGCGTCGAGCGCGCCCGGATCGAGCAGCAGTCGCGGCTCGCCCTTGTACCCTTCGCGCACAAAGACCCGGGGCTGCGATTCCTTCCCCTCGCGCCGCGTATAGAAATACCGGTTGCGGCGCATCGCCGGGGCCGTGATCGAACCGATCTCCATCAGCGGGCGGATGCGGTCTTCGAGGGCCTTGCGCCCGGGGAGCGTGTCGAGCAGCCCACGCGTGTAGGCGTTCTGCGCGTCGGTCCACGCGGCGACCTCGGGCGATAGCTTTCCCATCTCCTTGGGATCGCTGTTGTCGCCCTCGAGCCAGCGGTAGTTGTCCACCAGCTTCACGCCGTGCAGCGTGTCGGTCACGGGCTCGCGCTTCGTTTCGGGCGGGGCCGCGTGGAGGGCAACGGTCGTGAACAAGACGCCAAAGAAGCCGATCGCGCGTGGGTTCATGACAACACTCCGGTGGTGAACCAGAGTGTATGGGCCAATACCTCGCCCCGTCGCCTAGGCCGCGTGCCTGGCCTGGACCGCCCCCACGTACCGCCCGATCTGCGATACGACAAAGTCCCGGTGCCCCGCGTTGAACGAGAACTCGAAGGCCAGGCCCGCGTAGACGTTCTGCTCGTGGTCCGTGTGCACGTGCACCAGGCGGGCCGTCAGCCCGATGGGCGCGGGGATCTCCGGGCGAAGGTCAATCTTCATCCACACATAGCGGCAGCGGTCGAGCGCCGACGCCTCCGACTTGTCCACCAGCAGACCTACACCGCCGCCGCCGATGTTGATCAACCGTGCGTGGAAGCCAGGCCCCACGGTCGGCAGCAGCATGGTCTCGACGTCGCACTCTGCCGGGCGCGTGTGAACGCCGTTTTCGAGATCGAGCACCAGCCCCTTGTTGGCGATTTCCGCCGCGACCACCGAGGCGGGGTCGAGCAGGCGCCAGCACTGCACCCGCGCCGGATTCACCGCCGCGGTCGAGATCCGCATGAAGTCGCGCCGCTGGCAGCGCTCGACATGCTCGGGCATGGCCAGCCGCAGGCCGCCGGGGGTGGATTCAAGCACCTTGGAATGGAACATCCACCGGTTCTGCCCCACCGCCATCACCACCACGAGCTCAGCGCCGCTGACCATCGCGATGCTCTTGCCCGCGGCGGCGGGAGATTCGACCAGCAGTTCCTGATCGTTGATCCCCATCAGCCGGACACGCCAGAGCAGGTCCGGCCCCTCGGCCGCACCGGGCTTGCGTTTGAGTGAAATTTCGAGCCCGCCGTTGCGCTCGTAGATCTGGTGCAGCGATTCCCGCCAGCGTTCCGTTCTCGATCGATTCGCGGGCACGTCGCCCTCCCCGGGCCTCGGCTGGGCCAATGCGCGCCGGAGATTCACCCGATTCACCCCGCCGGGGGTGAAATCCACGGGCCAACACCACGGCGTCGCGGTGAGCATCGGGCGATGCCCCCGCGCGATTCAGCCATTCGCCAGTCTGACAATGCTCATCGCCCCAGCGCGCCCGCACCACCGGATCGCGCGTCCGAGAACAACCCCCGCATGCGATCCCGCAAGGTTCGCACCCGATCGACGCTCATGGCCCGCCCACCAAACCTGGCGTCGTATGTCCCTTCCACCACCAGACGCCCGATCGATCCCAGTTCCGGGTGCGTGCCCTCAATCACCCGGGCAAAGGCCAACGGGGGCTGCCAAACAGGACGGACAAGCCCCTGACGTGCGCATAATCGCAGCCACTCGGTCAGCAACACGCCCTGCGCTCGCGCGTGTCCCACGGACGTGCGTCGCCGGAGGATCAAGACCAGACCACCCGCGATCATCGCGCCCCCCATCACGATCGAGAGCGTCGGCACGATCCACTCGCCACTGGTGTCAGCCGTGTTCGTTGAACGACCGGATCGTCCACCGAGCACCGAGCGGCGCAGCCACAGCAATCCCCGCTCGACGGGGCCCGCATGACCGGGACGCTGACCCAGCAACCGCCCCTGGGCCACCTGGTCAAAGCTCACCACACCCGAAGCCCAGGCGGATTCAAGGCTGTCGAGCCATCGAGCCATGCGCGACATCAAGCCCCGTCCGGCGTCGTGCGAGGCGGCCAGATCCGCGGGAGGTGTCGCGTCATACGTCATCCAGCGCCCATGACCGGCGTGCACTTCGACCCAGGCGTGAGCGTGCGCACGCCGCACGACATACACCCGTTTGTCCGCGTCCCACTCGCTGGCCACATAACCGGTGGCGACTCTGGCCTCGATGCCAACACTGCGGCACAGAGCGGCCAAAGCGCTCGCAAAGTACTCGCAATGCCCCGCCTCCGCATCGAAGATGAACCATTCGGTCGGGTCAATACCTCCGCGCGGGGCCTGGATATCGAGCGTGTAAAGGCGTCGGCTCCTCATGTGACTCTCGAGCGCACGAGCCGCGGCGGGGTCATCGTCCACGCTTCGTTTCGCGGGGTCATGCTCGATCTGCGCTCGCGTCAGCACCTCTCGGGCCAAGCCTTGGATCCGTTCGGAGGGAAAGCCCACGCCCGCCGCACGCGGAGCCGGTTCGCTCGATGGCTGACCCGCCCACGACCCCACCGTATAGGTGAGGGGCCCAGCGCCGCCGCGGCGTGAAAGCTCCTGTGTGCCTTGGTCAACCCTGAGTCTGCCGGGTTGATCCCAGCTGATCCACACGGGTGAAAGGAGGGCCGGCAGTGATGCCTCCGGGGCCATGGATCGCACTCGAATCTGCTGCTCGATGATCCGCGCACGACGCGGCGGCCAGACCATGTTCTCGCGCTGACCGGCGTCGAGGTCCACCACGTCACCGGGTGCGGGCGTGCGGGTCCATCGCCCGTCCGTGTATTCATCGAGCGTCATGGCCCGAAGGTACTGGATCTCATTCTCGCCGCCGATGGGGCTTCCGTCCGCGGATCGGAGCGACACCTCGAGCACCGTGGCCTGGGATTGGCTGATGAGGCCGGCCCGCCCCAGCTCGATCGAGTCGGACAGACCCGAGACTCGTGAAAGGCCCACGTGCCCGAACCGACCGAGCTGGTCCCCGCCGATCCCGCGCGGAACAAAGATAAAGATGCCCACCGCGATGGCGAACCCCGCCACGCTCTTCGCCAGCAAGAGCAGCACGAAGGCACGCCCGACTCTCACTCTCGGGAGAGGCAAGGGATCCTCGAACGACGGGAAGCGGAGGTGATGCAGCATCACGCCCGCGAGCGCGACGGGGGTCTGCGCGAGCAGGATCGCACCGACCAGCAGCCCGTTATCGTTGAGGGTGGCGCCGATGGTCAGAAAGATATTGAGCGTGAGGAGCTGCCCGTCCTCGCGCGGGCGACGTTGTTCCCAGAGCTTGAGCACGATCAGGGCCGCGAGCAGCCCGGTGAATGTCGAGGCGAGCGCTTCCGCGTGCGTCGCCCGGGCCAACGTCCAGACAATCGCGCCGACCATCACGATCGACGTCAGCCATCGCGGAAGGGCGGCGCCCCATCGTGTCGCGACAAACCATCCCAGTAGCCCCGCGAACGATGCGCCCGCCCCCAGCATCACGTCCGCCTCGGACGCGCCATACGCCAGCAGCGCGAGCACGGCACCAACGATCAAGGTCGTCGAACTCCAACGTTCGATCATCGCACGCCTGCCTTCCGCGGCCACAGAAGCCGTTTCAGGCGCGCCCGCGCTCGATCATGCCACCTGGAAGTCGCCGGCTCGAAGCCCGGCACGGGCAATGGAGGTTCTACCTGCGCAGGATCATCGGCGTGGACTCGTGGCGAGCCGTCCGCCCAGGCCGGCGTGGGCATGTCGCGCTGCGTCACGATGAGAACGTCGTCGCCCGGCTTGACCCTCGCGCTGCCCGGCAGCGATCGTGATTGCGGATCGAAGTAGGTCAAAACATCCTGCAGCCGCGCCAGGTGTCGCAGCGACGTGCGCGTCGGTTCGAGCACACCGCCATCAGGCGACGCCAGCCCCACCTCCATGCCCTCCTCGAGCGCCTTGCGCGCCACACCCGCGGCGACGGAGACGACCTGCTCCATCGCCTCGCCTGGCTGGATGGGTGGACCAACGACGACCCACACGCGCTTGGAGGGACGAATCGCCATCTCTCGCACGACCATCCGCCCCAGGCGCGCACTCGAGCGCCAGGCGATCAGCCGCGAGGCATCGCCCGAGGTGTAATCACGCAGCGCGAAGAACTCATCGCCCCCCACACGGGCGTGGCGCGGGCGTGCTCCATCCTCGTCCTGGCGGGCATCCCCCTGCGCGATGGGTGCGTGCACATGTGCAGGACGAGGGCGGATCGCCACACCCGCGGGCTGGTGAAACACCACGCTCTTCTTGAACAAGCCCAGGGGAAAAACCGACCAGCAGCGAAATGGCCCCAGATGCGCCACCCCGCGACGTGCCGGAAGAACGCTCGTCTCCAGCGTCAGCGTGCCTCGCGGGGGCAGGTACACCGCCCGGGCACGCGGCGGCGGCATCAGTCTCCGCCAGGTCGAACGCAGGCGTCCGAACTTCGCCGATTCCATTTCTTCGACCACCACCGCGAAGATTCCCATCAGCCGATTGCGGTTGGTCAGGCGGTAGCGGATCGTCAGGGGTGAACCAACTTCGCCCACCGACAGAGGTAAACGCTCGGCTCTCAGACCCATCAGCGCGGAACCGCTGATAAATCCTGAAAGAATCAGCCCCGCGACGGCGGCGCCGAAGCACCAGAAGAGCAGGTTATTCTGCCCGTTGATCGCCCCCAGCACCAGCACGCCGGTGGTGATGACATAGATGAGGCCCGACGGATGGAAGTGGTATCGTCGCGCGACGACCACGCAGTGCTACTCCGCGCCGCCGGCCTGCTCGACCACGGCCTCATCCCGCGATGGGGTCTCGGCCGCCGGAGGCGGACGAAGTTCGGTCAAACCCGGCAGATCCTGGAGCGATGCCAGGCCAAAGGCATCAAGGAACTGGCGCGTGGTGGCGTAGAGCATGGGTCGGCCGAGTTCTTCGGCGCGTCCCTTGATCGCGACCATCTTGCGCTCAAGCAGCGTCTTGAGGATCTCGCCGCACGCCACGCCGCGGATCGATTCGAGTTCCGCGCGCGTCACGGGTTGGCGATAGGCGATGACGGCGAGCGTCTCGACCGCCGCCCGCGAGAGGCGGTGCTGCGTGCGGTCACGCTGGTAGGTCGAGACGGCTTTGGCGTGCGCGGGGAGCGTCATCAGGCGGAAGCCCCCCGACACCTCCTCGACGCGGAAACTCCGGTTCGTCCGCTCGTAGTCGGCGTTAAGTACGTCGATCATCGAGCGCACCGCGTTGATCGCTTCGGCGCTGGGGGCGGCGTCGTTCTCGCCGTCGCCCGAGAGACCGATCGCCTGCGCCAGGCGTGCAGGGGGCACTGCCCGGCCCGCCGCGAGCAGCACGGCTTCGAGATCACCGGTGGCGGCGGTCGTTCCTGCGTTGGTTGTCGCGTCGTCCGTTGACACGTCTCTCACTCCTTGGTCGGTTCAGGCCAGCAACGCATCGAGCAGTTCGGGCACGCCCTGGGCGCGGGTCGCCACAGTCTCGAGAATCGGCCGACGACCCGCGACGTCGCGCAGGTCGCGGACGAGTTCGTTCTCGCCGGGGTGGTCGGCCTTGTTGCAGACGAAGATGTCGGCGATCTCGAGGATGCCCGCCTTGTCCATCTGGATCGCGTCGCCCATGCCCGGGGTCAGCACGACCGCGGTGGTGTCGACAAACTGGCGGATCCGCGTCTCATTCTGTCCCGCGCCGACGGTTTCGACAAACAGGGTGTCGTAGGCGTCGGGCCCGTCGATCGCCCCGCCGATGAGTTCGATGATCTCGGGCAGGGCGTGGTAATCCTCGCCGCTGATGGCCAGGCTGCGGTAATAGACGCGTTCGCCCAGGTTGTTGAAATCAACGCGGAGACGATCGCCCAGCAGCGCGCCGCTGGTGATGGGGCTCATGGGGTCAAAGGCGACGACCGCGCATCGCCCCTTCATGCCCTCGCGCCGCGAGAACTCGCCCACCATCTGGGCCACGAGCGTGCTCTTGCCCGCGCCGGGCGAGCCCGTGACACCAATGACCCGCCTTGGGCGGCGCCGCTTCGCGTCCGCGCGTACCATTGCGCCCGCGTGCGCCAGCGAGATATCCCGCGCCAGTTGGGCCGAGGGGGTCGCACCGCACGACACCGCCCGGGGCTTCACCGCGTCGCGCACCGCGTTGACAATGTCGAGCAGCCCCACGCCCGTGGTGAAGCACCGCTTGATGCCCGCCTCGGCGAGTTTGGGCAGGTCTTCCTGGGGGAGGATGCCGCCCATGTAGACGGGCAGGTCAGCCCGCCCCAATGCGGCGAGTGATTCGAGCAACTTGGGAGCAAGCACCAGGTGCGAATTGGACATCATCGAAGCGCACAGCACGTCGCAGTCCTCGTCGCGTGCCGAAACCGCCAGCGACTGGGGCGTCTGCCACAGCCCCGAATAGATCACGTGGACGCCCGAATCGCGCAGCGCCCGGGCGATCACCTTCACGCCGCGGTCGTGCCCATCGAGCCCCATCTTGCCCAGCAGCACGCGCGGGCGGTGCGGTAGATCGGCGCAGCGATCCTTCTTCTCGAACTCGGTCGTCGGGTGAGAGAGGGCGTTGGTCATCGGCGGCTGCACATCCCCGGAGCCCTCGGCCCCGCCAGCAGGTCTCAAACACAACCCCCCGCGGGGGACCACCCATTCTAGAACATGGCCCCGCCCCTGCCGAGCCCGAAATACCGGGTGTCTCCGCGGGTAAACTCCGCCTTGACCATGACACGAACCCCCAACACAAGCACCCCCGACCGCTCCCGCAGCCGCCCCCTCGACAGCCTCTATCCCCACGCGATGTCCGCGGCACAGACCCTCTACCTCTGGCTGACGGCGATATTCATCACTTCGCTCCTTGTGGCCAACATCGTCGGGAGCAAGTTTTTCAACTTTGGCACGATCACGCTCTTTGGCATCGAGATCGCGGTCGAGCACTCGGTGGGCATGTTCGCCTTCCCCATGACCTTCCTGCTGACCGACCTGCTCAACGAGTACTTCGGCGCTCGCGGGGCCCGCCGTGTCACGCTGGTGGGCCTGGCGATGTCGATGGTCGCGTATGCGTTCATCTTCGCCGCGGTCGTGGCACCGCCCGCGCCGGCGGGGCGCACGTTCGTCGATGAAAGCATGTTCGACACGGTGCTGGGGGCATCGGGGCGGATGATCATCGCCTCGATGGTGGCCTATCTCGCGGGGCAGTTCACCGACATCTGGACGTTCGGCGTGATGAAACGCCTCACGGGCGGACGAAAGATCTGGCTCCGCGCCACGGGGAGCACCATCATCTCGCAGGCCGTGGACAGCCTGGCCATCATGGGCGTGCTCTACTTCTTCCAGCGACTGGCCGACGGGACGCGACCGGACCTGGCCTTCACGCTGACAGCGGCGGCGAAGGGGTACTTCATCAAGTTCTCGATCGCCGTCGCCATCACGCCGCTGATCTACGCCGGGCGCTGGATCGTTCGCACGTGGTTCGGGCTCGAGCCCGTGCCCACACCCGCGCGCGATCCGCACGCCTGACACTGATCGTTCCTGCCCGCGTCTGGTGCGTTACTTCGCGTGCGCAAGGTACGTAGCGATGATGTCGCGGGCGGCGTACAGATCGCCCGTGTCGATCATCTCGGTCACCGTGTGGATGTACCGCGTGCCCACCGTGATGCCAATCGCCCGTGCACCGGCAGCGGCCTGCTGGGCGGCGGCGCCGTCCTGCCCCCCCGCCGCCAGGATCGACCGCTGATAGGCGATCTTGTGCTTCTTGGCCAGGCCCTCGATCTCCTTCACCAGCTCGTAATCCGCGATGAATGAGCTGTCCTTGATGTGCAGCCCAAAGCCCTTGCCGTGGCGCGTCACCGCCTCTTCCGCGGGCACGCCGGGCGTATCGCAGGCGAGCGTGACGTCGAGCCCCAGGCCCACGTCGGGCAGCACGCGGTGCGAGGCGGTCTTGGCGCCGCGCAACCCCACCTCTTCCTGCGTGGTGAAGGCGACGACAACCTCGCAGTCGTGCCCGTGCCCGTCCTTGTCGAGGCGCCGGACGCTCTCGATCCCCAGCCAGCAGGCCACGCGGTTGTCGAGCGCCTTCGAGACGAACTTGTCGCCGATCTGCATCGCGGGCTCGTCCATGACGATGTAGTCGCCCACCTGGAACTTCTTCTTCACCTGGGCCGCGTCGAGGCCCACGTCGACGAAGAACTCCTTGACCTCGGGCACCTTCTCACGGTCCTTCGCGCTGGCGATGTGCACGGGGCGACCCCCCGGGTTCATCACGCCGCGGAAATCGCCCGACTCGGCGACGACGAGCACGCGGCGCGAGAACAGGTTGCGGGTGTCGAAGCCGCCCGCGTTGTTGACCCACAGGAAGCCCTTGTCGTCGACGTGCGAGACATAAAAGCCGATCTCGTCCATGTGCGAGAGGAGCATGACCCGCAACGGGCGGTCACTCCCCTTCGCCTTGCCGCTCTTCTTGGAACCACCCTTTTTGCCCTTGCCCGCGCGCGGGTGGCGGGTGCAGATGAGCGAGCCCATGGCATCGGTGATGACTTCGTCGAAGAGGCCCTTGACTTCCTTCTCGATCAGCGCGCGGACGCGTTCTTCGCGACCGGGCACGCCGGGGGTCTCGCACAGACGCTTGAGCAGATCCAGATTCTCGGCCATGGGTGTGGGCTCCTTAGGCCGGAAGTGTAGAACGCCCCTCGCACGCCCGTACGATGCGCCCATGGCCCGCGTCAGCCCACTGCGTGATCGACACCTTCAGGCCCAGGCCTCGCTCGTCCCCTATGGCCCCACGGATCACCCCGCGGGGGCTGTCGAACTCGTCGAGGCCTTTGGCGAACTCGAACTCGAATACGCCGCCCTGCGCAAGCAGGCCGTGCTGCTCGATCTGCCCAGCCGCGGAGTGGTCGAGGTCCGCGGGGACGATCGCATCCCCTTCATCAACCGCATGCTCACACAGGAACTCAAAGACCTGCGTGCGTTCCACTGGCGGCCCTCCTTCTGGCTCAACCGCAAGGGCCGCATCGACGCCGACATCCGCGTGATCGAACTGGGCGACCGCACCCTGCTCGAGATGGACGTCCACTCGGTGGACATCACCTTGCAGACGCTGGGCGCCTTCATCATCACCGAGGACGTCACGCTCGCCGATACCACCCCCAAGCACCACCGCCTCGCGCTGCACGGCCCCAAGTCGCTCGAACTGCTCGCGACGATCGAAGACCCCGCCCATCACGAGGGCCCCGCGTTCGAGGCGCTATCACAGGGCCAGGCCTGTGTCGCCTCGATCGCGGGCGTGTGCACGCTGGTCGTGCGTGACGATGCCACGGGCGAGATCGGGCTCGAACTGCTCATGCCCCGCGACGATGCCCCGCGCCTGGCCGACGCCCTGACGGGCGCACGCCCGATCGGGTGGCACGCGTTCAACATCGCTCGGATCGAGGCGGGCACGCCCCTCTACAACATCGACTTCGGGCCAAAGTCAACGCCCGCCGAAACGGGCCTGCTGGCCTCGCGGGTCTCGTTCACCAAGGGGTGCTACCTCGGGCAGGAGGTCGTCGCCCGCATGCACGCACGCGGCCATTCCAAGCAACTGCTCGTCGCGATCCGGTTCGATTCGATCGCCCAGGACGAGAGCGACCTGCCCCGACTGCCTATCGCCGGCGCACTGCTGACCGCTCCCGGCTCGCCCGAGCCCGTGGGCGCCGTGGCCAGTTCAACACTCAGCCCCATGCTCGGAGCGGCACCCATCGCCCTGGCGCAGGTAAAGCCCGCCTTCGCAGCCGCGGGGACGACACTCGCCGCCGACGAGGGGGTGACTCCCTTGCCGGGCATGGTGCAGCCTTCGCTGGTTTTCTGGTCGAAGGGGTCGCGCTAGACCCCAGGGCGTCGGTAGGTGATCTCAACGTCGCCGCCGATGGGCTTGACGCGCCACAGGTCAAATCGCTTGCCCGCGCGAAGCGATTCGGCGACGCGACCCACGGCGACCGACGCCGCCAGTTCATCGCCGAGCATCATCGGCGCGACATAGACCCGCGCTTCGTCGATCAAATCAGCCTCGAGGAACGCGCCCGTCAGGCCGGGCCCAGCCTCGAGCATCGCGGTGCTCACGCCGTGCCGCTCGTGCAGCAGGCGGAGCATGGCCCGCGGGTCGAGGCGGTGCGCGTTCACGCCGTGCGGCACTCCCAGAATCTCCACTCCCGCCCTCTCGAGCGCGTCCTGCTTGTCCTTCATGATCCCCGAGCCGACAAGGTCCGCGAGGCAGGCGATCGTCAGCGGCACCTCACGCGCCGACCGCACCAGCGCCGAATCAAGGGGCAGGTCCAGATCGTTGTCCGCCACGACCCGGCGTGCCGTGCGACGCACCCGCACCCCCCGGGCTGTCAGCATCGGATCGTCGGCCACCGCCGTCCCGATCCCCGTGATGATCGCATCAACCCGCGCCCGCAGTTGATGCACGCGACGACGGGCGCCGTCCCCGCTGATCCAGCGGCTCTCGCCCGTGCGTGTCGCCACACGACCGTCAATTGTCTGCGCCCACTTCGCAATCACCCAGGGCTGGCCGCTCGTCACGCAGCGACGAAATGGCGCGGACACGCCCGTCGCCAGCGGACTCTCGTCGCTCAGGTCGACGCGCACACCGGCCCGCGCCAGATCCGCCGCCCCGCCGTGCCCCTTGGGGTGCGGATCAGCGGCGGCGTAGACCACGTGCGCGATCCCCGCCTCGATGATCGCCCGCGTGCACGGGGGCTGCTTGCCCTCGTGCGCGCAGGGTTCGAGCGTCACAAACATCGTGGCACCGCGAAGTTCACCCCCGCCCGCCATGCAGTCATCGATCGCCTCTCGCTCGGCGTGAAGTCCGCCGAAGCGCCGATGGTGCCCACGCCCGATCACCTGCCCATCGCGCACGATCACCGCCCCCACCATCGGGTTGGGCTCGACCAGCCCCGCCCCACGCAGGGCCAGGCGAGCCGCCAGGTCGAGCATGCGCTTGGGGGTGTTCACGCGATCCTCACCAGGGCCAGGCGATCCTCGGGCGTCAGTAAGGCTGCGGCCTCCTGGAGCCAGCGTTTGGCGTCCGAGGCATATCCGGCGGTGGGCTTGAGTTCGATGCGGGCGCTGGCCGCCCGCTCGCCCCAATAGGCGTTGAACCGGAGCATCGCCAGTTCGCGCACATACTTGGCGATCATCGAGGCCAGCGCCACGGGCAGGTGCGCCGACTCGCCCTCGGTCAGGAAGGCGATCCCCAGGCGCACCTTCGGGTGGTGCACGAGGTAGCGGCTGCGTGTGTCCGATTCCTCGATCACCTCTACCTCGTCCACGCCCAGTTCGCGTCGCAGCAGCCCCGCGTACGCCGCCCGCCCGCCCAGGCGATCGCAGACCAGCCCCGCACGCTCGCCCGGTTCGACCAGACCCACAAACCGGCGCAGGTGCTCGCCGATTGCGCCGGCCGTCGTCTCGCCCTTGTTCTGCGTCTCGCGCACGATCGCGTTGAAGCGGGCTTCGGGCACGCAGGCGCAACGCGCATCGGCCAGCGTGACACTCGCCCGGGTCATGGCCCGCCCCAGGATGTTCGCGGCAATACCGATGCTCGCCGCATCGAGCGCGACCGGGAGCATCGTCGCCTCGCCCGCATACGCCGCATGGGTCGGGGATGTGGTGCCCAGTCGCTCGAAGAGGGTGTGGTCGGTTTCGGGGGGTGCCCCGTCTTGATGCGAGAGAAAGGCGAGCACACCCCGCTCCAGGTGCACCAGCGGGTGCGTCGTGGTGACGCTGTTTGAGAGTTTGATCTGCTTGGAATCGGCGACCGCGACCCGGCCCGAGGCATCCGACGCGCCGCCCCGCCCGGGCTTGCGGCAGACCCCAGTCTCCAGCAGCGACCAGAGATCAGGCGTTCGTTCCGAGTCCCACCCCTGGACGCGTAAGGCGGTCATGGCGACGCACAGCGGCCCGAGCATGGGCCCGTACCCGGCCTCGTCGATGCCGCCGATCAGCACGGAGATCCTCCCTCGTGCGCCCGCCGCAGGCTGCTGCGACGTGTTGGAGCCAGCCGAGGGTTACTGACCGCCGGTGGGTGCGCCCGGAGCCAGGGCGCGATTGCCGCGTGTCTCGCCGGGCTTCATGGGTTCAACCGGGGCATCGGTCACGTTCTGGGTGGCGTCGAGAGCGCCGGCGGGGGCCGCCTCGCCACCGATGAAGTTGTACCCCAGCACGATGATGGCCAGGATCAGGACGCCCCCACCGATCATTAGTTTCTTGCGATCCTGCGGGGAGAGGTCCTCGATCATGCGTTTGATGTCCATGGGTCTACCTCGCGAGTGGGGTTGAGAAGGAACGGACTCCCGAACGGGCATGAAACAGAACGGCCCGCCCTCGAAAGGACGGGCCGAATGCGGCTAAGAGGAGTCGAACCTCCACGGGTGTTACCCCACTAGAACCTGAATCTAGCGCGTCTGCCAATTCCGCCATAGCCGCGGCGATGCCCATTAGGCTAGCCCGCCCGAGGTCGATCGACAACTTGTCTCGACTCATGGAACCGCCCGACGTATAGTCCCAGCCCCCACGCGCGAGCGCTGCGGGACGGGCGGGCGACCGGGCGACGTGCCCGGGCGAGCCCGGAATGCCCAACAGTCAGGCCATCCGTAGACCCGGCGGCCAAGAGCCCGGAAAGGTACCCCCACCATGGCAGAGAACCAGCCCCCCGAGTCGCGCCAGATCCAGTTGCGGATCGACGAATCCAAGATGTCCACGACGTACGCGAACACCATCCGCACGTCGACCACCAACGACGAGGTCGTCCTCGACTTTGGCATGAACCTGCCGGTCCCCGGCCCGGACAACAACAACCCTTCGCTGCTGTTCAGCGTCGGCTCGCGGGTCGTCATGAACTGGGGCGGGGCCAAGCGTCTGGCCATCTCGCTGGGCCAGATCATTCGCCAGTACGAAGAGCGCAACGGTGAGATCCAGTTGAACCCCGGCAACAAGCCCGGTTCGGCCCCCCGCCTGAGCGAGTAATCACGCCCCCCAGCGATGGGCAAGCCCCCTCGATGTGGCTCAACTGACCATGATTGAGAACGCCACGGGCCTTGCCCGTGGCTTCTTTTTTTCACACCGGGACCTGACACCACCCGCACGTCGTATGGCTTGTACCATGGCGCACGAGCGGCACCCCCGCCGGAGCGAGCCGCCTAACCCATGACCACGGGACAGTCCGCAGAGCAACTCCCCAGCCTTCCCGAGACGGCGTCCGAGGCACCTGCCTCTTCGCCGCCGCCGGACCTTGTCGCATTCCTCGCATCACTGCTGGAACTGCAGGTGTCGCTGTCGGGGGCGGTCGGGGGTGTGGTGTACCTGTTCGGAGCAGGGTCGCGCAAGGCGGGCGTGGTGGCCCAGCATGACCCCGAAGCCAAGTTCCTCAACGACGCGGTGATGGCGCGTCTCGAGCGGATGGGCTACGAGGCCTGCATCGCCGGGGACGCGGGCCCCGGGCGGGTTGAATCGCTCGAGATGGCCAAGACCGGGGCGATGTACGGCGAGGCAACCTCACGAAGCGTGCTGGCGTCGGTGCTGAGGGTGGATGGACGCACCGAGGGGGCAAGTCTGCTGGTCATGCCCGACCGGTGGAGCGGGAACGCGCAGGGACTCTTGCGGACGCTCGCGCTGACGTCGGCCAACTTCGAGGCCTTCCTTTGGCGGGCGCAGTGCCTGGCCGAAGCGGAACAGAAAATTCAGCTGCGCGAGGCGATCGAGCTGCTCGATGCGGGGCAGCAGGGGCAGAGCGCGGCGGCGATGGCCGCGATCCTGTGTCATGAACTCAAGCGACGCTTCGCGTGCGCGCGCGTGAGCATCGGCCTGGAGTGGCGCGGGGCGATCCGGCTGGAAGCGGTGAGCGGGGCCGACGAGATCGACCGTCGCTCGCCCGCGATCCGGACAATCGAAGGGGCGATGGAGGAGTGCGCGACGCAGGACATCGAGGTGCTCTATCCGCCGCCCGAGGCGCTCGAGCACGATCCGGGCGAGCGGCGCGTGACGCGGGCGCACGGGGAACTGTCGCGTCGGTATGGGCCAGCGGCGATCCTTTCGCTCCCGCTGCGGGTGGAGGGGGATTTGGTGGGCGTGGCGCTGCTCGAACGTGCGGCGGATGACCCGTTCCCCGCGGGGGCGATTCCGCTGCTGCGCCTGGTGGCGGAGACGGCCGGGCCGGCCTTGTGGACACGCCGCCTGGCCGATCGGGGGATCATTGCGGTCACACGTGATCGGCTGCTCGACCTGGGTGACGGGATTGTCGGGCCGCGTCATACCGCGGCGAAACTGATCGCGCTGGGCGTGCTGATCGTGCTGGTGCTGGCGGCGGCGGTGCCGATCCCTTCGCGGGTGCCTGCATCGGTGGAGATCCGTGCCGATGTGACGCGGACGGTGGTGCCGCCCTTCCGCGGATATCTGGAGAGCGTGCGCGTCAAACCGGGAGATCGCGTCAACGCCGGGGACGTGCTGGGCGTGATGCGGACGGATGATCTTCGCCTGCAACTGGCCGAGGCGATGCACCGGCGCGACGCCGCCGAGGCCGAGCGCGACCAGGCGATGAGCCGCGGTGAGAACGCCAAGGTGCGGATGCTCAACGCCCAGACGCAGGGGTACGACGCGGCGATCGGTCTGCTTCAGGATCGCATCGAGCGGGCGACGCTGCGTTCACCCATCAACGGTGTGGTTTCTCGGGGGGATCTCGATCAATTCGTCGGCGCCAGCGTCGAATCCACACAGGCATTGTTCGAGGTGGTGGGCGACGGACGGATCGCGCGACTGCAGGTCGATGAGCGTGACGTGCGCCGGCTTCGCACGGGGCAGGAAGGCTGGATCTCGCTCAACGCCACGCCGGGCGAGCGCCTGGCGGTGCGTGTGGATCGCGTGACGCCGGCGGCAGAAGCGGTTCAGGGGCGCAACGTGTACATCGCCGATGCGATCATCACGGACGCGGGCAGGGCCGAAACACTCTCGCCGGGGTCAACAGGCGTGGCGCGTCTGTGTGACGGGCTGACCACGACGCTGGCCTGGCTGATGCGTCCGCTGGTGGACGAGATCCGCCTGCGGTGGTGGCTGTGAGGTCGAGGCGATGCTGACGCTCTTTCGCGAAGACGCCGCCCACTCGTTCAGCGATCTGTGGTATCGCGTGGGAGCGACGCGCCCCGCGCTGGCGACGCACGCGGTGGTCACGCGTCAGGGGCGCGACGACCGGGTGTCGTACGTCGTCGAGGATCCTGCCGCGGGGCAGTTCTATCGGCTGACGGAAGCGGCGTATTACTTCCTGGGGATGCTCGACGGCCGACGCAGCGTGGACGACGCGTGGCAGGCCTGCAATGTGCAACTGGGTGACGACGCGCCCACGCAGCGAGAGTGCGTGGACCTGCTGGCGAAACTCCAGTTGTTCGGGCTGCTCGCGGGGGATCAGCCCCTCTCGCCCGACATGGTGGAACGCCGACGGCGCGAGGCGGTCAAGAAGCGTCGGAAAAAGCGCCTTGGCATGGGAATGTCGCTGACGATTCCCGTGGTGAACCCCGAGCCGTTCCTGGTCAGGGCCGAGTATCTGCTGCGACCGATCTTTTCGCGCTGGGGGCTGGTGGCATATCTGGCGGTCCTGGTGATGGGGCTGTACGCCCTTGCGACGCACTGGCGCGACCTGGGCACGCAGTTGAACCAGGTGATCGCGCCGTCGAATCTGTGGCTGCTGGGGCTGGTGTTTGTGCTGCTGCGGGCGTGGCACGAGTTGGGGCACGCCGCGGCGGTCAAGGCGCTGGGCGGTCGCTGCACCGAGATCGGCCTGATGCTGATCGCCTTTGTCTTTCCGTTCCCCTACTGCGACGCGTCGGACTCGTGGCGCTTCCCGCGGGCGCGGGACCGGATCATCGTGGCTTCGGGGGGGATGCTCTTCGAGACGTTCGTGGCGGCGATCGCGGCGGTGGTCTGGGCGGCCACGCCCGAGCCCGGACCCGTACGCACGGTCTGCTACAGCGTGATGCTCTTGTCGGGGCTGACGACGATCCTGTTCAACATCAACCCGCTGCTGCGCTACGACGGGTACTACATCCTCGCCGACATGGCGGGGATCCCCAACATGTGGCAGCGCTCACGCGACCTGCTGACTTTCTTGACCGAGCGGCTGGCCTTTGGCGTGCGCGACACCAAAGCCCCCCCGGTGTGGAGTCGATCGGAGTTTTCGCTGCTGCTTGCGTATGGGCTGGCCTCGACGCCATATCGGTTGTTCGTGATGGTGGCGATCGTGTCGATCCTGCTTTCGCGCGACGAGTACCTGGGGCTTGGGGTTTTAGTGGGCGCGGTGGCGCTGGTGATGTGGGTGCTCTACCCGATCGGGAAGGGCGCGGCCCACCTGATCCTGTCGCCCAAACTCACCGGGCGCCGCGCCCGGGCGATGGGCGTGACCGCGCTGGTGCTGTTGGCATTGATCGTGCTGCTGGGTGTGATGCCCGCCCCAGCATCGTCGGTGGCGACAGGGACCCTCGAACCGCGGCGCGAATCGCCCGTGCGATCAGAAGTCGACGGCTTTGTGGCTCAAGTTCACGCACGGGCAGGTCAGCGCGTGGAGGCGGGCGAGATTCTCCTGACACTGGCCAACCCGGACCTCGAAGCCTCGCTCAGGGCGAGTGAATCTGATCTGGCGGCGTCGGAGGTTGCGCTGGACGCCGCCCTGGCAATTTCACCCAGCGAACTTCTGCTGGCCCGCACGCGCCACGCCGCAACACTCTCGCAGGTTGAGCTGGCGCGAGCGCAGGTCGCTGCGCTCAAGATCAGGGCGGTGATACCCGGGGTAGTGGTGATCCCGGGCGGGGCGAGGCTCGATGATGCGCTGGGCATGTACCTTCGCGCGGGCGAGTTGATCGCGCTCGTGGCGGGTGTGGACGACATGGTGGTGCGGGCGTCGATCGACGACCATGATCAGCCGCACGTCTTTCGCGAGGGCTCGCCCGTAGGCGTGCGGATGCGTCTGCGCGGGGCGGCGGGCGACGAGGTGGGCGGGTGGATCGATCGCATGGCCCCGGCGGCGTCGCGCGAGATCCGGCGATCGTCGCTATCGACCGACGCGGGTGGAGAACTGACCCCCGATCCGACCGACCCGAAACGTGGCACAAGCCTGCGCCCGCTCTTCCTGGTCGAGATCACACCCGAGTTTGTGCCCGCGGGGCTGCAGCCGGGGGCGCGGGCGCGTGTGAAGTTCGTGATGCCCGCCGAGCCGTTGCTTTCGCAGTGGTGGCGACGGTTGTCGCAATACCTGACGGAGCGAGTGCGCCGGTGATGCCCGACGCCGCCCATCGCCCGAGCGTGGACCGACGCCTCTGGTCGTTCCTGGCGGCGCCGGGGGAGCGTCGAGAACCGCTGCGCGGGGCCGATGTGTTCGGGGCTCGCGCGTCGGGGTTCGCGGCGCGGGCCAGGGCCAGGAGGCTCGATCCCGCGCGGGTCGAGCGGATCCTCTCTTTGGGCGCGGCACTTCGCGATCATTCCGCGGCGGCCTTTGCGTCGCATGTCGAAGGTGTGCGAGAACTGGCCGTGCTGCGGCACGATGACGTCGACGCGGTGGACAGGGCCTTTGCCGCGGGCTTTGAGGCGGTGCGTCGTGCGACGGCGTTGTCGCTGCACCCGGTGCAGGTGCACGCCGCGCTGGCGATGTCACGCGGGTGCTGCGCGGAACTGGCCACGGGCGAAGGGAAGACGATCACGGCGATCTTGCCGGCGGCGCTGGACGCATGGCAGGGACGCGGCGTGCACGTGCTGACGGTCAATGATTACCTCGCGCAGCGCGACGCCGAGACAACGAAAGAGGCGTACCGGCTGCTGGGCGTGCGCGTGGGTGTGCTGAGCGACGGCATGCCCCCGCCCGAGCGCAGGGCCGCGTACAACGCCGACGTGACATATGCGGCCGACAAGCAGGTGATCTTTGATTACCTGCGCGATCGGCTGGTCTCGCCGCTGGCGCCGCGATTGGCCGGGCTGCTGCTTTCGGAACTCGCCCCCGAGGCCAAGGAGAAGGACCGCTGGGGCGAACGGGTGGTGCAGCGCGGGCTCTATTCGGCGATCGTGGACGAGGCTGACTCGATCTTGGTCGACGAGGCGGTGACCCCGGCCATCATCTCGTCGGCGAAGGGGCAGGCCGAGGCGGGCGGGGCCGAGCATTTCCGGCTCGCCGCCATGCTGGCTGATCGATTTGAAGAAGGGCGAGATTACACGATCGATCATGTGCAACGCCGTGTGCGGCTGACGCCCGTGGGGCGTGCTGCGCTCGCCACCATGGCGGCGCACCTGCCTGCGTTTTGGGCGGGCCCCCGCCGCAGCGAAGAACTCTTGACCACGGCGATCGGGGCACGGGTGCTCTACATGCGAGGCCGGGACTATCTGGTGCGCGATGGCGAGGTGCTTATCGTCGATCGATCGACCGGGCGTGCACTGCCGGGTCGACAGTGGCAACTGGGAATCCACCAGGCGGTCGAGGCGAAGGAAGGACTGCCCGTCTCGGCCGATTCGGGGCCCGTGGCGCGGATCAGTTATCGCGGATTCATCCAGCGGTATCGGCGTGTGTCAGGAATGACAGGCACCGCGGCTGAGGTGGCGCACGAACTGTGGGAGGCGTATCAACTGCCTGTCGTGCGTGTGCCCACGCACAAGCCGGTAGTCCGCGAGGAGCCGCCCGATCAAGTGTTTCACACGCGACAGGAAAAGCTCGAGGCGTTGGCGGTGCGCGTGGAGCAGGAGCACGCACGGGAGCGCCCGGTGCTGGTCGGGGCGTGGGATATCGCGACGTCGGAGCAGATCGCCGCGATGCTCGCCGCGAGGGGAATCCAGGCCAGTGTGCTCAATGCGTCGCGCGAGGCCGACGAGGCGGCGATCGTGGCGCGGGCGGGCGAGGCGGGGGCAGTCACAGTCGCGACCAACATGGCCGGACGCGGGACGGACATCCGGCTCTCGCCCGAGGCGCGCGAGGCGGGCGGGCTGGTGGTGCTGGCGACCGAACGTCACGATGAGCGACGGGTAGATCGTCAGTTGTTCGGACGCGCAGGACGCCAGGGCGATCCTGGAATGGCACAGGCCTATGTCTCGCTCGAAGATCGGCTGATCCAGCGGCACGGCCCGCGCGTGCTAGTGTGGTTGTATCGCTTGGTGCCACCCGGTGCGCCCTCGCGGCTATGCGCATCGCTGTTGTGGCGCGTCGCGCAGCATCTGGCCAGCGCCCGGTGGCGGACGATCCGCGCCGAGGTGGCCAAGGCCGACGACTGGTTCGAGATGGCCATGCACAATGTGGCTCGCTAAACGGCGAGGGATACAGCACGAGGACTAGGGCGTGCGCGAATTGGTTTTATTCCCGGGCGTGTCTGTGGCCTGTGGGTCGGGGGGATCGTCGTGGAGCATGCGGTGTGCGGGGGAGTCCACATCGTCATATTGCCCAGTCTTCGACGCCCAGATGAAGGCGATCACCGCGCCGATCCCCAGCACCAGCGCCATGGGCACCATCAGGTAGAGCACGCTCATGGATGGCTCTCCGGGGGAGTGGGGGACGCCTCGCGGAACGTGCGCGAGCGTAACGCCACGCTCAGGACCGTGATCGAACTCATCGGCATGATGAGCGCGGCCAGCAGCGGCGTGACAAGGCCCAACAGCGTGCCCGTGACCGCGAGCACGTTGTAGATGAACGACGCGACCAAGTTCTGGCGGATCGTGCGCATCGCCGTGCGCGAGCCCACCACCAGGTCGATCAGCGGGGCCAGCCCCCGACGGGCGATGTAGACGTCGGCGGCGGCGAGGGCGGCCTCGGCGCCCGTCTGCATCGCCACGCCCACGTCGGCGGCGGCGAGTGCGGCGGCGTCGTTCACTCCGTCGCCCACGAACACGACCCGACCCCCGCCACGCGCCAGTTGTACTCTCGCCACCTTATCCTCGGGAGAGAGTCCCCCCACCACGCTCGATGAATCGATCCCCGCCCGGCGGGCGACGGCGTCCACCACGCTTGGATGGTCACCCGACAGGATCCCCACGCGCAGGCCCAGCGCGTGCAGGCGTGCGACCGCATCGGCGGCTTCGGGTCGGACGTCATCGCCGAGCAACGCGATGGCGCCAAGCACGCCATCGACGCCAACCACGACGGGGGTCAAGCCCTCCCTCGCGATCTGCGTTGTGCGCGCGAGCATCGACGCCGCCTCATGCGGAACGAGCGTGCGCGCGACAAAGGCGGGCGAGCCGACGCGGAGTGTGCGCCCCGCGACCACGCCCGTCACGCCCGCGCCGGTAGTGTGGGTGGCTTTCTCGACATGCAGGGCGACATGCTCGTAGCCCTCGCGCAGGGCCTGGGCGACGGGGTGGGCGGTGCGACCCTCGAGCGCGGCGACGAGGGGGCGGATCGATTCGTCGCCTTCCCACGCACACACACGGGGCCGCCCCAGGGTCAGCGTGCCGGTCTTATCGAGCAGGATCAGGCGGCTCTCGGCCACGCGCTGGATGACGTCGCCCCCCTTGATAAGCAGCCCCTGGCGGGCGGCACGCCCCAGCCCCACGACGAGCGTCAGCGGCGTGGCCAGGCCCAGCGCGCACGGGCAGGTCACCACCAGCAGCGCCACGCCCAGTTCGACCGAGCGCGATGGTTCGATGAACAGCCAGATGATGGCGACTATGGCGGCCAACGCCGGCATGCCCACGGTGAACAGCCCCGCGAGGCGATCGGCGAAGAGCACGATGGGTGCGCGTCGTTGGGCGGCCTGCTCGACCAGGCGGACGATCCCCGCCAGGCGCGTGGAGTCGCCGGTCTTTTCGACGCGGATTCGGAGCACATCGCCCAAGTTGACGGTCCCCGCGCAGACCCGCGAGCCCACGCCGATGGGCGCGGGGCGCGATTCGCCCGTCAGCAGCGACTGATCGACGCTGGAATCGCCCGCGAGGATTACGCCGTCGGCGGGGAGGCTGTCGCCCGCGCGGACCTCGATCTCATCGCCGAGGGCGAGGCTCTCGATGGGAACCTCGCGGAGGCTGTTCCCTTCGACCCGACGGGCGCGGGTGGGCGTGAGGGTGAAGAGGGCGGCGACGGCGTCGGACCCGGCCTGCTGGCGGCGTTTCTGGAGGTAGCGCCCCGCGAGCAGGATGAAGACCAGCACGCTGAGTGAATCGAAATAGACCTCGCCCTTGCCCGTGAGCGTGGCAATGAGGCTCCACCCGCCGCCCGCGATGAGCGCGAAAGAGATGGGCAGGTCGAGGTGGGGCGTGCGGGTGCGAATCGAGGCCCACGCATTGGCAAAGAAGACGCGCCCGGGCCAGGCAAGGGCGACGCTCGTGACACAAAGGCTCAACCAGCGGAACATCGTCGCCGGGCCGGGCTCGATCCCCTCAAAGAGGCCAGCGTAGAGACAGATGGCGTAGAGCATGGCGTTGCCCGCGCACGCGCCGGCGACACCGATGTGGGCGAGGTCGCGCCGATTGGCCGCGATCCTGGCCTGTCGCTGGGAATCGGGGGCGAGGGCGCGCGCGGGATACCCGAGCGTGTCGAGCGTGCGCGCGATGCGGGAGAGGGGCACGGCGCGGTTGTCCCAGCGCACCAGCAGCGTGGCCTGGCGGAGGTTGACGCGGGCCTCGGCTACGCCGCGCACCAGGCGGGGCAATCGCTCGAGCAGCCACATGCATGCGCCGCAGTGCATCGAGGGGAGGGACAACTCGATGGCGTGGAGCCCGTCGCGGGTCATGATCACGTGGCGGGCGTGATAGCTGGGGTCATCCATCTCGGCGTAGGTGTGATCCGACGACGCGGGGAGTTCGCCATGCTCGGGCGTGTCGCGCAGGGTGTAGTAGCGATCGAGCCCGCAGGTGGCGATGAGCGAATACGCGGCTTCGCAGCCGTGGCAGCAGAAGGCAGGCGCGTCGTCGTCGGGCGCGGGCAGGCCGCAGTGCACGCACGCGGTGGTCGTGGGGCTGGCGATGGCGGCGTCAAGGGGCATTGCAGAGCGTGGCGGCCTGAGGTTGATGCGCGTGGCGGGCGGCGTGGGTCGCGAGCATCAGCCCGCCCAGGACGATGATCGCCACGCCCGTGATGATCGGGATGCGTGATCGCAGCGGAAGCAGGGCGCGGCCGAGGCCCCCGCCGATGATCGTCAGGATCGGAACGGTGCCGACCCAGAAGGCCAGCATGGTGAGGGCGCCGGCGGCGACGCCGCCCGCGCCCGCGGCGGCGACGACGAAGATCCACAGCCAGCCGCAGGGGAGGGCCGAGGTAAGCAGGCCAATCGCCCCCGCACGCGATAAGGGCGGCCAGCGATGAATCGCCCGCCCGAGACGGGTGAACGGGGACCACCGGGGGCAGAATAAACCCGGTGCGCGAAGCCCAAAGCCAGCGGCGAGCATGGCCACGCCCATGAGAATCACCACACAGGCGGCGGTGTATATGGCGACGTTCTGCACGCCAGCAAGACTCCCCGCGAGGTTAACGCCCGAGCCCAGGGCCCCCGCCGTCGCGCCCAAGGCGAGATACCCCGCGAGGCGTCCGGTGTGGTAGAGCACCACGTTGCGCCAGAGCCCGGCGCGGAGGAGCGCACGCCCGTTCACCCGGATGGGCACGGGCCGGGCAGCGGTCGTGCCGCACGCAGCGACGGCGAGCGGCCCGCACATGCCCGCGCAATGCAGGCTGCCCAGGAGGCTGCTGCCCACGATCGCGAGGATGGCGGGCGTGTCGATCACGGGGACCTCGCGGAGATGGGCACGCGCAGGACCGTGACGCGCGTGCCCGAGACGACCACAACGCGAAGCGCGCCCCCGTCGACCGGCGAAGCGATGCGATACTCCCCCGCTTCGAGCGGCTCAAGCGTGAGATCCTGGTAAACGTCGCGGGCCTGCGACTGGGCGGTGAGCGATACGCCCGAGTCCGGGGGCGTGCCCTGCGAACTCGTGAGCGAAAGGCGCAGGCCCTGCGCGTCGCGCGAGGCGGTTACGACCCACGGGGGCGTGTCGGCGCGGAGAGATTTCACCTGGTCCCACTCGACGGCGCGTCGGTAATAGTCGGGTTCGACCGGCGAGTGTGAGATCGCCGCCGCCACGATCGTGATGATGACGATGACGACATTACCGGCGAGGAGCACGAAGATGATCCCGGGCCATGGCTTGAATCGGATCATGGCTTGGGTTCCTGCCTGGGGTGGGCTGCCGGCCCGCCCATGCGGTGGGGTTCTTCGATCGTAAGCCCGTTTTCGCCGAGGATGATGAGGCGTACGTCGAGGCGACCCTGCGTGAAATCGTCGCGCCGGGCCATGAGCGTGGCGGGCAGGGTGGCGACTTCGCCGGGCTTAAGCGTGGCGGGGAAGGCGTCGGAGCGGACCTGGGCCCCCGCCGCGTCGAGGGTGAAGGTGGCCTGAGCATCGCGTCGGTTGGCGATCTTGATGAGGATCGGGTTGGCGATGGCACCGTCGGGCAGGGTGGTGTAGACCGGCCCGCGGCCGCGGAGTACACGGACGCTGGCGGGCCCCTGGCGGGCGATGACGATCACGATCGCCGTCACGATGAGGGCGATGAGGGTCGGATAGATGAGCGTGCGCGGGCGGAGCAGGCCGGCCTTTTCGCCGGCGAGTTCGGCCTGCGACCCGTAGCGGATCAGGCCCAGGGGTTTCTTGATCTTGGCCATGACGGCGTCGCAGGCGTCCATGCACTGGGTGCAGTGGACGCACTCCATTTGGAGGCCGTTGCGGATGTCGATGCCCGTGGGACAGGTGGCGACGCACAAGCCGCAATCGACGCAGTCGCCCTGCTTGAGTTGACCCAGGGCGATGACGCCCGCGCCTCGCCGGGGTTCGCCGCGGTTGGGGTCGTAGGTGACGATGAGCGAGCGGCGATCCAGGAGCGTGGACTGCATGCGCCCATAGGGGCAGGCCACGATGCAGGTTTGCTCACGGAAATAGGTGAAGTCGAAGAGCATCAGGCTGGTGGTGACCGCCATGACGAGGAAGGGCCCCGGGTGGCGAAAGGGTGATTGGACGACCCACTGGCGGAGCGTATCGGTGCCGACGAAATAGGCGAGGAACGTGTGGGCGAGAAAGCAGGAGACGAGGATGTAAGTGAGGTGTTTGAGGACGCGCCCCAGGCCCGTGGCGTGCAGCCACGCGATGTGCCTGCGCCCGGGCCCTCCCTCGAAGAGACGTTCGATGGGTCGGTAGACGAACTCGAGGTAGACCGTCTGGGGGCAGGCCCACCCGCACCAGACGCGCCCGAAGAGCGCGGTGCACAGGAAGACCGTGAAGAAGACCCCCATCAGCAGCAGGGCGAGCAGGATGGTGTCGGTAGGCAGGAAGGTGTGCCCGAAGAAGGTGAAGCGGCGCGTGGCGAGGTCGAGCAGGATGAGCGGCTTGCCATTCATCCGCAGGTGCGGGATGAGCGTGAAGATCGCGATGAGCAGCCAGGCCACGCCTCGCCGGCGCGACCACCAGCGCCCCGGGCTTAGGCGGGGCTTGATCCACCGGCGCGTACCGTCATCGTTGAGCGTGGAGAGAACCGACCCGGCGTCCGTGTTGGGGGGCGCGGGGCGGGGAGGAGATTGGCCGCTCGCTCCGCCCATCGTCGCTACTTGCCTCCCGTGGGCCAGGATGGAATGACTTCACCCTCGGCCTGCCGCGGAGAAGATGGCGTCGTGCCTCGCAATGAAGCGACGAATGCCGCGAGGAGAACACGCTCATTCTGGGAATAGTTGTTACGCCACGAAGGCATCGCGCCCGAGCCGGCCCCTTCGGTGATCACACGGAAGAGGTCTTCGATCGAGGCGGCGTTCTTGTAGTGGTTGTCGGTCAGATTGACGCCGTTGATGCCCCCGCCGTCCTTGGCGTGGCAAGCGGCGCAGGCCGACTGGTACATCCCCGCGCCGACCTTCATCATTTTCTCGTCGCCCATGAGCATGACGAGGGTGGCGGCGTCGGGCTGCAACTCACCCATCGCGCCGAAGATCCGCTTGGTCTCCTCGGTCTGGGCCGCGTCGAGTTGAGACCAGATGGTGGCCGCGTCGCGGTTCCCCTCGTAATAGACGTAGTAGAAGAAGGAAAAGATGATCGAGACGATGAAGAGGGCGTGCCACCACCCGGGGGTGGGGTTGTCGTACTCGCAGATGCCGTCGAACTCGTGCTTGCGGAGCGGGGCGTGCTCGGGGTTCATGCCTTGTTCTCCGTCGTGCGTGACGCTGCGTCGTCGTTGTCGAAGGGGATCGCGCCGTGGCGCTCGAGCCGAGCACCGCCCGACCAGACCCACGCGACCACACCGGCGAAGATCACCAGGAAGATGACCATCGCGATGGTGGGATAGGTCGACAGTTCGATGGATCGGATGAGTTCGCTCACGGGGTTTCCTCCGCGGCGGTTGGCGGCGCGGTCAGGTCCTTGCCCAGGCGTTCGAGGTAGGCGACCAGGGCGATCACCTTCTTGGTCTCCATGCCCTCGTAGCCGCCCTGTGCAACGAGTTGGGCGCCCAGCGCGGCGGCCTGCGCACGGGCCATGGCCTCGGCCGCCCCGTCCTTGACCGCCTCGCCATACGGCACGCCGAGCATGGCCATGGCGCGGACGCGTCCCTGGATCGCCGCAAAATCAATGTCCTGCTCGAGCAGGTGGGCATAGGCGGGCATGATCGACTGGGGCACCATGCGCGGGTCTTCGAGGTGGCGCACGTGCCAGTCCAGGCTCTGGCGTCCGCCCTCGCGGGCCAGGTCGGGCCCGATGCGACGGCTGCCCCACTGGAAGGGATGGTCGTAGACGAACTCGCCGGGCTTGCTGTACTCGCCGTAGCGCTTCACCTCGGCGAAGATCGGGCGGATCATCTGCGAGTGGCAGTTGTAGCAGCCCTCGGCGATGTAGATGTCACGCCCATACAACTCCAGCGGGGTGTAGGGCTGGACGCTCGCGATGGTCGGCACGTTCGAGCGGATCATGAACGTGGGCACCAGTTCAAACAGCGAGGCGATGATCACGGCAATGAGCGTCATCACCGAGAACTTCAGGGCCTTACGCTCCCAGATCGCGTGGAACCACCCCTGCAGGTACTTGGAATCGACACTCCGCCCGAACTCGGTGTTGGCGCTGAGCGACGAGGGGGGCGGGGGCGGATCGACGTAGGTGCTCGACAGCGCGGGCGCCTCTTCCACGGGCACCTCGTACACGGGCGGTCGCGCGCGCCACGTCATCAGCACGTTCACCGCGCCGACGATCGTGCCCGTGAGGAAGAGCAGCCCGCCCAGCACGCGGATGTGGTACATGGGCAGAATGCTGACCACCGTCTCGACGAAGTTGGGGTACTGCAGGGCCCCGCTCTCGTCGAAGGCGCGCCACATCAGGCCCTGGGTGATGCCCGCGGCGTAGATCGCCAGCACGTAGAGCACCAGCCCGATCGTCGCGGTATAGAAGTGCACCGCCACCAGTTTCCTGCTCCAGATCTGCGTCTGGAAGAGGCGGGGCGTGAGCCAGTAGATCATCCCGAAGGTCATCAGCCCGTTCCAGCCCAGGGCTCCCGAGTGCACGTGGGCGATGGTCCAGTCGGTGTAGTGCGAGAGGCTGTTGACGCTCTTGATGCTGAGCATCGGGCCCTCGAACGTCGCCATGCCGTAGAAGGTGATCCCCCAGACAAAGAACTTGAGGACGGGATCGCCCGCGACCTTGTGCCAGGCCCCTCGCAGGGTGAGCAGCCCATTGATCATCCCGCCCCAACTGGGCATCCACAGCATGATGCTGAAGATCATGCCCAGCGTACTGGCCCACTGGGGCACGGCGGTGTAGTGCAGGTGGTGCGGGCCGGCCCAGATATAGATGAACACCAAGCTCCAGAAGTGCACGATCGACAGGCGGTACGAATAGACCGGACGACCTGCCGCCTTGGGAAGGTAGTAGTACATCAGCCCCAGGAATGGCGTGGTCAGAAAGAAGGCCACGGCGTTGTGCCCGTACCACCACTGCATCATGGCGTCCTGCACCCCGGCATACACCGACCAACTCTTGAGCCAGTCCGTCCCGCTGGGCACGCGCCCGTTCTGGACGATCTCGACCAGCGCCAGCGGGAGCGACAGGCTGTTGAACACGTGCAGCAGCGTGACGGTGAGGATCGTGGCGATGTAGAACCAGAGGGCGACGTACATGTGCCGCTCGCGACGGTTCTTGAGCGTCATGAAGAAGTTGGTGCCGAAGAACCCGAGCCAGACGACCGCGATGAGCAGGTCGACGGGCCACTCGAGTTCGGCGTACTCCTTGCCCTGCGTGATGCCCAGGGGGAGCGTGACCGCCGCGCAAACGATGATCAACTGCCAACCCCAGAAGTGGAGGTTGCTCAGGCGGTCGCTCCACATGCGGGCCTTGCACAGACGCTGGGTGCTGTAATAGACCGCGGCGAAGATCGCGTTGCCCGCGAAGGCAAAGATCGCCGCGTTGGTGTGGAGGGGTCGCAGACGACCGAAACTGGTCCACTCAAACCCGAGGTTCATGGCCGGGAAGGCGAGTTGCAGGGCGATGATCACGCCCGCGAGCATCGCCACCACGCCCCAGAGGACCGTGGCCAGGACGAACTTTCGCGTAATCGCGTCGTCGTAGGAGAACCGCTCCATGGGCCCTAAGGGGCCTTCGCCGACGTTCCCGTGGGTTGTTCCGTCGGAGTACCCCGTCGTCTCCATGTCGCTGCCTCCGTGGTCGCCCAAGCCTGGGCGGAAATACCCATGCACACATAGGCCGACTCAATTGCAGACCATCGGCTACAGAAGTCCTCATTATTCCTAGTCCAAGAGCGGTGTCAAATCAGCTTCATTGCCCTTGATCCTGCAAGGATGATCCAACCGTTGACAAACGAGGGAGGTTGGTGCACGGTCGATTGACGTCGTGCCGTACTCAGCCCAACGAAGAGTGCAACCGCATCTCCGTCCCCCTCTACCTATACGAACCCTGGATAGGTGGCTTGTGTAGGGATTGGTCTGGGTCGTACAACAAGCAATAGCTTGTCGTTGGACGCGAGCGTCCTTTGAACGGCTTGCCCGAACTGCGGATACCACCTGCGACGCCGCCTACACAATTAAAAAACCCCCGCCAACGCGGGGGCAATGACCCCAAGGGGATTCGAACCCCTGTTCCCAGGATGAGAACCTGGTGTCCTAGACCGGGCTAGACGATGGGGCCAGCCTTCGAGTCAGACAATAGCGCTCCCCATGGCGACGTCAAACCCATGCCTCGCACGACAGGCGGCACAGCGTGACTCACGCAGCCGAAATTCTGTCGTCAGATGCGGGGTGGTATCAGGCGTGCGTCACGGCGTGCCGACGCAACTGGCTCAGGGCATAGACCGCCGCCTCGTCCTCGGACCGCCCCACCACCGCCCCTTCGCTCGCCCCCGCCCCGTCCTGCCACGAGGCCCGGAAGCAGTCGAAAAGTTGGATGTGACGCAGGGTCAGCGTGCAGCCGCACTCGGCGAACTCGCGCCGGATCCGCTCGAGTGAGGGGTACATACGCCCGTTGTGTGTGGTGCACCCGCTGGTGTCGAGGGCGGCCCAGCCGGTGGCGTACAGCTCGTCGATCGCGAAGTCCAAGCCCATGGGCTGGTCCTTTCTCTCGACACGCCTTGACGCAGGCGGCGTAGATGCCCGAACTGTAGCCGCCGCCCCTGCCCCTCGTCTGCCTGTTCTAGGACGTGACGGTCAGGAGCCGTTCACCGCTGCCACCGAGGCCGGGGCGGCGATCAGCACCACGACATCGTAAAGGGCGTGGGTCATGACGGCGACCCCAAAGCCCCGCAGCAGGAACAACGCCGCGAAATAGAGCCCCGCGACTGAATAGGACGCGAGCAGAGCCAGATCGGCTCCCCCCCGTGGGTGCGAGATGTTGTGGTAGAGCGCAAAGGCGACGGCGGACACCACCGCGGCGATCACAAACCCCACACCCTCGCTCTGGCGGGCGAGATCGACCACGAGGAAGTGCACCCCCGAGATAAGGATGAGCCTGAAGAGGAGTTCCTCGTAGAGCCCGGCCCCCGCGGAGAGGATGAGGCGGGATTGCCAGGGGAGCGTGGCGAAGCTGGCGTTGGCCGAGCCATTGCTCTGGATCAGGCCGCTCGATAGCCCCTGGGCGATGAGCATGCCAAAGACGATCAGCGGGAGGCACCAGAGGACGCTCTCGACGGCCATGCCCGCGATCACCGGCGGGCGCACGCGCCATGAATCGCGCAAGAAGAAATGCCAAACCAGCAGGACAATGACCAGCCCGGCGGCGGGCAGGTGCAGGCTGGCCACGCCGAAGGTTTCAAAGAAACGCGAGAGGATGCTCCAGGCGCGAACGGTGGCGATTACGCCGCGCTGGTCGTCGGCGAGATAGAGGATCGAGCCCAGTTCATAAAGGGCGATGAGCGGAGCGAGAAAAACAAGGATGTGGAGCGGGCGCGTGGAGAGTTTCCAGTAGCTCTCCGGTTGAGCGCGGCTCGACGCGCCCTTGGCACCCTTGCGTTCCTTGGCCATGGGAGTTTGAGCGTAGTCGTCGGGGCGGCGAGGTGCGCATGAAAAAGGCCCGACGGATTCACCAGTCGGGCCTCATGAGTTCGTTGACGCCGGGAACGCTGAGCGACTCAGGCCTTGGGCTTGGTCTTGGCCTTGGTGGGCTTCGCGGTGGCGCCGGCGGTCTTCATCGCCTTGAGGGTCGCGCTCAGGCGGCTCTTGCGGCGCGAGGCCTGGTTCTTGTGGATGACGCCCTTGGCGGCGGTGCGGTCGATCACGCGCGAGACCTTGCGGAAAGATTCGGAAGCCTGATCGACGGTCCCGTGGAGCACGTGCTCGCGGAACTCCTTGATCGCCTCGCGCATGGTCTGGAGACGCCAGCGGTTGCGGGCTCGGTGCTCGATGTTCTGGCGGACGCGCTTCTGTGCCGTGCGTGAATGAGCCATGGTCGTTCGTGATCCTCGTGATTCAACAAGCCCGTGCCGAAGGGGCCCGGGTCGGAATGGTTGGAGGCCTGAGGGCCCGAATCAAGCCCAACCCGCGCGGCACTTGCCAACCGCAACGAGCCGGCTTAGCCTTGTCCGACCCTTACCCCATCCCGGGGAACGGTGCCGACGCGGGCGTAGCTCAATTGGATAGAGCATCTGACTACGGATCAGAAGGTTAGGGGTTCGAGTCCCTTCGCCCGCGCTTTGGACGGAAAACATGGGGCTTTGTGTCCGATCGGCGATCCGCATCAGGGGGTCGCCTTGTTGTTTTTTTGAACTGATCCGATCCCTGGCTTGGGTGCCGAGTAGGCGGGCGACTTGACTCTGCGCGGGGCGAGTCAAACACTTGTTTGAATCATGGCGAAAAGCCGCCCCATCCCTGCACGATCCTCGACCAGAGCCGGCAAGCCACCGAAGGATCTCGCCCAGGCCCCCACGCCCACGGGTGGCATGCCCGGCACACGCGAGCGACTGATCGACGCCGCGGGCGAGGTCTTTGCGCGTCGTGGTTTCCGCGAGGCCACGATCCGCGAGATCTGCATCGCGGCGGGGGCGAATGTCGCCGCGGTGAACTACCACTTTGGCGACAAGGACCGGCTCTACCTCGCGGTGCTGCGCGAGACGCACGAAGCCGCGGTGACGCACTTTCCGCCGGATATGGGCGTTTCGGACGACGATCCGCCCGAGGTTCGGCTTGATGCCTTTGTGCGTTCGCTGCTGATGCGTCTGCTCCACGAAGGCCGCCCCGCGTGGCATGCCCAACTCATGGCCCGCGAGATGAGCGACCCCAGCCCCGCGCTCGAGGCGCTCGTCGAACAATCGGTGCGCCCGATGTGGAAGCGACTGACCGGGATCTGCCGTGAGTTGCTGGGTGAGAAAGCCCCCAAGCGTGCGGTGGACACGTGCGCGGCAAGCGTGGTCGGGCAATGCCTGCATTACAAGCACGCCAGCGCCTGCATGCGCCTGCTCGTCCCTGGGCTGTGCTCGGAGGTCGCCACGCTGGCGTCGCACATCACGCGATTCTCGCTGGGCGGGATCGAGGCCACGCGCCGGGAAGGGCAGGGCCCGTGCTGATCATCGCCATCAAGATGCTCCTCGCCGACAAGGGCAAGTACTTCGGGATCGTGCTCGGGGTGACGCTCGCCTCGCTGGTCATCACGCAGCAGGGGGCGATCTTCACCGGGATCATGTCGCGCACATTCGCGACGGTGACCGACATGGGCGACCCGGATATCTGGGTGATGGACACCAAGGTTCAGTACATCGACGACATCAAGCCGCTGCAGAGCACCGCGCTGGGACGGGTGCGGAGCGTCGAGGGCGTAGCCTGGGCGGCCCCGCTCTACAAAGGCATGCTGCGAGCACGACTGGACAACGGCGAGTTCCAGAACTGCGTCGTGCTCGGGCTCGACGACGCCACGCTCGCCGGGGGGCCGCCCTCGATGATCGAGGGTGAGCTGGAGTTCCTGCGCCGGTCCGACGCGGTAATCGTCGACGCGATCGGCGCCCGCACTCGCCTGGCCCAACCCGACGGCATGGGCGGGAAACGCCCGCTCCGCGTGGGCGACACCATCGAGATCAATGATCGGCGCGGCGTGGTCGTGGGCATCTGCCAGAGCATGCGCACCTTCCAAAGCCAGCCGGTGGTCTATACAACGTATTCCAGGGCGACGCACTTCGCCCCGCGCGAGCGCAAACTCCTTTCCTTCGTCCTTGTCAAGGCCATGCAGGGTGTCGACCACAAGGACCTCTGCGATCGCATCGAAGCGGCCTCAGGGCTGGCCGCCTACACCCGCGACCAGTGGAAGTGGAAGACCGTGATGTTCTACATCGAGAACACGGGCATTCCCATCAACTTCGGCATCGCCGTGTCGCTGGGGCTGCTCATCGGCGCGGTGATCACGGGCTTCATGTTCTACAGCTTCATCGCGGACAACATCCGCTACCTGGGCACACTCAAGGCGATGGGCGCGACCGACGCCACGCTGATGAACATGGTCTTGGTGCAGGCGCTGATCGTGGGCACGATCGGCTTTGGCCTGGGGGCCGGGCTGGCCTCGCTCTTCGGGGCCGCCGTGAAGCGCTCGCCCCTGGCCTTCCTCATTCCCTGGCAGTTGCTGGTGGTGTCGGGCTCGGCGGTGACGGTGATCTGCCTGCTGGCGGCGATGCTGAGCATGCGCCGCGTGATGACGCTCGAACCGGCCATGGTCTTCAAGGGGTAAGCGCATGACGACCCAGACCCACGCATCGCCGAGCATGGACCTCCCCGGTGGGGGCAGCCTTGCGGTGCGCTGCCAGGGCGTGACCAAGACCTACGGCAAGGGCGACGCCGCCGTTCGCGCCCTGCGGGGCGTCGACCTCGACGTCTACACGGGCGAGTTGCTGATGCTGGTGGGGCCATCGGGCTGCGGCAAGACCACGCTGATCAGCGTGATCGCCGGCGTGCTCGACCACGACGAGGGCGCATGCCGCGTGCTGGGCGAGGATCTTCGGGATCTTTCGCCCAACAAGAGGGCGGCGTTTCGCGCGCGGAACATCGGCTTTGTCTTTCAGGCGTTCAATCTGATCCCGACCCTGACCGCCGCTGAAAATGTCTCCGTTCCGCTTCTGATCCAGGGCGTGGGGCGTCGAGAGGCCATGGCCAGGTCACGCGAGCTGCTGGCCAAAGTCGGGCTTGGCGATCGCACCCACGAGATGCCCACGCGCCTGAGCGGCGGGCAGCAGCAACGCGTCGCCATCGCCCGCGGGATCGTCCACAACCCGCGTTTGCTCGTCTGCGATGAGCCCACCAGCGCGCTCGACCATAAGACAGGCCAGCGGATTCTCGAGTTGCTGCGCGAGGTCGCCGCGGGAACCCAACTCTCGCTGGTGGTCGTCACGCACGACCCGCGCATCTTCGAGTTCGCCGATCGCATCGCCGAGATGGATGATGGGCGTGTGCGACGCATCGCCGAAGGACAGCACCACGATCACTCGACAGGACGAGGCGGATTCGATATCGCGCCGGGCGATTCGTCGCCGGGCGGAAAGGAACAAGCATGATCCGCGCCATTGTCATCCCGCTGCTGGCCATCGCGGGCGTGGTCTTTGCGGCGTATAGCGTGGTGCAGGGATCCAAGCCTCCGCGCGCCATGCCGCCGGTCGTGCAGCCTTCGCTCCCGCCGTATCCCTCGTTCGTGGCGGGCTCTGGCTTGGTGGAAGCGAGCACGGAGAACATCGCGATCGGCACACACGTCGCGGGGATAGCGGTCGAGGTGGCGGCACGGGTCGGTGCGCAAATTCACGCGGGGGAACTGCTCTTTCGTATTGATGATCGCGAACAGACGGCCCAAGCCCTGCTTGCAGAAGCCGCGCTCGACGTTGCCCGCGCCGAGCTTGCACGGCTCGAGCAGGGCACGCGCCCCGAACTGCTCATGATGGCCCGCGCCCGCACGGCCCAGGCCAATGCCGCGCTCAGCGAAGCGCAGGCGAACCTCGCGCTGATCGAGCGCGTCGCCGACAAGAGGGCCACGAGCGAGGAGGAACTGACGCGCCGCCGATACGCCGTCGACGCGGCCCGCGCCCGCGTGGATGAAGCCGCCCAGGACTTGGCGCAGTTGGAGGCCGGGGCCTGGGCCCCGGATATTGAGATCGCCCGGGCCCGCGTCGCGCAGGCGCAGGCGGTGCTCAATGCGGCGAACATCGACGTCGAACGCCGACGCGT
This sequence comes from Phycisphaerales bacterium, assembly GCA_013360675.1. Classification (GTDB taxonomy): domain Bacteria; phylum Planctomycetota; class Phycisphaerae; order Phycisphaerales; family UBA1924; genus JABWBB01. The sequence goes on along the minus strand of JABWBB010000008.1, from coordinate 24,337 downwards.
GCTCGCCCCCGTGGACGCCACGATCCTACAGGTCAACCTTCGCGCAGGTGAATACGCCTCGGCGGGCGGGAGCGGCCCGCCACCGGTCGTGCTTGGCGCCACGCGCCCGCTGCACGTGCGGATCGACATCGATGAGCACGATGCCTGGCGCGTCCGGGCCGACGCGCCCGCGACCGCGATTGTCCGCGGGAACGCCGAGATGCGTTTTGACCTTCGCTTCGTGCGATTCGAGGCGATGATCGTGCCCAAGCGTTCGCTCAGCGGCGAGAGCACCGAGCGGGTGGACACACGCGTGCTGCAGGCGATATACCAACTGGATCCGGGTGATTCTCCGATTTACGTCGGTCAGCAGGTGGACGCGTACATTGAAGCCCTACCGCTTGTTCCGCCCCCTTCGCCACACCCCATGACCACGCCCGTATCCCCGGAGACCACTCGATGAAGACCGCGCGTCGAACCGCCCCGCTGCTGCTCGCCATGCTTGCCGGGTGCGCCGTGGGGCCGGACTACACCCGTCCGACGTTGAGCGTGCCCGAGTCATTCACGACTGTCGCGAGCGACGACACTCAACTTGCCGCCCCCGGTGTGTCCCTGTCGCCTGAACCCACCAACTCACATACATTGGGGCGTTGGTGGAGCACGTTAAACGATCCAGTCCTCGACGCCCTGATCGATCAGGCGCTGAAGGCCAACCTAGACCTCCGCCTGGCTTCGCAGCGGGTGCTCGAAGCCGCGGCGTTGCGCGGGATCGATGCGGCGGGTCTCTACCCCACCCTCGACACCCGCGCCGACGCGGTGCGCACGCGCGACAGTGAGAACGTCATTCGTTTCGCCGGCGCCGAACTCGAGCGTTCTCGCTTCTCCATCGGCCTCGACGCCGCGTGGGAGATCGACGTCTTCGGGCGGGTGCGTCGTTCGCTCGAAGCCTCCGACGCGGACATGGCCGCGATGGTCGAGGATCATCGTGATGTCCTCGCGCTCGTCGCCGCCGACGTGGCCCGGGCCTACATCGAATGGCGTTCCTACCAAGCCCGCACGGACGTGGCCCAGAGCGCGATCAAGGCCCAGCAGGAGACACTGGAACTCACGTCGTCTCGATTCCGCGCGGGGCTGACATCCGAGGTGGACGTTGCGCAGGCCCGCGCCCAACTGTCCCGGCGCCAGGGACTGCTGCCAACGCTTCAGATCGGGCGGCGAGCATCTCTTCACCGGCTTGGCGTGCTGCTCGGGCTTGCGCCCGGTGCCTTGTCCGTTGAACTCGAATCGCCTCCTTCGGTCCCGGTCGTCAATTCGCCCGTGGCCACCGGGCTGCCCTCGGACCTCCTGACGCGTCGGCCTGATCTGCGACGTGCCGAACGTGAACTCGCCGCCGCGACCGCACGCGTGGGCGTCGCCACGGCGGATCTGTACCCGCGGTTCACGCTGCTGGGCTCGATCGGGCTCTCGTCGCAGCACGCGGGCGATCTCTTCGAGGCGCAGAGCCTGCTCTGGTCGATGGGCCCGGGCGTGCAGTGGAACCTCTTCGACGCGGGACACAAGCGAGCGGCGATCAAGGCCGCCGACGCGCGGGCGGCCCAGGCCATGACCCGCTACGAGCGGACCATGCTGCTGGCGCTCGAGGATGTCGAGAACGCGATGGTCTCGTTCGTGCAACTGCAGGCTCGCGAACGGGCGCTGGGCGAAGCCGTTGCCGCCGACGAGCGCGCGGTCGAGCTGGCCACGGATCGCTACCGCAGCGGCGTGGGCGATTTCCTCAGCGTGCTCGACGCGCAACGCCAGCTCTTCGACACACAGGATCTGCTTGCCGAGTCGCGTGGCGGAGTGGGCACGGCGTATGTGCGTCTCTGTAAGGCACTGGGCGGCGGGTGGGAACAACCCGCTCCGATGGACACCGCAAAACAGACAGCGACCAACGCTACGGATACGGCAGAGGCTCAGTAAGCCAGAGCCGTATCGAGCCGCCGCTGTCGATTGTGGCCAGCGCATCATCCGGAAGAACGGCCGCCTCCACCACCGGACTGGCGTGACCGTGCAGCACGGTCGCGATTTCGGCGTAGGAGGCGATCCAGACCCGGATGGTGCGATCCGCGTGCGTCGTCATGAATCGTGAGTTGTCGGGCAGAAACTGGACGCTGGAGATGCGGCTTCCGGCTTGGATGGCCTTGTCGATCATGGAATGAGTATCCAATCGCCAGCGCGTGAGGATGCCGTTCTCCTGGCCAACGACGAGCACGGAGCCGTCGGTGTTGATGCCGATCGATGCGATGCGGTCTTCGACATGAATCTCTGGGGCCGTCCGCAGCCCATCGGGCGACCACTGCTGAATCCTCCCGTCACCCGAGGCCACGACTATGCCCGCTTGGTCGTGCCACTTCAGCGCCGCCACGCTTCCATGCCCCGTCTCGATCGAGCGGATCGGTGCCAGATCGACAACCCGAAAAAGCGTCAGCGTGGCATTGCCATCCACCACGGCGATCATGGTTCGATCCGGCGAGAGACACAGGCGTAGCGCACCGGGCTTCAAGATGCTGGTCGATCGTGCGGGTGTGCCATCCGCGGGCCAGACCTTCAGTGTTCCTGTATCACTGACCGCCACGACGCTGTCGTCCCGCAACACGCCGACGGAACGCACCCCGTCGGGCATGACCCCGACCTGCCTTTGGTACGACAACGCATCAATGCTCGCGGAGTAGATTCTCCCGTCGCGCGTCGCGAATGCCAGCGTCCGACCATCCAAGGATGCATCCATGCAGAAAACCACACGGGCCGGGGTTGTGATTACGGGAACTGTCCCGCGCGGCGTGGTGCTCCACTCGCGGATCGTCCCATCGAGCCCGATGGTGCGAACATGTGAATCGTCGCCAGCCCGGAACAGCCCGCGAAACTCCGCGGGTTCGCCTCGCTGCAACCACAGCCTTGCATGACTGGTCGTGCCCCAGCCTTCGATGACCGGGTGTCGCCCGATCGACACCACCTTGTCACCCAGGAGCAGGAGTTCTCGCGGGGCGGAGTCCAGGTTCCCGATCGTCGACGGGGCGTTGCCGGAACGCCAGTCCCATGCGACCAGTGTGCCGCTGAACAGCCCGAGGTAGATGCGATCACCGGCGCGGTCGCAGGCCATCGCCACCGGCTGACTGGGCACCTGTGCTTGCGCCAGCGTCTCGCCCGTCTCGATATCGATGACCCGCACATTCCGGTCGATGGTCCCCGCGGCATAATGGCCCGTATCCCCCATGAACTTCGCGGCCAGTATCTCCCCATTTCCCAGATCGATCTCGCGTTCCAGCCTCGCCTGGTCCACCTGATACATCAGGACACTCCCGGCGCGGCTGGGCACCGCCAGCCGCCGGCCGTCGCTCGACCAGGCCACACTGCTGCTGATAAGCGCTGACCTGGTCTTGCCTTCGGGGCGTTCGAGTACCGAAAGCCGCTGCCCGGTGCGGGCGTCGACGATGTGCACATCTCCCTGGTAGACCACGCAGGCGATGCGCTCATCCCTGGGGTCGAGCATGGCAAAGATGTACTTGGCGTCACTCGGAACCCGCAACCGCTCTTCGCCGGTTCGGGTGTCGCATGTGCGTACGACCCCGTACTCATCAACCACCGCCATCACCGAAGCCTTGCCGGACGCGTGCGTGAAGCGTGGATTGAAGCCCACCTTCCCGATGACCCGGCTCTCATCGGTGAGATGGTGGATGTGCCGCCATTCCCACCCGCGATCCTCCGTGTTGCAGGCGTCGAGTTGCTGGCGTGCCCGTATCAGGTCGCCCCCCGCCGCCGCCGCGTGGGCATGCCCGATGCGGCTGATATAGAGCGCACGCTCGAGCGCGATGGCGCGATTATCCGCGAGCCGCCGGGCTTCATCCGCCTCATGTCGCGCCCGTTGTTCGGAGAGAGCCAGGGTGCGCTGCACGCTCGCCTGCCACGAGGCATAGAGAGAAAATCCCGCGAGGCCGATGAGCGCGATCAGCGTCGCCGCCACGACCCAGCGATAGCGTGCGATCTGTTTTCCAAGCACGTACAGCGTGTCGGGCGAGGCCAAGATCGGCTCGCCCTCGAGGTGGCGCCGAAGATCCGCCCCCAGTTCAGCCGCTGATTGGTAGCGACGCGCCTTGTCCTTCTCGATCGCCTTGGTGACGATCGTCTCGAGCTCCCCTCGCAGCACGCGGCTCGTGCGGCTCAACCGCTCGGGAGCCTCCTCGCGGATGATTCTCGCCGCCTCAGGCAGCGAACGGCTCGAGACGTCGTGGGGCAGACGCCCGGAGAGCACCTGGTAGAGCACCACACCCAGGGCATACACATCCGTGCGGGTGTCGACCTCGGCCGGGTCGCCGCCGATCTGTTCGGGGCTCATATACGCCAGCGTGCCGATGAGCTGCCCCATGCTGGTGCGAATCGTGGTCATCGCGTCATCTCGCGAAGCTACGCGGGCCACGCCAAAGTCGAGCACCTTGGGCTGGCCCTCCTCATTCACCAGGATGTTCTGGGGCTTGATGTCCCGGTGGATCACTCCGCGCTGGTGCGCGTGCTGCACCGCGTCGCACACGCGAGCCATGAGCGCGACCCGTTCGCGCGAGGAGAGTTCGCGTTGCGTGCAGTGATGCACCAAGTCCGTCCCGCGGATCAGCTCCATCGCGATGTACGGGCGTCGCACCCCCTCGATCATCGCCGTGCCCGCGCTCAGGACCTGCGCGATCCCCGGGTGTTGCAGGCGCGCCAGCACCTCGGCCTCGTGCTCGAACCGCCGCACGAGCCCGCGTGTCCCAAATGCCCCGCGGATCACTTTGATGGCCACCTGGCGCGCCGGGCGACCCTGGCTTGCCACATAGACCACCCCCATCCCGCCCTCGCCCAGCAGCGACTCGACGACATAGTCCCCCACGATCGTCCCCGGGGTCAGGCGGCGTTCATCCTCAAAGTCGCCCCGCACCCCGTCGAGTGCGGTCAGCCGTCGAACCTCATCCGGATTCAGAAAGACGCCTCCCGCCTGGTCGTGGTCTCGCAGCAGCCCTGCCACCTGATCGCGCAGGGCTGGCTCCGAATCGCACGCCTCCTCGACATACCGCGTCCGCTCGCCCGGGGGCAGTTCAAACGCCGACGCGAAGATCTCCTCGGCACGCCGACGCAGATCCTCGCTCATGCATCGCGCTCCGCGGGGCCCGATCCGTCCGCGCTCATCGCCCGGTACAACTGAACCCGCGCCAGGGCCCAGTCGGTCTTCACCGTGGCGGGAGCGACGTTCAACGCGGCGGCTGTTTCTTCGATCGTCAGCCCCGCAAAGTACCTCAGCATCACCACGTCATACCGACGCCGGTCGGTCTTCTCGAGTTGCCCCAGGGCCTCATCGAGCGCGAGCAGGTCGGTCGTCCCCTCCTCCGCGGCGACCGCGTCCTCCTGCAACTGCGCGCGGGCCTTGCCCCCGCCTCGCTTCAAGCGCTTGCGCTCACGGGCACGATCGACCAGGATCCGGCGCATGGCCAGGGCCGCCGCGGCGAAGAAGTGCCCCCGGTCGGCCCATTCCACGCTCGCCCCCCCCACCAGCTTGAGGTAGGCCTCGTGCACCAGGGCGGTGGGCTGGAGTGTCTGACCCGGGGCTTCCTTGGAAAGGTGGTTCTTGGCCAGGCGACGCAGCTGCTCGTAAACCAACGGGAGCAGGTCCTCGGCCGCCCGCGAATCGCCAGCGCTGACCGCTTCCAGCAGCAGCGTGACGTGTTCGGGAGATGGCGTGGGGTTGGACACGGTTTTTTCTCAGAAGGCCTAGCCAATATACCCCGCGGCGTCGCTTTCCCCCATGAAGGGGCTTGCCACGGGGCAAAACCCACGGCCGGGGCGTCCTGGCCCGTCTCATAACCAGTTTGCCGCACAAGTCTTGGGACGTTCCAAGGCAAGCGGCGATCACTCGCACAGGAGCCTGCACATGTCACGTATGCCCACGCTTCGTTCCGCCGCCCGCCTCGTCCTGCTTTCGACGCTCGTCGCCACGGGCTCGCTGGCGATGGCCGGCCCGCTCAACCCGCCCGCGGGTCCGGTCGGCAGCACACACAAAACGCTGACCGAGGTCGAGCCCCGAACCGCAATCAACGCGACCAACACGCCGGGTGTCTTTGGTTTTGTTTACAGCATCACCCAGCCCGGGACGTACTACCTCACCAGCAATATCCAGGTGCCGTCTGGCCTGTCGGGCATCAGCATCAGCACCGATGGCGTGACAATTGACATGAATGGCTTTCGGATCCAGGGTCTGAATGGCTCGCTGGACGGCATCAGCACTCAAAACTCGACACGATCCAACATCGTGATCACCAACGGCTCGGTCGTGACGATGGGACGCGATGGTATTGCCATCTCACCGCCCTCAACGTCCGGAGCCCGTCATCAACACATCGAGCGGGTCAGCGTTGAATACTCGGGACAGACGGGCATCCGGATCGCCAACGGTATCATCCGAGACTGCAACTCGAGTTACAATGGGAGTTTCGGGATTGCAGCCGCCGGCTATTACGACTCGCTCGTCCTGGATTCGGTGGTTCACAACAACGGCTCTAATGGAATGTCCATCAGCCGCGGTTCGGTAAAGAACTGCCGCGCCTCGTTCAACGCTGGCTCGGGGATTAGCGTCACGCACGGCGTCGTCAGCGAATGTGCAGCGAACAACAACGAGACGGGCATTTTCAGCTATCGCGCGATCGTCGAGTCCTGCGTCGTGCGTGACAATACCGTCGGCATCATCGGCACCAGCGCGGCGTATGTGCACCACAACTCGATCGACAATTCGCAACTGGTCGTCGGGTCCTTCGGCATTCAGGTCATGAACGAAGCCGGCTGCCGCGTCGAAAACAACACCATCCAGCGCGCCGAGACCGGCATCCGGTGCTTCACCGCGGGCAACTACATCGTGAGCAACACCCTCCGCAGCTGCACCACCGCCGTCAACGCCATCGCCGGCAATCGGATCGGCACGATCCTCACGGGCACGTCCTCGGGCGCGATCAACGGGAACAGCGGCGGCGGCCTGGGCACCACGGATCCCTACGCCAACATCCTGTATTGATCTCGCACACCCGGCTCGTGTAGAACCCTCGTGATTGGGCTCTCAATTCTACGGGAATCACCAGCCGGCGCACACGCCGACAACGCTTCCCCCTCTTGAACGAATAAACATGCCAAAGGAAATCGATATGAACGCCTCGAACCGCACCGTCTGCTCCCGCCTCATCATGCTCGCCGCCCTCGCCGGCACCTGCGTGTCGGCCCTGGCCGGCCCGCTCAACCCGCCCGGCGGCCCCATCACCTCCACGTACAAGACAATCAACGAAGTCGAGCCCCGCCTGCCCATCGATTCGAACTACGCTCCCGGCGACGCCGACGCGGTCTTCAAGATCTCCAGTTCGGGCTCGTATTACGCCACGGGCAGCGTGACGATCTTTGGCGCTCGCGCCTATCTCGAGATCGCCGCCAGCAACGTTACCGTCGACCTCAACGGTTTTCGCATCAGCGGCTCGGCGGGCACCATCGACGGCATCTTCATCGCCCCCGGGGTGACCAACGTCCGCATCCGCAACGGCTCGGTCGTCTTCTTCTCCCAGGACGGAATCGATCTCACCGGCGTCACCGGGTGCGTGGTCGAGGATGTCACGGTCTCCAACTGCAGCGGCACAGGCATCCGCGCCGGCCAGGGCACACTCCTGACCCGCTGCATCGCCAACAACAACGGCGGGGAGGGGTTTAACCTGCCAAGCGCGGCGGTCGCCACCGAGTGCACCGCACGGGCCAACTCCACCTACGGATTCTTCGGCTCGGGCGCGGCCCAGATCACCCACTGCGGTGCACACGCCAACGGCAACTCGGGCATCTACGTAACGACCGGCTCGCTTGTTTCAGACTGCACGGCCTCGTCGAACGGCTCGTACGGCATCGGCATGGTCCTCAACGCCGACGCCGTCACCATCACCAACAACTCCTGCAACACCAACACGGTTGGCGGGATCCTCGTCGCGGGGAATGCCCTGGTCAAAGGCAACTCGGTCACATCAAACCCCAACGTGACCAACATCCTGCTCACCGGGTCCGGGGCGCGGGTTGAAGGGAATACGACGCGGGGCACGGGCTTTGCCGTCTCTTCCGCCGTCGGCGCGGCTGACAACTTCGTGATCGGCAACTGGCACTACAGCGGCAACGGGAGCAACGGGTTCAGCGGGCTGGCCGCCGCCACCAACGTCGTCGGCCCGGTCGTCACCACGGCCGGCACGATCACCACCACCAATCCCTGGGCCAACTTCACCCGCTAACAAGACGCACGACCACCACACACGGAGTCCACTCATGAAGAAGACACTGACCATCCTCGCCACCTCGATGTTTCTGGCGACGCCCGCCCTCGCCCAGTTCACGATCGATCCGACCAACAAGTTCGCCTGGGGCGAGAACGTCGGCTGGCTCAACTTCGCCGACGCGGGATCGCCCGTCGGATCGCAGAGCGTCCGCGTTGCCGAAACCTATCTCTCCGGCTACGTCTGGGGCGAAAATATCGGCTGGATCAACCTTGGCAACACCCAGCCCGCCAACGGCAACACCTACGCCAACGCCACCGGCGCGGACTTCGGCGTCAACCACGACCCGAACACCGGGTACCTCTCGGGCATGGCCTGGAGCGAGAACACCGGGTGGATCAACTTCGCCGGCGGCGCTCAGGCCAACCCCGCGAACCCGGCCCGCATCAGCGTCGACGAGCCCCGCCGCTTCTACGGCTACGCCTGGAGCGAGAACCTCGGCTGGATCAACCTCGACGACGCCGGCACGTTCGTCGGCGTGAACACCTGCCCCCCCTGCCCGGCAGATTACAACAACTCGGGCGGCACGCCCGACGACGCCGATGTCGCCGCCTTCTTCAACGCCTGGAACGCGGGCGAGCCCTGCGCCGACACCAACGCCTCGGGCGGCACGCCCGACGACGCCGACGTCGCCACTTTCTTCCTCCTCTGGAACAACGGCGGCTGCTGACTCTTCAGCGCCCACCCGCCGCGGCCGGCTGAGCGTTCCCACGCCACCCGTCGCATCAACGAACAACCCCGGCGTCAAGCCGGGGTTATTTTTCTTGACGCATACATCGAGGTTCGGCTTGCCAAAGTACACCGCTGATCACGCCGCATGAATCCCGTATGTCGGACACGCCAGACAAGCCTCGGCAATTCGCAAATCTGCCGCTCTAGCCAACTCATGCATCACAAGGGCTTTATGCTAATTCTCTCCCGCTGATCGAGGGGGGTCATTTGACTTGTATGCCAAAGTAACCCGTGGTATTCTGGGCGACTCTGGCTCGTGGAGGTCGCGATGCATACTGCCTTTATCCGGGTCTTGGCGGCATCGGTCGTATGCGCCTGGCTTGGCGGCTGCTCAGGCGCAGGCAACTCCGGCAGCGGACGAGAGCATTCGTCTCTTTCGAATTCTGCATCAGTGCAACATGCAAAACTGGAGAACGCGCACAACGTTTTTACAGAACAGCGTCGCGGTGATTGGTGCTGGGCCGCATGCTGTGAAATGGCACTCAAGTACAACGGCGTCAACGACGTCACCCAGGAGATCCTCGTCCAGCGATTCAAAGGATCGATGAGTGATCAAACCGCCATCGACGGCGAGATCATCCTGGCTCTCGCGACCGACCCACCACCACCTGCGCCTTCGATGCAGGGTGTCCCGCAGAATCACAGCGGCGCCATGGGTCAGGTCAAGGTGGACCTCTCGCACGTGCAGAATGCGCTGTGGAAATCAGCCAAGATCTACTCCTCCTCCGATAGCGCCGTTGAAGACTTTGCCGGGGGCCACCCCGTCCTCCTCGGGCTTAAGGACTGGGAGGGAGCCCCGGCCCACATTGTGTTCGTCACAGCGATGGAGTATGTGGATAAACGCAAGAAACCCGCAGATACGACTATTCTTCAAGATGTCGTCAGAGCAGTCGAGAAGACTGTAGACGATCTTGTCGGCAACTACCGCTACGAGGTGGCAGCGATCGAGTTCTATGACCCCATGCCCGAAACGGGCGGCGTTACACGACTTGAAGCCGCGGATCTCGACAGGCATTTTCGTTTCTACCTGAGCCGGAAGAGGGCGCGCGAAATAGTTCACGAACTCGAATCCACGATGCAGGTCCGCTGATCATGAGCAACACTGACGCCGTAACAACCGAACGATCGGCCGAGATCCAGGCCAAGCCCGCACCCCAGCAGATATCAAGGCTGCGTGCTCTGACCGACGGGCTCTATCGATGGATCACAGTGGGCACATCCTTTATGGACCACTCCCCGCCCCTTCACAATCCGACCGAGTCGCAGAAGTTTCGGGCCAATGTCCTGTTGGCATTCATAGGCACGATCGTTTTCGGCTTTGCCATCTATATGATTCAGGAGCATTACCACCACAGGGACGCGGAAATCCAGGTTAACCGCCAGAGGCTCCAGTTCCTCCACGACGAGATCCAGAACGTGACAAGGGACCTGCCCAAGGTCATCCTGCTCACCTACGAGTTGAGTAAATCCTCCGCGGCTCTTCAGACTAAACCCGCCGGAGTAACGGATGCCAGCCTGGGTCCCAACGGTGTCACATGGGGGCAGGTCCGGGAACGATTCGAATCAACCCGGCGTGCCGTCGCCGATCTTCCACAAGCAGATGTGCTTTGCCGTCGACTCCAACTCTATATGAAATCGCCAGAGGCCCGTGATGCCGTCGAGCAACTCCGATTCCATCTCACCCGGCTGTTCGATGCGGACACCATGAGTGTGGTTGAAGATGCTATCACTCAGACAAACGCCGCATGGGATAACGTGGTCTTATCGCTGATCAAAGAGTTCGAGAACTGATACTCGGGAGAAACAGGTGTATGAGCAAGCAGAAAATTGTACTGATTGTCGCCACACTGGCGGGATTCATGTTCTCGGGCTGCGTAAAAAGCGGTGGAATCGTCAAACCCGATCCGAAGAATCCCAACCCGAATCCAGAAACAACTAACCCCAATCCTCCTGCAAATCCCAAGCCTTCGAAATAGGTTCGCGGGATTTCGTTGAGAGCAGAATCTCAGCCGCGGCGATGGTCTCATCATAGCGAGAAGGGCGTGGTACGGAACGGCTGAGCGTCCTCACGCCACCCGTCGCATCAACGAACAACCCCGGCGTCAAGCCGGGGTTATTTTTCATTCCTCGATTAACCGCTGATTACTTGACGATCAACACTCGGGGTGACATCAGGATCACGCGCTGCTCTCGCAGCTCGAGGAATCCCGACCAGGAACGCTGGATCTGCGACCAGGCTTGATCGCCCAGCAGTTCCCGGGCCGCGTGAGAGAGTGACGTTACGCCGGTCGAGGAATCCACACTCGGGGCGATCACAAACTGCCCAAGCATGTCTTCGATCATCTCGCCGATGCTCTTGGGGCCCGGGTAATCGAGCACGTCGTACGAAGAGAGCCCAACCTCCCTGGCCAGATCACCCAGCGCATTCTCCAGACCGCCAACAGCGTCGGCCATCCCCAGCGTGATCGCCTTGTCCCCGGTGAAGAGACGCCCCTCCGCGGTCTTGCTCAGGTCGATCCCCTTGCGACCCTGGGCGACGCGCGAGGTGAAGAGCTCGTACGTGCTTGTCATCTTGCCACGGACCATGGCTTCCTCTTCGGGTGACCAGGCCCCCGTCGAACGGAAGAGCCCCGCGCGCGGGCCGCGGTCACGCGACACGACCTTCACCTTCAGCTTCTCGTACAGCCCGTCCATGCTGATCTTGCCGCCCACCACGCCGATCGATCCCACGATGCTCGACGGGTTCACGTAGATCTTGTCGCCGCCCACGGCGATGTAGTACCCGCCCGAGGCGGCCATCGAGCCCACGCTCACCCACACCGGCTTCTTCGCCTTGAGCCGTTCGAGCCCCTGCCAGATCACCTCGCTGGCGATGGCCGACCCGCCGGGCGAATCGATCCGCACGACCACGCCGCGGATCTGCTCGTCACCCATGATGTCTTCGATGGCGTTGCGGATGGTGCGGCTGCCGACGGACGAACCGCCCAGCAATCCGCCCTCCTGCGATTCGCCATCCACGATCGCACCGTTGATGTGTAGCACCGCGAGCGAGGGCCGCGTCGCCTTCTTGGGCGGCTCCTTCGAGAGCACGGCCATCATCGCGAAGGGGTTGGTCATGTCGGGCTTGAACTCACCCCCGTCGGCTTTGATCACGTCCTTGCGCCAGATGACCTTGCCCGCGTGCGCCTTGGCGAGATGCGCCGTCAGCCCGGCCAGATCAACCTCGGCGTCGAGCAGCCCCAGCGTGACCGCGTCACCCGCGTCGGCCATCCATGCGTCGTTCATCGCGGCATCGAGCGCGGCGTCGCTCATCTTGCGGCCCTTCAGGATCGGGCTGCGCAGGTTGGCATAGAGCGAATCGAGCAGCTGTTCGATGTTCTGATTCCACTGCGGGCTGGGCTCGCTCCGCGTGAACTGCTCGTTCGCTCCCTTGTAGGCCCCCACCTGCACCAGTTCGGCCTTGAGCCCCGCCCATTTAAGGGTGTCGGCGAGGAACATCTCTTCCATGTGCAGCCCGGGGAACGACACGCCCCCGCCCGCCTGCACCATCATCTCGTCCGCGAACGACCCCAGGGCCAGTTCACCAGGCCCGGCGGCCTCGGTGAAGATGTGCACTTTCTTTCCGCCCGCGCGGGCCTTGCGGATCGCCGCACCAAGCTCCTCGACCTGGGTCATCGAGAGCGTGGCATCCTTGAGCCGGATCACCAGGCCTGAAAGCGTGGCATCATCGCCCGCCCTGCCGATGGACTCGACCAGCGTGCGCAGCGTCGGGTTCTCTCCCTGCCCCATGAGCCAGGCCAGCGGGTGCGGACGCTCCTCGGGCGATCCCGTGATCTCGACCAGGCCAATCTGCGAACCATCCTGGGCCCACGCGGTCGCCGCCGACCCCGCACTCGCGGCCAGGGCCATACCCGTGACAAAGACCGTTCGAAGCATGTGACGCATCATGTGGACTCCTTCAGATGGACAACGGTGCCGGCATCGGGCCGACCCGGACATTCTATTGATACCCTAGTTCTTCGAGATCGTCCTCATCGAGCCCGTACTGGTGCCCGATCTCGTGCAACAACGTGATCCAGATCTGCTCGTGTACCCGGTCATCGGCGTCGGCCCCTTCCCAGCCCCCCGCCTCGGCGATGATCCCCCGACGAAACAGCCTGACTTCCGAGGGCAATTCCCCACTCGACTCGACCGATTGTTCGGTGAATGCCACACCGGTATGCAGGCCGCACAGCGATTCGGCCGCGTCGGGCGCGTCGGGGTCCTCTCCCATCTCGATCAGGATCTCGCGCGAGGGCTCGTCTTCGACCACCACGGGCATCTCTTCGATGAGTTCCTGCAACGCGGGCGGGATCGCCGCCAGCACCTCATGGAGCAACGCATCGAATCGGGCCCGCTCGAGCGAGTTCATGAGCCGCCCCGCGCGGGCTTTTCGAGAAGCCCCGCCAGCGTCAGAGGCGGCTGGCGTATCACACCCCGTATCCTCCACGCATCAACCGCCACACCCACCAGCCCCAGCGTGGCCAGCACCGACCCGCACAACACCAGCAGTTTGCCCAGCACACGCCACACATCAGCACCCGGGCGATACCCAAGCCATTGAACGATCGCATCGCCGAGCAGCGCCATCGCCACCGCGCCGGCAAGACCAAACAGCGTCTGCCGATCCACCATGCCCTTGCGCATCACCATGGATCGTGCCGTCAGCGCCCGCCCGTTCGGGCGCAGGCCCAGCGCGATGCCGATCAGGCCCAGCCCCAGCAGCAGGCGATCCATGTACTGTCCCGCCCCACTCCCGTGAAAACCGATAGGCCCCCAGATGTCATCCCCAACGTGAAGCTCCCACAAGGTAAACACCACCGGTATGTAGCACACCACCCCCGCAAGCGCGGCCAACTTGTGCGTCCTGGGCAGGCGTTCCTGAGGCGAGACCAAGACCGCCGCGCCTGCCCACGAAATCAGGGCACCGCCCATCACGCCAAAGGCGAGCGGCGCGACGCGATACATCAGCTCACTCTCCGGGACGAAATAGGCCGCCAGTCGCAGCACCCATGCGCACAATGCGGCGAAGACCGCGCCCCACGACCAGGCGAGCAGCCCCCACCCCACCAGCGCCGGCCTCGTGATCGGCGCCAACTCCGATGCCATGGGATCCACGCGCGCCAGCAGCGTCGCGCGCACCGGCGCCCCGCACTCGGGGCAGACCCCACGCACCGACAACCCGCGGAGGTTGTAGCGGCATCGCACGCAGGGGAGGTCCCCCCCCAACTCGCGCGCAAGCACCGACGCCTCGCCCCGGGGCGATTCCGTATCCAAGCGTGGTGCGTTGTGATCGTCCCCCATCATGCCCGCGCGTGGGCTCCTTTCACAGAAGAGCGTACCCCGAGTTTGAGGCGGCCGCGAATCCAACCGTGTGTATACTGACCCGTACCGGGGCAGGCCCGGTCAACGACCATGCCGACCCCACTCGAACGTCTCCGCGAGAACATCGCCCGCGTCTTCCTCGGCAATCCCGAGGGGGTCGACCGCGTGATCTGCGCCCTGCTCGCCCGCGGACACCTCCTCATCGAAGATGTCCCGGGCGTGGGCAAGACCATCCTCGCCACGGCCCTCGCCCGGAGCATCGACTGCTCCTTCAGCCGCATCCAACTCACCCCCGACCTGCTGCCCAGCGATGTGCTGGGCGTGAGCGTCTTCGATCGCGCCACGGGCGAGTTCGAGTTCAAGCGCGGGCCCATCTTCGCCAACATCGTCCTCGCCGACGAGGTCAACCGCACGCCCCCGCGTACGCAGGCCGCCCTGCTCGAGGCCATGAACGAGGCCACCGTCTCGATCGACGGGCGCACGCTCACGCTCGAGCCCCCATTCATGGTCATCGCGACACAGAACCCCTTCGACTTCGAGGGGACCTATCTGCTCCCCGAGAACCAGCTCGACCGCTTCCTGATGCGCATCAGCCTGGGCTACCCCACCCCCGACCAGGAGGCCTCGATCCTCGACCTGCGCCCCGCGGGCGAGGCGATGCACGCCCTCGCCCCGGTGCTGCACAAGGCCGAGGTCTTGGCCATGCAGCAGGCCGTCGACGGCGTCCGCCTCGATCGCTCACTGCTCGATTACATCGTGTCCTTCGCGAGCGCGACGCGCGAGCACCCGGGCGTGCAGGTGGGTCTCTCGCCCCGCGGCTCGCTCGCCCTGGCCCAGGCCGCCCGCGCCACAGCCTTCTATCGCGGTCGCGATTATGCCATCCCCGAGGACATCCTCGACAACGTCGGCGCGGTCTGCGCTCACCGCGTCATCCTGCGAGGTTCGGGCCCCGCCTCTTCCGCGCTCTCGACCCTCACATCGATCCTCGAAACCGTCCCCAGCCCGATCTAGCCCACGAGGTTCCCGCCCATGCCACGCGATGTCCGTCACACCGCCATGCTCCCGCACAAGATCGATCCCGCCACATGGCCCCGCGATGCCGCCGGCAACCTCAAGCCCATCTTCGTCTGCGCCTGCGGGCTCTCCAAGAACTTTCCGCTATGCGACGGCACGCACAAGGCCTGCGCCGCCGAGCAGCCGGGCACGGTCTATCGCTACGACGCCTCCGGTCAAGTCATCGCGCAATCGCCCGAGGAATAACTCACTTCGACGACGGGTTCGCCTCGTCCAGGCACGACGCCAGCCACTCCATGGGGTGCATCGCCCGTGCGCCCGTCGCGTCGTGGATCTGATGGCGGCAACTCGTCCCCGTGGCCACCACCCTCGCCCCCGGCTCACCCCGCACCGCCGGGAAGAGCACCCGCTCGCCGATCTGCATCGAAAGATCAAACCGGTGCGGGGCATAGCCGAACGACCCGGCCATGCCGCAGCAGCCGCTGTCGAGCACACGCACGTCGCCCACACGCCGCATCATCGCCGCGCTCGAGTCGGTTCCCCAGAGCGCCTTCTGATGGCAGTGTGCATGCAGCAACACCGGAGCCTGCTCGCGCCGGAACCGGGCGCGTGCCGGGTGTGCATCCCAGCGCGTTTCGAGGAACTCCTCGGGCAAAAACGCCTTGGCCGCCACGCGACGCCTCGCCTCGATCGATGTGCGTACCTTGAGCGTCAGCCAGTCGTCCTTCATCGCCGACAGGCACGAGGGCTCGGCCACCAGGATGGCGTGCACGTCTTCCCGATCCGCCAGCGGCACCAGCCGCTCGAGCGTCGCGTCGATCTCATCCACCGCCTGCGCCAGCATCCCCATCGAGATCTTGGCCCGCCCGCAGCAGCCGGCATCTGCCAACAGCACGCGATAGCCAAAGGCCTCAAGGACCCGTCGCGTCGCACGCCCGATCCCCGGTTCGTTGAACATCGTGAAGCAGTCGCCAAAGAGCACGACCGCCGGCCCCTTACCGGGCGCCTCGTTGGGATCCTTGCCCCAGCCCCGTGCGAGCGACCGCTCAAACCTGGGCAGCGACCGTCGCGCATCGACTCCGAGCAATCGATTGATCAGCAGACGCGTGAGACGATTCGTGTTGAACCAGTTGGCCATCGCGGGCCACGCCGCCCCGGCCCGGTTGAGCATCCTCACCGCCCCCAGCAGGCGTGTGCGCAGCGGCGTGCCGTGCCGCTGGTGGTATTGCCCCAGGTATTCGGCCTTGAGCCGGGCCACATCGACATTGCTGGGGCACTCGGCCTTGCACGCCTTGCACGACAGGCACAGATCCAGCGTGGCCAGGGTCTCGGGGTCGCTCCAACGCTGCGCCTCGCCAAACTGGCCCGTGATGGCCAGGCGCAGCGCGTTGCCGCGACCGCGCGTGCTGTGCCGCTCGTCGAGCGTCGCCATGTACGAGGGGCACATCGTCCCCCCCTGCTTCTTGCGGCAGACCCCCGCGCCGTTGCACAACTCGACCTCGCCGCTCAGCCCGCCGTGCGACCCATGCCCGTCATAATCAAAGAACGTCGGCGCGTCATCGACCCGCGGCGTGGGCACGCCCGCCGGCGCCACCCGCAGATTGAGCGTGATCGACTCGATGGGCCCAGGCTCGATGATGTTCCCCGGGTTCAGCAGGTTCCGCGGATCAAAGATCCCCTTCACCTCGCGGAATGCCTGCATCAGCCGCGCCCCATAGAACCGCTCGAGCAGCGGCCCGCGCACACGACCGTCCCCATGCTCGCCCGACATCACCCCGCCCAGGCGCTGCGCGAGGTCCGCCGTCTCGACCGCGATCGCCCGCATCGCCGTGCGATCTGCCTCATCATGAATGTCAATGAGCGGGCGCACATGCAGCACGCCCACCGAGGCATGCGCATAGAACGCCGCCCACGTGCCATGCCGCGCGACGATCGCCTTCATCTCGCGCACAAACTCACCCAGCCACTCGACGGGAATGGCGTTGTCCTCGACAAACGTGATGGGCTTGCGCTTCCCCGCCACGCCGTGCAGCAGCGGCTCGCCGGACTTTCGCAACTGCCACGCCCCGGCCATGGCCTTGGCATCGGTATAAGTCCGCACCGCGCCATCCCCGCAGACGCCCGCCAGCGCGGCGAACCCCGCATCGATCTCGTTCGCATCCACGCCTGAATACTCCACATAAAGCACCGCGCGGAGTTCCCCGCTCGACGGGCTGGGGATCACCTCCACAAGCGGGCGGCATTCCGCGTTCCCTTTGGCCAGCGTGATCACCGTGTCATCGAGCAACTCCACCGCTGTGGGGTTCGTCGCCAGAATCGCCGGCACCGCGTCGATCGCCGCTTCGAGCGAGGCATACGCCACCACCGCCAGCCCTCGCGCCCCGGGCACCTCATGCAGCCGCAGCCTTGCCCCCAGCGTGACGCCCAGCGTCCCCTCGCTCCCGCAGAGCAAGTGCGCCAAATTGAGCCTCGCCAGCAACTCGGCGGGGATGTCGCCCACCCCGCCACGCGCGTGCCACCACGCCGTCGCCCCGCCCGCGTCGAGCCCCGCGAGCACCATGTCCAGCCCATACCCCGCGTTGCGTCGGATGGTCTTGGGGAATCGTTCGCGAATCTCCGCCTCAACCCCCAGCACCACTCTCGCCACGCGCCGCGTCAGCGCCAGCACCGCCTCATCGCGCGTGGCCGCCCCTTCATCAAGCCACCGCCTCGTCCCATCCGCCAGCGCGACATCCAGCCCCAGCACGCTCTCGCTCGTGCGCCCGTACCGGATCGACCGTGCCCCGGCGGCGTTGTTCCCGATGCACCCGCCCACGTTCGCATGACGGCTCGTCGCCGGGTCGGGCGCAAAGAACAACCCCGCCCCGCGCAGATGTTCGTTCAACTCATCGACCGTGATCCCCGGCTCAACCTCGCACGTCTTCCCCGGGGCGTCCACCCCCAGCACCCCGCGGCAGTGGACCGAGAAATCCAGCACCACCGCCTTGTTCGTGCACTGCCCCGCCAGACTCGTTCCCCCGCCCCGCGGCAGCATCGCCACGCCCCTCGACCCGCAGTACGACACCGCCCGCAGCGCATCCTCGATCGACGCCGGAATCACCACCCCCAACGGCTCGACCTGGTACAGCGACGCATCCGTCGCGTACAGCATCCGATCGTGCGCACCAAATCGCACCTCGCCGGCGATGGCGTTGATAAGCCCCCGCGCCAGGTCACGCCCGGCGTGTTCCGACATCAACTTCGCTTCCCCGCGCCCGTGGCCCATGGCCGACTATACCAACGCCCGACCCCACCCCAAACACCCCGACAATCGATGCAAGCGCCCGCCCATCGCGGCGTTGTGCATCCGCCGATACACTTCACCCGTAGGCTGTGGGAGCAGCCCCCGCGGCGAACCCCCGCCGGGCAGGAGCCCTCGATGAACCCTCGCCGGGCCTTTACGCTGATCGAGCTGCTGGTCGTCATCGCGATCATCTCGCTGCTGATCAGCATCCTGCTCCCCTCGCTGGGCAAGGCGCGCCTGGCCGCACGTCAACTCAAAGACGCCACCAACATCCGCTCGATTGTCCAGAGTTTCGTCCTCTTCGCCCACACCAACCAGGACGACTACCCCCTCCCCTCGCGCATCGACCGCGCCGACGCCACCGTGCGCACCATGATCAGCGCCACCGAGAAGGACAACACCGGCAATATCTTCTCGCTGATGATCTACCAGGGCTATTTCCCGCCCGAGATCGCCATCTGCCCCGCCGAGGTCAACCCTCAGATCCGGCGCGACCTCGAATACGAATACGCCTATCCCCAGCGCGCCCGCATCCCCGCCAGCGCCGCCTGGGACCCCGGCTTTGCCGGCTATCCCGGCGAATCCGGCAGCGGCACGGGCACAGGGCGACGCGACCCCCTTACCGGCTCGGTCTCCTACGCGCATATCCCCCCGATCGGTCCCCGCGCCGGCATGTGGAAGAGCACCTTCAGTTCCCGCGACGTCGTCCTGGGCACGCGCGGCCCCTTCTACGACGGCACGCCGAGCCTCTGGACGCTCCGCCCGGGCCCCTCGGGCCAGCAATCCAACCGCCTCAAGATCTTCGGCAACACGGGCCGATGGGCCGGCAACCTCGGCTTTAACGACGGCCGCGTCGCCTTCTTCACCCAGCCCGACCCCGACTCCATCCCCATCGCCTTCGACCAGAACGTCAACGGGCGACGCAACCACTACGACAATGTGTTCGTCAACGAGGGCCCCGACGGCCGCCCCCTGGGCGAACAGTTCGCCAGCGAGGGAGGCAACGCCCTTCTCCGCCTCTACGGCGACATCTTCTTCCCGCCCGCGAGCGTCGCCATCAGCCCATATGTCGACTGACGATCGCGCCGGCCTCACTCAAACTCGCGACGCCCCGCCAGCGCGGCGCGGAACCTCGCCTCCAGCCGCGATTCCGCCGCCGGCATCCCCTTGATCGAGAGCGGCAGGATCAGGCTGAACATCGACCCCCGCCCGACCTCGCTCTCGAGTTGAATCTCGGCGTGCAGCAGCGACGCCAGCTCCTTCGAGATCGCCAGCCCCAGGCCCGTCCCCTCGTGACGGCGCGTGTGCCCCCGGTCCAGTTGATAGAACTTTTCGAAGACGCGGTCCTGCTCCTCGCGCGGGATGCCCGGCCCGTTGTCGATCACGCTCACCCGCACCCGCTCTTCCTCGCCGCGCAGGCGCTCGGCCCGCAGCGCCACCGTCGGCGCACGTCCCGTCGCCTCGCGCGGTCGGGTGAACTTCACCGCGTTGCTCAGGAAGTTGAAGATCACCTGCTGGAACTTGCGCACGTCCGTCTCGACCAGCGGCAGATCATCGGGCACATCCAGCTTCACCTCCACGCCCTGGCGCTGCGCCAAGGGGTAGATCAGCCCCACCAGTCCTTCGCACGCGCTCTTCAGGCTCATGGGCTCGATGTGCATCTCCACCCGTCCCGCCTCGATCCGCGCCAACTCGAGCAGTGAATCGATCAACCCCAGCAGGTTCCGCCCGCCCGTCTGGATGTTCTCGAGGTACCGCACCCGCTTGTGCGCCGTTCCCCCGGCTTCAACCCCCGCCGCGTCCGCCTTGGCCATCTCCATCAAGAGCTCGGTGAACCCGATGATCGAGTTCAGCGGCGTGCGCAGCTCGTGGCTCACGTTCGCCAGGAACTCACCCTTGAGTTTCGCCGCTTCATACAACGCCGAGTTGTTCTCGGCCAGTTCCGTCAGGCGCAGGTCCAAGGCGGCGTTGATCGCCCGCAGCCGCTCGTCGCTCGTGCGCAGATCCCCCAGCATCGAGTTGATCGTCTCGGCCAGTTGCTCGAACTCGTCCCCGGTCGTGATGTCGGCCCGGATGGTCAGGTTCCCCTGGCGGACCAGCTCCGCCGCCCGGGTCAGCCGCCGCACCGGGCGCAGCACCAGTTTCCGCGTGATGAGATAGAACACGGGCAGCGCGAGCGCGATCACGATCAGCCCCGCCCACGACAGGTACACGCTGTTCAAGATCAGCAGGCGCGACGCCTGCAGCGACCGGCGTTCCAGCACCACGATCGAATCGAGCTCACCCGAGAGCCGCCGCGACGCGCTGGCGTATCGATACTCCCGCTCGAGCCAGGCCCAGCGGGCCTCCTGGTAATCGCTCGCCCGGGCATCGCCCCCCAGGGCCGTCAGCGCACGCCCCACGAACGGGTCCTGCGCCGCCTGCCCGACCGCCTCCTCGGGCGTGAGACGGCGGGCCACGATCCCCGCGTGCTCGACGGCGCCGCCCGTCTCGCCCATGTCGTCCCGCGCCCACGCCGCTACCAGGTGCCGCGACACTTCCAGCTGCCCCGCGTCGATCAGCGCGTTCATGCGCAGCCAGGGAAAGACCAGCGCCCCCAGCACGATCAGGACGATCGCCGAGCCGAACAGAACCAGGCACTTGGTGGCGAGCGATCCGCGCAGCATCGCGGCGAGTCTAGCCGCCTTTTCGACCCCGCCCCCCTACCCTCGCCCATGCGAGTGACCGTCCTGCTCTTTGGCCCCCAGGCCGCCGCGATGAACGCCCCGCGCATCGAGGTCGAGACACCCACGCCCGCGACGCCCGTATCGCTCCTCGCCTCCATCGCCGCCCAGCACCCGACGCTCGCCCCCACCCTCGCCGCCACGCGCGTCGCCCGCAACGGGGCCTTCGCCCGCCCCGACGAGCCGCTCAACCCAGCCGACGAACTGGCCCTTATCGCCATGGTGTCGGGCGGATGAGCGTGCGCGTCCGCATCCTCGAGGGCTCGCTCCCCCAACGCCCCGAGCCACCCGCGATTGGCGCGGGGGCGGTCTTCGTCTTCGACGGCATCGTCCGCCCGCGCGAGGGCACGCCCCCGCACGACACCCCCATCGCCGCTCTCGATTACACCGCCTACCGCCCGATGGCCGACCAGACGCTCGAAGCCATCGCCCGCGAAGCCCTCCAGCGTTTCGGGCTGCTCGCCATCGATGTTGAGCACAGCCTTGGGCGCGTCAACGCGGGCGAGTCTTCATTTCGTCTCGCGATCCACGCCGCCCACCGGCGCGAGGCCCTCGACGCGGCGAACTGGTTCATCGATCGCATGAAGGCCGACGTGCCCATCTGGAAGACGCCCGTCCGCGCGTAAGCCGCCGAGCCGACCAGACGCCCTGGTTCAATGCACCAAAAAACAACGGGGCCGACGCTTTCGCGCCGGCCCCGCATGGTTGCCTAAAGAATCAGGCTGATGAAGGCTTAGTCGAACCAGGGCTGGATCGCGACGAGCGCGCCGCCCGGGTTGACGAAGGTACCGCCGCCCCACGGACGGATGTAGTTGTTGGTGTTCTTGCCAGGGCCGGCCGAGGTCGAGGCATCGCAGGTGTCCGCGTTGCCGACGGGCGTGCGCTGGAGGTCATCTTCGTTGACGAAGATGTTGTCGAACTGCGTGCGGCTGTTGGCCGGCAGGCTGTTGAAGGTGAAGGGCACCGACTCGGGGTCGGGGCGGGTTTCGAAGTTGACGTGGTTGTCGTTGTAGGCGATGTTGCCTTCCCAGGTCGTGCGGCCGCCGTGGATCAGCAGGCTGTTCGAGCCGATGCCGAACGAGGTGTTGCCGGGCGTGCCCGCGGGGCCGAGGGCCCACGTGCCGGTGTTACCGCCGGACATGGTGTAGCCGGGGCCGCGGTTGCCGATGACGGCCTCCGTCGCCTGGAAGCTGTTGGTCCACTTGATGCGACGCCCGCCGTTGAAGGGCGAGAGGGCGTACGAGAAAGCGCCCTCGACGCGGGCGTTGCCGATGGTGAGGTCGACGGGGATCGACTTGAAGGCCGGGTCCCAGAGGGCCAGCTTCTTGTCGGGGCCCTGGGCCGCCGCGGGCTCGGAGTACTGGTAGACGTCCCAGACCTTGATCTGGCCGTTGGCCTCGGCGGGGCTGATGCAGATCTCGGGGCCGAAGAAGCCGTTGAAGATGAGAACCGAGATCACGTGGCGGGGAAGGTCCTTGGCGTTGTTGGTGAGGGTCGTGTTGCCCTTGTCGATCTGGCTGGGGACGGGGTACTGATCGCTGTTGGTCTGGGCCCACAGGACCATGCCCTGGTGGATGCCGCGGACCTGGGTGCTGTCCTTGAGCTGGCGGGCCGAGGCGCGAGCCTTGCCCAGGGCCGGCAGAAGGATGCCGATGAGCAGCGCGATGATCGCGATGACCACGAGCAACTCGATGAGGGTAAATGCCTTGCGACGCATTGAAATCTCCTTGCTCCCCTCGGTGTTCAGCCCGCTGCGGTAACGCTCCGCGTTTGCTCTGGCCGACCCGAGAAGGACGCAAATAACCGAACCTGTGACGATCACTTGTGTACTCACGCCTCGCCCGCGTAGCGGTCGTGCGGTGGCCCGCGCGACTGCACCGAGGGGTCGGCCGCCGCCGATTTCGTGGGGCACGTGATCCGGTGAAGGAACCCACGCACCACGCCCGGGGTCAGCCCGCACGGTCCACCGGCGGATCGTCTTCTGCCGGGTCCCGGGCGAACACGCCCCATCCAGGTTGTCGGCAGACCTTGAGAGATCCCGTGCCTGGGATCAACGTTGCGGCGGAACGCCGCGTACACAAGGACAGGTCACATTCACATCGGCACGGAAATCGCACGCCGCCTGCCAGCGGTCCTACGTCCGTATACGGTACCAAAAACCATCCGCCTGTCAAGGGTCCGCGGTTCCCCTGAATTGCTCCCCCCGCCCAAGCCAGGGCCGATTTTGCCGTGGATTCGGCCAATGATCTCCCGTTTCTCGTGCCGCACATCCCACGACTCGCAAGCCCCAAAGGAAACCCCTGATGGCCCCCGAACCCGCCCGCCACGATCCCGACGCCGCCCTCGCCGCCCTTGGGCTCACCCTTCCCGAGCCGGCCAAGCCGGTGGCGGCGTACATCCCCACGCGGCGCAGCGGAAATCTGCTCTACGTCTCGGGCCAGATCCCCATGCGTTCGGGGACGCTCATCGCCACGGGCGCGGTGCCGAGCGTGGTGAGCATGGAAACCGCACGCGAGTGCGCGGTGCAATGCGTGCTCAACGGGCTGGCCGCGGCGAAAGCCGCCGTGGGCTCGCTGGCCAAGATCCGCCAGGTGGTGCGCGTGGGGGTGTTTGTGTGCAGTGATGCGGGGTTCACGCAGCAGCCGCAGGTCGCCAACGCGGCCAGCGAACTGCTGGTCAAGGTGCTGGGGGAGCGTGGCCAGCACGCCCGGGCCGCGGTGGGGTCGGTCGCGCTGCCGCTGGGCGCGCCCGTCGAGATCGAGTTTTTGTTCGAGGTGGAGTGACACTCGCCGCGGGGCACGCCCGCCGCGGGGCATGCAGCCCGAGCGTGAGCGAGGGCTTTCCTGGCTTGCAAGGAACAGAAAGCCCTCCCTGACGGTCGGGCTGCATGT
>JABWBB010000045.1 GCA_013360675.1 Phycisphaerales bacterium | reverse complement strand
GCGGCCGCGGCGCTCGCGCTGGCGTTCGTGGGGCAGAAGACGGGCGGCAACGCCCGCACGGGGGGCGGAGAGATGGCGGTCGCGGACCTGGTGCCCATCCGCAGCGCGAGCGACGCGCTGCAGGAGTACCTGGACCGCGGACGCCAGGATGGCCTGGTGATCGGCGAGCTGCCCGACAAGGTGCTGGTACAGACTCGGCCGATCGGCAATGGCGGGGGCATGGAGGTTGTGTACCTGAGGCAGATCGTGGAGCGGACGCGGGTCGACGACCTGTACCGGACGACCACGGACGAACTCGGGAACGTCATGGGTCTGCCGGTGCGGGTGACGCCGGCGAGTGAGCGCGGCTGGTACTGAACCGGCCCAGCGCCGATCAACGGGAGTGTCACGCTATGAAACGCATTGAAACAGTGCTGGTCAGCATGCTGGTGGTGGCGGGCGCGGCGCCGATGGCGCTGGCCCAGGAGAGCGGCGCACGCACCGTGGTGCGGCGGAACTTTGACCGCCCGATCGAGGCGGCCGGCCAGCCCGGGGACAAGGCCGACAAGGCGATGTTCCAGATGAGCATGACCGAGAGCGATGGGACCAACACTTACACGCTGTCGATCATCAACGGTGAGGCGACCGCCCAGATCAACGGCGAGGCGGTGCCCGCGGATCGCCTGCGCAAGAAGGGCTCGTCGTACGAGGTGCTGGACAAGGAAGGCAAGGTTGTTCATTCGTTCCGGGTCATGGGGCTCGACGGCGGGCGCAGCGGGCGGATGTGGATGCAGGGCGGTCGCGGCGCGCCCGATGCCGAAGGTCAGCCGCAGGGAATCGTTGTGCAAGGGAGGCGCCCACGCGTCATGATCGGAATCAACATGAGTGATGCGGAAGGCGGCGGAGTCACCGTCGACAACGTGGTGCCGGGGCTGCCCGCGTCGCGCGGCGGGCTGCAGGAAAAAGACCGGATCGTGAAGATCGACGGGAAGGAGATCGGCTCGACCTCCGACGTGCGCGAGGTGCTCCGCGGCAAGGAGACCGGCGACGAGATGGTCGTGGTCGTGCGCCGAGGCGAAGAAACCAAGGACATCGCGCTCAAGCTGGACGCCTTTGACGCGGAGCGGCTGGGCGTGCCCATGCTGCTCGACGTGCCGATCGTGAACGACTGGAACGAGCAGCAGGACTGGTACGAGGAGGTCAAGCGCGCGTGGGACAAGGCGCTGGCCGAGATCAAGAAGCACGGCGGCGAGGGCGGGGACAAGCTGATGGCTGAGGTGGACCAGGCCTGGGCCGAGGCGATGAAATCGATGGCCAAGGCCAAGGAGAAGACCCGCCAGTGGTGGAACGACCAGGGGCGTGCGCGCCTCTTCACGAACCAGGATCGGTTTGTCGTGCCCGCGCCGCCCGCGCCCGCCGCACCCGCGGAACGCTTGCAGCCGCAGATCGATCGGCAGCTGGAGCGCCTGGTGGACCAGCTCGAACGGCTGCAGCGGCGACTGGACGAGATGGAAAAGCGACTGGAACCCAAGGCCCCCGGTGGCCAATGAATGAGGCGGGGCGCGGGGAGGCGACTCTCCGGCCCTGACAATGGAGCCTCCGTTTGGAGCGGGCCGCACGACACCCCTGTGCGGCTCGTTCCTTTTTTGGAGGGCGCGGCGGGGGGTGAGGGGTCGCTAGGATGGATGCATGAGCAATCCCGCCGAGAGCATCCGCGAGGTTCAGCAGGGGTTTAGCGCGCTCAAGCGCGAGATCCACAAGGTGATCGTGGGGCAGGACGAGGTCGTGGACCAGATGCTGACGGCGATCTTCTGCCGCGGGCACGCGGTGGTGGTGGGCGTGCCGGGGCTGGCCAAGACGCTGCTGATTTCCACGATCGCGCGGACGCTGAGCCTGGGGTTCAGCCGCGTGCAGTTCACCCCGGACCTGATGCCCAGCGACATCACGGGGACGGAAGTGATCCAGGATGATCGGGCGACGGGGCGGCGCGAGCTGCGCTTTGTGCGCGGGCCGATCTTTGCGAACGTGATCCTGGCCGACGAGATCAACCGCACGCCGCCCAAGACGCAGAGCGCGCTGCTCGAGGCGATGCAGGAGCGTCACGTGACGGTGGGCGGGGTGCGGCACGATCTGCCCAGCCCCTTCTTCGTGCTGGCGACGCAGAACCCCATCGAGCAGGAGGGAACCTACCCGCTGCCCGAGGCGCAGCTCGATCGGTTCATGTTCCAGATCAAGATCGAGTATCCGGCGCTGGACGAAGAGATGGAGATCGTGCGCCGGTCGGCGGTGCGCGGCGGGGAGGTCATCCAGCCCGTGCTCGACGAGACGGGGATCCGCCGCCTGCAGGACCTGGTGCGCCAGATGCCCGTGGCCGATCACGTGATCGCGTATGCCCTGCGCCTGGTGCGGGCGACGCGCGTGAAAGAGCCCATGGACCTTGGGCTGACGCGTCCGGCGGCGGTGCGCGATTATGTGGCGTGGGGCGGGGGCCCGCGGGCGAGCGAGTTCCTGGTGCTGGGGGCCAAGTGCGCGGCGATGCTCGCCGGGAGCACGCACGTCATGCCCGAGCACGTGCGGGCGGTGGCCCGGCCGGTGCTGCGCCACCGGATCTTGACGAACTTCAACGCCGAGGCGGATCAGGTGGGGACGGATCAGATCATCGACGCGCTGCTGAAGGAGATCCCCGTGGAGGGAGTGACGCCCGGCGAGCGTCGCGAGATGAACGAGGTGATGAAGGGGTAAGGGCGGACGAACCTAGGATTGTGAAACCCCCGCGCGAGCGCGGGCAGGGAGGTCTGATCATGCGGACGTATACACGGATGCTGGCGGTGTGCGGGGCGGGCGTGCTGCTCTTCGGGGCGGCGCTGGTGGGGGCCAATCAGCAGACGGCATCGGGCCCGGCGCCGACGCGCGTGGGCGTGATCGACCTGGCCAAACTGATCAACGACCTGGACGAACTCAAGGATCGCAACGGCGAGGTGCAGGTCAAGGCGGGCGCGTACAAGAAGGAACTCGACAAGCTCAAGGAAGAGGTCGAGGCGCTGCAGCGGCGGCTGGAGCACGAGGTGCCCCGGACCGACATCAAGCTTCGGATCGAGGTGCGGACACAACTGGCCGAGCGCCTGGCGCTGGGCGATGCGCGCAAGAAGGCGTACGAGACGCTGCTGGAGCTGGAGAACGGGGAGATCATCCGGGGCCTGTACGAGAAGGTTGCCGCCGCCGCGGGCGAGTTCGCCAAGCGCGAGGGGTACGACATGCTGATCCTGGACGACCGTGGGATCAATCTCGACGCGAACACGGGGATCGAGCGGATCAACGCGACGATTCAGAACAAGCGGGTGATCTACGCCGCCGACGAGTTGAATGTGACGCTGCGGTTGTTGACGAAGATGAACAACGACTACAAGGCGTCGGGCGGGAAGCCCGCGGCCCCGGCGGGTGGAGCCAAGAAGAAGTGAGCATCGCAGCGGGCCCGGTCGCGCGGACGGCGGAGGCGCTCGCCCGTGAACTCGGGGGCGAGTTGCTGGGCGATCCCCAGGCGCCGGTCACGCGCATCGACACGATCGACAGTGCCACCACCGGGTCGCTCTCGTTCATCCGCACCGAGCGATTCGCCGAGGCGTGGGTGCTGAGCAAGGCGAGCGTGGGCTTGATCAACCAGTCGGCGGCGGGGCAGGCCCGCGAGCTCGCCCAAGGGCGAGCCCTCATCCTGGTGCCCGACGCGGACCTTGCGCTGGTGCGCGTGCTCGAGATGTTTGCTCCGCCCCAGGCCAAGCCCGAACCGGGGGTTCACTCCCGTGCGTGCGTGGCGCAGAGCGCCACGATCGCCGCGAGCGCGTCGATCGGGCCCAACTGCACCCTCGGCGAAGAGGCGCACATCGGCGACGGGTGCGTGCTGGTCGCGAATGTCTTCGTCGGCCGCGGGGCCCGCGTGGGTGCCGGGAGCGTGTTGCACCCGGGCGTGCGCGTGCTGGACCGGTGCGAGGTGGGCGAGCGATGCCTTCTGCATCCGGGCGTCACGATCGGGGCCGACGGCTTTGGGTATCGCCCCGGGCCCCAGGGCCCCGTGAAGGTGCCCCACATCGGCAATGTGGTGATCGGCAACGAGGTCGAGATCGGGGCGAACTCCTGCGTGGACCGGGCGAAGTTTGGATCGACGACGATCGGCGACAGAACGAAGATCGACAACCTGGTGCAGGTCGGGCATAACAGCCGCATCGGCAGGGCGTGCCTGATCTGCGGGCAGTGCGGGATCTCGGGCTCGGTGAAGATCGGCGACGGGGTGATCATGGGCGGGGCGGCGGCAATCGCCGACAACCTCGAGGTCGGGGACCGTGCGCAGATCGCGGCGTGCTCGGGCGTGATGAACAACATCCCGCCGGGCGAGGTGTGGATCGGCATTCCCGCGGGGCCGGCGCGAGAGTACAAGCGCAACTACGCCGCGTTCCGCATGCTCGGGAAGATGCTGCCGCACCTCAAGCGGCTGATGCGGGCCGACGAGGGCGCGCTGTAGCGGGCGGACTGACACGGCTCGCGGCGAGCCTATTCAGCAGCCTGCGTTCCACAGATCAAAGAAGAGCGCGACGTCGGCATCGTCGGGGGTGCCCCCGCTGGTGTTGACATCCGCCGCGGGCAGCGCGTCGTTCCAGGCCTGAAAGAACGCGGTGACGTCGGCATCGTCGGGCGTGCCGCCGCTGGCGTTGAAGTCGCTCAGGCAGGGCTGGATCTCGAAGCGCGGCGAGATGCAGAAGAAGATCGAGTTCGTCGGCTCGACGCGGATCCTCGCGGCGCCGCTGATGGACGGCGGCAGCGCGACCTGCGCCTGGCCGGTGTTGGGCGCGCCCGATGCGAGTGTGATGGGGTATGAGATGCCGTTGTCGAGCGAGAGGAGGATGCGCACGTTGGGGGCGTTGATGGGGGGCTGTGCGGTCGTGCCGGCATTCCAGAAGATCGTCGCCGCGCCGGGTGTGAGGCGGACACCTTCGAAGGGAAAGGTGATCGCGAAGGGATCGGAGGGGGTGATGGCCAGGGTGATCGTGGGCGAGATTGTCACGCCGCCGATGCGGCCGTCGCGCGCGACGACGCGCATCTTGCGTGAGGCGGGTGCGAAGGTGGGGAGGCGGTCACCCAGCACGCTCGTGCCCGACAGGATGGCGGTCATGGGCGGGATGGTGCGCGAGGGGTCGAGCGACGGGGTGTAGACGCGGAAGAGGGGGCTCTGGCCGTTGTCGTCGCTCCCCTCACCTAGCAGGGGCTGCTGCGGGCCGAGATCGAACTGTTCCCAGGAATAGGCGACCGGATCGTTGTCGGGATCTTCGGCCAAGCAGGCGAGGGTGAAGGGGGTGCCGGGGGGAATGGCGATGGTGTCGGGCGGGAGCGAAACGAACTGTGGGGCGGCGTTTCCGGAAGCGGTGGCCTGGGGGCAGGACGCGCCGCCGCCGGGAGGATTGATGAAGGCGGCCATCTCGCCGATGTTGCCGTGGTGGAAGAAGGGATCGGCGAAGAGTTGGAGGTTGTCGCCGGCGGGAAAGAGGCCCACAGGGCAGCCGCCGGCGTAGGCCATCTGTGTGGAGCCCGAGCCGGGTTCCCAGGCGGAGGCGGGCATGATGTTGGAGAGGCATCGGTCGACGCTGCCGTTGAAGGTGTGGCCCGCGCCGAACTGGTGTCCGAGTTCGTGGATGACGACGAGGGCGGTGAGGGGGTCGGCGTCGCCGCCGCGCGGGATGCCCGAAACCCCGCGGGCCTTGTTGCTGGTGCAGGCGACGCGGAGGTTGGCGACCCCGCCGGGGATGCGCGTAATGACGTGGCCGATGTCGTAGTTGGCGCTGCCGATGGCGTTGTTGACGACGGTGCGGTTGACGCTGAGGCAGGCACTGGAACTTGTGCCGTCGTAGGGGTCGGTCGCGGGGTCGAAGAACATCAGGTCGCGGTTGTTGGCGACAAGGACGAAGCGCACGCCCAGGTCGGCCTCGAAGACCAGGTTGGAGCGGTTGACGACGGTGACGACGGCGGCGAGGGGATCGTCGGCGTTGGGGGCGTTGCCGGCGCGCTGGCTGTGGAACACGCCGTATTCGCCTGTGCAGGCGACGGCGAATCGATAGGTGCGCAGAGTGGTGCCCCCGCGATTGGCGAAACCGGTTTCGGTAAGCGGGGCATGCGGGCCATCGGGCGGGGCGAGGCACTGCCATGCCTCATTGGGCTGGCGGCAGTCGCGCAGACGGTAGCTGGTGACGTGCGCGGTATCGCCGCCCGAATAGGGATCGATGAGGAAGACATCGGAAGGCCCACGGACCATCGCATGCACGCCATGCCGGGTGAGATCGAGGCGGATGGCGGCGGCGGGGTCGTCAACGCCGTGGCCCGCGTAGGTGCGGATGTCCGGTGCGGCGGCGGCCAGGCCGGGCTCGAGGATGGGCGACTCGCGCAGGGCGAAGGTCTGGAACGAGCCATCGGGGAGCGGGAGTGAGATGTGGAGTGGGGGCTGTGGATCGAATTCAGCGGGGGCAGCGGCGAGGCGTGCGCGCAGCGCGGTCAGATCGACACGGAGCGCCTGGCCGCGGAGAGGGCGGACAACTTCGGGGAGGTCGCGAACGTGCGCGGGAACGGAGTCGATGCGGGTCCAGATGTCGTCATCGGCCTTGGCCGCGGCGTGAAACGCGAACCACAGGCCCAGGGCGATGCGTAGGGGTGTCGTGTGCATGCATCCCTTATACCGCAGGGGTGTTTTCGGGGGTAACAGGATTCAGGGGAATGTGAGGGCGATGGACGGGCGATGGGTCCGCATATGATTGGGTAAGGGAGCCGTGCGGGCTTTCGTGGGATGGTTCACATCGTGAACAGGAGTGCAGCGATGACGCAGACCGCAGGAACACGCAGCATGCCCGGCTCGGCCACGGCCGGGCTCGCCTCTGTCTGGCCGACCCCCGAACAGATCGGCGAAAAGCCGCTGGTGTGGGTGAACGGCCGCCTGGTGCCCAAGAACCAGGCGATGGTGAGCGTGTACGACCACGGCCTGCTGTACGGCGACGGCGTGTTCGAGGGGATCCGCGTCTATCGGGGCAAGATCTTCAAGCTGATGAGCCACATGGAGCGTCTGTATCAGTGCGCCGAGAAGCTCGAGATCAAGATCCCCATCAGCGTGGACCAGATGGTCGCGGTGCAGCGCGAGTGCGTCGAGGCCAACGGCATCGTGGACGGGTACATCCGGCTCGTGGTGACGCGTGGGCACGGCACGTTGGGGCTCGACCCACGGCGCTGCCCGGTGCCGGGCGTGATCTGCGTCGCGGACCAGATCCGGCTGTATGACACCAAGCTGTACGAATCGGGCATGCGGGTGATCGTGGCCAAGCGCCCCAAGACGCCCGTGGCCTGCCTCGATCCGCGGATCAAGAGCCTGAACTATCTCAACAACATCCTGGCCAAGGTCGAGGCGATCAAGGCCGGATGCGACGAGGCGATCATGCTCACCCCGGATAACTGGGTGGCCGAGTGCACGGGCGACAATATCTTCATCGTCAAGGGGGGCAAGGTCTTCACACCGCCCAACGTGACGGGCGTGTCGGGCTCGCTCGAGGGTATCACGCAGAAGTTTGTGCGTGACGAGTTGTGCCCCGCCACGGGCGTGTCCTGCACGATCAAGGAGATGCGCCTGGACGAGGTGCTCGCGGCCGACGAGATCTTCCTGACTGGAACGGCGGCGGAGATCATCGGCGTGAACCAGATCGACGTGGACGCCAAGCCCCACAAGATCTCGGACGGCGAGGGCCCGATCACGAACAAGCTTCGTCGGAAGTTCCGCGAGGTTGTGACGCAGGACAACGTGCCGGAGAACTGATCGCGAGGGCCTGCTCCGCGGCGGTGCGCACGGCATCGAGCGAGAGGGTGTCGATGCGCGCCGGGCGAGGTGTGGCCAGGACGCGGGCGTTTTCGCCCAGCGGGGCCCAGCGCGAGGGATCGGTGGGGCCAAAGAGGGTGAGCGTGGGCGTGCCCAGCGCCGCCGCGAGGTGCGCGGGGCCGCTGTCGCACGCGACGACCAGGCGGGCGGCGAGCAGTGCATCGGCCAGAGCGTCGAGCGAATCGAGAAACCGCCCGTGTGCATCGAGGAATCGGCGGCGTTCGTCGGGCGTGAAGCGGTCGTGTTCAACCTCGCCGGCGAGCAACGAGCAGCAGGGCAATGCGGCAGCGAGCGCGATGAAGCGATCAAGGGGCCAGCGCTTGTCGGGCGAGCCCGCGCCCACGTGGAGCACGATGGGGGCGTCGGGGTTGTGATGCGCGGGGGCGAAAGGGATGGGGTCGGTATGCGCCCGGGCGAGTTCGAGCGCGCGGACGCGATCGAGCGGGTGATTGATGGTTTCGATCGCCGCACCGGGGAAGAGTCGGGCGGCGTTGCGCGACCACTGGGCGTCGTGGCCGGCGCGGGCGACGAACGACAGCACGCGATCGACACCGAGGATCGGCGCTTCGGGATCGGGTGCTTCTGGGGCGTGCAACAGCGTGAGCGGGCGGCTGTCGCAACTCGTGGGCGCAACACCCAGAAACCGGGCGGCGAGCGACGCGTGCGAGGGGGCTGCGGCGAGGGTCACGCGAGAATCGCGCGACAGGGCGCGCAGCAGCGGCCAGAGGAGGATCGAGTCACCCAGCGCACCGCGATGGATCATCCAGGTGTGGGTCATGAGCGACCCGCCGCATAGTTGCGCACCAGCCTCCACGCGGCGGCCAGGGCCTCCTGCTCAAACAGGGCCACCCGGATGGCGTTGAGGCCCATCGTGCGTGCGAGGCTGGCACGAGTCGCGGGCGACGAGCCGTCGAGCGCGTAGCGCCGCGTGAGATAGTGGCGGGCGGTTTCGTCGAGGGCGGGCAGGGCGCTGAAGAGGCGCGGATCGAGTTCGAGGGTGCCACGCCAGGGCGCGACGCGGCGCGTCCAATCGGCAACCGGCGCGTCGGGGGAGATGAGGTACGCGGCTTTGCGGGGTGCCTCGAGCGGATGGGCACGGGCCCACTGGGCCGCGGCGCGATCGACCGTGAGCGAGACGGCGGCGGCCACGCGCCCGGCGCGGGCGGGATCCATCGCATCCAGAGCGTCGGCGGCGTGACGGACACAGAGGAGCACGAGTGCTGCGACGCGATCGGGGGGGATCGTGGTGAGCGGGCGGGCGAGGCGGCTCTCGATGGCCCCCAGGATGACACGCAGTTCGGGCGCGAGCAATGAAGCCTTCAGGCGGGAGATCCAGCGCAGGTCGGTCTCGATGCGGTCGACCGCGGCCGCGGATGGGTGGTGGCGATCAAGGGCCGCGATGGCGCTGTCGACGCGATGGCGCAGGGTGTGCATCGCCCGCAGGCGCGTCGATTCGATTCGCGGCGGAGAGACGCTCGGGCGGGCGGCCTCGTCGAGCAGGCTCACCAATCGCGTGGGACCGGCAAACGTCAGGCCGGTATGGGCGGCATGGGCATCGAGTGAGGAACCGAACTCTGCGGCGTGGCTCGGGTGAGCTGTGCGCAGATGGCCCCGATCGTGCAGGCTGATCAGGCATTCGGCCCTGGCGGTGATGAGCGCCCGACGCAGCGCGGGGCGGGTGATCCCCGCGGCGCTGGCAAGGGCGGTCGGGGCGCATCCCATCCGTTCGACGCGGAGCATCGCCGCCCGGCGTCGGGAGGTGAGTGGGGCGGGCTGCTGAAAAAGGGGCGATTGGCTTGCACGGAGGCGGCGGGTGTCTTCGCGTCGGAGCAACTGGCGCACGCCCTCGTGGCTGCGGTCGTAGCGACGGGCGATGCGCAATGCCGCGGCGTTGAGCGAGAGGCCAAGGCGCGCGTACCGATCGGCGCGGCGCAGCATCTGTTGGCGTTCGGTGGTGCGGAAGCGGGGCGAGCGAGCCGGGACGGGCGGCGCATCGCGGAGGAGCGGCTCGACCAACGTGGCACGAAAAGCCACCCGCGGGCGCGAATCGGCGCCGATCACGCGGCGCGAGGGCAGCCCCTCGCGTCGCCGGCGGTCGAGGGTCTTGCGCCCGATGCCCATGCGGGCGGCGAGGTTGTCGGGCGTGACGAGTTCGCCCGGGGCATGGTCGTCTTCGTGCAGGCGTGCCGCGTGGCAGAGGTGCTCGACGAGCGCGACGAGATCACGCCGCAGGGCCTTGCCGACGATCAGGGGCGGGTTGTCGAGCGTGGGGCGATAGCCCGTGACGCGGAAGACCAGCCAGTCGTGCGGGTAGAGGGTGTCGGGATCGATCTCGAGGGCGAGGTCTTCGGCGCGGCGGATGTCATCGAGCAGGCGTTCGCGCGGGACGAAGCGCAACTCGCGGGCAAGCCGGGCGACGGCTTCCACCTTGAACCCGGGGAGCGGGGGCATCGGCACGAGCCTAGCCGCCCGGGCGCAATGGCGGCGGCGAGCCCTATCCTCGATGGATGGAGGCCTCCGCGCCCGAACTGATCGTCGGCATCGACCTTGGCACGACCAACAGCCTGGTGGCGGTCTGCGATGAGCGCGGGCCGCGGGTGATCGCCGACGCCCAGGGACGGGCGCTGCTGCCCAGCGTGGTGCGCTTCGAGGCGGGTGCGCAGGGCGCGACGCCGGTGGTCGGGCACGACGCCAGGGAGCGGGCGATCGAGTTTCCCCGGGCCACGGTCAGCAGCGTCAAGCGGCTGATGGGTCGGTCGATCGATGACGTGGCGGAGGATGCCCGGTACATGTCCTACGGCGTGGTCGCGGGCGAGCGGGGCACGCTGCGCGTGCGCGCGGAACTCGACGACGGGGGTGTGGTCGAGGCAACGCCCGAGGAAGTCTCGGCGCACGTGCTGGGTGCGCTCAAGGCGCAGGCCCAGACGGCGCTGGGGCGCGAGGTGACCAAGGCGGTTGTGACCGTGCCGGCGTATTTCGACGACGCGCAGCGCCAGGCCACGCGCGTCGCGGGGAGGCTCGCCGGGCTTGAGGTGGTGCGGATCGTGCCCGAGCCGACAGCGGCGGCGCTGGCCTATGGGCTGGGCCTGGCGCGCGAGAAGGACAAGAACCGCGGCGCGGGGCTGGTGGCGGTGTACGACCTGGGCGGCGGGACGTTCGACGTGTCGATCCTGCGCCTGACGCCCGGGGCATCGCCCGACGCGATGTCGTTCTACCAGGTCATCTCGACCAGCGGCGACACCCGGCTGGGCGGTGACGACATCGACCAGATGCTGATGGAGTTGTTCCGCGCCGAGATCGGCGCGTCGCTCGCGCTGCCCGCGGGCAAGACGCTCGAACTCCCCCCCCAGACCCGGCGGCAACTGCGCTCACTCGCCGAATGGTGCAAGATCCGCCTGAGCGAAGCGACGACGGCGACGGCGCGGATCGACCTGGGCGAGGGGCGTGTCTACGAGCGGACGATCACGCGCGACGAGTTCGAGCGGATGATCGAGCCGCTGGTGCGGCGCACGCTCGACTGCTGCGCCCGCGCGCTGCGCGACGCGGCGCGCGAGATGGGCACGGAGCCGCTGGCGGCGGTGGTGATGGTGGGCGGCTCGACACGGATCCCGCTGGTGCGCCGGCGCGTGGGCGAGCACTTTGGCATCGAGCCCTATACCGCGCTTGACCCGGACCAGGTCGTGGCGATGGGGGCGGCGGTGCAGGCGGCGATTCTCTCGGGGGCGCACACGGGCGCGCTGCTGCTGGATGTGATCCCCCTCTCGCTGGGGATCGAGACGGTGGGCGGGGCGGTGGCGAAGATCATCACGCGCAACAGCAGCGTGCCCGCGCGGGCCACCGAGCGCTTCTCGACGAGCGTGGATAATCAGACCTCGATCCGACTGGGCGTGTACCAGGGCGAGCGCGAGATGGCGGCGGACTGCCGGAAACTCGCCGAGTTTCGCCTGCGCGGCGTGCCCCCGATGCCCGCGGGCATCCCGCAGATCGAGGTCGAGTTCCTGGTCGATGCCAACGGCGTACTCGGGGTGTCGGCGGTTGAGCGGCGCAGCGGCAAGCGTGCATCGCTGCAGGTCATCCCCAACCACGGGCTCACGAACGACGAAGTCGAGCGGATCGAGCGCGAGAGCTTCACCCACGCCCGCGAGGACATGACCCGCCATCGCGTGGTGGATCTTGTGGTCAACAGCCGCCTGGACATCAAGTGGATCGGCGAGCGGCTGGCCAAGCACCGATCGCTGCTGCCCGCGGAATATGCCGCCGAACTGGACGAGAAGATCGGCGCGTTGAAGGCGATGGCCGACGCGGGGGACGGGGACTGGACGAACGTGGACGCCGAGGCTTTCGCGAAGGCGAAGGAGGCCCTGGACAGGGCAAGCGTGCGGCTTCAGGAAATCAGCATCGCGCAGTCGCTGCGCGAGGGGTGAGCCGCGGCGGCGGCGCAGAAGAGGTATTCGGTGTTGCGCAGGCGTCCGGGCGTGCCTACGCGCTCGCCCCGCGGGTTGTAGATCCCGATGCGGGCGCCGATGTAGCGCGGGCTGTCGACACCCTCGCATTCCACATGCTCAAAGCGGCGGGCGAGCATCGCGTTCGCGTCGTCGCGGGTGATGAAGCCGTCGTCGCTGAAACTCATCACCAGGGCGCGGGCGTTAAGGGCGTCGAGCACCGCGCCCAGGGCGGCGTGGGCGGTGTCGCGCCGGTTGAAGGGGCTCTTGCGCTCGCGCACGTCGCAGCGCTTGCACGCCACGCCGTAGTGCGCGGGCTTGTCCCAGCACACCAGGCTCTCCCACACGTGATAGTTGCCCAGGTAACTGTGCTGGTTGTAGGGCGGGTCGAGGTAGACGACGTCGATGGCATCGGCGGCGTGCAGGCGTGCCGCGTCGAGCGCGTCGAGTCGGCAGGCCTCGCCTTTGCCCGCCAGCGGGCGGTGCAGAACATCGGGCACGCGCAGGCGCAGCGTCGCGTGCGCCCGCGGGGCCCAGGCCTTGAGATAGGCCATCTGCACGCCGGTGGTCGAGTCCACGCGGTCGGCGGCCTCGAGCAGCGAGGTGAGCACGACCGCACCCAGTTCGGGGGCGAGCGAGAGGCGCTCGATGCGTTCGCGGATGGCGTCGATCCGCTCGCCGTTGCGCGGGTGGATGTAGCGCGACTGCTCGCAGAAGGTCTGGGTGAAATACCCGGGCGAGCCGGAGAGCGCGTTGAGTTCGTCGATGATGCGGGCGGCGTCGGGGAGAACGTCGGGCGCGTCGGCCTGCACATAGCAGGTGGCCAGCGTGTGGGCGTAGGCGTTGTGGTCGTTGGCGATCACGCGGTAGCCCAGGCGCTTGAGGGCGTGCCCCACGCGGCTGGTGCCGCTGAAAAGATCGAGCACCGTCGCGGGCGGCGGGGCCAGCGCCGCGATCAACCCGGTGATGCGCGGGATCAGGCGTCGCTTGGAGCCGAGGTACTTGATCATGGTGAAAGGCCGCTGGCCGCGGGGATGGGCCCGCATCACCACGATATCGGCCATGCGGCGCACCCACCAGCCGCGGGGTGTTGATCCGTGTTGGCGGCGTGGCTGCCGCTGCCAAGGCGGGAACGCCACACCGAAGAACGTGCTGGCGTTTGGAGCCCCAATCGTGCATACTGGACGCCCCAGGAGCACACGTGGATCACATCCAGGAACTGACGGTCGGGCAGATGACGGCACGGATCGGTGCCGCGCTGGTGGTGGGGGCGCTGGTGGGCCTCGAGCGCGAGCGCAAGCGACGCCCCGCGGGCTTTCGCACGATGATATTGGTGAGCGTGGGCTCGGCGGCGTTCATGGTGGCCTCGCACCAGGTGATCGCGCAGACCGCGCCCGAGAGCATCTCGCACGCCGAGATGAGCCGCGTGCTGCAGGGGCTCATCGGCGGGATCGGGTTTCTGGGCGCGGGGGCGGTGATCCAGAGCAAGCGGGCGGTGCGAGGCATGACCACCGCCGCCACGATCTGGGTGACGGCGGCGCTGGGGGCGGCGTGCGGGATGGGGCTGTTCACCCTCGCCGCGGTGGTGGCGGGGGCCGCGCTCTTCACGCTGATCGTGCTCGAACTCTTCGAGGACAAGTTCTTCCCCGACGCCGAATACAGCGACGAGTGGGATAAAGAGAAGCAAGAGAAACGCAGCAGTCCACCCAAGGACGCGGGCGACGGCGGGCCGGAGAAGTTGACGGGGGGGTGAGGGGTGCTCCCTCAGCGCGACGAGCCCAAACGAAGCAGTTCCCGCCGGACATTGTCGCGGGCGGGGGCTTCGAACACGCCTCGCATATCGGGAGTGACATAGATCACGGGGCGGGCCAGCAGCGATCGCAAAAACGCGGCGCGTCCGTTTCGGTATTGGTCTTCACCGGCGAAGGCGTATTCGGCCCGGATGCCCGCCGCGTAGCGGGCGTACACGGCGGGTTCCGCGGCGAGGATCGCCATGTCCACGTCGGCGACAAGAGCCGCATCGCCCGACAGCGGCTCGCCCGTGTGGCGCGTGGCCAGGATGAGTTCGTCCGCGCGAATCGTGGCGTTGTGCGGCGCGCCCAGCGCGGCAAGGAACTCGGACGAGACCGCGGCGCTGTCGGCCTCGTTGTCGGCCTTGCCGGGGACATAGACGACATCGTGCAGCCACAAGGCCCATTCAACCAGCAGGGCATCGGCGGCGAGCGCCGCGAATCGATCGAACGTCTGGATGCAATCGTGGGCGTGATCGAGCGTGTGGTACACGCGCGGTGGGGTGGCGTAGAGGCGCTCGAGGCGGGCGAACAGTTCTCGCGCGAGCGGCGTGTTATCACGCCCCGCGATGCTTGCGCACAGAACAGCCCAGCGTTGAATCGAGGCGGCGGGCTGCGTGGCGTGCAGGGTCATTGGATTCGGTTGCTGAAGACAATGCGCGTGGTCGTGTTCGTCACACCCGCGGCCCGCTCTCGTCGAGCGCGGCGAGTTGGTCCTTGTACTGCTCGCGCAGCGGCTCGACAACATCCTTGATGAACCGCTCGGTCTGTTCGACGCTGCGGCCGATGTACTTCATGGGGTCCATGAGGTTGTCCCAGTCGAGTTCGGCGGCGAGGGGCCCGCCGCGGGCCTTGCCCCAGAAGGCCTTGTCGGTGCGCAGGCGTTCGAGCAGGTCGTTGTCCAATCCCTCCTGCTTGACGCGCATGCCCGCGGCCTGCGCGTGGACGCGGATGAGTTCGTGGTAGTGCTGGCGATCGCCGCCGAGTTTCACGCAGGCCATCAGGATGTTCTCGGTGGCCATGAAGGGGAGTTCGGCCATGAGGTTCTTGCGGACCATCGCCTCGTGGACGATGAGGCCGCTGGCGACGTTGTGCATGAGGTCGAGCGCGCCGTCGAGGGCGAGGAAGGCCTCGGGGAGGGAGAGGCGCCGGTTGGAGGAATCGTCGAGCGTGCGCTCGAGCCACTGGGTGGCGGCGGTGTCGTAGGCGTTGCCGACGAGGTTCATGACGAAGCGCGTGAGGCCGCAGATCCGCTCGCAGCGCATGGGGTTGCGCTTGTAGGGCATGGCCGACGAGCCGATTTGTTTATCCTCGAAGGGCTCGTCGATCTCCTTGCGGTTGCACAAGAGGCGGATGTCGGTGGCGATCTTGTGGAGGACGGCGGCGGTGGAGGCGAGGTCGGCGAGGATGAAGGTGTCGATGACGCGGGGGTAGGTTTGGCCGGTGAGCATCGAGAAATCGAACTGCACTTCGGTGCCGAACGGATTGTCGTCACCGGGGATTCTCGCATGAGGCTCCGAGATCCCGGCTGGATAGTCCTCGACTTCGCCGGGTGGGACACACAGGTTCCTTTCAAACGAAGGGAGAAGTCCGTCCATCGCGCGCTCGAGTGCTGCGCGCTCAAATGCTTCGACCCGCACGTGCTCGTTGAAGAGAGATAGGAATGAAGCTTGTGTTCCTGTCGCGCCGCGGAATCCACGAGGCCGCATGATCCCGTACAACGATCCAATGAGCGCACCGTGATATGGATGTAGTCCATCGAGGCGCTCGAGCGTCAAGCGGACATCGCTTGCCCATAACGCTGCACGTCTGCCGACCGTCACAGGCTGCGCCGGCTGGTAGTGTGTGAAGCCAAGCGCGGGCACGTGAGAGTGCCGCACCGCCTGGTCACCCAAGGAAGACACCAGTCGGGCCACCTTCGATCGGATCATGTCGACAGATTGATAGAGCACGACGAAATCCGCATTGCACACCACGTCCTGACTCGTCATCCCCAGGTGGATGATGCCCTTGGCCTTGGGGCAACGGTCGCCCAGCGCGTGGACGTGGGCCATGACGTCGTGGCGGAGGTCGCGCTCGTACTTCTCCGCGGCCTTCATCTCCTCGTCCGTGATCCCGCCAGGCCGCGTCACGACCGCGCGCAGTTCCTCGACCTGTTCTTTGGTCACGAGCGGCGTGGGCTGGTCCCTGGTGATCTCGTGCTGCGCCTCGGCGACGGCGAGCCAGATCCTTCGCCACGTGTTGAACTTGTGGCGGGGGGACCACAGCCGCAGCATCGCCTCGCTGGCGTTGCGGGCGGCGAGGGGAGAGGTGTACGTGTCGTAGGGGGACATGGTTGAAGGATACGACGATTGGAAGGCAGACCCGTGCGGGGCATGCAGCCCGACCGTGAGGGAGGGCTTTCCTGGGAGGCGGCCGAAGAAGAAGGCCCTCCCTGACGGGCGGGTTACATGTGCGTGCGAAGGCAAGGGGGCCCTCACTGTCGATCGGGCTGCATGTGCGTGCGAAGGCAAGAAGGCCCTCCCTGACGGTCGGGCTGCATGCGCGGCCGAAGATAGGAAAGCCCTCCCTCACGGTCGGGCTGCATGCCGGAAAGTGGGCACTCGGGCAAAGCGAAAGGTGGGCGCGTGAAGTTCACTGACACTCGTTGACGTAGCGGATTTTCTCGGCCATGTTTTCAGGGCGGAACAGGTAAATGGTGCTGCCGTGGCGTGACCAGATACGCTGATCTTGGCGTGCAAGGCCTGCTTCACGCAGTCGGCGCGTCGCCCACGTCTTGAGTATGTTCATCACGCGTTCAGGGAACAGCGGAGCCGCGATGACCACGTGGACATGATTCGTCCTCGCATCCGCTGCGTGAAGCGTCCACGCCTTGTGGTGGGCAACTTCACGGATGGAGTCGAGAACAACGCGCCGGCCGTCGGGCGTCAACTCCACGGGCTCGTGCCGAAGCGATTGCGATTCGAATCCTTGGCGCGCGTTGCTGGGCGACACGAGGGGTGTGCCGAACTGGTTGTGCCGGCGGTCCACCGAGCCGCGTTCGTCCCCGTGAAGCCACGTGCCATACGTGCGAAACGAAATGAAATAACCCAGGGGTTGATT
Source organism: Phycisphaerales bacterium (assembly GCA_013360675.1). Taxonomy (GTDB): domain Bacteria; phylum Planctomycetota; class Phycisphaerae; order Phycisphaerales; family UBA1924; genus JABWBB01. The sequence goes on along the minus strand of JABWBB010000045.1, from coordinate 2,718 downwards.
GAACATGTGCTCGGCCTTGTCGCACAGAGAACAGATTTGATGCGTTCAGTCTAAAGGAACTGAGTTGCGGTTGGAGAGCGAAGTTGACGCGTACACAGGCATGCAGCCCGACCGTGAGGGAGGGCTTTCCTGGGAGGCGGCCGAAGAAGAAGGCCCTCCCTGACGGTCGGGCTACATGCGCGGCCGCAGATTTGGAAAGCCCTCCCTCACGGTCGGGCTGCATGTCGGATGGCCTTGGGTTCTGGATCCTGCCCCCGTACACTCTCTCCCGGCGTGCCCAAGCCCCTGACCCACAAGCCCGAATCGCCCTCCGACGATGCCGCGGACCTGCACCTGGTGGCCCTGCTGCAGGCGGGGGAGTCGTCGGCGTGGCCCGAACTGATCCGGCGCTACCAGGACCGGCTGTTTTCGGTCTGCTTGCGGATGGTGCACGATCGGGAACTGGCCGCCGACCTGACGCAGGACGCCTTTATCAAGGTGATCCAGGGGATCGGGACCTTTGACGGGCGGTCGAAACTCTCGACCTGGATGATCCGGGTCACGATGAACGTCTGCCTGTCGAAACTCAGGGCCGAGAAACTCCGCCGCCACGCCAGCATCGAACGCCTGCGGGACGGGGCGTCAGGGGATGGTTCGGGTCGGGGGATGGCTTTCGAGCAATCACGGGAACAAGGGGCGGCGGCGGGCGTCGAAGCCCATGAGGACCGCGAGCGGGTCGCCGCGGCCCTGAAGGAACTGGACCCCGAGCAGCGGGCCGTGCTGATCCTGGCCGATTGCCGGGGCTTGAGTTACGACCACATCGCCGACGTTCTGGGCGTGGCGGTGGGCACGGTGAAGAGCAGGCTGTTCCGGGCGCGGGCGGCCTTGCGAGACGCGGTGGAACGACGCAACGGGAAGGCATGATCGAGTGGGCAACGGACCGGACCATCCGCGAGACATGAACCCCCTCAGCGAGGAACAACTCCTCGACTGGATCGAGGGGAATCTCTCGCCCGCGGAAGAGGCACGACTCGCCTCGTCGGCGGTGCGTCCGGGGCTTGATGCCCGCGTGCGCCAGATGCAGGCCAACCGGCGTGCGCTCTCGTCGCTGGTCGATGAGCCCGCCCCCGCCGGTCCGCGAGCGCCTGGAGCGCCGGCTGGGCAAGCCCAGCGAGACGGAGCTCTACTGGCGCGAGACGGACGAGGACGAGGACGACGAGGGCGACGAGGGCGACGAGGAGAGCGAGTAGGAGCGGCGGCGTCGCCCTTCGACCTCCGACGCGGCTGGCCAGGCCGCGGCGGGATCTGGTAATGAGGTCCGCATGACCGGCGAGCGCCCTCCGCTGCACACCTTGCTCGGAGCCCCGGCGCCGCCGGACGTCGCGGAGGACCTCCGCAGGATCATGGACCTCCCGCCCGAGGCGAGGCGCAGGTTCTGGCAGGCCCTCGGCCCCTGCCTCTCGGATCCCATCTCGCAGGGCACCGAGCGGCTGCTCGACGAGCTCTGCCGCGCGCTCGGGATCGCGGACGACGATCTCGCGCGGCCGATCAAGGCGTGCCGGTTCCTGCTGCGCGAGGCCGCCCGGTGCGACCTCGCGGCCGACCTGTTCGCGGCGGATCTCGAGGCGCTGCACGGCGGCGCCGCCGAGATCAGCGAGATCCTGCTCGCCGGCTACGAGCGCGCGAAGGCGCAGATCCGGCAGGAGATCCTCCGCGGCTCGCTCGCCGACCACGGCCGGGTGCTCACCGGCGTCGACTGGCGCGTCGACACCATGGACGCGTCGCACCGGGGCGCCGGCCTCCGCGCCAAGGTCGCCATCCTGACGTTCCGGTACCAGGAGGGCGACGAGGCCCGGCGGATCACGCTCCAGCTCACGCCGGACGCGCTCTCCGAGCTGAAGGGCGTCTGCGAGCGGCTCCTCGCCTGACGCCCGGGGAGCATCGTGCTCGCCGCGCGCGCCATCGTGTATACCGTACGTCCAGCCTGCGCCTGGATGGAGTGGCACTGGATCAATGTTGATCCACCTCACGAATGCCTCGATTCCAGCACCGGGCGCGGAAACGCGGAAACGCGGAAACGCGGAAACGCGGAAACAAGGAGAGCGCCCGCATGACCCAGACGACATCTCTCGAGGAGACCGATCTCGCCGTCCTCCGGCGCCGCGTGCAGCAGCTCGAGGCCCTGGAGGCGATCCGCGATCTCAAGGCGCGGTATTCGCGGCTCGCGGATCGCGCGATGACCGCGCGGTCGGCCGAGGCCGTCGACGCAGTGGCCGAGCTGTTCGTGGAGGACGCGTCCGCGTCCTATGGCCCTTATGGCTCGTTCCGTGGCCGGGCCGAGGTGCGCCGCGCCTTCGAGGCCGTGCTCCCGGTCGGGTTCCGCTGGAGCTCGCACCATTTCACCGATTCCCGCGTCGAGGTGCGGGGCGACGAGGCGGAGGGCGAGTGGCGCTTCATGGCGCACGTGCAGCCGGACAGCCCGGCGGGGGCGCCGATCGTGACGTTCTACGGGACGTCGCGCGAGCGGTACCGGCGGACCGGCGAGGGCTGGCTGTTCAGCGCGATCGACGTGGAGTTCTCGGCGCCGCCCCCCTGAACGCCGCGGATCGCGCCCCCTTCGCCGATGGATCGATCAGGAATGAGACGTTCGATGACCCTCCGCAGCGCGCTGCTCGCGGGCGCCGCCCTGTGGGCCTCCGCGCCGATCCTGCCCACCGCCGCCTCGGAGCCCGCGCCGGA
>JABWBB010000080.1 GCA_013360675.1 Phycisphaerales bacterium | reverse complement strand
CCGCCGACACGCCCGAGGCCCCCGCGCGCCCGGGCCCGGTGGGCTCAGGTGCGCTCGCATCCAGCACCACGAAGGGCGGATCATCAAACCGGATCTCGTAAGGGGCACCGTCGCGCTTGGCGTTGGCCCGCAGCCAGCGATCGACCGATTCACGCATGAAGCGCCGCAGTTCCGGCTGGGCCGATTTCACCGCGATCTCGACCTTGATCCGCTGTAGGTTCGTGATCCCCAGTTTCGACGAGAGATCGGTCGAGCCGAACCCGCCGCCGCCGCCCCCGCCCATCATCGAGGCGCCGCGCCCGCCGCCGCTCGAGCCCGCGTACGGATCTTCGCCAAAACTGGCCTCGTTGGTCGGGGGCTCATAGGTGGTGCTCAGCGCGGTGATCACCATGCCCGACGTGCCCGCCGGCAGGGCCTGGGCCCCCACCGATTCCGCCCACCCCGCGGCCTTGCGCGTGGCCTGGTCGAACATCGCCCCCACGTCGGCGGTGATCTGCTCGTACATCTTCTTGCCGTCGAGCAGCGCGAGCATGTTGGCGGCGGTGTAATCCGGCTCGCCCGCGCGCGTCACACCCGCCTCGTCGGCGCTGCGCTTGAGCTCCATCGCGCGGTTGACCGTCGCCTGGAACTCCGACGACAGCTTGCTGTCCTGCACCGCGAGATAGTCGAGGAACGGGCGGATGAACATCGCCGCGCTCCCCGCCACAGCAAGACCCGCCGCCAGCCCGAACCACGGCACCTTCGCCTTCCACATCGAACTGCGGATGATCGACACGGGCATCAGGTTGCCCGACACCGCGTTGAGCCCCAGCCCCTGCAGCGCCAGCCCGTACGCCGTGCACAGGTTCAGCGACGAATCCGAGAACGACGGCGCCCGCTCGCCCTCGACCTTCGCCCGCTTGAACTGCTCGATGCGGTACACATCCATCGACAACTGCTGCTTCAGATACTTGCGCAGCCCCGGCAGATGGAACGTCGAGCCCACGCCGATCAGGCGCGTCAGGGGCACATCCTTATGGATCGACTGGAAATACCCGATCGACCGCTGGATGTCCTGCGCCAGGTCGGTGAAGACGGGTCGCATGGCCTGGAAGATCTGCCGCGCGTAGGGGCTGTCCTCGGCCTCGCGCTTGAGTTTCTCGGCCTTGGGGTAGCTCGCCTGGAACGCGCTCACCAGCGCTTCGGTGAACTGATGCCCGCCGATGGGGAACGTCCGCACCCACATCCGCCCGGGCGTGGCGATCACCAGGTCCGTCGAGGTCGTCCCCACGTCCACGATGATCGTCCCGGGCATGCTCGCCCCGAACTCAAGGTCGTACGCCAGCGCGTTGTACACCGCGATGGGGCTCAGCACCACGTGCCCGGGCACGATCCCAAAGTCCGCCAGCAGCGCCAGCGATTCGTTCACCCGCTCCTTCGTCACCGCGAAGATCCCCACCTCGATGTCCGGCGAATCGGGGATCTTGAACGTCTGGTAGTCCCACTCTACGTCATCCAACTGGAACGGGATCTGCTGCATCGCCTCGAACTTCACAATGTCGGGAACCTTCTTGGGCTCGACCGGCGGCAGCTTCGCAAACCGCGCAAACGCCGAGTGCCCCGGGATCGACACCGCCACCTGCGCGCCCTTCAGATCGAACTGGCTCGCAAACGCGCCCAGCGACACGCGCAGCACGTCGTTGCGATCGACCCCCGGCGTCGACAGCACCTTGGGGTGCGGCACCACCGCGAAGTCCACCACCTTCACCTGTCCGTCGCCCACGGCCTCGAGCTTGACGGCCTTGATCGCCGCCGCCCCGATCTCGATGCCCCAGCACACATTCATCGAAGGCATACATCACCTCGCATGACGCCCGGCCTCCCGGGTCGTGAATCAACCACCTTGCCCGCCACACCGACTCGACCGTTTCAGCCGTGGTCCGGTTTGCGGGGGTGGCATGGTAACCAAACCCCTCTCCCCACGCACCTTGCTACGCACCCCTTCACGCACACCCAGAATACGGCAAAGCCACCCCAACGGATGCCCCTCGCGCGTCACACCTCTGTAACACCCCCGCCTCGCCCCACCCGCTCGCTCACCCAGCACCCCACAAGGGCGACCCCAAGACCCGCCGCCAACAGCCACCATCGCGACAGTGGCACCCGGTATTCCAGCCAGTGCGTGGGGCACAACCACGCCGCCGCGTGATATCCGGCGAGCAGTGCACACAAGCCCAGCGTCAATCGTGTCGCACCTGCGAGCGCATCGCGCCACGCCGCCCCGCGCGCAGGCCACGCCCCAAGGCCAACCCTGGGCCCCCAGATCAACCACGCCCCGAGAATCACAAGCCCAAGGCCAAGGAGAATCCCGGCCGCCGCGCGAATCTCAGCCGCCGCGACCGCGCCCATCAGGCTCATCGCAGGGTCATGCCCACGCTGCTCACCAGCGTCGTGCCCCGTTCGTCCATCGAGGCGATGTAGTTATAAAGCTCGGACTTGGTCGCCCCGGTGACCTTCATGGCCGCCGCCAGGCTGCCGATCGAGCACCAGCGCGTGGGGTTCTGCTGCCACGCCATCGACGAGATCATCTCGTCCACCTTGCAGGCGGCGTACAGCTCCACCATCTCCTTGTCGTGCTGGAAGATACGGTTCCGCGCCTCGGTCGCCTCGGGGGCATCGCCCCCCAGCATCACCTGGTCGCCGAAGGCCGGCCCCGCGTGCGACAGATCCGCGCTCGCCACAACCAGTGTTTTCCCGGGCATCTGCTCGATGGTCTGCTTGAGCGCGGCGACAAACCGATCAAACGACAGCCCCTTGCCGTCGTAACTCTCGCCGCCGTTGACACATGGATCGTGGATCAGCGCCCCAAAGACCGGGCAGAACTTCCCGTCGTCGTCCGCACCCAGGCAGTGCTGGATCCACGGCATCTGCAGCTCGATGCTGTGCTCGCGCTCGTGGTCGTACCGGTTCGCCAGCATTTTCTGCGAGTCTTCCGGCCCCAGGTTCTTGCACAGCGCCTCTAAGAAAGGCTTGTCCAGTTCACACGTCCCTAGCGGCGTCTGGTACCCCTTGTCGCACCCGCACACACCCGTGGATTCCCCGAAGTGGTTGGTCCCCAGGATCACCACCCGGTCCGGGCGATCGACCACGCGCAGCCTTCCATACACCGCGGCGTAGTTCATCCAGCCGCGTGCATAGTCCAAGTGCGGCGTCACGATCGCCTTGGGCAGTTCATCCAGGCTCGGGTTCTGCGCCTCCGACAAGACCTGGGTGATCCACTGGTCCAGGATCTGGCGCAACTGAGTTGGGCCGTGCTCCTGGCGCTGCTCTTCGGTGGCCGGCTGGCCCCCGCCGTGCGAGGCGTCGACCAGCGCATCGGCGAACGCGGCGGTGGTGGCGGGCGGGAGCGTCGCCGCGCTGTCGAAATCCACCCGCATCTTGGCCACCAGAGCGTCGAAGGTGGGGCCAAAGAGCAGGGCGGCGTCGTCCAACTGGGCGACGAGCGGCTCGAGGATGCCGCGGGTGAGCCCCTTGCCCACCGCCGTCACGATCTCATCGAGCGATTTGTTCCCGTCCATGAGGGGCAGGATGTGCTGCACCGCCGGGGCGGCGAAGACCACCTTTTCCGAGATCTGGCGCGCATCGGCCAGGCCCAGGACGGGCTGCTGGCCGGATTGAGCGGCGAATCCACGCACCGGGCGCAGCCGCGGCTTTTGCAGGTGCGGCTTGGAGGGGTCGAACTTGGGCTGCTCGGTCTGGCTCATGCCGGAGTTTAGGACGCCGGGGAAGGGTTCAAGGCCGCGCGGACACGCTCACGTGCATTTGCGCGGGTCACGATTTTCGGCGGGTGGCACCGATCGAGACCCTCGGTCGTGCCAGCGATCGCGGGCCGCCGCGATCGGTGCATCGCAAGCGTTCGTGACCGACACACCGATCGCCGAGGGCGGCGATCGGTGGCACGAAGACAGAAGGCGGGTGAGGGAGCTTGAGGTTTTTCCGGCGTGCCACCGAAGTCTGCCTTGAGACTTCGGTGCATCTTCGCGTGAAGCCGTTGTCATGTTGTGGACCGTATAAAGACGTTCGTGCGAGCCGCGGCGCTGCCTGGCGGGTCAGACTGTTTGCCGATCCACAGGATGAGGTCGGCGGAATGTAAAGACACCGAAGTCTCAAGGCAGACTTCGGTGGCACGGTCAAGACACCGAAGTCTCAAGGCAGACTTCGGTGGCACGAAGCGACCTTGGCAGGCGCGTTTGCCCCCAGGCCCGTAGCCCCCGCTCACTCCACCCCCGCCCTGCGCAGCCTCCCCGTTGGGTCGATCGTCACGCGCTCGCGCGTCACCCGCCCGTCCGCCCCCATCACATCCGCCTCGACGATCGCGCTCACGCCCGGCACGCGCGCGAGGATCTCCGCCGCCGCGGCCGGTCCCAGCACGCACGCCGCGCT
>JABWBB010000007.1 GCA_013360675.1 Phycisphaerales bacterium | reverse complement strand
GGCGATCCACCCCCGGCCGACGCAGCGCCGGAGGCGGCGGACTTGGCGGCAGGCGCCGAAGCCTTGGCGGCGGCGACGTCCTCGCCCTCGCTCGCCAGCACCATGATCACCGTGCCCACCGGCACGCTCTTCCCCTCGCCCACCGGTATCGAGGCCACGACGCCGTCGTCGTACGACTGCAGTTCCATGGTCGCCTTGTCGGTCTCGATGTCCGCGATTACGTCGCCGGACTTGACCTTCTGCCCCTCCTTCACGTTCCACTTCACGACCGTGCCGGCCTGCATGGTGTCGGAAAGACGGGGCATCTCGATTTGGATAGGCATGCTTTAGCCTTTCAACTGTCTATGCGACACTGAATTTTTCAACTGTTCTTCCACTTCAGACAAGCACAGTCCAATTTGGGCAAACGTCTGAATTGCGGAAACAACATAGAGACCCAAAACATACACAACGAAACCGCCAATCACAGTCATCGCAACAGCGCCAACCCATGGGTAGACAGCCGGGTCTAAGTGCACCCCGCTCTGCTTGCTGCTCTTTGCCATCTCGCGAGCAACACTACCAGCCACGTGGCCCAAGAAGACAAATAACGGCAACGTAATCAATACAAAAAAAAGCACAAATGCTCGCGACATGCGTATTAGCCTTCCGGCGGACAGCCGTAGCATGTTTTGCGAGTATATTGCCATATATCGCCATCATTCATTTTCATACATTACACATTATCCAAGTGTCTTCTTGACCGCGGCGATGATCTTCGTCTTGTTGGGGAGGAACTCGGCCTCGAGGTTCTTGGCGTACGGCGCGGGCACATCATCACTGTTCACGCGCACGGGCTGGTGGTCGAGCAGGTCGAACCCGCGCTCGCACACCTGCGTCACCACCTCGCTCGCCACGCTCGCGAAGGGCCAGCACTGATCGACGACGACGATGCGCCCGGTCTTGCCGACGCTCGCCAGGATGCTGTCGATATCCAGCGGGCGGATCGTCCGCATGTCCAGCACGTCGACCTCGATCCCCTCGCCGCGAAGTTCGTCCGCGGCCTCGATGCAGAAGTTCACGGGTCGCCCGAACGACACCAGCGTGCACGCGTCGCCCTCACGCATCAGGGCGGCCTTGCCGAAGGGAATGTAGTACTCCTCCGAGGGCACGTGCGCCTTGTCGCCGAGCATGCGCTCGGATTCGAGGAAGAAGACCGGGTCCTTCTCGCGGATCGCCGTCTTGAGCAGCCCCTTGGCGTCGTAGGGGCACGACGGGATGGCGATCTTCACGCCGGGCACGTTGGCGTAGAGCCCCTCGACGCACCATGAGTGCGTCGAGCCCAGCTGCCCGCCCGCGCCGTCATTCCCGCGGAAGACCGCGCCGCATCCCCACTGCCCCCCCGACATGTACAGCATCTTGGGGACGTTGTTGAGCAACTGGTCGGCGGCCACCAGCGAGAACGACCAACTCATGAACTCGATGATCGGCTTGAGCCCGTACATCGCGGCGCCCACGGCGAGCCCGGCAAATCCGTTCTCGCTGATGGGTGAATCGATGATGCGCTTCGGGCCAAACTCCTCGAGCATCCCCTGCGAAACCTTGTACGCGCCGTTGTACTCGGCGACCTCTTCGCCCATCAGGAAGATCCGCGGGTCACGCCGCATCTCCTCTGACATCGCCTCGCGGAGGGCTTCGCGGAACTGGATTACCCGGTCCCCCTCGCGTGAAGGGAGCGAGCGGTCGAGATCGGGCATCGGCGGGGCGAACTGCGTCATGCGTTTGTCCGGGGTCCGTTCGTGCGGGCGGGAAAGTGGCGAAGGACATGATAGGGTGTCCATACGCGACGGGTGCCCCAAGAGGGCGTCGAACCCGGCGCGACGTCCGCTCGTAGAACCACTCCCATGCGAATCATTCTGATCCAGGTCCTCATGCTTCTTGGCTTACTCGTGGCGGGGTGCACCGACGCCGGGAAGCCCGCCACGCACGCATCATCGGGAGACATGGGTCCGAAACCACAAATCACGGGGGGGGTCGCGCCCGCCACGGAAGGAGAAGCCAGCGTGTCGTTGCAGCAGGCGATGTTCGGCGCGGGGTGTTTCTGGGGGGTCGAAGCCACGTTCCGCAAGGTGCCCGGCGTGGTCGACGCCGCGGTGGGGTACAGCGGCGGAAAGACCGATAACCCCAGTTACAAACAGGTCTGCTACGACGCCACGGGGCACGCCGAAGTCGTGCACCTCACCTTTGACCCGGCCAAGGTGACCTACGAGCAACTGCTCGAGATCTTCTTCAAGATGCACGACCCCACCCAGCTCAACCGCCAGGGGCCGGATATCGGCGATCAGTACCGCTCGGCGGTCTTCACCTACTCCCCCGAGCAGGCGAGCGCGGCCCGTGCCGCGATCGAACGACTCACCGCCGCCAAGCGATTCCGCCGCCCCATCGTCACGACGATCGAGCCTGCGCCCACCTTCTGGAAGGCCGAGGACTATCACCAGCGCTACCTCGAGAAGCGAGGGCTGGACAACTGCCACGTCCCCGAGTGACCGCGCGGGCACGTGACAGAGTTGCTCAAAAACCCCGGTCGCCGCGGCGGAGCAGCACGATCAGCGTGGGCCCGCCGATGAGCGAGGTGATCACGCTGATGGGCAGGCGACCCGAGGGAAGTTCGACCAGCCGCACAAGACTGTCGGCCAGCACCATCAGCAGTGCGCCGGCAAGGGCCGCCCCGACGATCAGCACGCGGTGATTCGGGCCCGCGATCAGTCGCACCGCGTGAGGGCAGATCAGGCCAACAAAGCCGATGGGGCCGGCGAGCAGGACCGAGCCCGCCGTCAGAACGCCCGAAGTCGCGAACAGGATCACGCGCAGGCTGCCCAGCGAGAGCCCCACGCTGCGCGATTCGTCTTCACCCAGGCTGGCGACATCCATCGCCCGCCCGAGCGCCACCCCCACCACAAGCCCCGCGAGCGTCACCACCCCCACGCTCGACAACTCTGTCAGGGTCAGGTCGTCACGCAGGGCGCCCATGATGAGCCGGTCGGCGGCCTCGCCCCGATCCGGGAGCAGGTGCTTGATGAAGAGGATCCCCGCCGAGCAGAGGATGCTGATCATCACCCCGACCAAAATCAGCGTGACGGGCTCGAGCAGCCCGCGCCGCTGGCTGAGGGTGTAGACCAGCACGAGGGCAAGGATCGCCCCGAGCAACGCGGCGGCCGTCGCCCCCACCCCCGATGCCGACGCGATGCCCAGCCCGGCGAGATGGGCAAGGTACACCGCGATCATGATGCCCAGGCCCGACCCCGAGGCCAGTCCCAGCAGGTCGGGCGAGGCCAGCGGGTTGCGCAAAAGCGATTGAAGCATCACGCCCGCGACGGCCAGGGCGGCCCCGACACTGATCGCCGCCCCGACCCGCATCGCCCGCAGTTCGAGCAGCGATCGCGTGATCTCGGGGGAATCGCCCCACCCCCCCTGGGCCAGGCGCAGGGCGATTGCGCCCAGCAGGAGCAGGGCGAGCAGGAAGAGCGAAAGAACCGGGCGGCGGGCCATGACAGACGGAGCGTATCGGGCGGGCTTGCGTCCCGTGCGGGGTGCGCGGCGCTATCATCTGCCCCCCTCAGGCCGGATGGCTTGCGGGGTTCGGAGGCTAAGCGTGGCCAAGAAGTCCTTTGCGTGCAAGGTCGTGACCCCCGTCGCCGCCCTGGTGAGCGACGAGATGACGTACGCCTCGATCCCCGCGTGGGACGGGCTGATGGGCTTTTTGCCGGGTCGAGCCCCGATCCTGACGCGTCTTGGCATCGGCGAACTTCGCCTGGATTACGCCGACTCGAGCAAGGGCAAGGGCGGCACGCGGGCCTACCTCGTCGAGGGCGGCTTCGCCAAGATGGCGGGCGATCAGTTGACGATTCTGGCCGAGCGGGCGATCCCCGCCGAGGAACTCACGCCCCAGCAAGCCGCCGAGGAAATGCGCAAGGCCCAGGCCATGACGGTCAGCGGCACGGGGGCCGAGGCCCGTGCGCAGCAGGACCGCAAGAACGCCGCCCTGCAGCGAGCCCGCGCCATGCAGCAGCTCGTCAGCGGCTCCAAGGGCATCTGAGCATTCAAACATCGGGTGGATGTGGTCACGTCGTCGCGACCCTGCGAAACGCGAGGGGTTTCAGCGCGCCCGGCGCGAGAGGGCCCGGTCCATGTCGCGCTTGGCCTCGCGCTCGCCGATCGCGCGTCGCTTGTCGGACTTGTCGCGCGGGTCGGCGATGCCGATCAGGATCTTGGCGTACCCGTTCTTGAAGTAGAGTTTCAGGGGAACGATGGTGCGGCCTTTGCCCTCGGTGGCGCGCGCAAACTTGAGGATCTCGCTCTTATGCGCCAGCAGCACTCGCGGGCGGACGGGTTTGTGCCCCAGGTGGGCGGCGGGCGAATACTCGCCGATGTTCACGTTGTGCAGCAGCAGGGCCAGGGGGGCCATCGTCGCCCGGACATACCCCTCGGCGAGCGAGATCAGCCCGGCCCGCACCGCCTTGACCTCGGACCCGGCCAGGACAATGCCCGTCTCGAGCGTGTCGGAGATGGTGTAGTCAAAGCGGGCGCGCCGGTTCTCGACCGTGGGAGAATCGGTTCGCTCGCGGGACTTCTTGGACGGGTTCTTCGCCATCACGGAACTCGGGCGAGCATACGCCGATACATTGATGCACATGGGACCCGGGCTGGTCATCATCCTCGCCGCTGCCGCGCTGATCCTGGTGATCGCGGCGGCGGTCTATGCGTGGAAGCAGGAGCAGGCGCGGCGTGAGGCGCTGATGGCCTTTGCCCACGCGCGGGGGTGGCGGTTCGACCCGTCGAAGGATACAAGCCACGACGACCGGTACGCCCAGTTCGCGGTCTTTCGGCGGGGGCACAGCCGCTGTGCCTTCAACACCATGCGCGGGAGCGTGACGATCGACGGGCGCGCGTGCTCCGTCATCGCCGGTGATTTTCTCTACAAGATCACGCGGAGCAACGGCAAGTCCACCTCGACCACGACCTACCGCTTCAGTTACGTCATCATGCACCTGCCCTTCCCGTCGGTGCCGAGCCTGCTGATCCGCCCCGAGGGGTTCATGGACAAACTGGCGGGGGTGATCGGGTTCGACGACATCGACTTTGAGAGCGAGGAGTTCAGCCGCAAGTTTCACGTGGCCAGCAGCGACAAACGCTTCGCCTATGACGTGATCACCCCGGCGATGATGGAGTTTCTGCTGGCGACGCGAGGGCCGACGCTGAACATCGAGCGGGGGTGCTTCTGCCTGACCGACGGCGTGCGTCGCTGGGAGCCCGCGCAGTTCGAGGGTTGGCTCAACTGGGGGAGCCGCTTCATCGACCTGTGGCCCGATCACGTGACGGATTCGCTCGAGGCTCGCCAACGCTAACCCAAGGGGGACCGATGCCCATGGAGACACTGATCATCATGCTCGCCATCATCGGCGGCGTAGGCCTGCTGGTGCTGATCTGGCTCATCGCCACGTACAACCGATTCGTGCGGCTGCGCCAGCACATGAAAGAGAGTTGGTCGGACATCGACGTCGAACTCAAGCGTCGCCATGATCTGATTCCCAACCTCGTCGAGACCGTGCGCGGCTACGCCGCCCACGAGCGCGAAGTGCTCGAGAAGATCATCCTGCTGCGCAACCAGGCGGCGACGGCGCACGATTCCCGCGCGGCCTTGGCGGGGGATGAATCCGCGCTGATGGCCTCGCTCCCCCGCTTGTTCGCGCTGGCCGAGAACTACCCCGTGCTCAAGGCGGACCAGAACTTCCTGGCGCTGCAGCGGGAACTGGCGCTGACCGAGGACCGCATCGCCGCCGCCCGCCGGTTCTTCAACGCCAACGTGCGCGACAACAACCGCCTGTGCGCCGAGTTCCCGACCAATGTGCTCTCGGGGATGTTCGGCTTCTCGTCGGCGGAGTATTTCGAACTCTCATCAGCGGCGGAGCGCGTCGTGCCGCGGGTGAGCCTCAGCCACACGCAGCCGGCCTGATCGCTCTCCATCTTCGCAGAATGTCCGCGTCAGCGCGGGTGAGCGACGAGGGCGTTATTCCTCGCGCACGCTGTTGCGGATCATGCCGATTCCCTCAACCTCGATATCGACCACATCGCCCTGCTTGAGAAAAACCTGTGGCTTGCGGGCGAAGCCCACGCCGCTGGGCGTGCCCGTGAGGATGAGCGTGCCGGGCAGGATCGTCGTGCCGCGGCTGATCTCGGCGATGAGCGTGCGCACGGGGAAGATCATGTCGCTGGTGTTGGCGTCCTGCATCACCTCTCCGTTGACCTTGGTGGTCAACCGCAGATTCTGCGGATCGGCGATCGTCGCACCGGGGACAACGGCAGGGCCGATCGGGCAGAAGCTGTCGAAACTCTTGCCGCGGTTGAACTGCCCGCCCGCGCCGTCCTTCTGCCACCAGCGGGCCGAGACGTCGTTGGCGGTGACATAGCCCAGCACGCAGGCCAGGGCCTCGCTCTCGCTCACGTCGCGGACGAAACGCCCCGAGGGGTGACGCCCGACGATCACGCCCAGTTCGGCCTCGAAGTCGACCTGGGGGCGGTCCTGGCAGACGCGCGGAATGACGATCTCCTCGCCCGACAAGCCGCACGCGTAGGGGTTCTTGCTGAAGAGCACCGGGCGTTCGGGCACGCCCTTGCCCTGCTCGATCGCGTGGGCGGCGTAGTTCATGCCGATGCCGATGATGTGCCGGATGGGGAGGATCTCGCCCTCGGGGAGCATCACGCCCACGCCAAACTCGGTGCGCTTGAGGTTCATGGATCGAGGGTAGGGCGAATCGCCGCACTTCTCCGTGGGCCCGGTAGACCCAGGCGACTCGCCCATGCATGGTCTGCTCTTGAATTTGGGTGCCACGACCCGCGGGTGGTCTGCCGCCCGCGCGTCGTGCGGACGATCATGGGCTCACGTTGTCGGGACACCACGCGCTACGAGGACGCGTCGGGTGTTGGCACTCGGAAACAGCCATAACGCGGTGCGAGGCATGCAGCCCGAGCGTGAGCGAGGGCTTCTCTTTGTATGCGAGCGCATTTACAGAAAGCCCTCCCTGACGGTCGGGCTGCATGTCAGGATGGAGCACTCGCTAGAACGTCTCGATGCGGTCGACCCGCGGGCACAGTCCCGCCGCCGCCCCTTCGCCCAACAGCGTGGCGATGGCGTGGCGTCCGGTGTCGCCCATGTCGCGGGTGAGGCCCGTGACGTACATGCCCAGGTATCGCTCGACATCGGCGCGGGTGGGCTCGGGCGTTCCCGACGCCGCGGCGTTGGCCCGCGCGAAGGGCATCGAGGCATCGATCGATCGCTCGCGGTTGGCCAGGGCATAATCCAGCGAGTCGCGCAGCGTGCGCACGATCGCGGCGGTCGTACCAGGGCCGAAGCGCTGGTCGAGGTCGCGCTTGACGGCGTTAACGCCCAGCGGGAGCGGCAAGTTCCGCGTACGCCCCCACCACGCGCCCAGATCGACCACCTCGTGCAGGCCCGCCTGCGCAAAGGCAATCTGCCCCTCGTGGATCACCAGCCCGGCCTGCACCTCGCCCCGCACCACGCACGGGATGATCGCGTCGAAGGGAAGTTCGACGAAGCGTGAGGCGTTGGCGAGGGCCTCGGTCCCAAGCAGCAGGCCCAGCGCGAGGAACGCCGTGGTGCGCAGGCCCGGCACGCCGATGCGCACGCCCGGGCGGCGCAGCGCGTCGAGATCGAGGGCGGCGTCCTTGGTGACGACCTTGGGCCCGTACCACTCACCAAAGGACCCGCCAAAGGACGTCAGCGCGTAGAGATCGGCGACGTTCGCCCACGCGCGGACCGACAACGCGGTGACGTCGTAGGGCGCATCGCCCGCGGCGGCGGTGTTGAACACACTGATATCGCCCGGGACAGCGCGAAACCGAAATCGTCCGGTGTCGATCACGGGCTGGCCCCGCTCGCCGGGCAGCGGCGCACCCGAGGGATCGACCATGCCCGTCGCGGGCCACCACATGAAGACGTCGTCGGGATCGCCCGAGTGCGCCAGCGTGAGAACCGGGCGGGGATCGGTCATGGGGGTTATCCGAAGATCCGCAACTGCGCGGGCTCGATCACCGATTCGGTGACCGGGTGCTCGGGGTCGAGGCGGTACTCGCCGCTGTAGCACGCCGTGCAGTAATCCGAGCCCTTGCGATCCATGCAGGCGAGCAACCCCTCGAGCGAGAGGTAGTGCAGCGAATCAACGCCCAGGAACTCGCGGATCTGCTCGACGTTGCGGGTGTTGGCGACCAGTTGCGTGCGCTCGGCAAAGTCGACGCCGAAGTAGCACGGGTGCCGGATCGGCGGGCAGGAGATGCGCAGGTGGATCTCCTTCGCGCCCGCGGCTTTCAACTGGTTCATCTTGGCGCGGGTCGTCGTGCCGCGGACGATCGAATCGTCCACGATCACCAGGCTGCGCCCGCGCACCAGGTCCGCGATGACGTTGAGTTTCAGGCGGACGGCGGCATTGCGCTGGTCTTGCGTCGGCTTGATGAACGTTCGCCCCACATATCGATTGGGCACGATCGCCTCGCGATAGGGCAGCCCGCTCGCCCTCGCATAGCCCAGCGCGGCCGACCGCCCCGAGTCGGGCATGGGAACGACAAAGTCGGCCTTGACGGGCGCCTCGGCGGCGAGACGCTCGCCCAGGCGCTCGCGCGTCGCCTGCACGTTCTGCCCGAAGATCATGCTCGCCGGGTTGGCGAAATAGACGTGCTCAAAGACGCAGTAGGCCATGCGCTGGGCCGGGGGCGCGAACGTGCGGCTGGTCAGGCCCGTGTCGTCGATCCGCACGATCTCGCCCGGCTCGACCTCGCGGATCAGCGTCGCGCCCACCACGTCGAGCGCGACCGTTTCGCTGGCGACGACATACCCGCCGTCTTCGAGTTGGCCGATCACCAGCGGACGCCAGCCCCACGGATCGCGGCAGGCCTCGATCCGGTCGTTGAAGAGGAACACAAGGCTGAACGCCCCCTGCAAGTGACGCAGCGTTTCGGCGAGCGGATCGATCGCCTTCTGCTGCGCGGGCGAGGCGAGCAGGTGGATGATCACCTCGGTGTCGCTGGTCGTGTGGAACAGGTGCCCCGCTTCTTCAAAGCGGATCCGCAGCGCCTCGGCGTTGATCAGGTTCCCGTTGTGCGCCACGGCGACCTGCCCGCCGATGTAACTCTCGAGAAGCGGCTGGGCGTTGCACGAAAGCGAACCCCCGGCCGTTGAATAGCGGCAGTGCCCGATCGCGGCTTTCGATCCCTTGCTCTCGAGTTTGGCCAGCGAATCGGGGGTGAAGACCTCGGCGACGAGCCCCATGCCCGTCTGGCCCTCGAGACGCCTGCCGTCGGTGACGGCGATCCCCGCCGACTCCTGCCCGCGATGCTGCTGGGCATAGAGCCCCAGGTACGAGACGCGGGCCGGATGGGACGTGCCCCAGACCCCAAAGACCGCGCACTTCTCCTTTTTCTCGTAGGCGGCGTGGCCGCCGGGCAGAACGGGGAGCGGGAGGCGTTGGGGCATCGCGCGTGAGTCTAGCGGGCGCGTGGTAGGCTGGGGTGACGTGGCGTCATTCAGAATCAACTTCGGGCGCTTGTGCCTTGGAATTGCAGCCCTTGCCCTGGCGCTCTGGCCCGCGTCGTGTGTGAAACCCAAGATGGGCAAAGAACGCGGCGATTGGTTCCTGTGGGTTGATCGCGGTTCGCTCGTGTTAACCGAACCCATCGTCTACCCCGGACGCCCTTCACCTCCAGGGGTGCCGCTGATGACGGGGATCCCGGTCATCGGGCGATTCTTCATGCATCGAACCGAGCCACGCTCGCTTCTCTGGCCCACGCTTGAACTCGAGCAGCCGGCATGGGTGGATATCCCGCTGTGGCAGATCGCCGGGCTGTTCTTGGGAATCGGGCTGTGGGCACAGCGGACGCGGTCCACTCCGGGGCTTTGTCGTTGTGGGTATGACCTCACGGGTTTAGCCGCGGGTGGGTCCATTCGATGCCCCGAATGCGGACAGGCATGCCAAGGACACCCGTCCGGTGCGTCAGAATCGTGGCACGGCCGGGAGAACCCGGGGATTGACCGGAGGGGGTAGGCCCCCTTTACTTCTCCCTCACAACCCGGCCGCCTGGGGCAATGGGCCCCAGCGCGGAATGACCGGATCAGCACTCGGCCGCCCCGAAGCCTCGGCACCGCGGCCCTGATCGCCAGCCTTTCGCGCTGGCACCCCGGCGGGCCCAATGGGCACGACCGGCGGACGGAGGATGCATCGATGGCTCGTTATACCGGTCCCAAGCTCAAGTTGTCGCGTCGCGTGGGCGTTCCGATCGTGGATCTGCCCAAGCACACGTCCAAGCGGGCGCTGAACTTCCCCGGCATGCACGGGTATCGCGGGCGTCGCCTGCGTGACTACGGCGTGCGTCTGAACGAGAAGCAGAAGCTCAAGTACCACTACTGCGTGCAGGAGAAGCAGTTCCGGCGCATCCTGGCCGATGCCTCCAGCCGCCCGGGCAACTCGGGCGACATCCTGCTGCAGCAGCTCGAGCGTCGCCTGGACAACGTGGTTCGCCGCGCCGGGCTGGCCCGGACGATCTGGGCGGCCCGCCAGATGGTGGTGCACGGGAACGTGCTGCTCAACGGGCGCAAGCTGGACAAGCCCAGCGCGCTGATCAACGTGGGCGACACGATCACGCTCAAGCCCAAGGCGCAGAAGATCGCCCGCGAGGCGATGGAATCGCTGGCGGGGTACGAGGTGCCCGGCTGGCTGGATCTCAACCCCAGCGAACTGACGCTGAAGGTGGTCGCCGCCCCCAGCGTCGACCAGATCCCCTTCGACGTGAACGCCAACCTGATCATCGAGTTCTATCGCTAAACACGCGTGGTCGGACACGGGCCGGGCGCTGGTCCCAGGGGTGGGAAGCGCCCGGCGGTTCGCCCTATGGGCATCGCTCGGGCGGGACGAATCCATGCTCAAGATCTTCCGCAAGAACAAGAAGTGGCTCCTGGTTGTCGGGGGTACCTTCCTGCTCATCGTCTTCCTGGTGCAGGGCACCTTGTCGCAGTGGCAGCCTGATCCGGGTGATCAGGTGGTCGCGACGATGGGGCTCGGCGACGAGCCTGTCACGTTGAGCAACTATGAGCGTGCCGACTATGAGTACCAGGCGCTGCGCGATGCCCTGCCCCGCGTGATGATCGCGCAGACGGGCATCGCCTCGCGCGATCACTGGTTCCTGCTGGTGCACGAGGCGCGGCGGGCCGGGTTCGTGGCCAACGCCCGTGACGGGGAGGACTGGCTGCCCGAGGTCACCCGCGCCGAGACGATGCTGCAACTGCAGGCCGATCCCATGGCCGCGCAGCGCCTGATGCAGCAACTGGGCGGGTTTGATCAGGTCGTCATGCTCCTCGAGGGCGAGATCCAGAAGGCCCGTCAGAAGGCACGCCTCACTTCCGAGCAGTTCAATGAAGCGCTGGCGAAGCTTCGCGGCGTGCGCCGGATGATCATGGCCTACGAGACCGCATCACGCTACTCGGATCGGCGGGCGATCATCGATGCCAAGCACCTGGTCGACAGCGCCTTCATCGACGCGGTGGTGATCCCGGCTTCGGTCGCCGCGGGGCAGGCACCCGAGCCCACGCCCGAGCAGTTGGCCGCCCAGTTCGAAAAATACAAGGACGTGGCGCCCGGTCAGGGCGAGCACGGCTTTGGGTATCAACTCCCGGCGCGGGTGAAGCTCGAATGGCTCATGATCGACCGGGCCTCACTCGCCGCGGCGGTCAAGCTCGATCCGGTCAACGTCTACCGGCATTGGCAATCGAATCGCGATCTGTACCAGGGCGAGTTCACGGCGGAACAGAAGCGCGTCGAAGCCTCGCTGCGCGAGCGGGAGGCCGACGTCCTGATGGCCGACATCGACCGGATGCTCAAGGGCAAGGTCCGGACCGCGACGCGGAAACTGACCGCGGACGGCTCGTACAAGGTTCTCCCGGCGGACTGGGACGCGCAACGTCCGCGCCTGGTCGACCTGGCGGGCAGCATCGTCGAGATGGCCGCCCAGAGCGGGCTTGAAGTCGCGGCCCCGATCGTGTCGATGCGGACCGACGCTTTTGTGCCGCTGGCGGAGGTGTCGGCGATCCCCGGGCTTGGCGAGAGCACGTTCCAGGCTGGGACGCTGCGCGGGACGGTTTCGCAACTGATCGGCGCCTGCAAGGAACTGTCGCCCACGCCGGGCATCGATGCGCAGGTGGGCATCCCGCTCACGAGCGCGACGATCCAGGACCGTGCGGGGAATCGGTACGTGGTGCACATCGTCGAGGCGGCCCAGGCGGGTGCGCCCGAGACGATTGACGCCGTGCGGGAAGCGGTTGCCCGCGACTGCCGCCTGCTGTGGGCGTATGACCAGATCAAGGCCCAGGCCGATGCGCTGGCGCTCAAGGCCGTCACCGACGGGCTGGCGGCCATCGCGAGCGAGTTCGCCACGCCCGGCGAGGGAGGCGTTCCCGCGCCGCTCGAGATCGTGCGTCAGCGTCAGCTCACGCGGACGCGTTCAGACCCCCGCACGCCCGCGCTCGACAGCCAGTCGCTGCGTGATGCCGTGCTGTCGCGTGTCGCTTCGCTCGACCCTCGCTTCACCCCTTCGCCCGACAACGCCGTGCTGCGGTCGTTCGCGGTGGCGACACCCGAGACATTGAGCGTGGTCGTGGCGCAGATCGTCGCCCAGCGTCAGATGTCGAAGGAAAATGTGAGGATGCTCGACCAGCAGACGCTGCTGACGCTGCGCCACGACGAATACGAGCGGGCGGTTCCCGAGCCCTCGGGCCCCTTCAGCGAAGCGTCGCTCAGGCAGCGCCTGAACTTCAAGATGCGCGAAAACAAGCGCCCCACCGATACGGACCCTGACGCCGCCCCCGTCGGCTGATCGCTCAGACGCGGGCCTGCTGCCATCGACCGCGGCTGAAGCGGACGAGGAACGCGATCGCGCGGGCCAGGATTTCGACGCAGAGCGCGACCCACACGCCCGTCAGGCCCCAGCCCCACCCGATCGGGTGTTCGATCTGCCCACCCCCCAACGCCTGCGGCAGCGGGATCGCGACATCCGAGAGCAGATACACCAGCGGCAAGCGCACGCCGTAGGTCATCGCCCAGGTGATCCACATCGCGGCGCGCACATCGCCGGCCCCGCGCAGAGCCTGTCGCAGCACGATCGAAACCGCGAAGGGGACCTGCACAAACCCCGTGACGACCAGCAGCGGCGGCACCAGATCAAGATGCACCGCCTGCGGACTGACCAGCCCGGTGAGTTCATGCGGGAAAAGGACAAAGACCACCCCGAGCAGGCCCATCAGAAGACTGGCGCCGAAGGTACAGATCCAGACGGCGCGGGCCGCCAACGCGGGTGAACCGGCACCCAGATATTGACCGGCGAGCGTGGCCGCGGCGGCTCCGAAGGCGAAACCCGGGAGGAAACTGAACGCCTCGATGCGGATCGCGATGAAGTGGGCGCCGACCGTTCCCCCGCCCGCCCCGCCCATCAGCCCGACGATGAGAATGACGAGGAAGTTGCCGGCCCACATGCCCAGCGTTTCAAAGAAGTTGGGAACGCCGATGCGGATCAGTCGGTGCAGGGTGGGCCAGTGCGGGCGCAGGCGTGAACGTTTCAGTCGCACCCCACCCGTGCCCCGCGCGAGCATGCGTATGACGATCGCCGCCCCCACCATGTGCCCAAGAACCGTGCCCCAGGCGATCCCCGAGACTCCGAGGTCAAAGGGGAAGGGATTGGCCAGGAGCGTGCGCCGGACGATCTCGCCCTCTTCAACGCGGGCCACGGTCAGATCCACGCCCGCCAGCACCCAGCTCGCCAGGACGTTGACGGTGTTGACGGCGACCATCGACCAGAGCGGACGCAGTGATTCGCCCGCGCCTCGAGCACAGGCGATCCCCGAGAAGAGGATCGAACTGAAGGGCACGCCGAAGGCGTTGATCATGACGTAGGTGCGGAACGCCGCACTCGCCGACGGGGTGAGGTTGAGCAGGGCTGCGGCGGGAGCGGCGGCCAGGAAGATGACCACCCCCACCACCACACCCGCCAGGAGCGCAAGGAGCAGGGTCTGGCCGACGGCGGCGTTGGCGACGCCGATGCTCCGCCCGCCCACGGCACGGCTGATGAGGGCCGTCGCGCCCACGCCGATCGCCTGAACCACCAGCCCGATGAACCAGAGGATGTAAGCCGCCCCGCCGACGGCGTCGGTGCCGGCCCCCGCGTCGCTCAGGCCCGAGGCAAAGACCGTGTCCGTCAGCCCCACAAGCGACTGGAGGAAACTCTCGACAAGGATCGGCCAGGAAAGCACCAGGATCGCCGACCCCATGGAGAGCCCGGCCAGACGCCCAGCGGTCAGGCGACCGTCTGGCGTGACCAATACCCGTGGATGAGAGTCGCCCGCGGCGGGCGTGCTGGCGGGCTTGGCGGGTTGAACCGGGGAATGGCTCACGGGGTCGAGCGTACGCCGGAGCGGAGTGTCGCGTTCGCAGCGTTGTTCGAGCAACGCGAAGGATTGAGGGCCGATACACTCGATGGCCCTGATCGCACCTCTTGGCGCGCCGCGCCCGCACGTTGGCGATATGAAGACCGAGATCAAACTCGACATCCGCGCGCAGCCCGACGACGAGACATGCGGCCCGACGTGTCTGTATTCGCTGTATCGCCACTACGGCGTGCGCGGGGTCACGCTCAAGAAGGTGATCTCGCAGATCCACCGCCTGGACTCGGGCGGGACACTCGCGGAGATCCTGGCTTGCCACGCGCTCAAGCGCGGGTTCAAGGCGACGATCTACACCTTCCACCTGCAGATGTTCGATCCCACCTGGTTCGCCAGCGACGGGCTGGCGCATGACCCGGCGGACCTTGCCGCTCGTCTTGATCAGCAGGCGATGGTCAAGCGCGGCGATAAGCGGCTGAAGGTATCGACGCGGGCATTCAAAGAGTTTCTCTCGCTGGGCGGGGAACTCAAGATGGTGGACCTCAACGCCGCGTTGATCCGCGGATACCTGGCCAAGGGCACGCCGATCATCGCTGGGCTGTCATCGACGTTCCTGTATCGAACATCACGCGAGATCGGCGAGGAGAACATCGATGACGACGTGCGCGGCGAGCCGCAGGGCCACTTCGTCATGCTCGTGGGGTATGACAACGAGTCCAAGGAAGTGCTGGTCGCCGACCCGCTCGACACCAACCCGCCGTTCCACACGGCAAAGTATCGCCTGCCCATCTCGCGCATCCTCAACGCCATCCTTCTTGGCATCCTGACTTACGACGCCAATCTGCTGGTCCTCGAACCCGGCCCGGAGATAGCGCCCATGGGGCGTGCGGCGAAGAAGAAGGCGAAGAAGAAGCCCGCGGCCGACGCCAAGGCCAAGCCCGCCGGTGCTCATGCCTTCAGGCCTAAAGACACGTCCATGCCGCGACGGCGCACCCGGAGTCTCTGATGTCGATTCTGCTGGTGATCGATCGCCCGGAAGATTGGCCTCTGAACCTGGAGGGGGTGGAGGTCGTCTCCGCGCGGCGGTACCTGACGGACCCGTCCTTCTCGGATCGTCGCAACGCCAAGGTCTTCAATCTCTGCAAGAGTTACCGCTATCAGAGCCTGGGGTATTACGTCTCGCTGCTGGCCGCCGCCCGCGGGCACAAGCCTCTGCCCGACATCGCGACGATCCAGGATCTGAAACTGACCGAGCTGGTGCGGCTGACGGGCGAGGAGCTCGAGGAACTGATCCAGTCGAGCCTGAAGGCCGCGCCCAAGGGCGATGTGTTTCCGCTGAGCATCTATTTCGGGCGGAACCTCGAGCCGCAGTACGACCGGCTGGCGCAGGCGTTGTTCAACCAGTTCCCCGCGCCCTTCCTACGGGCGCAGTTCCGCCACGACGGGGAGACCTGGGTGCTCGAGGGGCTGCGGACGATCGCGGCCAATGAGATCCCGCCGGATCACTTCCTCGATGTGCTCAACTTCGCCACGCACTATTTCACGTCGCCCCGCAAACGTTCCCGCACCGCCGAGGCCCGCTATGACCTGGCGATCCTGACGGCCAAGGACGCGCCAAACGCCCCGAGCAACGAAAAGGCGTTGCGCAAGTTCACCAAGGCCGCCGAATCGATGGGCTTTCGCGTCGATTTCGTCGAGAAAGACGATTACGGGCGCCTGGCCGAGTTTGACGCGCTCTTCATCCGCGAGACGACGGGCGTGAACCATCACACGTTCCGCTTCGCCAAGCGCGCCCAGGCCGAGGGGCTGATCGTCATCGACGACCCCGATTCAATCGTCAAGTGCACGAACAAGGTGTACCTGGCCGAACTGCTGCAGCGTCATCGCATCGCGATGCCCCCGACGCTGATCATGCACAAGGGCAACTGGGAATCGGCCCCGGCGATCCTGGGCCTGCCGCTGGTGCTCAAGCAGCCCGACAGTTCGTTCAGCCTGGGCGTGATCAAGGTGGACACGCCCGAGGAGTTCGGCACCGAGGTCGAGCGGCTGTTCCGCACGTCGGACCTGCTGATCGCGCAAGCCTTCATGCCCACGCCCTACGACTGGCGGATCGGCGTGATCGACCGCGAGCCCTTCTACGCCTGCAAGTATTTCATGGCCAGCGAGCACTGGCAGATCTACGACAACACCAAGTCGGGCGAGGACTCGATGGGCGAGTTCGAGACCTGGCCCGTGCAGGCCGCCCCGCCCGACGTGGTCAAGACCGCCGTCCGCGTGGCGAACCTGATCGGCGATGGTCTCTACGGCGTGGACCTGAAGGAGATTAACGGGAAGGCCTACGTGGTCGAGGTGAACGACAACCCCAACATCGACGCGGGCGTCGAGGACAAGGTGCTCGGCGACGAGGTCTACCTGCGGGTGATGCGGGTCTTCCTCAAGCGTCTGGAGAGCCGCGGGCGATAAGCCCCCGCGTCGCGCATGATCACACCCATCCACTTATTCCAGGCCGTCGGCGTCGAACTCGAGCACGCGATCGTGGACACATCCACGCTGCGGGTTCGACCCATCGCCGATCAGTTGCTCAAGGCCGCCGCGGCGTTGCCCGGCGCGGTGGGCGACGAAGAAGACTCGCCCGGCTGGCCGGGAAGCGTCACGCTGGGCGAGGTGACGTGGTCGAACGAACTGGCCTTGCACGTGATCGAGTTCAAGACGTCGGACCCGGCCCGGTCGTTCGACGGCCTCGCCGACGCCTTTGCGCGTCACGTGGCCAAGGCCAACGAACTGCTCTCGCCGCTGGGCTGCATGCTGATGCCTACGGGGATGCACCCGACGATGCTGCCCGACCGCGATTTTCAGGTCTGGCCGCATGGGTACAGCGAGGTGTACGAGGCCTTCCACCGAATCTTTGACTGCCGCGGGCACGGGTGGTCCAACCTGCAATCTGCGCACTTGAACCTGCCCTTCCACGGCGACGCGGCTGACACCGACGAGTTTGGGCGTCTACACGCCGCGCTGCGGGTGCTGCTGCCCATCCTGCCCGCGCTGGCGGCGAGTTCGCCCCTGCGCGAAGGCACGCCCACGGGCCTAATGGACACGCGCCTCGAGGTGTACCGCACCAACAGCGCACGCATCCCCCCGGCGACGGGGCGCGTCATCCCCGAGCCCGTCTACACGCGGGGCGCGTACGAAGAACGCATCTTCGCGCCCATCTACGACGCCTACGCCCCGCACGACCCCGGCGGCGTGCTCCGCCACGAGTGGGCCAACTCGCGCGGGTGCATCGCCCGCTTCACCCGCGGCACGATCGAGGTGCGCACGCTCGACGTGCAGGAATGCCCCGCCGCCGACCTCGCCATCTGCGCCGGCGTGGCGGGCGTGACGCGTGCGATCATCGAGGGCCGCTTGGGTGATCTGGGCGAACTCCGCGCGTGGGATGTCGAGCCGCTGCACACGATCCTGCTCGACCACATCCGCGACGCCGACAAAGCGGTCATCGCCAACACGCGCTATCTGCACGCCCTGGGCTGGCGCGGCGGGCCCACCACGTCGGCGGAGTTCTGGCACCACCTCATCGAACAGGCCACGCCCGATCTCATCGCCGCCCCCGCCCGCGTCACGCTCATGGCGATCCTCGATCACGGGTGCCTGGCGCGTCGGATCACCAGGGCTCTGGGCCCCGCGCCCGGCGAGGGGAAGATCCACGAGGTCTACGCCGAACTCGCCGCGTGTCTGGGCCAGAACCGCCTGTTCGGCGTGTGACACACACGAACCGCGTGCACGGCCCCGCCGCCAATTTCGCTGACAGCGCGTGCACGCCCCTACCCTGCGTCGTGCCCCCCGAACGCAACACCCGCCAGCGCCAGACCATCCGCGACGTGCTGACGCACGCGGCACGCCCGCTCTCGCCGGGCGAGATCCACGCCGACGCCCGCAAACGTCTGGGCGCGATGGGGCTGGCCACGGTCTATCGCACGCTCAAGCGCCTGGTGGGCGAGGGGCAGGTCGAGGTGGTCGAGATCCCGGGCGATTCACCGCGGTTTGAATGGGCCGGCAAGGGCCACCACCACCACTTCCACTGCCGTCGCTGCGGCAAGGTCTTCGAGGTCGATGCCTGCCCGGGCGATCTCGATCGCCTCACGCCCAAGGGTTTTAAACTGCAGGGGCACGAACTGGTGCTCTTTGGGCGGTGCGCGCAGTGTGTGAGGGCTGGATAGCAATCGGGTGAACATCGTCCTCACCCCCCGGCACCATGGCGATTCTCGCAAGACGTATTCACCCGAATCGAGCACCCCGCCGTTACCGCGTAGTTTTGAAGACCAAGTTCATGAGCACATGAAGGCTCAATCGCTATAGCCCCACGCTGCAGACGCGCCATGCTCGACAAGTATGAGAGCCCATGACAACGCGCTTTCCTATCCTCTTTGGTGCTCCTCTACTCCGAACTCGCCGCCTGGTGGCCGATCCTCTCGCCGCACGAGGAATACGCCGCTCATGCGCAGCGCTGCTGGAGCCTGATCCAGGCTCACGCCACGCGCCCCATCCGCACCATCCTCGAACTCGGCGCCGGCGGCGGACATCTCTCGCACCACCTCGCTCGCGTCTCGCAGGCCGGCATGACCCTCACGGACCTCTCGCCTGAGATGCTCGCCCTCTCGCGCACGCTCAACCCCGGGTGCGAGCACATCGCGGGCGACATGCGAACCCTCCGCCTGGGGCGCACGTTCGACCTGGTGCTCATCCACGACGCCGTGATGCACATGAACACCGCGCCCGACCTTCGGGCGGCGATCGCTACCGCGCACGCCCACTGCGCGCCGGGCGGCTTGGCGATGGTCCTCCCCGACTGGACCAAAGAGACGTTCCAACCGGGCGCAACCCTCTGCGGGGGCCCGGCGGCTGCGCCTGAGCTTGACGACGCCACGCCACACGCACCGCCGGGTTTACAGGCCCGCCTTGTCGAGTGGACCTGGGACCCCGACCCTGGCGACACGGAGTTTCATTCGCATATGACATACATCCTGCGAGCGCCGGGCGAGCCGGTTAGGGTGGAGCATGAAACCCTGCGCCTGGGGTTGTTCTCTCGGGATGAGTGGCTCGCCATGCTGCAGGCGGCGGGCTTCACCACGCGTCTTTTGCCCCTCGCGGACGAGGGGATCGGTTCGGACCTATTCCTCGGGACTCGACCCAGCCCCTAATTCCATCCTCCGCACGATCACTGCCAGCCCTTGCGAGGGCTCGTCCGAGACTCGCGGCGGGCGTACCCCTCACACACACCAAAACGAAACAGCCCTTGCGAGTGCAAGGGCTGTTGAAGCGGAGAGGGGGGGATTCGAACCCCCGAACGGGCGAACCCGTTACTAGTTTTCGAGACTAGCCCATTCAACCGCTCTGGCACCTCTCCGAAGGTCTCGCGGCAGGCAGCATCGTTGACCGCCCGCCCCCCCACGTCAAACCGGTTCTCGGTCAGGCGGGGCGGATTCATGCCCGGCGAGCGCTCGCGAAGGGGCGTCCGTACCCCGGCCTTAGTGCCCCGGGGCGTACCAGAGCGGGGCCGACGGCCCGATCGGGATGCCCAACGCCACCCAGGCCAGCAGGAACGCCGTCCAGATGATTGCAAAGATGATCGAATAAGGCACCATCATGGCGATCAGGCTGCCCAGCCCGGCGTCGGGCTTGTACCGCTGCACCGCCACCAGCACCACGATGATGTACGTGTTCAGCGGGGTCACGCAGTTGGTCACGCTGTCGCCCACGCGATAGGCCAGTTGCGTCAGTTCCGGGCTCAGCCCGGCCATCATCATCATCGGCACCAGGATCGGCGCCAGGGCCGTCCACTTCGCGCTCATCGACGACATCAGAATGTTAACGATCATCACCAGCACGATCACGCCCACCAGCAGCAGCGGCGTGGGCAGCCCCAGCGACACGAGCGTCTTGCCGCCCGCGAAGGCCAGCATCCGGTCGAGTTGCGAGAACTTGAAGCACTCGATGAACTGAGCCGCGAAGAAGGCCATCGCGATGATCGGGGCCATCGTCGACATCGAGTGGATGAACGCCGTCGCGACGTCGCCCGCCTTCTTGATCGTGCCCGTGGCCAAGCCGTACGCCAGCCCGGGGATCAGGAACGCCACGAAGATGAACGGCACGATCGCTTGCGACCAGCGCGGCTGGAGCGGAGGAGCGGGCTCGAAGCGTCCCTCCACTTCGACCCCTTGGCTGGTGCGGAACGTGCCGCGGACGGTTTCTTCGTTGGCGGTCCAGCCCGCGTCGAGGGCGACGCCGGGCTTGACGTTGAGCGTGCCCTTGGTCGGCCCGCGCGTGGCCTCACCCGCGGGGGTGAACGCGCCCTCGCCCGACCACGCGAGCGGGATGGGTCCGTAGGCGGGAGATGCGGCGGGCATGGTGCCGTGCAGCGGCGCGCCGGGAATGGCGATGCTGCCGACGATGATCCCCACGCTCGCGAGCACGCCGACCAGCGCCCACCAGAGGCCCTTCTTCTCCTTGGGGCTGAGCGATTGGTCCGTCGTGACGCCGACGGGATCGACGATGGGGTTCTCCTGCTGCTGGCGGGCGAGGCGGGGCTCGACGATCCACGCCGTCACCGCCCAGCCCATGACGGGCAGGAGGAACGTCGAGGCGGCGAGGAACCACCAGTTGCAGGTCACCAGCACCGAGTATGACGGATCAAGCACCTGCGCGCCGCGTTCGGTCAGCGGGGCGACCAGCGCGTCGGTCGAGGCGATCAACAGGTTCGCCGAGAACCCGCCCGCCACGCCCGCAAACGCCGCGGCGATCCCCGCGAGCGGAGGTCGCTTGAAGACCGCGTACAAGCCCGCGGCGAGCGGGGGCAGGATGATGTACCCCGCGTCGCTCGCCGTGTTCGAGATCACGCCCAGGAAGATCACCGTGGGCGTGAGCATCCGCGACGAGACCACGCTGGCGACCGCACGCATGAAGGCCCCGAAGAGCCCCACTTTCTCGGCGACGCCGATCCCGAACATGCTGACCAGCACCACGCCCAGCGGGGCGAAGTTAATGAAGTTGCGCACCAGATTGGCGGTCAGCCAGTAAATGCCGTCTGAGGTGAGCACGCTGCGCGGCGAGACGGGCGCGCCGTCGTCGACGAGTTCGATCACCGGGCGTCCCGTCGCGTCGAGTTTCTTGCGCTCGATCACCGCGCCCGTGGCGTCGGTCGCCTGCTCCATCACGATCTTGGGTCGCTGGGGCTGCACGGACCACTGCATGCCCGTACCGACGGCGGAGAGGCCGATGATCAGCACCGTGGCCAGGATAAAGAGCATGACCGGATTGGGCAGCTTGTTGCCGACCCATTCCACGCCCGTAAGAAATGCACCGAGTAATCCGCCCCCGCCCGTGTTTCCGCTCGAACCGCCGCCGCTTGTGCCTCCCATGGATCCGCCTTTCCAAGAAACGGGCGTCAGGGTGTTGAGGCCTTACGCACGGGGTGTGTCGCCGCGCCGCGTCGAGAGACGCTCGGCAATCGTCGAGAGAATGGCTTCGGGTTCGCTCATGCGTCCCATGCCCAGCGTGCGGCAGGCCTGCCACCCGGCCTCGGGGCCGATGAAGGCAAAGCCATCCGCGGCGAGCGTAGCGAGATTTCGCTGGGTCGAGGGTTGTCCCCACATCGCTGCATTCATTGAGGGTACGAGCAGCACGGGCGTCTTCGATCGGTCGATCGTCGCCAGGATGAGGGTGACGATGTCGTCGCAGCGCCCCGTGGCCAGCCTCGCCAGGCAGTCCATCGAACATGGGCAAATCACCGCGAGGTCGATCATCGCCCCGAGATTCACATGCTGGGGGTCGCCGGCTTCGACGTGATCCCAGGGATCGGAATAGACGGTGCGCCCGGACAACGCCGCGAAGGTCAGCGGCGTGACAAACTTGGTCGCGCCCTGAGTCATCGCCACGGTCACCGTCGCGCCCGCCTGAACAAGGCGGCTGACCGCGGTGCAGGCCTTGTACGCGGCGATCCCGCCGGTGATGCCGACGAGAATGTGACGGCCGCACACGCTTGACGCAAGCGTGCGCTGGGCTTCGGAACTGGGCTGGGCGGGTGTGCCCATGGAGGGGGAACCCGTGCGGGGCTCAGGCCTCGCCGGCCAGGACCTTCGCCTCGTCGAAATCGAGGGTGATCTTGTCCTGCAGGATCTCGTCGATGACGATCTCGAGGTCGGTGCGGCCGTTGCGGTCGACCAGGGGGCGAGCCCCTTCCATCAACTGCACCAGACGGCGCTGGATCAGTGAGCACAACTTGAAGCGACCGCCCGCCTTCTCCACAACCTTCTCGCTCTTGAGTGCTTCGATCATCGTGCCTGCTTTCGGAACGCCACCCGGGGGTTTCCCGACCCTGACGCACGCCCCCCCGGCAGGGGCGCCCGCGGACCGCGTAGGATGACCCGGTGAGGCGAAGATAGTATTCTCGCCACACCAGCGCGACAAACCGGGTTTCCCGGGCCGCAACTCTGGCCGCCCGATCCCGATTCACCTCGATGCCGCTGCCGGGATCGCGGCGAGACAATGCTCATGCCCGCACGGACCTGGACAATCGGGGAACGCGTCGTCCACTCCGGACGCCCCGAATGGGGCTGGGGAGTGATCGTCACCGCCGAGCCCGTGATTCACGAGGGAGCCCCCTGCCAGCGACTGGGCGTCCGATTTGACCGGGCGGGAATCAAGACCCTCTCGACCGCGTTCGCCGACCTCAGGCCCGCCTCCGAGGCCTCCGCCATCCCCAAGGAACCCGAACCCCAGGCGGATGCCCTGGCGGCGGCACTCAACGCGGAGCCCGTGGACGAGGTCATGACCCGCCTGCCCGAAGCGGCCACCGATCCATTCATCTCGCTGACCGGACGCCTCAAGGCCACGCTGAATCTGTATAAGTACAGCGACACGGGGGCGTCGCTGCTGGAATGGGCCACGGCCCAGACCGGGCTGCGAGATCCGTTATCACGGTTCAACCGGCACGAGCTCGAGCAGTGGTTCTCCCGCTTCAAGATGGAAGTGGACACGCACCTGCGGAAGCTCCTGAAGGATGCGCGTCGAACCGAGCCCGGGATCCTGGCCGACCTGACGGCCCAGGCCGGCCCCGCGGCCAAGCAGGCGCTGCGTCGGGCTGATGCGGGGCGTTGACGAGCGGCAACATGCCGGCCCAAGCCGCACACGTGTCGGAACGTGATCGATCCGCGCAAACGCTCCCGACCCTTGAATGCGAGCCCGGGACGATACTTTTCTGGGACCCACACGCCCCCGTACGGCAACATCACGATCCGGCTGGCATGCGAGCGAGATGCGGGGCAAAGTTGCTCAACGACATGCCCGCGCCATGGACTGGCGTAGGCGCAAGACACGGGAGAGAGTGCCCCATGAACGAGCGTGACTTCCAACAGAAACTCGGCGACCTCATCAGCCAGATCGACACCCTTCCCGAGGATCAGCGGGGCGATCTGGAGCGACTGGCCACCGAGACCCGCGACCGCCATGACAAGATGAAGCGCACGATCGCCGACCTGCAGGAATCACTCGATTACCTGCGCCTGAGCATCAAGTACCTCGTTTTTGATCTCGAAGCGACCCGGCGCGAGAACGATTACCTCCGCAAACTGATCGACGCCCAGGGCGGCGCGAACGACGACGACGCCAAGGAATAAATGCCTTCGAATCCGCCCGGGAGACTCCCCCGGGAATGAGGCAGCATGCGAGTCGGCCCGGAGCGCGTCCGGGCCGGCTTCTTTTTTGGGCCGGACGCGGACGTCTACACTGGGGCTCGACCCTCGGATACCACCATGAGCGAGACGCCCCCGCAGGATATTTCCGGTTCGCACCGCCTCGAGGCCGCCCGGCGCGACAATCGCGACGCGCTCCGCGCCAAGGGCATGGAGCCCTACGGCGAGCGGATCGACGGGCTGATCGCCATCGAGCAGGCCCGCGGGCTCTTTGACGAAGCCGCCGCCGCCGAGTTCGACGCCAAGGGCAAGGAGCCCGGGTTTGTCGATCCACGGCCTGAGGCACGCGTGGGCGGGCGGGTCGTGCTGCTGCGCGACAATGGCAAGCTGCTGTGGTTGAAACTGCGCGACTACAGCGGGGACATCCAGGTCGCCGTCAGTCAGAAAGACTGTGCATCGGCGGGCTTTGACCTGGCGAAGCTCACCGACCTGGGCGACGTGGTCGTCGCCTCGGGACGGGTCATGCGGACGCGCTTGGGCGAGATCACGCTCTGGGCTACGGATCTGCGCCCGGCGGCCAAGTGCCTCGTGCCCCCGCCCGAGAAGCACGCGGGGCTGCAGGATGTCGAGCTGCGTTATCGCCAGCGGTACGTGGACCTGTGGGCGAACCCGCAGACGATGGAGGTTTTTCAGCTGCGCGCGAAGATCGTCTCGCGGATCCGGGCCTTCATGGAGGCGCGGGGGTATCTCGAGGTCGAGACGCCGATGCTGCAGACGCTCGCGGGCGGGGCGGCGGCCCGTCCGTTCGTCACGCACATGAACGCGCTGGACATCAGCCTGTTCATGCGGATCGCGCCCGAACTCTACCTCAAGCGGCTGATGGTGGGCGGGATGCCCCGGGTCTTCGAGGTCAACCGCAACTTCCGCAACGAGGGGCTCGACAAGCAGCACAACCCCGAGTTCACCATGCTCGAGGCCTATCACGCCTTCGGCGACGTGCTGACGGTCATGGAACTGACCGAATCGCTCGTACGCGATGCGGCGGAATACGTGCACGAGCGCTCGGGCGGGGCCAAGGGCACGCCCGCGGTGCTGCCCTTTGGCGATCTGCAGATCGACTATTCACGCCCCTTCGAACGCGTGACCTTTGGCGCACTCTTCGAGAAGGCGTGGGGCTTCCCCATGACCGATCACGCCAAAGCCCGCGCGATCTTCAAGGAACGCCACGGCGCCCAGAGTGCGGCGATCGACGCGATGGACCCGACGCTGATCATCAATGAACTCTTCGAAGAAAAGGCCGAGGGTCTGCTGGACCCTTCGCGCCCTACGTTCATTACGGACTATCCCAGCGCGATCAGCCCGCTGACGCGCCCCAAGCGCGACGACCCGTCGTTGGCCGACCGGGCGGACCTGTTCATCGCGGGCATGGAACTGGCCCCCCACTACACCGAGCTGAACGACCCCGACGTTCAGGAGGCCAAGTTCCGCGAGCAGCTGCGCGGGATCGACGACGCCAAGACCGCCGAAGAAAACACGTTCCGCACGATGGACGATGACTTCCTGCGCGCGCTCAAGGTGGGCATGCCCCCCGCGGGCGGGATGGGCCTTGGCATCGATCGGCTGGTCATGCTGCTGACCAATCAGCGCACGATCCGCGACGTGGTGCTCTTCCCGCTGATGCGCCCCGAGGGGACGTGACGATCCCGCTCGTTCGATTCAGACGATGCCGGCCTTCTCGAGCGCCAGTGCCGCGTTGATGACGCCCAGATGCGAATAGGCCTGGGGGAAGTTGCCCAGCGCCATGCCGGTGGGCGGGTCAAACTCTTCGGCGAGCAGGCCCGTGGGCCCGGCGCAGGTGCACATCTGGTCGAAAAGCGAGCGGGCGTCGTCGCTGCGCCCGCACTTGACCATGGATTCGATCAGCCAGGCGGTGCAGATGAGCCACCCGCCCTCCTCGCCGGCGAGCCCGTCGTCGCAGAGATAGCGGTACACCGTCGGGCCGCGGCGCAAGCCCTTTTCGATCGCCTCGACGGTGCGCACAAACCGGTCGTCGCGCGGGTCGATGAGACCGGTGAGGCCGACGGCCAGCACCGACGCATCCAGGGCGTCTTCGCCATACGCCGCGGTGAAAGCCCCGATGTGCGGGTCCCAGCCGTTGGCGAGCACATCGGCGCCGATGGCCTCGCGCAGGCGTTCCCAGTCGGAACGGGTGCGGCCCATGCCGCGCTCGGCGACGGTAATCGCCCGATCGACGGCGTGCCAGCACATGGCCTTGGTGTGGACGTGGTGGCGCTTGGGCCCGCGGATCTCCCAGATGCCGTGGTCGGGCTCCTGCCAGCGCAGCGCGACGGCCTGGACCATGGCCTCGACCAGCCGCCAGTGCTCGGGCGTGATGGGCGCGTCGCTCTCGGCCAGCAGCGCCACGAGCTCGACGATCGGGCCAAAGACGTCGAGCTGCACCTGGTTCGCCGCGGCGTTGCCGACGCGGACGGGGCGGCTGTCGCCATAGCCGGGCATGTCGCTGATCTCGGCTTCAGAGCCCAGGTGCGTCCCGGCGACGGTATAGACGGGGTGGATTCGATCGGGTGACTCGGCCCGCTCGACGATGCCGGCCATCCAGTCGAGCAGTTTCATGGCGATGCCCGTGTTGCCCAGGCGGATGAGCGCCGAAGCGGCCAGGCAGGCATCGCGCGGCCAGCAGAAACGATAATCCCAGTTGCGCTCGCCGCCCAGATGTTCGGGGAGGCTGGTCGTGCCCGCGGCGGCGATGGCCCCGGTGGGCCCGTGCGCCAGGGCCTTGAGCACCAGCGCGGATCGACGGACCAGATCCCGCTTGAGCGCGGGCAGCTTGAGGGCCGACGCCCAGCCCGACCAGAACTTGTGGGCCTGCTCGCGGCGTTGGCCCTCGGGCGCGTTCGAATGCATCGACGCGGTGCCGTAGCGCAGTTCGAGGGTGACTGGCCCCTCGGCGAGGTCGATCTCGGCGACGGCGGTCTGGTGGGGCCCGTCGTCGATGAGCCGCCACGACACCCCGCGGGCGATCAGCACGACAGGGTCGGACCAGCCCTCGATCTCGAGGCCGCCCTCGCGCCTGACCAGTCGCGTGGCGGCGCGGCCGAAGTCGAGTCGCGGCGCAAAGCGGATGGTGGCGCGCCCAGCGCCCTCGATCACGCGGATGAGTTCGGTGCGCCCGGCTCGCTGATAGGCCCGCCCCGCGGCGCAGTCGAAGTAATCGGTGACGCTCATGCGCTCCCAGCGGGTGCGGAGGATGAATGTGTCGCCGACGTACTCCTGCACAGGGTCGCCTGGGTGCTCGGGAATGATCTCCCATGAGCCGCGACCATGCCCAAGAAGCGAGGAGAACATGGCGGCCGAGTCGATGCGAGGGAGGCAGAGCCATGCGAGCGATCCGCGCGGATCGATCAGCGCGACGGTGCGCTGGTCGGAAAGCAAGTTGTGCCGCTCGATGGGCACGATGCGACGCGAAGCGAGGTAGGCGGTGCGTTCCTCGACCAGGACGCGCAGGCACCACTCGACCATGGAACGGTTCTCGACTCGGTGGTTGGCGCGAGTGGCGCCGGGCCCCACCTTCACGCCCACGTCGCCGGGGCGGAGCACCTCGAAGGCGTGCTCGTCGGTGACGTCGTCGCCCAGGAAGACCGCGCGCCCGGCCCCGGTGCGCTGGCGCACGGCGTCGAGAGCCGCCCCCTTGTCGGGCGGGAAGACGCACAACTCGATCACGCAGTCACCCTCGAGCACGTGGAGGCCTTCGAGTGCGCGGGTTTCGTCGCGGAGGTTGTCGAGGGCGCGGGCGACGGCGGCCTTCTCCGCCCCGCGAAAGTGGAATGTGACCGAGGCGGGCTTGGCCTCCATCAGCGTGCCAGGGACATTGGCCGTGAGGCGATCGACGACTTTGCGAACCGCGTGGAGGTTGTCGCGGCATCGATGGCTCATGCCGATCGAGAGCCCGCCGGGGATCTCGACGCCGTGGCTGCCGACCAGTCGCGGTCGCCCGGGGCCGCCGCCGTCCTGCTCGCCGACGAAGTTCTTGAGCTCGGCCATGGTTCGACCGGAGATAATCGAGGCGTGGGTATGGTGCATCGACGCCAGCGACTTGAGCAGGGCTAGGCAGGCGGCGTCGGGACGCGCCAGATCGGGCTTGGGCGCGAGATCGGAGAGCGTGCCGTCGAAATCGCTGGCGACCAGCAGAACGGGCGTGCGTGCGGCTTCGCGGAGTGCGGTCTCGAGTGCGTTCAACCTTTCAATGCCTCCATGAATGATCGGGCCCAGTCGTAGACGTCGTGGCGCTTGACCTGGACCCGCAGGATTCCCATGCGGTGGCGGGCTTCGTCGTCGGGCATGCGGAGTGCGTCGCGCATGGCGTCGGCCATGCCTTCGAGGTCGCGTGGGTTGACGAGGATGGCGCGCCGGAGTTCCGCCGCCGCCCCGGCGAACTCGCTGAGGATGAGCACGCCCCCGGCGTTCTTCCGCGACGCGGGATACTCCTTGGCGACGAGGTTCATCCCGTCGCGCAGGGGCGTGACGATCATGACATCGGCGGCGCGATAGAAGGCGACGACCTCTTCGCGCGAGAGCCCGCGCCGGAAGTAGTGCACCGCGACGCGCCCCGGTTCGCTGTAGGTGCCGTTGATCCGCCCCACGAGTTGCTCGATCCGCGTCCGCATGGTGGCGTATTCGGCGACGCGTTCGCGGCTGGGGGCGGCGACCTGGATCAGCACGCAATCATCCACGCTCGCGTCGCCCCGCTTGAGCAGCAGTTCAAAGGCCCGCAAGCGGTGATCGATACCCTTGGTGTAATCGAGGCGATCGACGGCAAGGAGAATGCGCCGCCCCGCGCCCACGCGCTCACGGATCTCCGAGGCGCGGGTTATGGTCGACTCGGACAGCGAGGTGGTCTCGAACCAGTCGGCGTCGATCGAGATGGGGAAGGCGTTGACCTGGATGTCACGCCCCTGATAGCGCAGGTGCGTGTCGGTGCCTTGCGCTTCGGTGAACTCGCGGACCACGCGTGAGAAGTTGCGCGCGCCCGCGCCGGTCTGAAAGCCGACCACGTCGGCACCCAGCAGGCCCTCGAGCAGCGCCTTGCGCCACGGGAGCCAGGCGAAGAGTTCCTCGGGCGGGAAAGGGATGTGCAGGAAGAAGCCGATGCGCAGGTCGGGCCGCATCGCCCGGAGCATCGCGGGCACGAGGTGCATGTGGTAATCGTGCACCCAGACCAGATCGCCCTTGCTCGCGACGCTCGCCGCGGCCTTAGCGAACTTCATGTTCGCGCTGACGAAAGGAGCCCAGGCCTGATGGTTGAACTCGGGCGTGCGGATCGCGTCGTGGTAGAGGGGCCAGAGCGTGCGGTTCGAAAATTCGTGATAAAAACCATCGACCTCGTCGCTGGTCAATGCCACGGGGCGCATGCGGATGTCGTCGTGCTCAAACGCTCGCGGGGCTCGTCCGGGGACGCCAGTCCACCCCACCCAAGCCCCGCGGCTCTCGCGCACGATGGGCGTGAGCGCGGTGACCAGCCCCCCTTCGCTGGGTTGCCAGCGGGCGGCACGCCCCTTGCCCACCTGGCGGACGGGGAGCCGGTTGGCGATCGTGATCAGCCCACGCTTTCGCGCCACGATACCCCCTTCGCCCCGGACAACCGGGGCGGCCTCGATGAAACCCTTCGCGCGCCCCTGCGCGGCGGCGGGGGCGACGGGCAACGACGCCGGGGACAGTGGCGTCGAGGGCGTTACGACCCGCTCCAACTGCGCCGCGGTTCGCCGACATAGATGCTCAGCGGGCGGATGAGGCGGTTGTTCGCATGCTGCTCCATGACGTGGGCGCACCAGCCGCTGACGCGCGACGCGACGAAGATGGGCGTGTATTGGGGGACGGGGATGTCCATGGTGTAGTACGTCATGCCGCAGGGGAAGTCGACGTTGGGATGGATGCTCTTGTCGCGGAGCATGATCTTCTCGACCTCGTCGCCGATCTCGAACCACTTGAGCCAGGTGGCTCCGCGGGCCTGGGCGAGCTTTCGCCCGAGCTTGTTGAGGATCGGGGCGCGGTGGTCGCCGTTCTTGTACACGCGATGGCCAAAGCCCATCAGCTTGCGCTTCTCGGCGAAGGCCTTCTGCATAAAGTCGTTCACGCTGCCCTTGCCCGCCTCGACGAAGGTGCGGATCTCCTTGAGCATCTCCATGGCGGCCTCGTTGGCCCCGCCGTGCAGCGGGCCCTTGAGCGCGGCGATCCCGCCGCAGACCGCGCCGTGCATGTCGCTGAGCGTGCCGGCAATCACACGGCTGGTGAAGGTGCTGGCGTTGTAATCATGCTCGGCGTAGAGGATGAGCGAGACATCGAGCACGTGGGCGGCCTCGGCGGTGGGCTTGGTGCCGGTCATCATGTAAAGAAAGTTCGCCGCGTGATCGAGCGACGGATCGCCCCCCTTCTCACGCCCGACGATCTCCTTCCCGTCGATGATGTTCTGCATGTGCCCGATGATGGTGGGCACCTGGGCCAGCAGGCGCTTGGACTTGCGGAGATTCGCCGCCGCGGAGTTGTCCTGGCAGTCCTTGTCGAGGTGGGCCAGGATCGACACGCCCGTGCGCAGCACGTCCATGGGGACGGCGGACCCGGCCTTGAGCGAGGGGCCCGCGCTCTTCAGGAAGTCGATCACCATCGCGGGCAGGGCCCGCATGGAGACAAGCTCGGCCTTGAAGGCGGTCAGTTCCTGCGACGTGGGCTTATGCCCGACGAGCAGCACGTGGGCCACCTCGAGGAACGTGGCATTCTGGGCGAGATCGTGGATCTCATACCCGCGGTAGAAGAGCCCCCCCTGCTCGATCGAGCAGATCGTCGTCTCTCCGGCGACGATCCCCTCAAGACCCTTGGCGAAACTGGCGGCGGAAGCGGTCGCGGACATCGGGGACTCCTTGTGTGTTCGTGTTCACAAGGGTAGACGAATCGCGCGCGAATGTCTGCGCCGTGGGTCTAGCGAACTGGCCAGTTCCAGGGTGTGCCAGGCTTGTAGCCCACCAGGTCGTAGAGTTCCTGGCGCGTCTGCATCGCTCCCAGGAACCCTTCCACGTTCCCCTCGGCCTTGAGTTGTGTCAGGGCCTTGCTCACCGCGCCCATCGCCACGCGCAGCATCGACACGGGATAGATCACGCACTGATAGCCCATCGCGGCGAACTTCGATGCAGGGATCAGCGGCGTCTTGCCGAACTCGGTCATATTCGCCAGGAGAAGGCACGCGGGCGCCTTCTCCCGCAGCGCGACGGCGAACTTCGCAAATTCATCCTCGCTCGACAAACCCTCGGGAAAGATCATGTCTGCCCCGGCGGCGGCGTAGGCCCGGGCCCGCGCCACCGCCGCGTCGTAGCCCTCGACCCCGCGCCCGTCGGTGCGCGCACAGATGATGAACCCCTCGCCCATCTCGTCGCGAGCGCGGCAGGCCCACTGCACCTTCTCGACCATGTGATCGGTGGGCACAAGCTCCTTGCCATCAAGGTGCCCGCACCGCTTGGGAAACTTCTGGTCTTCGAGGTGCAGCCCCGCGGCCCCCGCGCGGGTGTACTCGATCACCGTCCGCCGCACCATCTCGGCCTCGCCAAAGCCCGTGTCGGCGTCGGCGATGACCGGCAGGCCCCCCGCGTCGGCGACCTCGCGGATGACGCGGCAGAAGTGCTCGAGCGTCAGCAGGCCCACGTCCGGAACGCCCGCGCTCACGCTTGTCGCCGCCCCCGAGACATAACACGCCTCGAAACCCGCGCGGGCGATGGCACGGGCGCACAGGGCGTTGAAGGCGCCCGGGGCCATCACGCAGCGGTCATTCATAGCCGAACGCAGGCGCTGGCCGGGGGTCATGGATGACGTCGTGCTCATGCGCCCATGGTAGGTTGGGGGTCGTCCACAACGCCGCGCGAATGGAGGAAGGCGACAGCGGCGCGGATGTCGTCGACGCGTGTTTCATCCGCCTCGCGTTCGATGACCATGGGCACGCCGGGCAGACGTGAGGCCACCACCGCCAGGAAGGCATCCCAGTCGACCGCGCCCGTGCCGACGACGACCTCGGTCCCCCACTCGCCGTGAACCCCCGCGGGGATCGCGTCCTTGATGTGGATCTGCTTGACGTACGGTGCGAGCCGCTGCAGGGCGTCGACCGGATCGCCCATGCCATAGAGAATCATGTTGGCCGGGTCAAAGTTGACGCCCACGCGCGGGCGGTCCAACTCATCGAGTACGGCGAGCAGGGTCTGGGCATCTTCCTGCCCGGTCTCGAGGGCGACCTCCACCCCTTGGTCGGCGAAGCAGTCCGCGATCGTGCGCAGCCGCTCGAGCATCGTGGCCCGCTCGGGGTGATGGGGACGCTCGGGGAGAAAGCCGGCGTGAAACGTGACCAGCGAGAGGCCCAGATCGCAGGCGAGACCGGCGGCGGCACGGGCGGCCTTGAGGTTGGAGGGCCAGTGGGCGTCGGGGCGCACGCCGCCGGTCTTGCGGATGGATTCGAGCGTGGAGTAATCCTCGGCGTGCATGGCCATCATGCCCGAGAGAAGCCGCACGCCGGCCTTGGACAGGGCCGCATCCAGATCGCGCCTGGTCCAGGCACCCGTGCGCAAGGGCTCGAGGGCGAGTTGGACGTTCGAAACGCCGCAGGCCATCAGAGAATCCGCCAGATCGCCCGGCGAGGCGGGACGCAGCGACCAGGAACACACGCCAAGTACGTTCATTCGTTGAGTTTAGCGGATTGTTCGCCCGGGCTCACAGGGGTTGCCCCGTCGCGTGGATTCTGTATGCTGGGGAGAATTGCCGCCACTGCGGCCCTTTGGAGAGTTGCGCGATGTTCAATTCCGATGCCCATGTCGAGTCCCGTCGTTCGTTCCTGGCCAAGACCGCCGCCTTGGCGGGCGCTGGGGCGCTGGTCGCCGCCGCGGGGACGTCTCATGCCAGGCCGGTCCCCGTGAAGGGTCTGTCGCGACCGCCGCTCGAAGAGGGCGGCGTGATCAAGATCGGCGTGATCGGAACGGGCGGGATGGGCACGGGGCACTGCGACGGTTTCATCAACTCGGCCAACGCCGGGGCGGAGAAGGTGCAGATCGTGGCGGTCTGCGACGTCTGCCAGTCGCACCTGGACCGGGCGTACGACAAGTGCGTCAAGGGCCAGAAGGACGTGGCGGTTGAGCGCACGACCGATTACCGCAAGGTGCTGGCACGCGAAGACATCCACGGCGTGCTCATCGCCACGCCCGAGCACTGGCATTCGAAGATGGCCATCGACGCCATCGCCGCCGGGAAGGACGTCTACATCGAGAAGCCGATGACGCTCCGCCTGGAGGAGGCGGTAACGCTGCACGACACGGCGCTGGCCAACCCCAGCACCATCGTGCAGATCGGCACGCAGCAGGTTCGCCTGCCCAAGTTCATCGAGGCGCAGAAGCTCATCGCCCAGGGCATGATCGGCACGCCGACCATGAGCCAGACCTCCTACTGCCGCAACAACAAGGAGGGCGAGTGGCTTTACTACGCGATCGATCCCGCGTGGGAGCCGGGCAAGAACCTGGACTGGGATGCATGGTGCGGCCCGCTGGGGAAGATCCCGTGGGATCCGCAGTTCTTCGCGCGGTGGCGCCGCTACCGGGCATTCTCGACGGGGATCATCGGCGACCTGCTGGTGCACGTGCTGACGCCGCTGATGTACGCGGTCGATGCGGGCTGGCCCACGCGCGTGACGTGCGCGGGCGGGCACTACGTGGACAAGGTGATGGAGAACCACGACACGATCAACATGACGATCGAGTTCGAGAAGGGGCACACGATGATCGTGGCCGGCTCGACCAACAACGAAACAGGGCTTGAGGTGCTTATCCGCGGGCACAAGGGCAACGTCTACCTCGGCGGGCGGCATTGCGTGGTGCGCCCCGAGCGGATCTTCAGCGAGGAACTCGAATCGAAGACCATCCAGTGCGATGACATCGGCAACGACCAGGACCAGCACCGCCTGGGCTGGCTGCGCTCGATCCGCACGCGCGAGAAGCCCATCGCCGACGTCGTGCTGAGCACCAAGGTCATGGTCGCGGTCGACCTGGCCACGCGCTCGGCGTGGGACGGGCACGCGTACAAGTTTGACCCCGCCACGATGAAGGCCCTGCGCGTGTGATCGAGGCGATTATGCCGCCCGCTGATGTTCTCGATCTCGACCGCGCCGTGCTCCCCGGGTGGGACGGTCGCGAGGGAGCGTGCGTGCGCCTGGGCGTGGCGGCGATGGGCACTCGCTTCGAACTGCTGCTGGGCGGCGAAGACCCAATCCGCTTGCGTGGCGCGGGCGAGGCGGCCATCGACGAGATCCTGCGCTGGCACGCCATGCTCTCGTGCTTTGACAAGGGGA
The DNA here is from genome assembly GCA_013360675.1 of Phycisphaerales bacterium. Lineage (GTDB taxonomy): Bacteria > Planctomycetota > Phycisphaerae > Phycisphaerales > UBA1924 > JABWBB01. The sequence goes on along the minus strand of JABWBB010000007.1, from coordinate 40,019 downwards.
GCGAGATTGCGCGCGTGAACGAGGCGGCGGCCCAGTCCCCCGTGCGCGTGGGGCCCGAACTCATGCGCCTGCTGCTGGCCTGCCAACGCGCCTGGGAGGACAGCCACGGTGCCTTCGACATCAGCGTCGGCCCGCTGCTGCACGCTTGGGGATTGCGCGAACCGCCCCTGAGCCTCGACGAAGCCCGAGCCCGCACCGGCATGCACCAGGTCGAGCTCGACGCGACGGCGGGCACAGTTCGCTTCGCCCGCCAGGGGGTCCGCCTCGACCTGGGCGGCGTGGGCAAGGGGGCGGCCCTCGACTCGGTCGCCTTGCTCTTGCGAGAGGCGGGAGTCACCCGGGCCTTCGTGCACGGCGGGACGAGCAGCGTGCTGGCCATCGGTACTCCCCCGGACCAGCCCGCGTGGCGCGTGCGCCTGCCTTCGCCCCCGGGGCTTGATCTGCCGCCCATGGACGTCGACCTGCGCAACGTTTCGCTGTCGGTTTCGGCCCCGAGCGGCAGGCTGTCGCGAGATGGGCGGGCCCATGTGATCGATCCGCGCCGAGGTGGGCCGGTCGAGGGGTCGCACGCCGCGTGTGTAGTGGCGCCGAGTGGGGTTGAGGCGGAAATCGGTTCGACGGCGATGTTGGTGCTGGGGTATCGCCCCCGACTCTCGCCCACGTGCCGTACGTTTATGGCGGGACCTGCCGCCTGGAAGGTTGAAGGAGAAGACGATGCCGACCTTGGATCGACGTGAGTTTCTCGCCGGAGCCGCCGGTTCGTTGGCCGCGCTGGCCATCTTGCCCGACATCCTGCCCGCCGCCCCGCGCAGCGCCGATCCGCTGCTGCTCGCGGTGATCGGGGCGGGGCGTCAGGGGCTGGCGGCGGTGACGGAACTGCAGAAACTCGACGCTTGCCGCATCGCGGGCGTGTGCGACCTGGACCAGGGTCGCATCGATCGCGCGATGCGTCGCCTGCAGGGAGCCGAAGGGTTCACCGATTACCGCCGCCTGCTCGATACACGCAAGGACATCGGCGGCGTGATCATCGCCACGCCCACGCACGAGCACAAGGAGATCGCCCTCGCGGCGCTGGCCGCCGGGAAGCACGTGTATTGCGAAACCCCGCTGGCGCACACGCCCGAGGATTGCCGCGCCATCGCGGTGGCGGCCCGCAACGCCGGGTCGAGCATCTTCGCGGCGGGCTTCGAGGGTCGCTCGAACCCGGTCTACAAGCTCGCCCGATCATTCTTCCGCTCCGACAGCGTGCGCGACCTTATCACCATGCGGGCCCAGCACCACATGAAGAACTCGTGGCGCGTGCCCGCCAATACCCCCGAGCGTGAACGAGCCTTCAACTGGCGCCTCGACAAAGAACTCTCGATCGGGCTCGCCGGGGAACTGGGATCGCACCAGTTCGACGTGATCCACTGGTACCGCTCGGCCTATCCCGCCAAGATCCGCGGCAGCGGCGGCGTCCGTTTCCACCACGACGGCCGCGAGGTCGCCGACACCGTCCGCGTCGATCTCGAGTTCGCCGACGGCGTCGTGCTGCAGTATGACGCCACCCTCGCCAACTCGTTCGAGGGGCGATACGAACTCTTCTGCGGGAGCAACGCCTCGATCAAACTCGGCTGGTCTCACGGATGGATGTTCAAGGAGGCCGACGCCCCCACCCAGGGCTGGGAGGTCTACGCCAACCGCCAGCAGTTCCATAACGACGAGGGCATCACCCTCATCGCCGGCGCGACCAAGCTCGCCGAGCAGGGCAAACTCAAGGAGGGCGTGGGCCTGCCCCACTCGCCCCTCTACTACGCCCTGGCCGATTTCCTCACGAGCGTGATCGAGTCACAGCCGCCGGCCTGTTCGGCGGAGGAGGCCCTGCGCTCGACGATCGTGGGCATCCTCGCCAACCAGGCCGTGCGCACGGGCCAGACCATCTCCATCGACGACTCCACTCTCAAAGCCTCGTAAGGAATATTCGATGCACGGCACTATCCGATCGCTCCCTTTCCCCGGGCGCCTGGGCGTCATCTGTCTCTGCCTCGTGCTGCTGGGCGGGCTGGTGGCTTCTGCTTTCTACCTCTACCAGCACCACGAGAAAAAGGATGAACAGCCCGGTCTCACGCTGATCGATCTGCAGGGGGCGTACCACGGCGTGGACAACCCCTCTCTGCTCCTCAAGGCGCTCAACGCCGGACATCCCGAGACGCTCAAGGCCGAGCAGCGATCCGCGCTGAAGGCATGGCTCGAGGGCACGCGGATCGTCGAGGACTATGACAACCTTGATTTGGGCGACAACGCCCCTTCCGAGATCATCGCGGCCAACTGCGTCTCGTGCCATGCACGCAACGCGAGCGATCCGGTCGCGAAGAAGATCCCCCTCGATTACTTCGACGACGTGAAGAAGATCGCCTTCAGCCGCCGGATCAACCCCGTGCCCGCGCCGATCCTGCTGGTGAGCACGCACGCGCACGCCCTGGCGTTGGGGTGCGTGTTTTTCGTCATCGGCGTGCTGATGCTGGCGACGAGTTGGCCCCGCATCATGCGGCAATGGTTGCCCTCGCTCGCGCTGCTGGGGCTCTTTATTGACCTTGGTGCATGGTGGCTCTCCCGCTACGCCATCGAGTTTGTCTATGTCATCATCGTGGCCGGGGGGGCGTTCAACGTGCTCGGCGTGCTCTGCCTCTTGTGCGTCATCATCGACGCCCTGCGACCGGGCAAGGCCAGCCCGCAGGCCTAGGGCTCAGGGCAGTTTCGGCGCGGGGGCCTCGTCCCATGGCTGGGCTTGCCATTCGTCACGCACCTTTTCGAGCAGGGCCTTGGTCAGACGTATCCCCTCGGGCTCCGGGTGTTTCGAGCCTTCGTACTCGATGCCGATATAGCCCTTGTACCCCGCGCGCAGGACGATGCCCAGCATCCGCCGGTATTCGGTGTGGACCTCGTCGCCCGCCTCGTTGAACTCGTGGCTCTTGGCGCTGACCCCCTTGGCGAAGGGCATGAGTTCGCCGATCCCCTTGTAGCGGTCGTAGGTTTCCTTGTCGCTGATGCGGAAGTTGCCAAAGTCGGGAAGCGTGCCCGCGCGCGGGTGCCCGACCATCCGCATCACCCCCGCCAGCCATGCCCCATTTGATGAAAGCCCGCCGTGGTTCTCGACGATCACGTTGAGTTCGAGCGGGGCGGCGAACTCGCAGAGCCGGCGCAGCCCGTCGGCCGCCAGACGCTGCTGCTCCTCGAACGAGCCCGTGCTGGCGGCATTGACACGGATCGAATGGCACCCCAGAGCCTTGGCCGCATCAAGCCACTTGCGGTGGTTCTCGGCGGCCTTGATGCGGGAAGCCTCGTTCGGGTCGCCCAGGTTACCCTCGCCGTCGCACATGATGAGCAGTTGCCTCACGCCGGCGTCATTCGCACGCGTGTTGAGATCCTTCAGGTAGGCTTCGTCGGTGCGCCCACCAAAGAAAACGCTGACATACTCGACGGCGTCCACGCCATACTTGTCGCGGCTTTCCTTCGGGAAATCCAGGTTGGTGAGCGTGCCGCCAAAGAGCGCCCGATGCAGCGACCATTGAGCGAGCGAGATATCGAAGGGGCGGGACGCACCGCCAAGCCGCACCAGACCCCCGCCCGCGAGGGCCAGGCCGCAGAATGCGGCGGTCTTCATCGCTTCACGTCGCGTGATCATCATCACTCTGCTCCTTGAGCCACAACGGCACACTCAGAAAATCAACGCAAAGGCCACCGCCGCCACGACAGTTCCGAACAGCCACCCCAATGCACCCAGAATGATCGCGTCGCGGATCTCCCAATCGAGCAGCTCGTTGAGGATCGCGGCGAAGACGATCAACGACGGAATCGCCTTGAACAAGAACGAGAATGGGATGAGCAGCGACAGCAGCGCATAGACCGCATCGGAAAACGACATCGCCGCGGCCAGGCTCAGCGCCACCAATCGCCACGAATAATCGAACCCCAGCCAGGCCAGGCCGAGGAAAACGTACGCGATCAGGCACACGCCGACGCGCACCGGCAGGAACACGGGGTAGAGCAACGACGCCTGCCACGCATTACCCAGGAGAAAGAGCATGGTGAGCGTGGTGCCGATCGCCAGATAAATCAACGGGCGCCGAAATGCCTCCCTCGCGACATCCTGTGCCTGGGCTTCGAGTTTTTCGTTCCGCGTGCGCGGGATTCGCTCGCCGCATTCCGGGCACACCTCGCCGAACAGCCCCGCTAGGTCATAGCCGCAATGACGGCATTTCCTCGTTGGCGCGTTGTCCCCCGGCCGACTCAGTCGAGAAGATCGCGTCGTCGTCGTTTCAGGCACGAAGACCCTTGAACAGGCCGTGCACGTGTTCGACCCTACGGGCAGCGGCGTGCCGCATACATCGCAGGGAAGACGTGTCGATGGGGCCTCCTCCGCGGGCGCGAGCGGGATCGTGCCGTCGGTCTCCGTTTCGAGGATCGCGCAGTTCTGGCAGAGCGGGCGGCCAGCGCCATCGGCGGCCCGGGGCTGGCCGGCGACGCTCGCCCCGCAATGGAAACAGAGTTTGACCCGTTGTTCCCCGCCCACGAGTGCCTCCTGATGCCAGCGCGGGAGTGTACCGCCGGGCGATTCCCGGGGTTCAGTCAGGTTCGCTTTCCACGGCACAGGGCTGCGAGGTACACTTTGTGTTTCTGGAGTCCCCGTCGATGTCTTCTACTCCCGCACCTGCAAAGACCTGTCTGATCTGCGGCCTGGATGTCTCGGATAAGCCCCGGGTAAAGGATGCCCAAGGACGCTACACGTGCAAGGAGTGCCTCGATCGGGCGCTCAAGGCCAAGGCCGCTCAGCAACAGGCCAAGGCGCCCCCAAAGGCACCCGCGGCCTCTTCTCCCAAGAACGCCGATGAGCCTGTGGCGAACAATGCCTTTTTGCTCGACCTTGGCAAGCCCGCGATCAAGGCGGGTCAGCATGCCTGCCCGAACTGCGCCAAGCCCGTGATGGACGAAGCGAAGATTTGCGTGAACTGCGGCATGAACCAGCAGACCGGGCAGCGACTGCACATCCAGGTTCAGCGACCCGATTCGAAACCCAAATCCAAGTAGTTGACGAGGAATCCTCGGCCTGGTTCACTAGGCGTTTGTGCCGTCATGAAATGCTGACAACACCCAGTCGCCGCAGAAACGCGCAGGCCTCATCAATCTCATCGTCCGAAAACTCGTTCAAGATGGGTGGACGGGTCGGGCTGTGCAGTATCCCGACAGGCTGGGGGCTGAGGCCGCCACCAAGGGAGCGCAAGACCCCCAGAACGATCTCCGCCGCCGCGATTAGCCGGTCCGGTTCCATGTGCTTGCGTCTGGCCATCGTTGCCTCCCCTGTATTCCATCGGGACAGCCCTGTGGTTCATCCGGATCCTGGGCGTGCGCGGATCCACTCATCGCCGAGTTTTCGGACACCCAGCTGCTCAGGCTTGCATCACGCCGAGTGAATCACACCAGTTCTGATTCCATGACGTGAGACATTCACACAGGGTGAATACCTACCGGCGGTTTGTCGATAGAAAGCCGCAGCACGCAGGAGCCGACGCATCCGTGGGGAGACCGATGAGCTCGATGGTCGATAAAGTTCTTTCGTGTCCATCGCTGCCCACGCTCCCGGGTGTGGCGGTTCGAGTGCTCGATCTGACGAGCAAGCCCAGTGTCTCACTGGCCACCATCGCCCAGACGGTGCAGAACGACCCGGCCCTCGCAGCGAAGGTCCTGAGGACGGTGAACTCGAGCTACTACGGCCTGTCGTCGCCCTGCCCGACAATCAGCCGCGCGATGACATTCCTGGGCATCAACGCCGTGAAGGCGATCGTGCTGGGATTCAGCCTCGCGGACCTGACGAAGAAACTGGGGAACGGCGCGTTCGACCTGGCTCGGTTCTGGCGGCAGGCCGTCTACGCCGCCGCCGGGGCTCGCGCCCTGGCGACCGCAACGCGATCGATCGACGCGGAAGAAGTCTTTCTTGGTGCGTTGCTCCAGGACATCGGGATCCTGGCCTGCGTGGCGGCGCTGAAGGACGACTACGTCATTGGCGTGCTCGAAGCCGCGGGCGAGGACCACGAGGCTCTCCCGTTGCTCGAGAAGGAGTTCATCGGGGCCGATCACATGTTGATCGGTAAGCAGCTGGCCGAGAAGTGGAAGCTCCCCTCGCAGCACATCGAATGCATCGCTCACCATCACGCCCCGGATAGAGCCAGCGCGGCCAATCAAAAGATCGTCCGACTCGTGGCGCTGGGCCGCATGGCCTCACAGGCCCTGCTCGCGGCCGAGCCCGCTCGACACCTCGGAGCGTTGTACCAGTCGGGCGAGCGCTGGTTCGGATTTACGTGTGAGGCGATGAAGGAGGCCCTGCGCCAGACCGCCGAGGGCGGTCGCGAGCTGGGCAAGATTCTCGAAGTCCCTGCGGGGGCGGCGCTGGATGCCGCGACGATCCTCGGACAGGCTCACGAGCAGATGCTCCAGACGCAGGAGCAGATGCAGGCCGAATCCGTCACGCTCCGCCGCACCAACGACGAACTGGCACGCAAGAACATCACCGACGCGCTGACGGGGGCATTCAACCGCGCCCACTTCGACGCCCAGGGTCGCTCCGGTTTCGAGACGGCCAAGCGTAATCGCTCGCCCTTTGGCGTCCTCGTGCTCGACGCGGACAAGTTCAAGTCCGTGAACGACACCCATGGGCACAAGGCCGGCGACATGGTCCTGGTCGAGCTCGCCAAGCGACTGCGCGAGGCCGCCGGGAAAGTCGGCATCGTCTGTCGTTACGGCGGGGAAGAGTTCGCCGTCATCGTGCCCGGCGGCACGCTCGTCGATGTCGCCAAGATCGGCGACACCGTGCGACGCGCCGTCGAGGCCCGCGCGGTTTCGATCGCCGGGAGCGGAGGCAAGGCCGATGCGATCCGCGTGACCATCAGCGTGGGCGCCTCGGCGATCGAGAATGGCAACGCCGACATGGTGCCCGATCTCGATACGCTCGTGCGTCTCGCCGACGAGGCTCTCTACACCGCCAAGCACGCCGGACGAAACTGCGTCCGCATCAACGATGCCGCCAACCCCCTTCCCAAGCCCGCCAAGCCCGCTCCGACGCCCGTCACCGACAAGGGGGCATCTGACAAGCTCCGCCTGTTGATCGTCGAGGATGACCCGCTGGCGTCGAAGCTCCTCAGCGTGCTGCTGGCCAAGAGGGGCAACACCGAGATCCGCATCGTCCCCACCGCCGAGAACGCCATCGAGCAGGTCCTCGGCAGCGGAATGCCGCGCCCGCACATCATCGTTACCGATCTCAACCTGCCCGGCATGTCGGGGCTCGACATGATCCGAAAACTCCGCGCCAGCGCGGCGGCGGCGATCCCCGTCATCATGGTGACGGCATCGGGTGACGCTCAGACGCAGCTCGCCGCCAAGGATGCCGGCGCGTCCCTCTTCATCGAGAAGACGGACCTCTGCATGAACGTCGAGCAGTGGCTCAGCCGGATCGTTGATCTGGCACAGCCACGTCAGGCCGCATAGATTTCAGGCCCGGAGCCGGCCAATCACGCTGGCCACGGCCTTGCCCACGGCCTGAGCCGAGCCACGGGCTTTTTCATCCTTCAGGTTGCCCTGGGTATCAAAGGCTTCGTGCGCCTTCATCAGGCCGTATTGCTCGGGTAGCACCAGCGACTGCACGTGGCTGAGGATCGCCCGCACGTGCGCCAAGCCACGCAAGCCGCCCAGGGCCCCGGGCGAAGCGCTCAGCAGCCCCACCACCTTGCCCGCAAAGCAGGACAGCGACGGGTGATCCGGCTCCGGGCGAGAGGCCCAGTCGATCGCGTTCTTGAGCGCACCCGAGATCGAGCCGTTGTATTCCGGGCATGCGATCAGCATCCCGTCGTGGGCCCGCATCAGATCCTTGAGACGCTTGCCGCCTGGAGGAAGCGTGATCTTCGCCTCGCAATCTTCATCGAACATCGGCAGGTCGAGTTCACGCAGGTTGAGCAGGGTCACCTTCGCCCCCGCGGCCAAGGCCCCCTCGGCGGCGTGCTTCACCAGACGCGTGTTGAACGAGCCCTCGCGCAGGCTCCCCGAAAAGGCCAGAATCTGAGGCGTGTACGCCATGGTGTCGGTCCTCCGCGGTGAATTTGCCGCGTCGCAGCGTAGGGCCGCCACCCGCCCGATTCACACGCCTTGGGTATCCGTTTTCACGTCGACATCATGACCACGGCATAGAACCAGTACCAGACCCAGCAGCAGCAAAGCCCACGACTGATGCCCCATGATCATCACACGCCACAACGATGTCGAGGCCAGCGTCTCGGGAATGACACCCTTCTCGACCAGCGTGGCGAACAACCCGGTGAACGGCAGTGCGAAGACACCGCACCCCAGGGCCACGCCGATCGCGGGGACGCGCAGCCCATGGCGCCACGCACCAATCGCCCACGCAATGCCCATCAGCAGCACGATCGCGTCATAACTGCGGTGGTAGACCAGCATCAGCCCCATCGCGCTGACCATCGTCATCGCCAGCAGATCGCTCGGGTGCTCCTGCGTCCGCCGCGGCATCAGAAAATACGCCACACCAAAGGCCCCGACGATGCCCCACACGATCAGCCCCACCGGGACGCTCGAGCCCAGCAGATCCACCACCAGCGGGTGCAGGTTGACCATCTGATAGCGGATCGCGTTGAGCGGACTCGGGTCGCCCGCGCCCGTGGCGGTAAACGCCGCCACGTTGGCCCGCAGTTCGTCCACCCACGCCAGCCCGCCCAGACGAGCCACCGCGATCGCGCCCACCACACCGATCATGATCAGCCCGGGGATTAGTACACCCCAACGCCGACGCCATCCCTCGAGCGCCAGCAGCGGCAGGCCGATCTGTGGCTTCACGCACGCCGACAGCCCCAGCAACACGCCGCCGAATCGACCTTGCCCCTTCACGCGCATCGCCTCGCCCGCCGCGGCGAGCGCAAAGACCAGCACCGCCGTCTGCCCATGCTTGATCGACGTGAGCACCGGGGCAAAGACGAGGCACGCCCCGACCAGAAGCCACGCCCCCCACTCATCGCGCTTCAGCCCCGTGAGCGCGCACAGGCACCAGGCCATCACCAGCACCAGCGCGATATTGACCCCGATCCACACGACCCTTGCCACGGGCCAGTCAAAGACTGCAATGGGGGTAAGAACGACAAAAGTCGTCGGGGGATAGAGCAGATCCGCGTTGCCCCGCCTCGTGGGCGGCCACGCGGGATCGCCCCTCGCACGGCTGGCAACCGCATCCAAGCCCAGGGCGTCGTAGGGGCTGACGCCCTCGAGCCAGGCCCGCGCCTCGGTATAGACCAGCAAGCCGTCCTTGCCGTACTCAAACGCCGGGATCGCACCACGCCACAGAAAAATGGCAAGGCAGCAGAGCATCCACAACGCGACAAGGGCACGGAACTTGAGCCGCTGGTTGTCACGCGTCATGCCCGCCTCCGTGCCTGCGAGACGGGCCCAAGGCCACGCCCTCGAATCGCCGATGATACTGTGCGGCGGCCTTCCTGAATCGGCCCGACGCTTCGCCATGGTTGAGCAATCGTTCAAGGACATTCTCTTCGCCCTGAACCGCTTCGCGGTCTGGCCCAACACGCTGGTCAAGCGCTGGCACTACGCCCACCCGCCACAACAGGGCTACTTCGTCAACCTCGGCTCGGGCGGGCACCCGGTCGCGGGCATGATCAACTGCGACGGCAACCTGTTCCGCCGCCCCGATTGCTGGCTGGACCTCCGCAACCGTCTGCCCTTTCCCGATGGTTCGTGCGCGCTGGTGACCTGCTCGCACACGCTCGAGCACCTCTACCCCGACGAATGCATCGAAGTCTTGCGCGAGATCCGACGGATCCTCCGCCCGGGCGGGCTGGCCCGCATCGCCACGCCGAGCATGAGCCACGCCCTCGAGATGGCGCAGGGCAAGGCCCACCTCGACTGGCCCCGCAACTTCACCGACCCGGTGGCGGCGAGCGTGAACTATCTCTTCTGCGACGGGCAGCACAAGTACGCCTACTGCTTCCACATCATGGATCTCTTCGCCCGCCAAGCCGGTTTTGCCGGTGTTGCCGACGTATCTCACGCCAACGAGGCGTGCGAGCGTGTGGGGGTCAAACTGCCGCAGGAGCCGCCCGGCTCGCTGATCGTCGAACTCACGACCTGATCATTCGAAGCTCCTTCCCCCACCCGGTATACGCCCCAGTCTTCAGGGTGGACGCGCCTTATCGGCGCCACGGATCTGACCTGCGCGACGCGATCCACAGCCGAAACCCGGCGTCGGGTTGCACTCTGCCCTTGCATCCTGCACTCTGTGCCGGAGGGAAGCCCTGTTCCTCGGGAAGGCCGCCGCTCGCCCTCGCCGCGGGTGTGCGCGGTCAATACTTGGGCGAGCGATCCGATGAAGAAGGACCTGACCCAGATCCTGCGCCACGCGACCGACCTTCCGCCCGCGGAGCGCGAGGAATTTCTGTGCAGCGTCTGCGAGAACGACGAGCACCTCCGCACCGCCATCGACGAGGCCCTGGCCTTGCAGAGCGCGGCGACCCTCGTCGATCGCCCCGCGGGACCTGCACACACGCCCACCGATCCGTCGGCCTTCCCTCGCACGCTGGGCCGCTACACGTTGCTCGATGTCTTGGGCGAGGGTGGCATGGGCACGGTCTACCTGGCCGAGCAGGAAAGCCCGCGTCGGTCGGTGGCGCTCAAGGTGCTGCGCCCCGGCCTTGTCACGCCGCGCCTGCTCCGACGCTTCGAGCACGAATCGCTGGTGCTCGGGCGACTCCAGCACCCGGGGATCGCGCAGGTCTACGAGGCCGCGACGGCGGATACGGGCTCGGGCCCGCAGCCCTATTTCGCGATGGAACTCGTCCGCGGCCTGCCGCTGACGGTGCACGCCAACTCTCATGATCTGCCACTACCCGATCGGCTGCGCCTGTTCGTCCGTGTCTGCGAAGCCGTCGAGCACGCGCACCAGAAGGGCGTGATCCACCGCGACCTCAAACCGGCCAACATCATGGTCGATGCCTCGGGGCAGCCCAAGGTGCTCGACTTTGGCGTGGCCCGCGCCGCCGACGCCGATGTGCGCTCGGCGACGCTGATGACCGAAGTCGGACAGCTCGTGGGGACCGTGCCCTACATGAGCCCCGAGCAGATCGCCGGCGATACGGGCGATCTCGACACGCGCTCGGACGTCTACACGCTGGGCGTGGTGCTTTATGAACTTCTCTCGGGGCAACTCCCCCACCGTGTCAGCGATAAAACGCTGCCCGAAGCCGTCCGCATCATCGGCCAGGAAGAGCCCGTCGCCCTGGGCTCGATCGATCGAGCCCTCCGAGGCGATCTCCAGACCATCGTGGGCAAGGCCCTCGACAAGGAGCGGGCCAGGCGCTACCAGTCCGCCGCTGACCTGGGCGAGGACATCGAGCGGTATCTGCGTGATGAACCCATCACCGCACGACCGCCCACCCGCCTGTACCAGTTTTCGAAGTTCGCGCGGCGCAACCGCGGGCTCGTCGCCGCGTCGGTCCTCGCGCTGCTGCTGCTGGTGGTGGCGACGGCGGGAATCTCCTGGCAGGCCTTCGCCGCCACGCGTGAACGCAACCTGGCCCGGACCGAGGCCGCAAACGCCCGGGCGGTCTCGATCTTCCTGCGCGACATGCTGCAGGCGGTCAACCCCGACCAGAACAACCCGCGTGAAGTGACCGTGCGAGAGATGATCGACCGCGCCGCCGCAACGGTGGACGCCTCGGGCGTGGACACGCCCCGCGTCGAGGTGACGATCCGTCACACGCTGGCGGGGTCGTATCGCTCGCTGGGGATGCCCTCGACAGCCCTTCCCCACGCGCTCAAGGCGGTCGAGCTGGCCCGCGCCACCCTAGGTCCCGACCACCCCGACACGATCGACGCGGAACGCAATCTGGCGATCACCCACGCGGAGCTCGCCCAGTTCGATCAGGCCCTGCCCCTGCTTCAGCACAGCGTCGAGTCGCTCGCGCACGATCCGACCAACCCCGCCTTCGCCGCGGCGACGGGCGAGCTGGCCCGCGTGTACTTCGAACAGGGCGACGCCGCCAAGGCCGAACCGTTGATTCGCGAAGCCATCCGCTTGGGCACCGCCGCGGCGGGCAGGCTCGATGAATCCACGCTCGTCAGCATGGACCATCTGGGCACACTTCTCACTTCCCAGGGGCGTTTCGCCGAGGCCGAGGCGCAGCTGCGCACCACGCTCGCCGCACGCGAGACGGTCCACGGGCTCGACAGCCCGATCACCGCGTACACGCTCACCAGCCTGGCCAACGTGCTGCAAAAGCAGGGAAATAACGAGGAGGCCGTCACGCTCCTCGAACGCGTGCTCAAGATCCGCCGCGAACGCCTCGAGCCGGGGCACCCCAGCACGCTCATCACGCTCTCGAACCTGGCAGTCGCCTATATCGGACTGAACCGAATCACCGAGGCCGAAACGCTGCTGCGCGAATCGGTCAACGCCCAGCGCGAGAAACTCGGGCTCGATCACCCCAAGACGCTCATCGCGATGGGCAATCTGGCCTACCTCCTCGAGGACTCAGGGCGACTCGACGAGGCCGAATCGCTCTTCCGCGAAGTCGTGGCGGCACGCCGGCGTGGCGGACTGACCGACCCCGAATCACTCCCCCAGATCAACAACCTCGCCATGCTGCTTCACAAGAAGGGCACGCTGGATGAGGCCATCGGCCTGCTCGAAGAGGCCGCGACTCTCGCCCAGGCCAGCCTCTCCGCCGAGCACTATCTCACCGCGATTCTGCGCAACAACCTGGGGATGATGCTGACCGACGCGGGGCGGCTGGACGACGCCCACCGCCAGCTCACCCAGAGCCACGCGACCCTGGCCACGTTCTTTGGCGAATCGCACGCGCGGACCAAGGCCTCGCGCCAGCGGCTCGCCGCGTTGTATGACAAGATGGGCCGCCCCGAAGAGGCGCAGCGCCTGCGGGGTGTGGATCAGCCCCGGTAAGCCCCGACGATCAGCGTCACGTTGTGCCCGCCGAACCCGAAGGTGTTGTTCATCGCGTATTTCACGCGGCGTTCGCGAGCCTCGTGGGGCACGAGGTCGATGTCGAACCCTTCATCGGGGTTCTCGAGGTTGATCGTCGGCGCGATGATCCCGTCGCGCACCGCGTGGATGCAGGCGATCATCTCGACCGCGCCGCTCGCCCCCAGGCAATGCCCGTGCACCGACTTGGTGCTGCTCATCATCAGCTTGCCGCCCGCGCTCTTGCGGGCATGCTGACCAAAGACCCGCAGCACCGCGTTCACCTCGGCCTTGTCGCCCAGGGGGGTCGACGTGCCGTGCGCGTTGACGTAGTCGATGTCGCTGGCGTTGAGCCCCGCGTCGCGCAGCGCCTGCTGCATCGAGCGCCCGGCCCCGTCACCCTGCTCGTCGGGGGCAGTGATGTGCCCCGCGTCGCAGGTGTTCCCGCTCCCCAGCAGCTCGGCGTGGATCGTCGCGCCGCGGGCCTTGGCGTGCTCCTCGGTCTCGAGGACCATCATCGCCGCACCCTCGGAAAGCACGAACCCGTCGCGATCGCGATCGAACGGGCGGCTGGCCCGTGCGGGATCGTCGTTGCGCGTCGAGAGTGCCTTCATCACCATGAACGCGCTCACGCACAGGCTGGTCAGGGCCGCCTCGGCCCCGCCCGCAACGATCACGTCCGCGGTGCCACGCTGAAGGTGGCGGATGGCGTCGGCGATGGCGTGCCCGCTGCTGGCGCACGCCGTGGCGTGGGCCGATGCGGGCCCGCGCAGGCCATACTTGATCGAGATATTCCCGCAGGCGGCGTTGACCATCAGGCGGGGCACCGTGAATGGGCTGGCCCGGTGCGGACCTTTTTCGGTGATCAGCCGGTCCCCGTCCTCGATCGTCTTGATCCCGCCCACTCCCGACCCCACCACCACGCCGCATCGTTCCGAGTTCTCCTTCGAGAAGTCGATGCCGGAATGACGGATGGCCTCGGCGGCGGCGGCGAGCCCCAACTGGCTGAAACGGTCCAGCCGCTTGGCCTCGCGGGCGTCCACCACCGTCAATGGGTCAAACCCATCGACGTGCCCGCCGATCTTCACGTCCCAGTTGGGGCTGGGGAAGAGCAACCCCTCGGGGATCGGGCGGATCCCGCTCCTCCCCTCGCGCATGGCCGCCCAGCACAATGAGGCGTCGAGCCCCAGGGGTGTAAGGGCGCCGAAACCGGTGATCACCACGCGCGGGGTCTTTCCGCTCACTCGTGCTACCTCATTGGCCCCGGCGCGGGCGCAGATCCTGCGCCCGCGGGCTTATCCGAGCCTTGGGGCACCGGCATGGCTCAGGCCGCGCCGCAGTGCTGCTTAATGAACGACACCGCATCGCCAACGGTCTTGATCTTCTCGGTCTGATCGTCGGGGATATCGGTCTCGAAGGCCTCTTCGAGTTCCATCACCAGTTCGACCAGGTCGAGGCTATCGGCGTTGAGGTCCTCGGTGAAGCTCATGGTGCGCGTGATTTTGGCCTTGTCGTGACCCATTTTCTGCGCCACGATGTCGATCACCTTTGCTTCAATCTCTTGCTCGGTCACGATGCGGTCTCCGTTGGCGTGTTCAGAACCTCGCGGGGGCCAAGACACCACGGCCAAGGCCGCGACCCCACAGCGGGCCGATTATACGCCCTGCCCGGCCCCAGCCAAGCCGCTCCTCATCCTGAGCAATCCCACCCCTCGCCCGCCCGCGCAGTCCGACGATTCCACCTGTGCGGCCTGACCCGCCTGGAAACAGGGAACACTCGCTTGCCCCCGGCGGATCGACTGACGATACGTGCACCGCGGGTTCATTCCGGGCGATTCAGCCCGACCGTTTGGTGAGCCGTCGTCCGGGGCGTGAACCCCACCCGGTCGACCGGCAGGAGAGGCACGGAACATGACCGCCATGCCACACGAGCCCGAGGCCTTCGCCGAAGCGGTCGCGACCATGCTCCGCCAGATCCAGCCCGAGTACGCCGTCGAACTCGTCGGCCCGCGTGAACTCCTCGTCAACGGGCGTCGCCTCGACCTCGAGAATCTCTACCGCATGGTCAATCACGAACCCGGCCGCGGCTCGGAGATCGTCGAGCATTACCTCGACCAGCTCTTCGCTACCGACTCTCTACAGCTCATGTCGATGTCGCTCGACTTTGCCCGCGCCCGCATCATGCCGCGGATCCAGCCCGAATCGATCTTCAATCACCTCTCCCGCGACCAGGTCGCGCACGTGCCCTACGTCAATGACACCGTGATCGTCTTCGTCACCGATCTGCCCCACATGACCGTCAGCATCACCACCGAGCAGCTCGTTCGCTGGCGCCTGACCGTCGAGGATGTCGAGGAACTCGCGCGCACCAACCTCGATGACTACGCCCCCGATCTCGAGATCCAGCTCGTGGAATCCAAGGAAGGCGGGCGTGCCGCCATCGTTTCGCAGCACGACGGCTACGACGCCGCCCGCCTGCTCCTCTCGGGCCTCTTCGATCGCCTCGCGCCCCAGCTGGGCGGCGACTTCCTCGTCGCCGTCCCCGCCCGCGACATGTTCGTCGCCTTCTCTCCAGGCCCCAACGCGTTCGTTTCCCGCCTGCGCGATCGCGTCGAAACGGATTTCAAGCGCCTCCCCTACCCCATCACGCCCGACTTTTATTACGTCACCCGCGATGGAGTCGCCGGCACACGCACCAGCACCGCGCAGGGCGAAGCCGCCTGAGGCGACCATCGGTCGCCACGGTGCCATCTCGCCAATGGGTCATGGGTGAAACCGCGGCGTCAGCGCGGCTCGTCGACCTCGGGCACCCCCATCGGGATGCGGGAGGTCATGATCTCCGCCGCCGTACGCGTGTCTTCTCGAAGCAGCCGAGCCTGCTGCGCGAGCGGAACATCGACCACCATCAGATTCGTATCGCTCGCCGCCGTGACGGCGACCGGGGCGTTGGGCACCCGGAAGTGCGTGTCGTACGCGTTCCACGCGGTCAGGCACCCGGCCAGGGCCATGCACGCGGCGACCGCATGCCCAAAGCCAAGGTACGAACGCTGGCGAACCCCGCGCCGTGCAATCGTGCGCACCGCCCGCTGGCCGATCGCCCGACCCGGATCAGCCCAGGGCAGGTGCCCGGAATCAGACAGGGCGCTGTGCACATTCAGGAATGAATCCCGCCCCGCGCGCGTCCGACGCGCCACGGGTTGACGCACGCTCCGCGTGTCCATCGCGTTCGACAGACGCCAGCGTCGCAAGTATGTCTTGAACGAGTACCGCACTCAGGCCCCCTCGAGCGACCCTTGGGACAACACCCGGCCCATCCCAATCCCATCGACGACCATACCCGGCTCGACCGCCGACGCCAACGTCTGGCGGGCCCGGAAGAGCGACACCCGGATCCCCACCTGCGATTTGCCCATGACCGTTGCGATCTCGGCGATCGCCAGATCTTCGGCGTAGCGCAGCCACAAGGCCGTTCGCTGGTCTTCACTCAAGACCCGCTCGGCCAAGCGCCAGATCCGGCCCGCGCTCAGGCGAGCCTCCGTTCGCTCCATCGCCGACTCGGGTCGCACCCCCGTCAGGCTTTCGGGGCAGCTCAGCTCCACCTCACGCCGCTGGCGACGGTGGTTGCTCACCGCCAACCGCTGGGCGATGGTGAAGAGCCATGTCGAGAACCGCCAACGAGGGTCGTAACTCTGCAGGCGTTGCCACGCCCGCACAAAGGCTTCCTGCGCCAGGTCCTCCGCGTCTACAGCCCGACGCGTCCGCCGAAGCAGAAAGTTGTACAGCCGGCCCTGAAAACGGGTCACCAGTTCGGCATAGGCATCGAGCGAGCCACCCTGCGCAAGAATCGCCAGATCCTCCGCGGTCAGGCCGACCCAGCGCGAATCGCCACGATTGTCTGTGGGAGTGTCCTGCAACGTACCTTCCTAACGCCCCTCGCTGACATCCACATTCGCGGAACTGCCCGTCGCGGATCCGCTCGATCTGGGGTGGGTCCCCGTTACCCCAGTATCCTTCACCCCGAGCGACGAAGCAACCCGATCAAAATCCTGACGAAATGACAGGTGAACCTTGGTCCCGTCGGCCCACACGCTCGCCATACGGGCGGCGTGTGCCCATCGCTCTGAGCGTTCGGCGGCTCCGCCCAGCCCCAGCAGGACCTTCATGGCCCTTTCCCACTGGGCCGCCGCCTCGGCCGATTCCGTCAGCACCAGCCCCTCGACAAAGACCACGCCGTGACCCGCGGGCGCGTCGCCTTGCGGCTCGTTGGGGATCAGGCCCAGGTCGAGCGAGACCCGCGAGGCACTTCGGAAGAGCTCGGATCGAAAGAGCCCTTCCTGGGCCTGACGCAGTTTCTCGGACTCAAGCCGTAGAACGACAAACGAATGGGCTCGTGGCGCTAAGGCCAAGGGAGCGGTCGCATCATCGCCCGGCCTGGATCGCTGGCCCTTAAGGACCCTGATCCCTTGGCGCAGGCTTGCCATTCCCGAGGCGATGACGATGATTCGCTGATGTGCAGCCCCCGGCACCGTCGCGAGCGTCGCCACCCACCGGGATTCCTTCGGCCCCCACGAGTGGACACCCAATCCTTCGATCGTCTCGTGGAGATAATCGGGCAGCGACGTGGCAGTCAATGGGTTGGCCAGAGTGTCCGCCGCGGGGGTGCAGGTCACCACGGTGACACCGTCTGAGGCATCTTCGCCATAGAGGGTGAGCCCGAGTACCTCCTTATCCGGGTCGAGCCCGAGCCCACGCAGAACGCTTTCCATCGCGCGGACAGGGCGATCCGGGGCCAGCGTTCGCAAGGGGGTCGCCAGCGGCGACGCTCGCATCCGTTCCATGTCGACGTGCAGAATCCACGCGGCCTCGGACGGGATGCTCGTTTCATCCAGCGGACCCGCGATTGCTGCATTCCAAGACAGCGCCAGGGCCGTCACGTGCATGATGCCCGATCTTCGCATCGACGTGTCCCCCGGGTGCGCCCTCGCCATGCCACGCGCACGACCCATGTGTACCACACCTACGCCGCCGGGGCTGCATTCGATACGCGTGATGAGATGCTTCCTGCAAAAAGAGCGACGCCCCCGCACCACGGGGGCGTCGCCGGTTGTGTTCATCAGCCCTTCCCCCAAGGAGGGGATGGATCAGAAGATAATCTGGAAATGAGCGCGGAAGGCCACCTGGTCGCCCTCGGCATCGGAGAGGAGGCCCAGACGCCCGTTGGGCGAAATCATCGCCGACGAACCCGCCACGTCGTCGAGGTAGTAGCAGACGTCGGCGACGAACTTGGCCGCGTGGCTGTTGGGTGAGACGAAATAGTTGGTGCCGAAGGTGACGGTATTGAACCCGTCATCGCCCGCGCCCCCGTTGTCGGCGAAGACGCCGTCGTAGCGGGCGAAGAGCTCCCACTGGTCGCTGATAAACACGCCGGCCTGGACGAGCACGCCCCAGGCGTCGAGGTCGGGCGAGCCGGCGGCCTCGGTGTTGCGGTAGGTGGCCGACGCGTGGGCATTCCACCCGTTGCCCTCGACCGAGACATCGCCGCTGACCTGGACCATGTCCATGTCGGCGGTGGGCCCGCCGGTCTCGCCGCCGCTCTGGTAGTGAGCCGCGAACCCGGCCATACCGGCGTAGCCCTCTTCACCCTTCCAGCTGGTGAAGTCGTCGAAACGTTTCCAGTTGTTGCCGGCCCACATCCACTCGGCGCGTCCGGTGATGCCAAAGTCCGCCTCGCCCGTCGCGTTGAAGGGCGTATTGAGCGCGCCCGCGCCATCGTTGATCATGCCCGCGATGCGGAACGATTCACCCTGCCACGAGAGCTCGACGCCCTGGGTGCGCGAGAGTGTGAACGCCGCGTGATAGGCCGAGCGATCCGCCGCGAGCAGGAGATTGTCGCTGACGAGCTCCTCTCGCATCATCGGGGCCTTGTACTGACCCCAGCGGACGGCGACGCCGTTGTCCCAGGTGTACTTGCCCTCGGCATCGAGCAGGGTCGGCGCGCCGCCATTGCGCGAGAAGTCGGCCTCGAACTTGTAGGTCAGGGCCTTCTCATAGATGCTCCCGCCCGCGCGGATTCGCGTGCGCGGGTTCTCAAAGCCGTGCGTGAAGTCTTCGTCGGGGGCGGCGACATCCTGGCGTACGTTGGCCACATAGCGGAACTGGATCGTGCCGCCCATCCACAGGCTGTTGTTGCCCGTGGCATCGGAGATGAAAAACTTGCCCTTCTCCCAGCCGGCGTTCCCGGCGGCGGCGAGCATGCTGGTGCGGGCATTGGCATCGGCCAGCAACTCGGCCGCGTAGGCCCGATCGGTGCTGTCCGACGACTGACCCAGCGCAAGCGCCGGGAACAACGTGCCCGCCGCCAACGTCATGAACAAGCTGGTCTTCACGAGAAAGCCTCCTCATTGAGGGCGGCCTCATGCCGCCCGGTTGATTCTCACCCGCAATCCGAAGTCACTCGACCCGGACAGCCGCGGCGACCGCGAGGGTGCGACGCGAAATGATCACCGAGTTTCGACGATGCTGTGTCAAGATCGTGCCAAGGCCTCGACAAGATACAGACAATTGGGTCCACAAGGTCCGAAACCGCCAAGCCCGGGGATGCCCGGTTGTGCAATACCCGCCGAGTCATGGGATCACCCAAAATGCCCGGTGATGTACTGCTCGGTGAGTTGCTTGGAAGGATTCTGAAAGATCTTCGACGTGCGGTCCATCTCGATCAGTTCGCCCAAGTACATGAACGCCGTCTCGTCGCTGACACGGGCGGCCTGCTGCATGTTGTGGGTGACGATCAGGATGGTCACGCGTCCCTTGAGTTCGTGCACCAGTTCCTCGATCTTCGCCGTGGCGATCGGATCGAGCGCGCTGGTGGGCTCATCGAAAAGGATCATCTCGGGATCGACCGCCAGCGCGCGGGCGATGCACAGACGCTGCTGCTGCCCGCCCGACAGGTCAAACCCGGGCTTCTTGAGCCGGTCCTTCACTTCCTCCCACAGGGCGGCCCCGCGCAGGGCGTGCTCGACCCGCCCGGCCAGTTCAGACCGTGACGACACGCCCCGCAGGCGCAGGCCATACGCCACGTTCTCGAAGATCGACTTGGGGAACGGGTTGGGCTTCTGAAAGACCATCGAGATCCGCATGCGCATCTCGATGGGGTTGACCCGTCGATCCACAATGTTGAACCCGTCGGGCAGCAGACGGATCTCGCCCGCGTAGCGCGTGTTGGGGTAGAGGTCGTGCATCCGGTTGAAGCATCGCAGCAGCGTCGTCTTGCCGCAGCCCGAGGGGCCGATCAACGCCGTCACCTTGTGCTCGCGGATCGTCATGCTCACGTTCTTGACGGCCTGGAACTGCCCGTAGTAGAAACTGAAGTCCTTGACCTGCGCCTTGATCGACGCCTGGGCGGGCATCGCCGCATCGGGCGCATCAGGCCCATGGCGGTGGTCGGCGCTGGCATCGCGCGGCTGGGCGTGCATGAGGGCGGGACTCCCGATCACCATTTGATGCGCCTCCGCATCCGGTGACGGATCAGGATAGCGACCGCGTTGAGCCCGATGGTGGCGACGATCAGCACGATCCCCGCCGCCGCCACGTTCGCGCGGAAATCGTCCCCCGGCCGCGAGATCCAGTTGAACATCTGGATCGGCACCACCGTGAACGACGTGCCCAGCCAGGCCACGCCCGGATAGACCGCCGCCTCGACCACGCTCAGTTGCTCCGACCCCGCCCATTCCCGCGCGACCGCAAAGGCGTCCGCGCTGTACGGCACCGGGGGCAGGAAGGCCACGAAGGCTACTGCGCCGATCGCGATCAGGGGCGCAGTCTCGCCGATGGCGCGGCTCATCGCGATAATCACGCCCGTCGAGATCCCCCCCGCCGAATAGGGCAGCAGGTGATGGCGCACCACCTGCCAGCGGGTCGCCCCCAGCGCGTACGCCGCCTCGCGCATGTTCTGCGGGATCGACTTGAGCGTCTCGCGCGTGGCCACGATCACGATCGGCAGCACCAACAGCGCCAGCGTCAGCCCCGCGGCGATCACGCTGGGCCCCAAATGAAACCGGTACACAAAAAGCCCCAGCGCCATCAACCCATAGACAATCGACGGCACACCCGCCAGATTCGTGATGTTCAACTCGATGATCGACGCGAACCACCCCTTGCGCGTGTATTCCTCGAGGTACACCCCAGCGGCGATCCCCAGCGGGATCCCCGTGAGCCCCGTCACCAACATCACCAGCAGCGACCCCACCCACGCCGGAAGCAGCCCCGCCCGCTCGGCCCGGCGCGACGGGTACGACCGCAGAAAATCAAGGTCCAGCCGCGAGACCCCCTCGCGCACCAGCGTGAAGGCCAGGGCACCCAGCACCAGCAGCACCGCGGCGGTGATCGTCGCGCCCGTGAGCGCGAAGAGCACATCGTTGCGCCGACGTCTGCGGATGATGCGTTCGATATCCACGCCTGAAATCGCCTCCCTAGTACGCCTGGCGGAATCGACGCCGCAGCGCCGCCCCCACCAGGTTGAACCCGAGCGTCACCACGAACAAGGCCAGCCCCGCGGCGAAGATCGATTGATACCCGATCGAGCCGTGCGGTACGTCGCCCCCCGCCACCTGCACGATGTACGCCGTCACCGTCGCCGCCGACTCGAGCGGGTTGGCGGTGAGCGTGGGCTTCTGCCCAGCGGCGATGGCGACGATCATCGTCTCGCCCACCGCGCGCGACATTGCCAGCGTGTACGCCGCCCCGATGCCCGAGAGGGCGGCGGGAAAGACAACACGCAGCGCCGTCGTGAGCCGCCCAGCCCCCAACGCATACGACCCCTCGCGAAGCAGCATGGGCACCGCCCGCATCGCGTCCTCCGACAGTGAACTCACGTAGGGCACGATCATGATGCCCATCACGATCCCCGGGCCCAGCATGTTGAAGGTGGGCAGGTCGACGTTGATCCGGGCCAGCACCGACTGCAGCATCGGTGTCACGACCGTCAATGCGAAGTACCCAAAGACCACCGTGGGCACCGCGCTGATGAGCTCGAGAACGGGCTTGACCATCTCGCGGATGCGATGCGGGGCATACTCGCTCAGCCAGATCGCCACGATGGTTCCCGCGGGCATCGCCACGCACAGCGCGATGGTCGTCGTAACGAACGTGCCCGACAGCAGCGGCCCGATGCCATACTTGGGATCGGAGAAGAGCGGCGTCCACTCCGTTCCAAAAAGGAACTCGCCCAGCGAAACGTGCGCGAAGAAGGGGGCCGATTCCCGCACCAGCACGAATACGATCCCCAGCGTCACCGCGACCGACGCCAGCGCCGCCAGCAGCAGACCGAACTCGATCCCTCGTTCGATCATGACGCTCAGCAGGCCGCGCGCGCCAAGGCTCCCGTCGGCACGCGCCAGACGGGAACCCCGACCCGCGGCGTTGGATGCGTCCTGGCTCACTTGCCCGTCTTCGTCTCCCGCTTCACGATGTCATCGATTGTCAGCCCCGTCTCCGAGTGACCACCGAAGACCGTCCCCGCCTGCAGCTTGGCGAAGCGGCTCTTGACGGCCTCGTAAGCGCTGTCGGGCAGGGGCGTGTACTTCACCTCCGCCGCCAGCTCCTTCACGTTCTCAAGGTAGAACTCGACGAACTGCTTCACCTCGGGGCGTTCCTGAAGCGCCTTCTTGTTCACATAAATGAAGAGAGGGCGGGAGAGCGGGTTGTAGGTGCCCGCGATCACCGCCTCGTTCGAGGGGAGAATGCCCCCCTTCCCGTTGTCGATCGCCACCGCGGTCAGTCGCTTGGCGTGCGCCGAGTAGTACGAGAAACCGAAGTAGCCCAGCGCATACTTCGACCCTTCGACCCCCTGCACCAGGACGTTGTCGTCCTCGCTGGCGGCGTAATCACCCCGCGAGGCCTTGGCCTTGCCGCAGACCGCCTCGGTGAAGTAATCGAACGTCCCCGAGTCGGTCCCTGGGCCGTAGAGGTCGATCTTTTCGTTGGGCCACTCGGGGCGAATCTGGTTCCACTTCGTGATCGTGCCCTGGGCGCCCGGCTCCCAGATCTTCTTGAGCTCGGCGACGGTCATGGTCTTGGCCCAGTCGTTCTGCGTGTTGACCACCACCGTCAGGGCATCGAAGCAGACGGGCAGTTCGAGATACTCAACACCGTTCTTGGCGGCCTCTTCCATCTCCCCCGTCGAGATCGGGCGCGAGGCGTTCGAGATGTCGATCTCGCCTCGGGCAAACTTCTTGAAGCCACCGCCGGTCCCCGAGACTCCGATGGTGAGCTTGACCTTGCCCCTGGATGCGGCGGAAAACTCCTCGACCACCGCCTCGGTGACGGGATAGACCGTGCTCGACCCATCGATGCGGATCGTGCTCGTCTGGCCCATGGCCACGCTCGCCGCGATCCCGAGCCCGCCGATCACCGCCGCACACTTGTTCATCAAGGCCATCGTGCTTCTCCCTGTTCGAGGAACCTTCTGGTTTCCGACCGGTTCGACGCGGGGAAGGCTACCCACCGCTCGGGCGGGTTCGGGTTCTGGAATCGTGAACATTGCGCGAAGATGAAGGCCCCAGCGTGACCCCAGCCCCCATGCCGGCCCTTGGGGCTTCGCGGATCAGGCGGATGTCCTTCCACGCGGGGAACGCCGCACGCCAGGCCCCCACCGCGTCGGGATCGATGGGCATGCTCAGCACTCCTGGCCGATTGTCCAACTCACCACGGATCATGCCCTTGGGATCGATCACCATCGAACCCCCGGCATATTCGAGTTTGGGGTCGTTCCCGGTGCGGTTGCACCCAAATACCCAGGCCTGGTTCTCCATGGCCCTAGCGATCAGCAGCGTGCGCCACGCCTCGTGGCGGGGCCTGGGCCAGCAGGCCCCGATCGCGAAGGCCTGCGCCCCCGCCAGCAGCCCCATGCGGAAGAGTTCGGGAAACCGCAGGTCGTAGCATATCGCCGGGCAGAATCGCAGCCCGCCCCATTCAAAGAGCGCCAGCCCGTCACCCCCCGCGAAAGTCGCGTCTTCATTTGCGTAAGAAAAAGGATGGATCTTCTGATACTCGGCGAGCAGATCGCCCCCGGGGGCAACCACACTCATGACATTGGCGGCACGCTCGCCCGGACGCGTGCGTCCGCCCAGCACACAGGCCCCCGTGGCCTGCGCCAGTTCTCGTAAAAACGCGATCGTGGAACCGTCGGCGTCGGCGGTGGTCGAAGTAGTGAAGGAAAACCCGGTGTCGAACATCTCCGGGAGAAGGATGACATCGCCGGCCTCGACCTTGGCTCCGCGCAGCAACTCTCGCACCTGCAGGCGGTTAGCCTGCTTGTCCTCCCAGGCGATCGCGGGTTGAACCAGGTGCGCCTTCACGCCTCACACAGTAGCGGAAAAAGACGGGAGTCACCAACGATGAAAACGGTCGCGGCAGGGACGCGTCGGCCGATGATCACGACCGACGCGGAGCGTCAGGGGGGCGGCATGGTTCGCGACATCGCGATGAGCACCACGGAAGACACGGGGTCGGCCGCGCCCGTCTTTCTCGCCAGCCGTTCACCACGACGGCGTGAACTCCTCGACAAACACGGCATCAAGCACACCGCCGCCCACCCAGGCTTCGACGATGCCATCCTCGAACCCGGGCGCTGCACCCCCCGCCAGTGGGTCGCCGCATTGGCCTATCTCAAGGCCAGCGCGGGGCTCTCCAAGGCCGGGCACGGCCCCATCGTCCTCGGCGCGGACACCCTCTGCGTCAAGGATGGCGTGATGCTGGGCACCCCCCACTCGGCCCAGGAGGCTGCCACGATCCTGCGTTCCCTTTCCGGGGGCACGCACGAGGTGCTCACCGGGGTTGCGTTGATCGATACTACCACCGGGCGGCGCCACGTCTTTGTTGACCAGGCCTGCGTCCATATGGGCCCGCTCACGGAGGCGATGATCGAGCAGTATGTCGCGACTGGGCACTGGCAAGGCAAGGCTGGCGGGTACAACCTGCGCGAACGCCTCGACGCGGGGTGGCCCATCACCTTCGAGGGCGACGAGGGCACCATCATGGGCCTGCCCATGCGCAAACTCGGCAACCGCCTGACTGCCCTTCGTGCCGCGGGCGCCACGGGGCCGTTGTGAGCGGCACCTCCACCGCCATCACCTACACACCCCTGGCGCCGCTCTGGCTGGTCGCGCCGCTGGCACTCTTGGCCATGCTCGCCGTCGCGTCGCACGTTCTCCTGCTCTGGTCTTCGACCATGCACCCCAGCCGTCGGCGCATCCGCCTCTTCAACGGGCTGATCATGCTCTTTGCCATCCCCATCGCGACCTACGCCTTTGGCATCGTCACCCCCGCCCACGCGGGGTTGTTCCAGTTCGCCTGGCTGCTGACGGCGGGGCTGCTGCTCATCATTCTGCTGCTGGCCATCCTTGACGCGCTCAACAGCCTGCGCCTGCACGCCCTTGAAACACGGCGCATCCTGCGAAGCGCGCGACCCGATCCGCAGCCGCCCGGCGCCGACACCGAGGCCAACGCCTGACCGATACCATCCGCCGCATGGCGACGTCGCGGAGGCGCCCCCCCATCCCAGGCCCGATCGGAAGGCTCGCCGCCCGCGTCTATGGCTCGGTCATGGCCTTGCGCAACCGCCGCTACGACGCGGGGCGCGGCGTGACTCGCTTCGACCGCCCCGTGATCAGCGTGGGCAATCTCTGCGTGGGGGGCACCGGCAAGACCCCGATGGTCGCCCATGTCGTGCGCACGCTCCGCGATCATGGCCGCACGCCCTGCATCGCGATGCGCGGCTATGCCTCGCGCCGCGGGCTGAGCGACGAGGCCGACGAATATCGACGCCTGCTCATTGACGTGCCCGTCGTGGCCCAGGCCGATCGCGTCGCAGGCCTGTTTGAACTCTTCGCCACCGACGAGGGAGAAAAGGTCGACGTCATCGTGCTCGACGATGGCTTCCAGCACCGGCGCATCGCCCGCGACCTCGACCTTGTGCTCATCGACGCCACCCGCGGCCTCTTCGACGACCGCCTGCTCCCCGCGGGCCACCTGCGTGAGCCCGTCGAAAGCCTGCTGCGTGCGGACGCCATCATCCTGACTCACACCGAGTCGGTCACGGCCGAGGATGTCCGCCATCTGCGACAGGCCATCGCGTCGTTCGCGCCAGTAGCAACAATCGCCGAATGCCGTCACGAGTGGGAATCGCTGCGCCAAGCCGCGGGCGACTCGCTGCCCGTGGGCTGGCTGCGGGGCAAGCGCATCGTGGGCGCGTGCGCGATCGGCAACCCCGGGGCGTTCCTCGATCAACTCGCCGGCGCGATTGGGGCCCCCTGCGCCGGCACGCTCGTGCTGCGCGATCACGACCCGTTCGCCGCGGCCCAGGTGCGCCGCCTCATCGACATGTCGCGCAGCCTCGACGCCCAGGCCATCGTCATCACCGAAAAGGACTGGTCCAAACTCGCCCAGGTGCGCCCCGAGGCGTGGCCCTGCCCGGTCGTGCGCCCGTGTCTAAGCATGGGTTTCGCTGCGGGGAAGGACGAGATCGACCGCCTCATCCTCGACACCCGCGCGGGCGAGTGACACGCCCAAACCCGATCCGGTAGGATGGGCCTTCGCATGCCGCACGCGGGGGTGTCCACGCCATGAAGATCGCCGTTCCGAGGGAGACCGCCGCCGGTGAAACCCGTGTCGCGCTCGCGCCCGAATCGGTCAAGAAACTCAAGGCCGCGGGCTACAGCGTCGTGGTCGAGCGCGATGCCGGCGCGGCCTCGCACTTTCTCAACGAGGCCTACCTCGAGGCGGGGGCCGCGGTCGAGCCCTGGTCCGATGGCTTTCTGGGCGACGCCGACCTGGTGCTGCGTGTGGGCGCACCGGGCACGGTTGCCGATCGCGACGAGATTGGCACGATGCGCAAGGACGCGATCCTGCTGACCTCGCTCATGCCGCTGCGCAACCTGGGCGCGGTGCGTCAACTCGCCGCCCGCGGCGTCTCGGCCTTCTCGACCGACGCCATCCCGCGCACCACCCGCGCCCAGGCCATGGACACGCTCTCCTCCATGGCCAACATCGCCGGGTATCGCGGCGTGCTGCTGGGCGCGCTCGAACTGCCCAAGTACCTGCCCATGTTCATGACGGCGGCGGGCACCGTACTCCCAGCCCGATACTTCATCATCGGCGCGGGTGTCGCGGGCCTCCAGGCCATCGCCACCGCCAAGCGCCTGGGCGCGAGCGTCTTCGCCACCGACGTCCGCCCCGAAGTCAAAGAACAGATCGAGAGCGTGGGAGCACGCTACGTGGGCATCGAACTCACGGGCGGGGCCTCGGCCGGCGGGGGCTACGCCCGTGAACTCTCCGAGCAGGACAAGGCCCGCCAACGTGAACTCCTCGACGAGCAGTGCGCCACCTCCGATGTCGTGGTCACCACCGCGCTCATCGGCGGCGTCTTTGCCCCTCGCCTTATCAGCGCCCAGACCGTCCAACGCATGCGCCCCGGATCGGTCATCGTCGATCTCGCCGCCGACGGCGGGGGCAACTGCGAACTCTCGCGCCCAGGAGCCAGCATCACCGAGCACGGCGTGCGGATCCTCGCTCCGCTGAACATCGCCGCCTCCATGCCCACGCACGCGAGTCTGCTCTGGTCGCGCAACCTCACCAACTTCGTGCTCGCCTTCACCAAGGACAAGGCCTTCGCGCTCGACCTCGCCGACGACATCCAGCGCGGGGCGATCATTACCCACGCGGGCGAGATCATGCACGCCAAGACCAAGGAAGCCCTCCAGGCCGCCCCCGGGGCCTGAGAACGCCCGCGCCGAACGACTCGCCCGCAGAGGACCATCGCCATGCTGAATCCGCAGACCCAGACGCCGCCACCCACCGCGACCACAAGCGAGATCGCCGCCCCACACGTCGTCGAGAAACACGCCGCCCCGCAGGGCGACCTGGTCTCGATGCTCTTCGTTCTCTTGCTGGCGGCGTTCATTGGGCTGGGCGTGATCCGGCGCGTCTCGCGCCTGCTCCACACGCCGCTCATGTCGCTGACCAATGCCATCGCGGCGATCGCCGTCGTCGGTTCGATCATGGTCGCCGGGGGCGAGGACTATTCCACCCCCATCCGCCTGCTGGGCGCGATCGCGCTCTTCGCCTCGATGACCAACATCATCAGCGGGTTCCTCATCACCGACCGCATGCTCCGCATGTTCAAGACCCAGGGCGGAGGCAAGGCATGAGCCTCACGCTGATCGAACTGGCCTACCTCGGCGCCGCGGCCCTCTTCATCCTGTCTCTGCACTGGATGAGTGATCCCAAGACCGCGCGGCGCGGCGTCTATGCGGGCATCGCGGGTATGATCGCCGCGGTCCTCGCCACCTGGGCCCGCCCCGATGTCTCGGCGCACACCGACGTACAGCGCCATCTGTGGGTGATCATCCCCATCGCGCTGGCGATCTGGCCCGGGATCTGGCTCTCGCTGGTGCCGCTGACCGCCGTCCCGCAGCGCACGGCGCTTTCCCACGCATTTGGCGGGCTCGCGGCGGGTCTTGTGGGCGTCGCGAAATACTTCCACTGGCTGCACGACGAGCCCGACATGCTCACGCCCCTGCGCATGGGCGCGATCGTGCTCGAGGTGCTGCTGGGCTTTCTGACCTTCACCGGCAGCCTCATCGCCGCGGGCAAACTCCAGGAGGTCAAGTGGGTCCCGCAGCGGCCCTGGACCTATCGCGGGCAGAATATCGTCAATATCTGCGCCTTTGGCGTCGCCGTCATCCTGGGCACTGCGTTGATGTTTAGCGCCAAGGCGTGGTGGTCGCCTTGGGCATTGGGCGTCATCGTCGTCCTCGCGCTCAACTTCGGCTGGATGCTGGTCATCCCGATCGGCGGGGCCGACATGCCCACGGTCATCGCCATCCTCAATGCCTACGCGGGCCTCGCCGCCGTCGCCATGGGCTTTGTGCTGGGCAATAAACTGCTCATCACGGCGGGCGCGCTCGACGGCGCGAGCGGGCTGATCCTCTCCATCATCATGTGCAAGGCGATGAACCGCTCGTTCGCCAATGTGCTCTTCGGCGCGTTCGGCCAGGTGCAGCAGGCCAAGACCGGCGCGGAACAAAAGGAATACAAGCCCGAGACAACCGAGAGCGCAGCCCAGATCCTCGAGCAGGCCGCGAGCGTCATCATCGTGCCCGGCTACGGCATGGCCGTCGCCCAGGCCCAGCACAAGGTGCGCGAGTTGTACGACCAGCTCCGCAAGCGCAACATCAGCGTCAAATTCGCCATCCACCCCGTCGCCGGTCGCATGCCCGGGCACATGAATGTGCTGCTGGCCGAGTGCGAGATCCCCTACACCGACCTTGTCGAGATGGAAGAGATCAACGCCGACATGCCCCAGTGCGATGTCTGCCTCGTGCTCGGGGCCAATGACGTCGTCAACCCCGCCGCCCGTTCGGACAAGACAAGCCCCATCTACGGCATGCCGATCATCGACGCCGACAAGGCCAAGACCGTCTTCGCCGTGAAACGCAGCAAGAACCCGGGCTTCGCGGGCATTGACAATGACCTCTACTTCCTCGACAAGACCTGGATGCTCTTCGGCGACGCCAAGGCGGTGGTGGGCGAACTGGTCAAGCACCTTTCGGGCGGGTCGGGCATGCATTAAACGGGCATGTCCCGTAACCGGGCCTTTGCGAGCGGACACGCCCGTCCGCAAAGGCCACGGAACGCGTTGCACGCCGGTGCATCGTGATAACCGCAGGCCGCCCGCGTTGAATCATGGTTGCCCGGTTCGCCGCGATTACACTTGCAGAAGCCCCCCGCCCGGAACCCATGCGTGCGTCCGCCCGACCCCAATCCTGCGTTGCGGACCACCACCAAGTTGCTCGATGCGCTGCGCGAGCCGGCCAACGAACCCGCGTGGGAGGCGATCGACGCCCGGTATCGCCCGGTGATCGCCGGGCTGGCGCGTCGCTTTGGGCTCTCTGAATCCGACGCCGACGAGGTTGCCCAGCAGACGCTCGCCGAGTTCGTCCGCGCGTATCGCGAGGGTCGTTACGACCGGGGCAAGGGCCGCCTGAGCAGTTGGATCCTGGGCATCGCGCAGCACACGGCTCTGGCGCTGCGCCGTAATGCCCGGCGACACGCCGCCTCGGACAGCGACCGCATCGAGGCCGCCGCCGACCCCGCACAGATGGACGAACTCTGGACGCGCGAGCGTGACCGGGCCGTGCTCGCCCGCGCGATGGGCATCCTCCGCGATGAATCGAGCGTTGACGATCGGACGCTGCTCGCGTTCGAGCTGGTCGCGCTCCGCGGCGTGCCCGCACCGGAAGTCGCCTCCCAATGCACGATGAGCGTCGAGCAGGTCTACGTCGCCAAAAGTCGCCTCACCCGACGGCTGCGCGATCTGGTCGAGCAGATGACCGCGGCATTCGAGGAGGACGCGTAGCGTGCGCCCCTGCCCGGCCAGCGTCATCCTCGAGAGCATCGCCCAAGGCGACCCCACGCCCGAGGACATCGCCGCGCACCTGGCCACGTGCGCCGCCTGCCGCCATCGCCTGGACGAAGCCCGGCATGACGCGGCCTTCCTTGACCGCGTGGCCCCGATCGTCCGCGAAGAACTCTCGCCCATCGGCGCGCCGCGTCTGCCGGGCTATCGCATCGCGGGCGTCATCAGCGCGGGCGCGCAGGGCACGGTCTATCGCGGCGTGCAGGAGACCACCGCACGCCCCGTCGCCATCAAGGTGCTCACGGCGGGCGATGCGGCCAGCCAGCGTCAGCGCCTTCGCGCCGCTCGAGAGGCCGAGATCGCCGCCCGCCTGCGCCACCCCAACATCGTGAGCGTCTACGAATCGCGCGTGCTGCCCGACGGGCGCTTCGCCGTCGTAATGGAATACGTCGAGGGCGTGCCGCTGGATGTGTGGCGTCCGGCCCCCACCACACCCGCCGAGACGCGTCGCGCCATCCTTCGCGTCTTCAGCAACGTGTGCGCCGCGACGCACCACGCGCACCTCAACGCCGTGATCCACCGCGATCTCAAGCCCGAGAACATCCTCGTCACCGCCGAGGCCAGACCGGTGATCCTCGACTTTGGCGTCGCCAAGGCCGGTGGCATCCGCACCACGCAAACCGGCGAGTTCGCCGGCACGCCTGCCTACGCCTCGCCCGAGCAGGCCGCGGGGAGGCCCGGCGATGTCGACGCCCTGACCGACGTGTACTCCCTGGGTGTCATCCTCTATGTGCTGCTCTGCGGGCGGCTGCCTTATGACGTGAGCGGCTCGCTCTTCGAGATTGCACGCACCATCGCCGAGGCCGAACCCACCCCGCCTCGCTCGATCGACCCCACCATCCCGCACGATCTTCAGGCGATCGTGCTGCGGGCCCTCCGCAAGGACAAGCCGCGCAGGTACCAGTCCGCCGCCAGCCTCGGGCGCGATCTTGAGCGGTTCCTCCGCGGCGAGCCCGTCGACGCGCGCAGCGAATCCGGCTGGTACGTGCTGCGCAAGGCCGTCTCGCTCAACCGTCGTCGACTGGCCATGGCGGGGCTGATCGCGCTGGTGGTGTTTGGCGCGGGGGCCGCCGTCATCACAAGCATGGCGCGAGCCTCGCGTCAGCGCGAACTCGCCCGTGACGAACGGGCGAGGGCGCAGGCCGTCACGACGCTGCTCCACGAGGCCTTCCCGATCCTCGAAGCCGGCAACAGCGAATTGGCATTGGCGCAGCGTGCAGGCCTGTCACGCCTGTACCTGCGGCTTGAATCGGGGGCGTTCGCCGATGACCCGCTCGTCGATCAGGCCATCCGACGCTTGTGGGCCCGCGTCTACACCGGCTTTGGCCTCCCCAGGCGCCAGTTTGTCGAATATGCCGAGGTCTCGCTGCGCAATGGCCTGGCCCGTCTGCGCGAGCAGGAAGGCCCGCGCAGCCCCACGATCGCCACCACGCTTCTCGATCTGGCCGGAGTCGTTTTCTATCGCCAGCGTCCCGACGAGGCCCAGGCCCTCTGCCGCGAGTCCATCGAGATGTGGCGAGCGATCGACCCCCGTGGCCCGGGTGTGCAAGAGGCCACCGCGCTGCTCGCCCGCATCCGCACCGCACGCAGCGACCCGGCGGGGGGCATCATCCTTGCACGCCAGGTCCTCCGTGACGCACGCAAGACCCACGAGGACACCGACCCCATCTTCGACGCGATGGAAGTCCTCATCGCCGACGCGCTCAACACCCAAGGCCGCGCACTCGAGGCCCTCCCCTACGCCGAGCGAGCCCTGCGGCGACGGCTTCGCCGTTGCTGGCCCTACGACCCCGACCTTCTGCACGCGCTGGAGGTCGCCTCGCGCGTCGCCGAGGTGGATGCCGATTCCACTCTCTCCCTCGCCTTGCGCCGTGCGTGGGGTAACCCCGAGATCGCCGATCTCTCACTCTTGCGTGAGGATCTGCGACGCCTTGGGGAGGGCAGCGCCCGCCTCTCGGCCGATGCGCCACAGGTCGCCCGCGAACGCATGCAGTCGCTGGGCCGCTTGCTCACACTCCACGAACACCTCCTGGGCCACGACGACCCTAGCCAGGTCAATATGCTCATCGCCATCCACCAGATCGCCACTTCTGAGACATTCATCGAAGAAAAGATCGACGCCGCGCTCCGGGCCTCGGCCTTGGTGCGTCGCACACGTGGGGCTCACGACCCCGCCGCCATCGCCTGGCTTGAGGAGGCCGCGATGTCGCAGATGTATGCCGGTCATGCCGCCGACGCGGCCAAGACCACGCAGGCCGTGATCGATATCGAAACGGCCACCCGGAGCGACGCCCGCGATCCTCTCGCCGCCGCCAACTCCCAACGCTTCCTGGCCTATTGCCTCACGCTCGCCGATCGCCACGACGAAGCGATCGCCGCCGGACGCAAGGCCGAGAAGGATCTTGTCGCACTGCTGGGCGAGCGTCACTATCTCGTGGCCTTCACCCGCGCCTGTCTCGCCTATGCGCTCGCGCACCGCGATCGTCTTGACGAGGCATTGACCCTGTCGGGTGACGCGATCGAGCTGGCCGATCGCTCCCCCTCGATCAACCCCGACCAGCACGCGCACATCATCGCCGCACGCGGGCTCGTGCTGGCCAAGGCCAGAAAGCATGCCCAGGCACTGGCCGCCTTCGACCGCGTCTGGCCGCTCGCCTATGAGAGATCTCCGACGGCGTTCCCCTGGCGAATCGCGGTGATCCGCGACGCACTCGCCGCGGCCGCGGCCCTGGAGGATACCAACGCCATCGCCGCTTGGAGCGCTCGGTTCGACCCCTTCGCCGTGCCGCAGACCGCCACTGATGATTCAATACAAGTGGAAGCAGAGACTTCCACCCCGAGACCCTGATGACCCGCCTCACGATAATCGCATCGCGGGCCACCTTGGGTTGTGATTCTCCGGGCGTCGCAACGTGATCCTGGCAGGGTGAACGCGGGCCAATAGACAACACTCAGGCTGGGCGCTGCGGCAGGACACCAACGAACCACACACCAAACGAACTAGGACACTCGCCCCCGTCCGCGTCTCGAAGATTCACGAGACTTGGCGGCCGCCCCCGTGGCCAGACCCCTGGCAAAGGCTGACAACTCAACCATCGAGCCCGCCACATAGACCTGCTCGCGCACCCGAGCCGGAATCGTCTCTGCGCGTCGCCCGCCCACAATCACCTGGCAACCCGCGTCGTGCGCCGTGTCGAGCAATCCATGAAACTCGGTGGCAGAGCCAGTATCAAGCGCGATGCTCTGACTGAGGCAGCACAGCCTGGCGCCATAGCGCTGAATCGCCATCGTCGTGGTCGAATACGGCGTCATCGGGCCCAGGTTCAACGCCCGCATGCCACACTCTCGAAGCACGAGAAATGCCAGCATGGGGGGGAGCAGGTACACATCCCCCGGGCCGGCGGCAGAGATCGCCACGGGCGAATCTGCCGAGGGAATCGGCAACCATGTCGCCACCTCGGCCAGCACATGGATGCACGTCTCCACCGCCCGATGCTCGAGCAGGATCCCCTCCGCATTATTTTTCCAGAGCTCGCCCAGGCGATGCATGACCGGGCGGATCAGCATGTCGCCGACCGTCGCGATATCCGCGCCGGACAAGATACGTCCGCTGATGATGGCGCGAGCCTGTGAGGCGTCATCCACATACAGCGCGTCGTACAGAAGATCCGCCGTCTTCGGATCTGACTCGCCCAGAATCGGAGTCGTCTGAAGCGCGAGCAGGTGAGGGGCCACGGGCTGCATCCGCTGACGACGGATGAACCGGATCGCCGCTTCGACCTCGATGCGCCGGTGCCCGCCGCTCGTGAGGTGTGCCTCGATCTCGCCGCCATCGATCCAACGCTTGACGGACGATTCGCTCACGCCCAGGGCCTGGGCGAGCTGACGTGTCGTGAGAAGTTGATGGGGCAATGCCATGATGCTCCGACCACTCCTGATCCAAAGACCGGCTCTCCCGTGTCCGGAAGAGCCGATCGTACTGAATGGCACGCCTCGTCGCCGATTACTCGGGCAGCAGCACGGTATCGATCACGTGGATGACGCCGTTGGACGCTTCAATATCAGCGCTCGCAACCTTGCCCATCGCCACACCATTGCCCAGGGAGACCACGCCATCCTTCACGTTGACCTGAAGCGTGTAGCCCTGCAGTGTCGGGGCGCTCTCCTTGAGTGTCATCACCTGGTCGGCGTACACCGAGCCGGGGATGACGTGGTACTTCAGGATCGACACGAGCCGGTCCTTGTTCTCCGGCTTGAGCAGATTCTCCACCGTGCCCTTGGGAAGCTTGGCAAAGGCCGCATCCGTGGGAGCGAACACCGTGAATGGGCCCTTGCCCTTGAGGGCTTCGACCAGTCCGCCGGCCTTCAGCGCCGCCGCGAGGGTATTAAATGAACCCGCCTCGACGGCGATGTCCACGATGTCCTTCTGCACGGGCAGGATCACGGTGTCAATCACGTGAATCACCCCGTTGCTGCAGGAAATATCCGCCTTGGTCACCATCGCCTTCCCATCGAGCATCAACCTCCCATCCTTGACGGCGAGGTCGATCCGCTGGCCATTGACGCTGCCGGCATTGCTGAGCGTGATCGCCTTCGACGCCAGGACCGACCCGGGCACCACGTGGTACGTCAGAATCGCCGCCAGTTGAGCCTTGTTCTCCGGCTTCAGCAGGCTCTCGACCGTGCCGGGCGGCAGTTTGGCAAAGGCCTCATCCGTCGGCGCAAAGACCGTGAAGGGGCCCTTGCCCTTGAGTGTCTCCACCAGACCGGCGGCCTTCAAAGCCGTGGCCAGCGTATTGAACGAGCCCGCGGCCAACGCGGTGTCCACGATGTCACCGCCCGCCGTCTGCTCCGCGGCTTCGATCTCGCGGGTTTCCGCAACGCCCTTGGTCTCCTCGCTCAAGGTGCTCGCCAGGGCAAACGCACCACCCGTTAACGCCACGAGCAGGCCGACCGATCCGATCTTCATAGACGTGTTCATTTCAACTCCCATTGAGTCCGGGTAAATCTCGTTCCCCCGCCGCCACCCCGGCGACTTCGTTGCATCAGCAGGCGGGTGACCCGCTCATCCGCACAGACGACGATGTCCGTAGCAATGAACGGTTTGAACGATTTTACCACGCCCGGCGGTTCGGTCAAGTCAAACCATCGGCTTATTTTCCATGGATTATTTCCCATTGTCTTGATTCATCGCTCGACACCGCGCTCTCAGAGTGTATGATTGATGCACGTTTTGAACGTATTGTGAAGGAGGCCATCATGCCCGTGAATCTTGCCGTTGTTCCCCTGCTCCGTCGTTACCTGCCCCTGGCGGCCGTTGCTGTCACGGCAGCAAGTTGCCATGGCCCGGGCTCCAACCCTTCCCATACACACGACGGCACTCATTCCTTACGCACTCACGGAGAAGGCGCCTTGTCCAACGCCCCCAACGTCAATCTCCCCGCCCATCCACTGCCGCCGGGGCAGACCGCCCGCGTTGGGGGCGATCTCACGGCGGAGGCAACCTACGTGAAGGGGGACTACCGCAGTGGTCCAAGCCGCATCGACACACCACTCCCCGAGGGATATCCGCCCCCCACCCCGCCCGGTGCGATCGACATCAAGACGTATCCGCTCGTGCGCATGGCCGAGGTCTCTGGCAAGGGCTCACCCGACAGCGGCATGAACCGGGCATTCTGGCCGCTCTTCAACCACATCAAGAGCCATGGCATCGCCATGACCTCCCCCGTCGAGATGAACTTCGACGATCTCGATGAACGCCCGGCCAAGTCCTCCGAGCAGTGGTCCATGGCCTTCCTCTATCGCACACCCGACATGCACACGACCGGCGTCGAGGGCGACATCACCGTGCGCGACGCCCAGCCGATCACCGTGCTGGCCGTGGGTCTCCGTGGCGACTACTCCATGTCGCTCGTCGAGCGCGGCATGCGCCAGATCGAGGATTGGCTCGCCGCCAATCCGACCTGGGTGGCCGACGGGTCCTGGCGCACCTTGTACTACAACGGCCCCTCGCTCCTCTTCTGGAATAAGTGGGCCGAGGTGCAGTTGCCCGTTCGTCCAGTCGACGCAAAGCCCGCGACATCGGCGCCCGACCGCATGTAAGGCCCAGTTGTAAAAGCCACATGCGCGCACCTTCGCCCGCGCATCATTCCCGCCTGGCAGGGCTGAGTGCCGACACTTTCTCGGCACCAAGTCTCAGCAACGGTCCCCATCCCGTACGCTCCACATGAAGCAGACGCCGTCATGACGATCACCACCACCGACACCATCCCGCCCGGAGCACGACTCGCCGTGGCCGGCGCTACGGGATACGTGGGCGGCCGGCTCGTCCCCGCGCTCCTCGAGGCGGGCTACTCCGTGCGCTGCCTGGTGCGCGAGCCACGCAAGATCCACGCCCGGCCCTGGGCCGGAAACCCAAGGCTCGAAACCGTCGCCTGTTCCCTCGATCGCCCCGACGATGTGGTCCGCGCGCTCGAGGGCTGCGATGCGGCGTACTACCTCGTTCACACCATGGTCTCCGCGGGCTCCACGTTCGCCCATGCCGACCAGGATCTCGCCACGACCTTCGGCCAGTCGGCGGCACGGGCCCGGGTCCGGCGGTTGATCTATCTCGGCGGCCTCGGCGATGAATCCCAGGATCTCAGCGATCACCTCGCCTCCCGACGCCACGTCGAATCCGCGCTCCGCGCAGGCGGAGTTTCCGTCACCACGCTCCGTGCGGCGATGATCATCGGTTCCGGCTCCGCCAGTTTCGAGATTCTCCGTTACCTCGTCGAACGTCTTCCCATCATGATCACACCGCGCTGGGTCCGCACGCTGAGCCAGCCCATCGCGATCCGCGATGTGATCCACTATCTCGTCGCCTGCCTCCAGACCCCCGAAACCGCGGGCAGGAATCTCGACATCGGCGGGCCCGACGTGCTCAGCTACGACCGGCTCATGCGCATCACCGCCGAGCAACTGGGCCTCCGACGCCGCCTGGTGATCCCCGTCGGTGTGCTCACGCCGGGGCTGAGCAGCCGCTGGATCCACCTCATCACCCCCATCAGCCACCGCCTGGCTCGCCCGCTCGCCGAGGGTCTGCGCAATCGCGCGGTCTGCCGCAACGACGACGCGTCCAGACTCATGCCTTCGCCGCTCCTTTCCGCGCAGGCCGCCATCGCACAGGCCGTCGCCGAGATCAATACGGGCGCCCCACCTTCCTCCTGGAGCGACGCGGGCCCGATGCCCGGAGATCCGAGTTGGTCGGGCGGCAAGGTGTTCCATGACCGGCGTGAACGCATCGCGTGGGCCCCCCCGCACGACGTCCTGCAGGTCCTCAACAAGATCGGCGGCGAGCACGGCTACTTCGGCTCCAGCCTTCTCTGGCGGATCCGCGGCGTGCTCGATCGCCTCGTCGGCGGGCCCGGCCTGCGACGTGGACGACGCAACCGCACACAGCTTCAGTTCGGCGACGCCGTCGACTTCTGGCGCGTGACCGGGTTTGAACCAGGGCGACGCCTCGAACTCACCGCCGAGATGCGTCTCCCGGGCAAGGCCATGCTCGAGTGGTCGCTCGAGCCCCGCGCCGACGGCCGCACGCTGGTGGTCCAGCACGCCACCTTCAGGCCCAAGGGCCTGCTCGGGCTTGTGTACTGGTGGTCGGTCCTGCCCCTGCACGCCATCGTCTTCGGCGGGATGCTCCGCGGCTTATGCCGCACCGCGGAATCCCTCGGCGATGGACCTCCCCCTTCACGCCCGGCGCGGGGGCTGCGGTTCTTCCGCGCAGAAACCATCATCCCACGCCCACTCGACGAGACGTTCGCATTCTTCTCCGACGCGGCCAATCTCGACCGGATCACCCCGCCCTGGGTTGCCTTCAGAATCCTCACGTCGTTGCCCATCCGCATGCACGCGGGCGCATTCATCGACTACCGCATCAAGATCCGGGGGGTGCCGATGCGCTGGCGTTCGCGGATCACCGCGTGGGACCCTCCTCACCGCTTCATCGACGAGCAGGTGAGCGGGCCCTACCGCTGGTGGCATCACGAGCACCGCTTCGAGCCCTGCGACGAGGGCACCAGGATCATCGACGAAGTGGAATACCGCGCGCCGCTGCACTGGATCTCGCACCCGCTCATGGTCTCGCGCGATGTCAATCGCATCTTCGCCTACCGCGCCCAGACGCTCGCGCGAGAACTCGCCCAGTCGCCGCCACCGGGATAATGCCCGCCGGGCTCACGACCATGCCCGCGCCTTGCCCTCGCGTCATCAGGCACCCCGTGTCTTCAACGTTGCTTGGCGACGGCACAATCCCACTCACCGCAAACCCCGATAGTGCCGGTACCACTCGCTCTGAAAGACCTCGCCCGGGTCATACTCGCGCTTCTTCGCCAGAAACTCGCCAAACCGCGGGTAGCAGCGCAGCACCTGTTCCATGCTGGCCCACGTGTGATACGTCAGAAAGTACGAACCGCCAAGATCCGCCGCGGCGTCGATCAAGCCGCGGAAGGCCGCCGCGCTCCGCGCCAGCCCCTCGGGCGAGTGCGCTGTTCTGAGGTTGAAGATCACGCACGCAAAGGCGCTCGAAGCCCACGCCAAAAACGATGTCGTATCCGGGCGGATCGCCCGGATCGTCCCGTAGATGTCCTCCACCTCGTGCGTGCGCAGCACGCCCCGCGCCGCCCGCAGAAAATCCGCCAGCCGATCCGGCGGCACATAGTGCTCGCCGATCATGAGCGACTCGGGCCCGCCGCGCCCCGCCTGAGCCAGATACTCCGCATAGGTCGGGATATACGTCGAGAGTTGCATGGTGTCGGCCCAGTAGACCCGCCCATGCGTTTCGAGGTAGTGCCGGGCATAGAGCGAAAACGCTTTGTGCTTGTCGCGGTGCGCCAGGTCAAGCAACGTCAGCCATTGCTCGCGCGGCAGGTCCGCCCCGTCGTCGCTCACCTCGCCCTCTTCCACCGGCTTGTAGCAGGCGAACACCCCCCGCCGCAGAAACGAATCGTCCGATGGATCGATGGCATACTGAAAATCGCCATAGACGCACCCCTCGGCCACGCGCCGATAGACCGCGTTCAGGGCGTCATCCACGTCGATGATGTCCACCAGCCGCCGCATCTTGCGCCGGGGGCACAGCCGCAGCGTCGCATCGACGACAACGCCGAACAGCCCATACCCGCCGATCACCAGCGAGAAGAGTTCCGCGTTCTGCTCGCGCGAGCATTCCACGCGTTCGCCCGTCGCCGTCACCACGCTCAGACGTTCGATGTCGTCGGCGATCGGCGCCATGGTGAGGCCCCGCCCGTGCGCGTTGCAGGCGATCGAGCCCCCCAGCGTGATCTCGTCGGCGCCCGTCTGCTTCTGACGGATCGCCCACGCCGGCACGCCCGCGTCATCGCCCGCCCGCGTCGCGGCGATGATCGCCGGCCACTGCGCTCCCGCCCCGATCGTGAGCAGCCCCCGCTCCGCATCCAGCCCAATCACGCGGTCCAGGCCGCGCGTGTCCATGAGCAGCGCGTCCGCCGCGAACTGCTGGCCCCCCATC